>JBBPIN010000021.1:0-45593 GCA_038040285.1 Actinomycetota bacterium
CGCGAGTAGCCGTCGTCTGAGCGGGAGTAATCGGGGCGCCCGGATTTGAACCGGGACATGGAGGTCCGCTGCCGTCGTTTGGCCTGCTATTCAGCACGATTGGGTTCGCTCAGGTTCTCTGAGGTTCGCTCAGGACGGTACTCAATCGGTACCACGGGCTCGGCGGACTCTTGGGCGAACGCCTCGGCGACCATCTCGGCCTCGCGGGTGCTCGGCGCGTAGTCCGCGTAGATCTGCGTCGTCGCCAGGTCGCGGTGCCCGAGCCACTCCTGGAGCGTCCGCATCGGCACGCCTGCCGCGGCCATGCGCGTGCCGAACGTGTGCCGCAGGTCGTGGAAGCGGTGCGACTCATCGAGCCCGGCGTCCCGCAGCGCAGCTCGGAAGCGGCGGGTGACGTTCGCCTTCGGCAGCGGCTCACCGTTCATCGGGTGGGCGAAGACGAGGTCGCCATCGGCCTGCCAGTGCGACTGCTGGAACAGGCGCTCCAGCTCCCCGCCGACCTCATCCGCCATCGGTACAGACCTGGTGGACCGCTTGGACTTCGGCGTCCCGAACTCGCCGCGGACGTAGTTCTGACGCACGCGAATGCGGCCCGCCTGCCAGTCGACGTCGCGCCAGCGCAGCAGGGAGAGTGCCCGGTCGATCGCCTGATGGCCCTATGCGCGCTCGCGGCAAGCGCCAGGGGCGCAAGAAAAAGGCGGCCCGTAAAGGCCGCCCTTTCCTGGGTCCGCTCGCTGGGAGGATTCTCTACGGCGCCCAGCCGCAGTTGGCATCCCTGGAGAGCTGGCCATTCTTGTCGATGCTCGGGGTGATAGCGATGGTCATGCACAGATTGGCGTTCAACATGTCCCAGGCCTGCTTGTCATGCCGCTTTCTCTACCGGGACGGAGCAGTCCTCGCACATCGCGCAACCCTCACCCTTGTAGAGGGTGCACGGTGCCCTGAAAGCGGCGAGCCCGGCAGGAGCGCCAAGCCCGCCGCCAGGGCTGACCTCTACGGAGCCGTGTAGGCCCAGGTGCCGTCGATGAACGAGTCACCCTGGCACGAACAATCCCACTTCAGCTTGAAGCCGAACGGGCTCGCGCCAGTACCCGGCAGAACCGAGTAGCCGTTCACGTTGAACGCCTGGTCTGACCCGGCGACGTAGATACAGACGATGCCCGGAGCAGCCGTCGGGTTCGACGGCGTGCCCGTGCAGCCCGGATTCGTGTCGGTCGTGGTCGCGCCACCAGTATCGCTGGCGACGTTCACGAACACCGCGTCATCGCTCAGGGCGTTCTGGGCCGGAGAAGGCAGCGAAACATCCACGCCGAAGTCCGACGCCTGCGTGGCGTCGTAGCCGTGGAAGTCGCCGCCGACCGCACCGCGGATCGTCACGCCAGCGGGAACGGGCGTTGCGCCAGGGACGGGCCTAGGCTCGCTTAGACCTCGCGTGATCCGCCGGTTGACGGACCGCGCCAGGTCGCGCTTTTTGACCGCGTGATTCTTGATCTGGCGGGAGCCGACGTCGTTGCGGCCGACATCGACCGCGAACGCGTAGCCGCCGCCCAGCAGCATGACCACGAGAGCTGCCGCCAGGACAGCGCGAAGGGTGCTTCCCTCCATGAGTACCTCCTCTTCGATTGCCTACATTGACCCTGCCCGGCCAGCCCGCCGAGAAGGCAAGCTGACCGGGCTAGACTCTGGCATCGGGACACTGGAGTCGCGCAGCTTACGCGGCCACGGCCTCCTGGGGCATAGGTCAACCCGCAAAATCGGTACTTTCGTGGGGACTGCGTCAGGGGCGTTTCAACGAACAGACAAGGAGCGCAGGAGCGCCCCAGGCCGATGTTGCGCTGGATCTCCGAGGTGCCGCCGTAGATCGTCGAGACCAGGGCCTGGCGCACGAGCCGCTCCATGTCGTACTCCGAGGAGTAGCCGTAGGCACTCGACCTCAGCCGGAACCGTCCCGCTCCGCCGGATATAACCCCGCGTCCTGTAGCGCCTCCTGCACCTGCGGGCTGATCCGGGGCGGCGGAGGCGCCCGCCAAGGCGCTTCGCGGCCAATTCGCCTAGGCTGGTGGGGCGCCGCAGAGGCGCCGCAGGCGCGCGGCTGGGGAAGGCCGCGCAGAAGGGCACCGGAGGCCGCCACGCGGCCCAGGGCAGGCCCAGACCAGCCTCGCGGAGCAGCTAAGCGGGCGGCGCCGGCATGAAGACGGCGGCGTTGGCCTTCGATGATTGCGGGCTTGCCGCACTCGAAGCAGGTCGCTGCCTCAGCCACGAAATCGGTACCCCATCGGTACCTCGGCACTCTGCGGAATGCCGGAATCCCGCTCTGCAAGCGGGTTTGCGGCAATCGGGGCGCCCGGATTTGAACCGGGGACCTCACCGACCCGAACGGTGCGCGCTACCAGGCTGCGCCACGCCCCGAGAGCGACGATTATCTCAGAGCCCGCCGGGCCGGCGGAAGCCGCTCAGCGCAGCGCCGCGATCGCGCCGGTGATCTGCGACAGGGTCGGGCTGTCCTGGAGCGTCCGGGTGCCGTTCGGCCCGTTCACGATCGCGGCAGGCTGGGCGCGGATGCTGAGGTCGGTGGCGAGCTTTTCGTAGCCGGCCAGGCGATTCTTGATCTGGTTGGTGTCGTTCGCGAGGTAGTCGCGCCACAGGGGGACGTCGAGCTCCGGGATCGCTCCCGCGATCGCGGTCAAGAAATCCTCACTGACGCCGACCCGCTTCGCCTCGTCCTGGTTGCGGAAGAAGAGGTAGACATAAGGCCAGGCGTAGTCCTGGTCCGCGGCCGCCTCGGCGCCGAAGAAGCCCAGCTCCTCGGTCGAGGGGCTGAATGAGTAGTGGCGGTACTCCATCCGCAGGTCACCGGGGCGAACGTAGCTCTCGACCAGCGTCGGGATCGTGGAGAGGAACTGGTCCCGGCAGCTCGAGCACTGCAGATCGTCGAAGAGCTGGATCGACACGGGGGCGTCGGGGGAGCCGAGGCGGTCGCCGTCCTGCCGCACCCCGCCGAAGATCTCCTGCGCATCGCCGATGCCGTCGAGCCGTACCTGGTTGCGGTCAGGCTTCTGGGTCGAGAGCGAGACGATGCCGGCGATCAGCACCGTCGCTGCGAGCGCCAGCAGCGCAAGCACCATCCAGCGACCGCGCCGGCGGCCCTGCTGCGCCGCAACTGCCTCCATCTATCCCGCGACCGCTTTGTAGTAGCGCACCGCGAGACCGGTGAGCAGGGTGCGGAAGCCTTCCTCGACGCTTATCCCCTCGGCGCCGGCATAGCTCTCCAGCCCCTGCTCCTCGATCGCCACGCTGCGCTGGACGACCTCCTCGACCAGCTCGGGGTGCTCGTCGCAGAAGAAGGCACCCATCGAGTAGAGGTCGGTGTCCATCAGCGACTCGATGAACGAGTCGCGGCCCGCGGCCTTCTCCGGCGATGCCTCGGTCTGCGCCATACCTGAATCGTAGATTGGCGGGCGCCGCGCCGGAGCCGCGACAGCCTCCCGGGTCGCGTAGCTTTCCGGCGATGGCATCCCGGGACGAGATCGTGGCCTTTTGCGACCAGCTGCTCGAGATCGAGTCTTTCGAGGACTATGGGCCCAACGGCATGCAGGTCCCCGGAGCGGCGGAGGTCTCGAAGGTGGCCACGGGCGTCTCTGCCAACCTTGCCTTCATCGAAGGCGCCGTCGAGTCCGGGGCGCAGCTCGCGATCGCCCACCATGGTCTGTTCTGGGGAGGCGAACCGCAGGCGCTCAGCGAGCAGATGGCCGAACGGCTCCGCGCCCTGCTGACCGCGCAACTGTCGCTCGCCGCCTATCACCTCCCCCTCGACGCTCACAGCTCAGTTGGAAACAACGCCCTGCTCTGTGAGGGTCTCGGATTCGAGCAGGACGGCGTCTTTTCGGAGTTCAAGGGGCGGCAAATTGGGATCGTCGGACGCAATCCAGACGGCTTCGAGTTGGCCGAGCTCAGGCGACGTGTCGCCGAGCTGGTCGGGCGGGAGCCGCTCACGTTCGACAACGGACCCGACCGGGTGCGATCGATCGGCATCGTCAGCGGAGGCGCATCGGCGCAAATCCGCGATGCGATCGCCCTCGGGCTGGACGCGTTTCTAACCGGTGAGCCGGCCGAGCCGGCGATGGCCGACGCCCGAGAGGGGGCAATCCACTTCATCGCCGCCGGTCACTACGCGACCGAGACATTCGGGGTGCGACGGCTGGGCGAGACGGTCGCCGAGCGGTTCGGCGTCGAGCACGAGTTCGTCGACGTTCCCAACCCGGTCTAGATGGTCGCAATTTCGGCTTTTTTGGTTGACACATCCGTGCCAAGCGCTATACATGGCACTCCAATCGTTTCCGAGAGAGGGAGATCCTCGTGGCCAACCACTTGACGCCGACCGAACTCGCCGACGAGTTGAGCATGAAACGGCGGGAGGTGATCGCCAAGTGCATGGAGATGGGAGTACCGATCTTCAACGGCCGTATCGACAAGACCCTGTTTACCTCCTCGCTGCGCAGCATCACCCAGCAAAAGAGTCAAGCCAGCGCCGCCTAGCCAGCAATTGCGGCGCCTTCGGCGCCTGACATGCAAGTGCCGCGGCGCAACGCCGCGGCCCCCACCTCCTCTAGGCACCGCTCCCTTAGACTTTCCCCGCAAGGGGAAGCGAGTCCCTGATCGCGCAGCACCAGTAGCCAGATAAGAGAGGGCGAGGAGAGCGATGGAGCAAGCGACAGGCCTACAAGCGAGGCCGGATGCAGCCGCGGAGAGCGACAGCAAGACGATCGCAGACCTGCTGCCGATCGCCGCTGAGCAGTTCGGCCCCAGGCCGGCCGTGATGTTCAAGGACGAGGACGGCAACTGGGCGACGCGGACGTTCTCCGAGGTCCTCGACTCGGTCCGAAACCTCTCGCTCGGCCTGATGGCGCTGGGCGTCGAGAAGGGCGACAAGGTCTCGATCCTCGCCAATACGCGCCCCGAGTGGACCTACTTCGACTTCGCCGCGCTCACCGCCGGCGCCGTCGTCGCGCCGATCTACCAGACCAACTCGCCGGAGGAATGTCGCTACGTGCTCGCCGACTCCGACGCGAAGGTCGTCGTGGTCGAGGACGAGGAGCAGATGGAGAAGATCCGCGCCGTCCGCGGCGACTGCCCGCAGCTCGAGCAAGTGATCCGGATCACCGGCTCCAGCGACGACGCGATCTCGATGCAGGACCTCGCCGCTCGCGGCTCAGAGCTCGACGAGGCCGACTGGGAGCAGCGCTGGCGGTCAGTCACGCCCGACGATGTCTGCACGTTCATCTACACGTCGGGCACCACCGGGCCGCCAAAGGGCTGCGTCATCTCCCATGGCAACTACCGGGCGATGCTCAACATGATCAACGCCGTGCACGTGATCGACGACGAGGAGCTCACCTATCTGTTTCTGCCCCTCGCCCATTCCTTCGCGGTCCTGGTCCAGTTCGGAAGCTTCGACCTCGGCGCGACGCTCGCCTACTGGGAGCGCGACCCGATGAAGATCGCCGCCAACCTGGTCGAGGTGCGACCCACCTATTTCCCCTCCGTCCCGCGCATCTTCGAGAAGATCTACACGGTGGCCACGGCAAGGACCGCGGCAGCGGGCGGCCTCACCAAGGCGGTGTTCAATTGGGCGATCAAGGTCGGGCACAGGGTGCGCGAGCTCGAGCACCAGGGCCGCGAGCCGGGCCCGCTGCTGCGCTGGCAGTACAAGATCGCCGATCGCCGGGTGCTGTCGAAGATCCGCGGGCTGTTCGGCGGGCGGCTGCGGCTCGCGGTGTCGGGCGCGGCGCCGATCAACCCCGAGATCCTGCGCTTCTTCGAGGCCGCCGGGGTGCTGGTGCTGGAGGGCTGGGGGATGACCGAGACCTCGACCGCGGCCACGATCTCCACCCCCGACGACTACAAGATCGGCACGATCGGCAAACCGTTCCCGGGTTGCGAGGTGAAGATCGCCGAGGACGGCGAGATCCTGGTCAGGGGCGCGAACGTCTTCCAGGGCTACTACAAGAATCAGGAAGCGACCGACGAGGCGCTGGCGGGCGGCTGGCTGCACACCGGCGACATCGGCGAGGTGGACGAGGACGGCTACATCAAGATCACCGGCCGCAAGAAGGACATCATCATCACCGCGGGCGGCAAGAACATCACCCCCGCCAACCTCGAGGCCGAGATCAAGCAGCAGCCGCTGGTCTCCCAGTGCGTGGTGATCGGAGACCGTCGCCCCTATCTGGTGGCGCTGGTCACCCTCGACCCCGAGGAGGCCGCCACATACGCAAAGCAACACGGCCTGCCCGAGGACCCGGAGGCGCTGGCCTCCAACGAGCAGGTCAAGGCCGCGATCGACGCCCACGTCGACCAGATCAACCAGAAGTTCGCGCGCGTCGAACAGGTGAAGAAGATCCGCATCCTGCCGCACGACCTCTCGCAGGCAGGTGGCGAGCTCACACCGACCATGAAGGTGAAGCGGGCCGCGGTCGCCTCGAAGTACGAAGCGCAGATCGACCAGCTCTACGAAAGCTAGTTGCTCGTTGCTAGTTGCTCGAGGTTCGGGCCAAGCCCTAGCAACTAGGAACTAGGAACTAACTTGCCTCTCCCGATTGCCGGAGCAGGGCGGCAGTCGTCTGCTCGAGCACCCGGCGCCAGACCGAGGTCGGCTCGGACTCCTCCTCGGTCACCTGGTCGATCACCGTGCGAACGCGGCGGGCCGAGATCTCGATCCCGTGCCGCTCGGCAATCTCCTTGTAACGGCGGTAGTCCTTGGCGAGCGAGACCGTCACCGACTCGAAACCGTGCTTGGCGATCTGCAGGCGGGCCGAGTAGTCGAGGATCGAGGTCCCGAACATCAGCTCGTCGTTGGGCTCGGGCTCGATCAGGATGATGTCGACGCCCGGGTACTTCTCGCGCCACGACGCAACCGCCTGGTGCAGGCGCGCATGGGCCATCAGCTTGAAGGCCTGATTGCCGATCGCCGGCAGACCCATGTCGGACACGCGGCGCACCCTGGTGCCGAAGATGGTCGGGATCTGCTTCGAGAAATCGTTGACGAAGGGCACCAGCGGGTTGACGACGACGATGAACTTGGCACCCCGCTCGACCGCGATGTCGACGTTGGTGGTCGAGCGGATGCCACCGTCGACGAGCTGGCGGCCCTTGAGGTCGACCGGCTCGTAGACGATCGGCAGCGCGGTTGAGCACTCCACCGCCTTTGAGATCGGCACGTCGGCCCACTCGCCCTCGCCGAGGATTACCCGCTCGCAGGTGTCGAGGTCGGTCGCGGTCAGGTACAGCTCGCGCTCGAGCAGCCGGAAGTCGTTGCTGCGGTCGGGGTCGGAGAGCACCTCCTCGACATAGCTCACCAGCCCCTTGTTGGTGTAAAGGCCGTTGGGAAGGCCCTCGGCCAAGCCCGCGCCGACGTCGATCAGCGAGAACTCGCCGATCCGTCCCGCGAGATGCCGGGCAAGGCCCGCAACGCGGAGCGGAAAGACCGCCGCCTTCTGAATGAAGCCGCGGTAGTTGGGGCGCAGCATCGTGCCCAGCTCGGGATCCTTGAGCGGCGAGGGCAGGTCCTTGTTGAGAACCCGCATCATCTCCTCCGGCGTCACCCCGTTGGCGAGCATGCTGGCGACGAAGGAGCCGGCGCTGGTGCCGACGTAGAGGTCGAAGTCGTTGACCGTGCGGTTCACCGCCAGCAGGTCAAAGGCACGCAGAGCGCCGATCTCGTAGACGCCGCCGGTGAAGCCTCCGCCGCCGAGCACGAGCGCCGTCTTCGAGCGGCGTTTGCGCGACGCGCGCCTGCCCTCGGAGGAAGCCTCCAGCTTCACGACCTTGCCCATGGCCGCATCGGTTATACCAGCCTGGCCAGTCAGCCAGGCCATTTCCGGCCGCCCCGCTACCCTCGCCCCCCGCACTTGTTGGTATCGACGTGAAGCGAGCGATTGCCGCCCTGGCAGGCCTCGTGGCGCTTGCCACGTGCGTCGCGACCGCCTCCGCGGCGTCGCCGCCGGACCGCCCCGCACGCACGCCTGTCGCCCGCTCGGCGGCCGACACCGCCAAGAGCTCGATCTCGCGCTCGTCGATGTGCGCCGCGCTTCGATCCCGCCTCGTGCGCGGCGGCCGCGCCAGCGGCCTCTACGTGATCGACGCCGGCAGCGGCAGCGGGAGCGGGAGGACGGTTTGCGCGCGTCGGGGCCGGACCCGCCGCATCCCCGCCTCCAACATGAAGCTGTTCACGACCGCGACCGCGCTGGCCCGTTTCGGACCCGACGCGCGGCTCGCGACCTCGATCTACAGCTCCGGGCAGGTCGACACGTCCGGCGTGCTGGACGGCAATCTCTATCTGGTCGGCGGCGGGGACCCGGCGCTCTCGGACCCCGATTTCGCCCGCCGATTCATCGGAGGGCTCGGCACCAACATCTTCGATCTGACCGGCGAGGTCGAAGCGGCGGGGATCAAACGGGTGACCGGGCGGCTGTTCGCCGACGACACGATCTTCGACCGCCTGCGCGGGGTCGCCGACTCTGGCTTCGCCACCAGCCCCTACATCGGCCCCCTCTCCGGCCTCGACTTCGATTCTGGATACGCGGACTCCAACGCCCGCCACTTCGCCTCCGACCCGGCGATCATCGCGGCCAAGAGCCTCGGCGGCAACCTGCGCTCGGCGGGGGTCCAGGTCCCCTCCGACGTCGCGGTACGCGCGCTGCCCACGACGGGCACGGACAAGATCGGCGAGATCAGCTCGCCCCAGATGAAGGCGCTGACCAACGAGACCGACGTGAACTCGAACAACTTCTTCGCCGAGATGCTGCTCAAGGACCTCGGCGCGCACTTCGGCACCGGTGGCACGACGGCGGCCGGGACGGTGGTGGTGAGGAAATTCGTGCGGGGGCTGGGCACGGGGGTGCGCCAGGTCGACGGCTCCGGCCTCACGGCCACCAACCGCGTGACGCCGGCGCAGGTGGCGCGCCTTCTGGTCGCGATGCGCCACACCGCGGCCGGCGACGACTTCTCCAACTCGCTGCCGGTCGCGGGTCGAGAGGGTACGGTGGCCGACCGCATGCGCGGCACCGCCGCCGCCGGGCGCTGCCACACCAAGACGGGCACGCTAACCGGGGTCAGCGCCCTGTCCGGTTATTGCTTCAATCGCGACGGCAAGGTGATGGCCTTCTCGATCCTCATGAACCGGGTCACGGACCTCTCCCAGGCCCACCTCCAGCAGGACCGGATGGCGGCGCTGATCGCGCGCTACTAGGTCCCGCCCGATCTAGCCGACCAGCTTGCGCAGTCCGGCCTCGTCGAGGATCTCCGTCCCCAGCTCCTCGGTCTTTTGCATCTTCGTGCCGGGGTCCTCACCGGCCACCACATAGTCGGTCTTCTTCGAGACCGAACCGGTCACCTTGCCACCCGCGCGCTTGATCAGCGCGGTCGCCTCCTCGCGGGTCAGGTTGGGCAGGGTGCCGGTGAGCACCAAGGTCTTGCCGTCGAGCGCCCCGCCGCGGGCCGGGCGACGGGGGCCCTTTTGCTCCATGTTCAGACTGTGCTCGCGGAGCTTGCAGATCAGCTCCCAGGTGCGCTCGTCGGCGAGCGACTCGGCGATCTGCTCGGCCATCACCGGGCCCACCCCCTCGACCTCCTGGATCTGCTCGGGGTCGGCGGCGCGCAGGGCGTCGATCGAGCCGAAGTGGTCGGCGAGCGCCTCCCCGGTCACGTAACCGACGCCCGGCAGGCCGAGCGCGTAAAGCACCCTGTTGAAGGGCCTGTCGCGGGAGGCCTCGATCGCGGCCAGCAGGTTGCGGGCCGAGATCTCGCCGAATCCCTCCAGCTCCTGCAGCTTCGCCGCGTTGAGCTCGTAGATGTCGGCCGCGTCTGAGATCAAGCCCTCCTGGAGGAAGCGCCACGCCTGCTTCTCGCCCAGTCCCTCGATGTCCATCGCGCCCTTGCTGACGAAGTGCTTGACGTGCTGGAACGACTGCCCCGGGCAGCCGGTGCGGTTGGGGCAGATCGTGAACACGCTGTCCTCGGGCTTTTCGGTCTCGGTCCCGCACATCGGGCACTTCTTCGGAGGCTTCGGCTTGCGAAGACCCTTCTTCTTGCGCGGCAGCTTTGGCGCCACGACTGCCGGAATCACGTCACCGGCCCGCATCACCACCACATCGTCGCCCTCGCGCACGTCCTTGCGCGCCAGGTCCTCCTCGTTGTGCAGGGTCGCGGTGCTGACCGTGACGCCGCCGACGTGGACCGGCTCCAACATCGCGAAAGGAAACAGCGCGCCGCTGCGACCCACGTTCCAGACCACCTTGCGCAACGTCGTCGTTGCGGTCGTGGGGGCGAACTTCCAAGCGATCGCCCAGCGCGGCTCGCGGCCCACAACCCCCAGCTCGCGCCAGAAGCCGCGCTCGTTCACCTTCACCACGACCCCATCGATCTCGTAGTCGAGCTCGTCGCGCCGCCCCTCCCACCAGCGGCAGCGCTCGACCACCGCGTCGACCTCCTCGTGGCGTTCGGTGTCGGGGTTGACCTTCAAGCCGCGCTCGCGCAGCCACTCGACCTCGTCGATGTGGGTGGCAAGGTCGAGGCCCTCGGCGGCGCCGATCCCGTAGCACCAGATCGAGAGCGGCCGCTCGGCAGCAACCTGGGGATCGAGCTGGCGAATCGAACCCGCGGCGGCGTTGCGCGGGTTCGCGAAGGTCGGCTCGCCGGCCGCCGCGCGGCGCTCGTTCAGCTCTGCGAAGGCGGCGATCGGCAGGTAGACCTCTCCCCGCACCTCGACCAGCTTCGGCGCGTCCTCAAAGGAGAGCGGGATCGCCTTGATCGTGCGCAGGTTGTGGGTCACGTCCTCGCCCATCCGGCCGTCGCCGCGGGTCGCGCCCCGGGTCAGCACCCCGTCGGTGTAGGTGAGCGAGATCGCGAGGCCGTCGATCTTCGGCTCCGTCGTGTAGCTGGTCCGGGCGGCCGAGATGTCGAGCTGGTCGAGGCGGTTGCGCAGCCGCTTCTCCCAGGCGCGCAGCTCCTCCTCGCTGCGGGCGTTGGCGAGCGAGAGCATCGGCTCCGCGTGCTGCACCTGTTGGAAGCTCTCCAGGGGCGCGACGCCGACTCGCTGTGTCGGCGAGTCGGGGGTGCGCAGCTCCGGATGCTCGGCCTCCAGCGCCCGCAGCTCGTCGAGCAGCGCATCGTAGGCGTCGTCGCCGATCTGCGGATCGTCGAGTTCGTAGTAGCGGCGGTTGTGGCGCTCGATCTCGCGCCGCAGCTCGGCGGCCCGCTTCGCCGGCGCCCTCGAGCTCACTTCGCCTTGCCGGTCGCCTCAGCCCCGGCGGCATCGAGCATCCCAGCCAGGTCCCAACCGCGCAGGGAGTCGATTCCGGTCCGATCTGTGAGGTCGAAGTGGACCGGGGTCACCGACACCCGCCCCTTGGCAATCGCCGAGAGGTCGGACCCCTCCTCGTCCTCGAACGAGGGCTCAAACCCGTAGATCTGGTATCGGCGCCTGCCATCCTCGGAGTTCTCGTCGACCAGCTTCAGCTCGTCGTTGTAGAGGCGCTTGCCGAGGTGAGTGACCTCGACACCGGTCGCCTCGCCAGCCGGGCAGTTGACGTTGATCAGCGTTCCCTCCGCCATCCCCTCCTCGGCGAGCCGGCGAACCAGTCTGGCCAGAAAGCCGGCGGCGACCTCGAAGTCGAAGCTGCGGCCGAACCGGAAGTCCATCTCCCGCTTCTCGGACTGCTGCGAGATCGCAACC
Organism: Actinomycetota bacterium; assembly: GCA_038040285.1. GTDB lineage: Bacteria > Actinomycetota > Thermoleophilia > Solirubrobacterales > 70-9 > Mayfieldus. The sequence continues at coordinate 11,732 of JBBPIN010000021.1, forward strand.
GCCGGGATTCCGAGGACGATGCCCTCGAAGGCCGCCGCGACGGTCCCGGAGTAGGTGATGTCGTCGCCGAGGTTGGCGCCGTGGTTGATCCCGGAGACGATCAGGTCGGGGCGCTCGCCGAGCAGCCCGAGGTCGGCGAAGCGCACGCAGTCGACCGGCGTGCCGTCGGTGGCGAAGCCTCGCGCGCCATTGCCAAACTCGACCTCCTTGACCGAGAGCGGCGAGCGCGTGGTGATGCTGCGAGCCGTCGCGCTGCGGTTGGAGTCGGGCGCGATCACGTGCACCTCGATGCTCTCGACCTCCGAAAGCGCTCGCCGCGCGGCGTGCAGCCCATCGGCCGCGATGCCGTCGTCGTTTGTCAGCAGGACCTTCACCGACTCGATTCTAGGGAGGGGTGGAGCCGCCGCCGGGCGGCCCCGGTCACTCGCCGGGGGTGCTCAGCCGCCGCCGTAGGCGATGATCATTTCGGTCATTGCGCCGAGGAAGACGCCGGCCGCGAGCATCGTCAGGCCCAACTCGCGATGGCCGATGCGGCGCATCGCGGCCCAGACCTCACCGATCACGTAAAGAATCGCCCCGGCGGAGACCGAATAGAAGGCGAGCTCGAGCGGTTCGGAGGTGACGTTGTAGCCAATCATCGAGCCGAGGAAGACCGGGCCTCCGCCCACCAACCCGGCCACCGCCAACCAGCCCCAGCTGGGGCGAACGTCGCCGAGCGGTCCGATGATGCCGAAGCCCTCGGTGGCGTTGTGGACGGCGAAGCCGATGATCAAGACGGTGGCAAGGCCGATCTCGCCAGTGCTGGCCGAAACGCCGATCGCCAGCCCCTCGGCGAAGTTGTGGAGGCCGATCGCGGCGGCGATCGTCATCCCGGTGCGCAGCGCCCGGGCGCGGACGGCGAGCTGCTCCTGGCCGAGCAGACCGGCCTGCTCGACCGTCATCGCGTCGGTCGCGCCACCGGCGATCGGGGGCGCCTTGCGGCTCGGTCGCATCCACTTTTCGATCAGCGCCAGCCCCGCGCTTCCGGCGGCGAACCCGCCGCCCAGCATCAACGAAAGCAGGACTCCGTACCCGAGGCTTCCGTGGCCGTTGCCGAGCTTCTCGAAATTGTGCTCGACGATTTCGACGCCGTGCACGAGGACCTCGGCGAACAGGAAGGCAAGTACGCCGACCGAGAACATCGCCAGCGCCACCCTGGCGCGCGGGGAGACGAGCTGCAGCCGCCCGAATGGAAGCCCGAGGTAGATCGTGAAGCCCGCCAGGGCACCGAGGAGAACCGTCTCGCCAAATGACATCCGGGCCCCAGGCTACCAGGCTTAGGGTTTCCTTATTAGGGTTCCCAAACCCATCTGAGACAGCTCTCAGTAGCGCACCGAAGCCAGGTAGAGGCCGTGCGCCGGTGCGGTCTCCCCGGCCTGCTCGCGCCAGCCGCCCCCCAGCAGCTTGGCGAACCCATCCGGAGTTCGCCGCCCGTTCGCGACCTCGAGCATCGTCCCGACCAGGGCGCGGACCATGTTGTGCATGAAGGCGTCTGCCTCAATCCAAAAGCAGAGGATCGCGTCGTCCTGCGCGACCCACTCGGCTCGCATCACCTCGCGTTCGAAGCGAACGTGATCGGTGTCGGTCGGGGTGAAGGCGGTGAAGTCGTGGCTGCCGTACAGCAAATCGGCACAGGCACCCAGCGCCTCGCGGTCGAGGGGTCGGGGCCACCACAGAGACCGCTGGCGTTCGAACGGGTTCGGGGCCGAGCGTGCGAAGACCCGGTAGCAGTAGGTGCGCGAACGGGCGTCACGGCGGGCGTCGAAGCCATTTGGCGCGACGGCGGCGCCGGTCACGGCAACGTCGACGGGAAGCACGCCGTTGAGGCTGCTGGCCAGACTGGTTGGCGGCTGACCCTCGCTCTCGAAGCTTGCCACCTGGCCCCAGGCATGCACGCCGGCGTCGGTCCGACCGGCAACGATGAGGCTGGGCTGCTCGCCCAAGACCGTCGCCAACGCCGACTCCAGCTCTCCCTGCACGGTGCGCAACCCCGGCTGCGCCGCCCAGCCCCGAAAGCCGCCGCCGTCGTATTCGATCTCGAGCCTGGTCGTGGGCACGTGATTGGTGTCGGGCCGGCGCGTTGCGCTCCGGCACATCTCCTGCGGCTGCTGCGCAGCCTGACATGCATGTGCCGGCGCCAGTGGCACCGGCCCAGAACGACTGTCAGGCGGCAAAGCCGCCGCAATTGGTTCTCACGCTAGCTGGCCGCCACAGAAACTAGGCTGCGAAGCGTAAGCTTGGCAACCACCGCGGAAGAGGAGCAGCGATGTCCAACATGACCGTCAACCAGCGCAACGAGATGGAACGCGCGACATTGGCCGGCAGCAGCGAAAGGATTCGGCGCGGATCGGAGCGCGGCGCACGCGTCTTCAACGTGTTCGCCCTGGTCGTCGGGGCGGCGCTCTGCGTTGCGGCGTTCAGCGTCATCGATGGCTGGGCGCAGTGGATCGTGCTGGGGGCGATCGTCGCGACGGTGGTCGGCTTCATGATCGCGATCAGCCCCAATCGCAAGGGCTGGTAGGCCGTTCAGACCAGCTCGAGGTAGACCATCTCGGTCGAGTCGGAGCGGCGCGGGCCGAGCTTGACGATCCGCGTGTAGCCGCCGGGGCGCTCGCCGTAGCGCGGCGCCACCTCCTCGAACAGCTTGTGGACGGTGAACTTGTCCTGGCCCAGCGTAGCCAGCGCCTGGCGCCGCGCGTGAAGGTCGCCGCGCTTGGCGAGCGTGATCAGCTTCTCGACCTCCGGCTTCACCGCCTTCGCCTTCGCCTGGCTGGTCTTGATGCGCTCGTGGGTGATCAGCTGCTTCGAGAGGTTCGAGAGCAGCGCCCTGCGATGCGCCGCGTCGCGGCTCAGCTTCCCCTTCTTACGACGGTGGCGCATGGCGCTCTAATCGGGGCGTAGCGCCAGGCCGCGCGAGTCCAGCGTCTCGATCACTTCCTCGATCGACTTCTGACCGAAGTTGGGGATCGCGTTCAGCTCCGACTCTGACTTGCGGACCAGGTCGCCGACCGTCTGCACGCCGGCCCGCTTCAGGCAGTTGTACGAGCGCACGCCGAGCTCGAGCTCCTCGATCAGGATCTCGTCGAGGCCGTCCCCACCCGGCGCCGCCGCCACCGCGTCGGGCAGTGTCTCGCCCATCACGACTACGGGCTCTCGGGCGGTTAGCTCCTCGACCCGGTCGGCGTCGGTGAAGATCGCGAGGCTCTTGATCAGGATCTCCGATGCCTCGCGCAGAGCCGCCGAGGGCTCGATCGAGCCGTCGGTCTCCAACCGCAGGGTCAGCTTGTCGAAGTCGGTGCGCTGCCCGACTCGGGCCGAGTCGACGTTGTAGGAGGCCCGCCGGATCGGCGAGAAGATCGAGTCGATCGGAACGACCCCGATTGGCGCCTCCTCGGTCTTGTTCTCCTCGGCCGCCGAGTAGCCGCGGCCGCGCCCGATGGTCAGATAAATCTCGAGCTTCGTCTTCTTCTCCAGTGTGGCGATCGGGGCGTTGGGGTTGAGGATCTCGACCCCCGAAGGGAGGTCGATGTCCTTCGCCTTCACCTCACCCGGGCCGGTGGCCACGAGGGGTGCCTCGACCTCGTCGGCGTCGGTGTGCATGCGCACGACGATGTCCTTGAGGTTGAGGACGATGTCCGTGACGTCCTCTTTGACGCCCGGCACGGTGGAGAACTCGTGGGCAACTCCCTCGACTCGAACGCTGGTGATCGCTGCGCCGCCCAGAGAGGACAGCAGGACGCGGCGCAGGCTGTTTCCGAACGTGTATCCGAAACCCTTGTCAAGGGGTTCGACCGTGAAGGTGCCACGTTTTTCGTCGACCTTCTCGGCGCTGATTCTTGGTACCTGGAATTCAGTGGTCATGCGTTCCTCGGCTAGTGGATTTGCTTCGGGTTGCGCGGTCTACTTGGAGTACAGCTCGACGATGAGCTGCTCCTGGACCGGCGCGGAAATCTCAGAGCGCTCCGGGCCCCGGAGCACCTTGGCGGTAAGCGCGTCGTGGTCGGCCTGAAGCCAGGCCGGCACGGTGGCGGTGAGCTCGGTGGCGGCGCGCACCGTGTCGGTGGCAGCCGAGTCCGGCTTGATCGTGATCACGTCGTCGGGCCTCACCTGGTAGGAGGGGATGTCCACCCGACGGCCGTTGACCATCCAGTGGCCGTGACGAACGAGCTGGCGCGCCTGGCGCCGTGAGCTGGCAAAGCCCAGCCTCACCAAGACGTTGTCGAGTCGGCACTCGAGCAGCCGCAACAGGTTCTCGCCCGTGACGCCCGGCTGGCGCGAGGCCTTCGCGTAGTAGGAGCGGAATTGCTTCTCGAGGACCTGGTAGTAGCGGCGCGTCTTTTGCTTCTCGCGCAGCTGCACCCGGTACTCGGACTGGCGCATCCGCCCGCGCCCGTGCTCTCCGGGCGGGTAGGAGCGGCGCTCGACGCCGCACTTGTCGGTGAAGCAGCGCTGTCCCTTGAGGAAGAGCTTCTGGCCCTCGCGGCGGCACTGCTTGCACTGCGGTGAAGTGTCGCGGGCCATCAGACGCGCCTCCGCTTGCGGGGGCGGCAGCCGTTGTGGGCCTGCGGGGTGACGTCCTTGACCGTCGTCACATCGAGGCCGGCCGCCTGCAGGGAGCGGATCGCGGTCTCGCGGCCGGAGCCGGCGCCCTTCGCGAATACCTCGACCTTCTGCAGGCCGTGCTCCATGCCCTTCTTGGCCGCCGAGTCGGCGGTCACCTGGGCGGCGAACGGGGTGCTCTTGCGCGAGCCCTTGAACCCGGCGCTGCCCGCCGACTCCCAGGCGATCACGGCGCCGTCGGTGTCGGTCAGGGTGACAATCGTGTTGTTGAAGGAAGTCTTGATGTGCGCCTGGCCGTAGGCGATGTTCTTCTTCACCCGGCGGCGGGCACGCCCCTTCTGTCCCTTTGGTTGAGCCATCGACCCTCCCCTACTTCGGCGTCGGCGCTCTGCGCTTCGCCGCGATGCTCATCCGGCGCGGCCCCTTGCGGCCGCGCGCGTTGGTCTTCGTACGCTGACCCCGAACCGGAAGGCCGCGCCGGTGGCGGAGTCCGCGGTAGGAGCCGATCTCGGTCAGCCGCTTGACGTTCTGCGAGCGTTCGCGTCGAAGGTCACCCTCGACGCTGAGCGCCTCGACTGCCTCGCGCAACTTCACCACCTCGTCCTCGGTCAGGTCCTTGACCGAGGTATCGGCGTCGACCTTCGCGTCAGCGAGGATCTTTCGGGAGGTCGAGGGGCCGATTCCATACACGTAGGTGAGGCCGACCTCGACCCGTTTGTTGGTGGGGATATTTACGCCTGCGATTCGTGCCAAACGACTAGCCCTGCCGCTGTTTGTGACGGGGGTTGGGACAGATCACGAGCACCGATCCGCCACGGCGGACCACCTTGCATTTCTCGCACATCGGTTTTACGGACGCTCGTACCTTCATCGCCCTCGAATTCGTATCGAAAAAGGAGGCCCGCCGCCCCAGGAGTCGGACTGCGGGCACGAAAAACCGGCCTCAAGGCCGACGAAGAAGGATAGCAAGGAGCGGCGTCTAGCCCAGGCGACGGGCAGGCACGAATCTATTCGGCGTCCTCGTCCTCGTGCCAGGGCGTCAGCACCCGTGGCCCGTCGGCCGTCACGGCGACCGTGAACTCGAAGTGGGCGGCCAGCGAGCCGTCCTGGGAGTAGACCGCCCAACCGTCGTCGCCCATCCTCACCAGCGGGCTGCCGGCGTTGACCATCGGCTCGATCGCCAGCACCATGCCCTCCTCGAGCGGCGGCCCACGCCCCGGCTCGCCGTAGTTGGGGATCTGCGGCTCCTCGTGCATGTCGCGGCCGATCCCGTGTCCGACCAGGCTGCGGATGATCGAGAAGCCGTCGAGCTCGACCCGGCGCTGGATCGCCGCCGAGACGTCGCCGAGGTGATTGCCTGGCCTGGCCTGCGCGGTGCCCTCGAGCAGCGCTTCGCGGGTGGTCTCGAGCAGCTTCCGGGCCTCGGCGCTGACCGGCCCGATTGGGACGGTGATCGCGGCGTCGGACACCCAGCCGCCGCGCACCACGCCGACATCCACCGACAGGACGTCGCCGCGCTTCATCTCGTGGGGCCCCGGGATGCCGTGGACGACCATCGAGTTGGGAGAGGTGCAGATCGAGCCCGGGAAGCCGCGGTAGCCCTTGAAGGCCGGCTCGGCCTCCTGGGAGCGAATGAACTTCTCGGCGGCGCGGTCGAGCTCCTCGGTCGTCACCCCGGGCCGCGCGCTCGATTTCAGCAGCTGCAGGCAACGCACCAGGAGGTCGCCGGCGGCGGCCATCTTCTCGACCTGCTCGGGCGTTTTGCGGATGATCATCCGGTACATGGCGGGGCACTCACGAGATGTCCTCTTCCATTCTGAGAGTTGCCAGCAGGGCTCGAATCCGATCGCCGACCTCATCTGGCGAAGGCGATCCGTCGACGCGGCGCAGCAATCCCTTTTCCTCGTAGTAGTCGACCAGCGGCTCGGTTTTGGAGTGGTACTGGTCGAGCCGGTGACGGATCACCTCGGGCTTGTCGTCGTCGCGGACAAGCAGCCGACTGCCGTCGATGTCACAGACGTCGGGTTCCTTCGGAGGGTCGAAGTCGACGTGAAAGATATGGCTGCCGTTCTTGGCACAGGTCCGGCGGCCGCCGAGTCGCCGCACGACCTCGTCGTCGGGGACGTCGATCAGCAGCGCCGCGGTCAGCGCGCGGCCCAGCGTCTCCAGCTCGGCGTCGAGCGCCTCCGCTTGGGGCATCGTGCGCGGGAAGCCGTCGAGGATGAACCCGTCGGCCGCCTCGGGGTCCTCGATGCGCTCAGTGATCACACCGATGATCACCTCGTCGGGAACCAGGTCGCCGCGGTCCATGTATTCCTTCGCCGTTTTGCCCAGCTCGGTCCTGTCACGGACCGCAGCGCGCAGGATGTCGCCAGTCGCGTAGTAGGGCAGCTGGAAGTCCTCCTGCAGCCGCTCGCCCTGGGTTCCCTTGCCGGACCCGGGCGGGCCTAGGAGGACGAGATTGAGCTCAGACATCGGGATCGGTGGATGGTCGAGTCAGCACGCCAAAGAAACCGGGACACGAACGGGACCAGGGTCAAAGCACGAACGGGCGCGAAAAGCGAGCAGGTCGCGCGACGCAGCCCAATCGGCGAAGCGAGCGTACTGAAAACGTACGTGAGCGAGGCGATCGGGAAGCCGCCTTCAGCGACTCATCGGCACCTGCGGTGCCTGCAACGGGATGCGAAGGTTTGCAGCGGCCGCCAGCCGCAGTTATTTCAAGAAGCCTTCGTAGTTGCGCATCATGAGCTGCGCTTCCAGCTGTTTGATCGTATCCAGCGCCACCCCAATCACAATCAGGATCGAGGTGCCGCCGAAGAAGAAGTTGGCCGACGTCTGGCTGATCAGGATCGTCGGCAGGGCTGCAACCGCCGCAAGATACAACGCCCCGGGGAAGGTGAGGCGGGAGAGGATGCGGTCGAGGTACTCGGCGGTCGGCCGACCCGGTCTCACCCCGGGTATGAACCCTCCGTACTTCTTCAGGTTGTCCGCCTGGTCGACCGGGTTGAAGGTGACCGCGGTGTAGAAGTAGGTGAAGATGATGATGAACAAGGACTCGCCGGCCACATAGGCCCATCCGTTGGGGCTGAAGAAGGAGGCGAAGTCCAGCGCGGCGGGCGTGTTGAGCAGCTGCCCAATGGTCGGCGGGAAGGCCATGATCGAGGCGGCGAAGATCACCGGGATGACGCCGGCCATGTTGACCCGCAGCGGTAAGTACGTCGATCCGCCGGAGGTCATGCGTCGCCCGACGACGCGCTTGGCGTACTGGACCGGGATGCGCCGCTGGCCCTCCTGGACGAAGACGATCGCGACGATCACCGCCAGCGCGACGAACGGCATCATCACCACGAACACTTGGTCGGAGTTGTTCCACCACTTGTCGATCCCGCTGGGGATGCTCGAGGCGATCGAGGCGAAGATCATCAACGAGATCCCGTTGCCGACGCCGCGCTGGGTTATCAGCTCGCCCAGCCACATCAGAAGCGTGGCGCCGGCGGTCAGCGAGATCACGATCAAAAAGACCTTGGTGAAGGTCCGCTCGCCGATCGGGCTCGTGCCGCCGCCGGTGAACGAGCTGGAGCTGAACAGGAAGACGTAGCCGAGCGACTGCGCGAAGGCCAGGGCGACGGTCAGGTAGCGGGTGTACTGGGTGATCTTCTGCTGGCCGACCTCGCCCTCCTTCTGCAGCTTCTCCAGCGAGGGGAGCACGACCGTCAGCAGCTGCAGGATGATCGAGGCCGTGATGTAGGGCATGATCCCGAGCGCGAACAGCGACAGGCGCGAGAGGCTCCCGCCCGAGAAGAGGTTGAGGAAGCCGAGGATGTTGGAGCCCTGGAAGTTGCTGGCGGCGCCGCTGACCACGCCGACATCGATCCCTGGGGACGGGATATAGGCGCCGAGCCGGTAGAGCGCCAGCATCGCCGCGGTAAATGCGATCTTGCGGCGGATCTCCGGGACCGTGAAGGCGTTGGCGAGCGTCTGGAGCATCAGCTCTCGAGAGTCTGGCAGGTGCCCCCGGCAGCCTCGATCTTCTGCTTCGCCGCGGCGCTGAAAGCGTGGGCGCGGACGGTCAGCTTCTTGGAGACGTCACCACGGGCGAGGATCTTGACCGGGTCCGAGCGCTTCGCGAGGCCGGCCTCGCGAAGGGTGTCGGGAGTGACCTCCGCCCCCGCCTTGAAGCGGGCCTCGAGGTCGGAGACGTTGACCGGCTGGGTGCGGGTGCGGAAGCGCTCGAACGGCATCGACATCTTGCGATGCGGGCCGCGCAGCTTGCGCATCCGCATGTGGATCGGGTTCTGGCCGCCCTCGTAGGCGACCTTGCGCTTGCTCCCCGAGCGGGCGCCGGCGCCCTTGTGGCCGCGTCCCGACTGCTTGCCCAGCCCCGAGCCTTCGCCGCGCCCAAGCCGCTTGCGGGGCTTTCGGGCGCCGGGCTTCGGCTTCAGGTTGTGCAGGCCAATCTGATCCTTGCGATCGGCCATCACTCACCGCCGTCGACGCTGACCAGATGTTCGACGACACGCAGCTGGCCGCGCAGCTGCGGGCTGTCGGTCCGCTCCACCGCCGCACCCGGTCGTCCGAGGCCGAGCGCCCGCAGGGTGGCGCGCTGGTTCGGCTTGATGCTGTTGGCGGAGCGGGTCTGGCGGATCTTTACGTTGGTCATGACGGCTCACCGCCTTCGCCGGGAGCCCCGGGGGTGGCTGGCTCCTCTGGCGCGGGCTCTGCGGGGGCGGGCTCCGCAGCGGCCTCGGTCTCCATAGCGACGGCCACGGGCTCAGCGGGCGCCGCACCCTCCGCGGTCTGTGCAGCGCCTTCTTGCTGGAGGTCGAGGCCAAGCACCTGCCTGACGGTCAGGCCGCGCAGCTCCGCCACCTGCTCGGGGCGGCGCAAACGCATCAGCCCGTCCATCGTCGCCTTCACGAGGTTGATCGGGTTCTGGGTGCCAATGCTCTTCGTGAGCACGTCGCGGACACCGCTCAGCTCGAGCACGGCGCGCACACCGCCGCCCGCGATCACGCCGGTACCCGGGCTGGCGGGGCGCAGCACCACATGGCCGGCGCCGTAGCGGCCGATGATCTTGTGGGTGATCGTGTTGCCGTACTTGGGCACGCGGATGAGGCTCTTGCGGGCGTTCTCGACGCCCTTCTGGATCGCCAGCGGGACCTCGCGCGCCTTGCCGTAGCCGATCCCGACCACCGACTCCTCGTCGCCCACCGCGACCAGGGCGGTGAACGAGAAGCGGCGGCCGCCCTTGACGACTTTGGCGACGCGGTTGATCTCGATCACGCGCTCCTGCAGGTCCAGGCCCCGCGCGCTCACGGTCTCGATCTCGGTGGTGTTGGATCCCTTCATCGGAAGCGGGTCACCGTAGCGAACCAGTGGTCGCCGTCGTAAGTACGGTCGTATTTGCGGCGGGGACCACTAGAGCTTCAGGCCACCCTCGCGGGCGCCCTCGGCGAGCGCCCTGACGCGCCCGTGGTAGCGGTAGCCGGCGCGGTCGAAGACGCAGCTCTGCACCCCGGCCTCCTGGGCCCGTTTGGCGAGCATCTCCCCGGCGCGCTTCGCCTGCTCCATCGGGTCTGCCTTGCGCAGCTCCTTCTCGGTCCAGTTGACAGCCGCAAGAGTGTGCCCTGCGTCGTCGTCAACGAGCTGCGCGAAGATCCCCCGGTTCGAGCGATAGACCGAGAGGCGCGGACGCTCGGCGCTGCCGCGGATCTTGGCTCGGACGCGGCGCCGGCGGCGCAGGCGTCGCTGCTGCTTGGTGAGGACGGTCAATGGCCCCTCCTGCTTGCACAGTGGGCGTCAGCCGAGCGAAAACCAAGCTGGGCAAGGATCTCGCGCTTCGCGCTCGCACGCGCCTGCGGCGCTGACGAAGCTCTTGCTGGCAGCAAGGGCAAGTCCGAGGACGCAGACCCAGTGAAGGTTTGCAGCCGGCTGAGGTGCGCTGTGGGAGCTGGAGTGGCCATTAGGCCCGCTTGCCCACCTTCCTGCTCACCTGCTCACCGGCGTAGCGAACTCCCTTGCCCTTGTAGGGCTCGGGCGGGCGGCGCTTGCGGATGTCGGCCGCGATCTGGCCGACCTGCTGCTTGTCGATACCGCGAACGATGATCTCTGTCGGCTGGGGAACGTCGAACTCGATTCCCTCCGGCGCCTCGACCGAGACCGGGTGCGAGAAGCCGAGCGCAAGCTCGAGGGCCTTGCCCCGCAGCTGCGCGCGGTAGCCGACCCCCTGGATCTCGAGGCGCTTCTCATAACCCTCCGTGACCCCCTGCACCATGTTGGCGATCAGGCTGCGCGTCAGCCCGTGCAGGGCGCGGTGCTCGCCCCGATCGGTGGGGCGCTCGACTGTCACGGTGCTGTCGGCCAACTCGACCTTCATGTCCGAGGAGACCTCCTGGTCAAGCTCGCCCTTGGGACCCTTGACCGAGACATGGCCAGGCTTGACGTCAACCGTGACGCCGTCTGGAACTGGAATTGGCTGTCTACCGATGCGGCTCATGGGTTCACCAAACGTAGGCGACGACCTCGCCGCCGACGCCTCGTGCCTTTGCCTCATGCCCGGTCATCACCCCACGCGAGGTGGAGATGATCGAGGTGCCGGTCCCGCCGTGCACGCGCGGCACCTTTTCGCGGTCCACGTAGCGGCGGCGCCCCGGCCGCGAGACCCGCTCGAGCCCGGTGATCACCGGCCGCCGAGCCTCGGTGTACTTGAGGCGGATACGGATCAGGCCGCCGACCCGCGCCGGCTCGGAGCCAAAGTCGGTGATGTAGCCCTGCTCCTTGAGGATCCGCGACATCTCCAGCTTCAGCCCTGAGGCTGGAATCTCCACCTCGTCATGGCCGGCCTGGACCGCGTTGCGGATCCTGGTCAGGTAGTCAGATATCGGGTCGGTGAGCATCGCCTACCAGCTCGACTTCGTCATTCCCGGGACGTAGCCCTCGTGGGCTGCCTCGCGCAGGCAGATCCGGCAGAGTCCGAACTTGCGGTAGTAGGCGCGTGGGCGGCCGCAACGGCGGCAGCGGTTGTACGCCCGGGTCTTGTACTTCGGCTTGCGCTGCTGTCTTACTTTCTGGGAAGTCTTGGCCATTTCGGTCGCTGGTCGCTAGTCGCTAGTCGCTAGCTTCCTGCTTCTCTCCTTCGTCTGAGCTTTCGGCCTCCGCGGGGGCCTCGCCTTCCTCGGCGCCCTCCTCGCCCTCTTCGCCTTCCTCCTCGCGGACGCGCTTGGCGTAGGCCTCCGGGTTTTCCTCCTTGAGCTGCTCCAGCGCTGCCTGCTCTGCCTCAGCGCGCATTCGCGCCTCCTCGTGGCGGCGCTCCTCCTCGGCCTCGGCCTCGACGTCCTCCATACCCGGCCTGCCCTGCTCCGCAAACGGCATACCGAGGCCGAGCAGCAGCTCGAAAGCCTCCTCGTCGGTGGCCGCGGAGGTGGTGATCGTGACGTCCAGCCCCCGCACCTGGTCGATCGAGTCGTAGTCGATCTCGGGGAAGATCAGCTGCTCACGGATCCCCAGCGAGTAATTGCCGCGACCGTCGAAGGAGCGCGGGTTCAGCCCCCGGAAATCGCGGATCCGCGGAATCGCGATCGAGCACAACCGGTCGAGGAACTCCCACATGCGCGCCCGTCGCAGGGTCACAGAGATCCCGACCGGCATCCCCTCGCGAATCTTGAAGGAGGCGATCGACCTGCGGGCCCGTCGCACGTTGGGGGCCTGGCCGGCGATCGTCGCCAGTTGCTCGGTCGCGGCCTCCAACATCTTGTCGTCCTGCTTGGCCTCGCCGACGCCCATGTTGAGGGTGATCTTCTCGAGCCGCGGCGCCTGCATCCGGGTCGAGTAGCCGAACTTGCCGGTCAGCGCTGGCAGGACCTCCTGCTCGTAGCGCTCGCGCAAGCGCGGCGGCGGCGTGGTCTGGGCTGTGGCTGTCGCTTCCATCAGTCGATAGCGGCGCCGGTTCGCTTCGAGTAGCGCTCGCGCTTGTCACCCTCGCGACGGACGCCGACCCGGGTCGTCTTGTTGTCCTGGGGGTCGAGCAGCGCCACGTTGGAGACGTGGATCGGGCCCTCCTTCTCGACGATGCCGCCCACCTCCCCGCCGCGCGAGGCGTCCTTGACCGAGCGCGGCCGCTCGTGACGCTTGACGATGTTCAGTCCCTCGATGTAGACCCTGCGGCGCTTGGGGTCGGTGCGCAGAACGCGACCGGTCTTGCCGCGGTCCTTGCCGCCGACCACCTTCACGTGGTCGTCCTTGCGTATGCGCATCCGCTTGGCCATCAGTAATCACCACCAATACATGCATGTCGCCTCGCAATCGGGCTGCGCGCTGCGCTCGACGCCATCACAACACCTCCGGTGCCAAGGAGACGATCCTCATGAAGTTGCGGTCGCGAAGCTCGCGCGCCACGGGGCCGAAGATGCGCGTTCCGCGCGGATTGTTCTGCGGGTCGATCAGCACTGCGGCGTTCTCGTCGAAGGCGATGTAGGTGCCGTCCGGGCGCCCGAACTGCTTGCGGGTCCTCACCACCACCGCCTGCACCACCTCGCCCTTGCGCACTCCACCCTGCGGGCTCGCCTGCTTGACGGTTGCGGTGATCACGTCGCCGACCCCCGCGTAGCGGCGATGCGAGCCACCCTTGACGCGGATGCAGAGCAGCTCGCGGGCACCGGAGTTGTCGGCCACCTTGAGCTTCGACTCCTGCTGGATCACGACGCACTACCTCGCCTTCTCCACGACTTCCAGCAGGCGCCAGCGCTTGCTGCGCGAGACCGGTCGGGTCTCGACCACCCGCACGACGTCGCCCTGGCCCGCCTCGTTGGTCTCGTCGTGGGCGTGCAAGGTGCGCGAACGGCGCACGATCTTCTCGTAGGCGGGATGGCGCCGGGCAATGTCGATCCGCACGGTGATCGTCTTGTCGGCCTTGTCGGAGACCACGATGCCCTGGCGGACCTTGGCCGGATTGGGGCGGCGCTCGGCGGGTGGTGTGCCTGCACGGGGCTCGCCCTTCTTGGCGCGCCGCGACTGGCGGTGGCGCCTCCTGGTCACCGCGTTGGCGCGGCGGCGCTGCTCGCGCTCGCTCTGGCGCTCCTCGGGGGTCCGCTGCGGGCGTGCCTCGCCGGGGCGCCGCGAACGCTCCAGCCGCTGGCGGGCCTTCCAGTCCAAGCCCTCATCGTCGGACTCGGCAGCGGGCTTTTCCTCCGCGGGGGCCTGCTCCTTTTCCTCGGCAGGGGCTTCCGCCGCCGGCTCTTCCTCAGCGGCAGGGGCTTCCTCCTCAGCAGGGGCCTCTTCAGCTTCCTCGGCCGATTCCTCCTCCGCCGGAGCCTCCTCCTGCTCCTCCGCGGGAGCCTCGGCGTCCGGCGCCTGCTCTTCGGCCTGCGCTTCGGGCTCGTCGGTCTGTTCTTGGTCCTTTGTCTTTTCTTCCTCAGCCATCAGCGTCTCAGTTCGGTTTCAAGGTCTATGCCTCGCTGCCGGGCAACGGTCAGAAGCCGTGCCACGTCGCGCCGTGCGACGCCGATGCGAGACGTGTTCTCAAGCTCTCCGGTCGCGTGGCGGAAGCGCAGGTTGAACGCTTCCTCCTTGGCCTCGCGGAGCCTCAACACCAGCTCCTCGTCCTTGAGGTTATGGGCCTCGGAACCCTTCACTCGACCGCTCCCTCGCGGCTCACGAACTTGGTCTTGATCGGAAGCTTGTTGCCGGCCAGGCGCATCGCATCGCGCGCCAGGTCCTCAGGAATCCCGGCGATCTCGAACATCACGCGCCCCGGCTTGATCACCGCGACCCACCCCTCCGGGTTGCCCTTGCCCGACCCCATGCGGGTCTCGGCGGGCTTCTTGGTCACCGGCTTGTCCGGGAACACGTTGATCCAAACCTTGCCGCCACGCTTGATCTTGCGGGTCATCGCGATCCGCGCTGCCTCGATCTGGCGGTTGCTGATCCAACCGCGCTCCAGCGCCTTGAGCCCGTACTCACCGAAGGCGACCGTCGTGCCGCCCTTCGAATTGCCTCGCATTCGGCCGCGCATCTGCTTGCGGTACTTGACGCGCTTCGGCATCAGCATCAGCGGCCACCCCCTGGCTTGCCCGGCGGTGCTCCGTCGCCCCGGCCCGGCTCGCCTTCACCCGGGGCACCCTCGGCCCGGAAGCCTTCGGGCATCACCTCGCCCTTGTTGATCCAGCACTTGACGCCGATCCGGCCGGTCGTCGTGCGAGCCTCGAAGAACCCGTAGTCGATGTCGGCCCGCAGGGTGTGCAGCGGCACCCGTCCGTCTGAGTAGCCCTCGGTCCGCGCCATCTCGGCTCCCCCGAGGCGACCGGACACCTGGACCTTGACGCCCTTGGCGCCGGAGCGCATCGCCGAAGTCAGTGCGCGCTTCATCGCGCGGCGGAAGGCGACCCGGTTCTGGAGCTGCTCGGCGATCGACTGGGCGACCAACTTGGCGTCCAGCTCCGGGCGCTTGACCTCGCGGATGTTCACCTTCACGGGCTGGCCGGTGAGCTTGTGCAGGTCACGCCGCAGCGCGTCCACCTCGCTGCCCGACTTGCCGATCACGATGCCGGGACGAGCCGTGTGGATGTCGACGGTGACCTCGCCGCGCCGCTCGATCGTGATATCGGAGAGACCGGCGTGGGCGAGCTTTCCCACGATGTGGTCGCGGATCGCGATGTCCTCGAGCAGCTTGTCGGCGAATCCGCGGTCGTCGAACCATGTCGACTTCCAGTCGTGGATGTAGCCGACGCGGAAGCCCTCGGGGTGGATCTTCTGGCCCATCAGATGTCCGCCTTCCTGGCCGAGTGCGCCTGGGGGCGCGCCTGACCGAGCAGATCGAGGATCTCGCGCTGCGCGCTCGCACGCGCCTTCGGCGCTGGCGCGAAGTGTGCGTCAAGCACACGAGCGTCCGAGGACGAAGGGGTGCGATGGGCCAGGCGCGTCATCCAGGTGTGCTTGGTCGGGGAGGTGGGCATCTACTCCTCCTCCGGGCTCAGCGCTACCGAGATGTGGCTGGTCCGCTTGTTGATTCTGGTCGCCCGGCCCAACGCCCGCGGGCGGTAGCGGCGCAGGGTTGGTCCCTCGTCGACGGTGATCTCGGCGACCATCATGTCGTCGGCGACGAGGTCATGGTTGTTCTCCGCGTTGGAGGCGGCCGAATCAATCAGCTTGGCGATGTCGCGGGCGGCGGAGCGCGACGAGAACTGAAGCAGCGCTCTCGCCCGGTCGATGTGCAGCCCTCGCACCTGGTCGGCGACCAGCCGCGCCTTGCGCGGGGCGGTGCGCACGTAGCGGGCGCTGGCCCGAACCACCGGTGGCGGCAGGGCGGGCTTCTCGGCCGCCGGCTTGGTCTTTGGCTCGGCCTTCGGCTTCGCGGCCGTCTTCTCGGCAGGCGCCTTCTTCGCGGCCGGCTTCGCCTTCGCCGCCGTCTTCCGCCCGCCGCCTTCGGACTTCTTCGCGGCGGGCTTCCGTGATTCCGTCTTCTCGCCCTCTGCCTTGCGCTCCTCGACCATCAGTCTTCCCGTTTCGAATCGGCACCGGAGTGGGCACGGAAGGTCCGGGTCGGCGCAAACTCGCCGAGCTTGTGGCCGACCATCGACTCGGAGATGAAAACCGGGACGTGCTTTCGCCCGTCGTGCACGGCGATCGTGTGCCCGACCATCTCCGGAAACACAGTCGAGGTCCGCGACCAGGTCTTCACCATCTGCTTCTGACCGGACTCGTTCATCTGCCCGACGCGCTTCATCAGGCGCTCCTCGGCCCACGGGCCCTTCTTCGTTGACCTACCCATGCACTACCTCTTCTTCTTGCCGCGCCGTCGGGCGCGGACGATGTAGCGGGTGGAAGACTTGCCCTTCTTGCGGGTGCGGTAGCCGAGCGTCGGCTTGCCCCACGGCGTCACCGGGTGACCGCCCGGAGTGTGGTGCGCCTCGCCGCCGCCATGCGGGTGATCGACCGGGTTCATGGCGACCCCCCGGGTCTGCGGGCGGCGGCCCTTGTGGCGGCTGCGACCGGCCTTGCCGAGCTTGATGTTCTGGTGCTCGGGATTGGAAAGCGAGCCAACCGTTGCACGGCACTGGGCGCGCACCATTCGCACCTCCGAGGAGGGCAGGCGAAGGGTGACCATCGGGCCCTCCTTGGCGACCACCTGGATCGCGGTCCCCGCAGCGCGGCCGAGACGCCCGCCTTGCTCCGGCACCAGCTCGACGTTGTGGACGACGGTCCCGGTCGGGATCTCGGCCAGCGGCAGTGTGTTGCCGGGCCTGATGTCGGCGCCCGAGCCCGACTGGACCTGGTCGCCGATCGAGATCTGCTGCGGGGCGAGGATGTAGCTCTTCGCTCCGTCGGCGTAGTGCAGCAGCGCGATGTAGCAGCTGCGGTTGGGGTCGTACTCGATCGCCGCCACCTTCGCGGGGACCCCGTCCTTGCGGCGCTTGAAGTCGATGCGCCGATAGCGGCGCTTGGCGCCACCGCCGCGATGGCGGCTGGTGACGCGTCCGTATGAGTTGCGCCCACCGGACTTGCGGCTTCCCTCGGTGAGCTGCTTCTCCGGCTCGGTGGAGGTGAGCTGCTCGCGCAGCGGGTAGGTCGCGAAGCGGCGGCCCGGGCTGGTCGGCTTTGTCCTTCGGTTGGCCATCAGCCCTCCGCGGCTGCTCCCTCGAACAGCTCGATGCGCTCGCCGGGGGCCAGCTGAACGACCGCCTTCTTCCAGGCCCGGCTATGACCTTGGTGCAGTCCGCGGCGCTTCGGCTTCGCGCGCACCTTCGCGGTTCGAACCGCCGCCACGTGGACGCCGAACGCGTCCTCCACGGCCTGGGCGACCTGGGTCTTGTTGGCGCGCTCGTGGACCCGGAACGTGTACTTGCCCTCCCCGATCAGGGCATAGCTCTTCTCGGAGATGACCGGTCGAATGAGCACCGTGCGGGAATCCATCACTCGCCGTCCTTCGCGTCGGCGGCCTTCTCGCCGCTGTCTTGGGTGGAGCTCTTCTCAGCGGCGCTCTTGACCTTGCTCGGCTCCCCGGCCCGCGACTGCAGCACCTCCAGGGCCTTCTGGGAGACGACGATCGAGGCCGCGCCGATCAGATCGGCCACGCCGACGGCGCTCGCCTCGGCCACCTCGACCCGCTCGATGTTGCGAAAGCTCCGCAGCGCCCCTGTCTCCTCCGTCTCCAGCACGACCAGCGTCGGTCGAGATGCCCCCCACTTCTCCAGCGCCCCCGCCGCCTGCTTGGTCGAGGGCTCCTCGTAGGCCGCGGCGTCGAGCAGCGCCACGCTGTCGCGCTCGGCATGGACCGAGAGGGCCGAACGCAGCGCCCGGCGGCGGGCCTTGCGGTTGACCTTCACGGTGTAGCGGCGTGGCTTGGGGCCGAAGGCGACGCCACCGCCGGTTCGGGTCGGCGAACTGAGCGCCCCGACCCGGGCGCGCCCGGTGCCCTTCTGACGCCACGCCTTGGCGGTGGTCATCGACACCTCGCCCCGGCGAAGGGTCGAGGCGGTGCCGCGGCGGCGCGCCGCGAGGTCGGCTGTCGCCGCCTCATGCAGAAGCGACCGGTGCAGCTCCTCGCCGAAAAGGGTCCCCGGCAGGTCCGCCTTCGTGGTCTTGCCGAGGAGGGTGGCCTTACTCACCGCGCACCTCGACGACCCCGTTGCGCGAGCCGGGCACCGATCCCTTGACCAGCAGCAGGTTGCGCTCAGCATCGATCTGAAACACCTCGAGCCCGGGCTGGGTGACCCGGCCGCCGCCCAACCGGCCCGGCATCCGCGTGCCTTTGAATACCCGCGCGGGGTCGGCGCTGGCGCCGATCGAGCCCGGCGCCCTGACGTTGTGCGAGCCGTGGCTGACCGGGCCGCGGTGAAAGTTGTGGCGGCGGATCGTGCCCGCAAACCCCTTGCCGATCCCGACCCCCGAGACCTTGATCTTCTGTCCCGGCTCAAAGGACTCCACGGTGACGGTCTCGCCCACCTTCGGTCCCTCCTCGCCCCCCAGGTCGGCGTCGCGGAACTCGACCACGGTCCGGAGCGAACCTGCACCGGCCTTCTTGAGGTGCCCGAGCTCGGCCTTGCTCAGCTTGCGCTCTTCGACCTCCCCGAAGGCAAGCTGAACGGCCGAGTATCCGTCGCGCTCGGAATCGCGGATCGCGGTCACCGGGCACGGTCCGGCTTCGATCACGGTTACCGGGACGACGGTGCCGTCCTCGGTGAAGACCTGGGTCATTCCTAGCTTTCGGCCGATGATCGCGGGCATGGCTAGAGGCGGATCTCGATGTCGACCCCGGCCGGCAGCGCGTCGAGTCGTTGCAGCGAGTCGACGGTCTTCGGCGTCGGCTGATTGATGTCGATCAGCCGCTTGTGGGTACGGATCTCGAAGTGCTCGCGCGAGTCCTTGTCCTTGAACGGGGAGCGGATCACGCAGTAGACGTTCTTCTCGGTGGGCAGGGGAACCGGGCCGGACACCGTGGCGCCGGTGCGCTCCGCCGTCTCGACGATCTCGCGGGCAGCGCGATCTATGGCGTCGTGGTCGTACGCCTTCAGTCGAATGCGGATTTTCTGTCCCGCTATGGCTGACATGGTCGGTTTTTCTCTTGGTCCTTCTCGCGCGGAAGGGGCGCCGCCCCTACTGCTGGTGGGGCGCCGCCCCGGTCGTATGTCCTTACAGTTGTCGCGCTGCCACTAGGCAGCGAAAGGGCGGGCTCTCGGCCCGCCCTCTGTGGTTACTCGACGATGTCGGCAACCACCCCGGAGCCGACGGTGCGACCGCCCTCGCGGATCGCGAACCGAAGGCCCTGGTCCATGGCGATCGGCTGAATCAGCTCGATCGTCATCTCGACGTTGTCTCCCGGCATCACCATCTCGGTCCCCTCGGGGAGGTTGGCGACGCCCGTGACGTCGGTCGTGCGGAAGTAGAACTGCGGCCTGTACCCCGAGAAGAACGGGGTGTGGCGTCCACCCTCTTCCTTCTTCAGGCAATAGACCTCCGCCTTGAACTTCGTGTGCGGGGTGATCGAGCCGGGCTTGCAGAGCACCTGGCCGCGCTCGATCTCTTCCCGCTTGGTGCCGCGAAGCAGGGCACCGATGTTGTCGCCCGCCTGTCCCTGGTCGAGGATCTTGCGGAACATCTCGACGCCGGTGACGACCGTCTTGGAGGTCGGCTTGATGCCGACGATCTCGACCTCGTCTCCGGTGTTGACCACGCCCTGCTCGACGCGACCGGTCGCGACCGTTCCGCGGCCGGTGATCGAGAAGATGTCCTCGATCGGCATCAAGTAAGGCTTGTCGAGGTCGCGCACCGGCTCGGGGATGTAGCTGTCGAGCGCGTCGGCGAGCTCGAAGATCGCCTGCTTGGCCTCCTCGTCGCCCTCCAGCGCCTTCAGCGCCGAGCCCTTGATGATCGGCGTCTCGTCTCCCGGGAACTCGTACTCCTTGAGCAGGTCCTTGACCTCCTCCTCGACCAGCTCGATCAGCTCCTCGTCGTCGACCTGGTCGATCTTGTTCAGAAACACGACGACGTGTGGGACGTTCACCTGGCGAGCAAGCAGGATGTGCTCACGGGTCTGCGGCATGACGCCATCGGCCGCGGAGACGACCAGGATCGCCCCGTCCATCTGCGCCGCACCGGTGATCATGTTCTTGACGTAGTCGGCGTGGCCGGGACAGTCGACGTGCGCGTAGTGGCGCTTCTCGGTCTCGTACTCGACGTGCGAGGTGGCGATCGTGATCCCGCGCTCCTTCTCCTCAGGAGCGTTGTCGATATCGTCGAACGTCTTCTCCTCGGTGTTGCCCTTCTCGGAGAGCGTCTTTGTGATCGCGGCCGTCAGCGTCGTCTTGCCATGGTCGATGTGACCGATGGTGCCGACATTCACATGCGGCTTATCGCGCTCAAACTTCTCCTTGGACATCTCTCTCCTTTGGGATGGTTGGGCAGTATTTCCGGGTCTTCAGCGTTCGTCGGTCCGCCTTGCGGCGAACCTCGCAAATATAGGTGTTTTGGCGTGTCGCCGTAGGCGACGCATCGGGCGAGTGGGGGTCAAGTTGCGGCGCCCACTGGCTCTCCGGCCTGGTGCTCGATGATCTCCTGGGCGATGTTGGCCGGCACCTGCTCGTAGCGCTCGAACTGCATCGTGTAGGTCGCCCGGCCCTGGGTGGAGGATCGCAGGTCGGTCGCGTAGCCGAACATCTCGCCGAGCGGCACGAATGCCTGTACGACGATCGCGTTGCCACGCTGCTCCTGGCCCTGCACATGGCCGCGGCGCCGATGGAGATCGCCATTCACGACGCCGAGGAACCCTTCGGGTGTAACCACCTCGACCGACATCAGCGGCTCAAGTAGGACCGGGTTCGCCTTATTGGCAGCCTCCTGCACGGCCATCGAGCCGGCCACTTTGAAGGCCATCTCGGAGGAGTCGACGTCGTGGTAGGAGCCGTCGATCAGCTCAACCCGCACGTCGACCATCGGGTAGCCCGCCTTGACGCCGTTCTCCAGCGCCTCCTCGATGCCCTGCTCGACGGCGGGCAGGAACTCGGAGGGGATCACGCCGCCCTTGATGTTGTTGACGAAGTCAAAGCCCTCGCCGGGAGCCGGCTCGAGGTTGATCACCACATGGCCGTACTGGCCGCGGCCGCCGGTCTGGCGCACGAAGCGCCCGTGCACCTTGGTGACGGCCTTGCGGATCGTCTCGCGGTAGGCGACCTGGGGCTTGCCGACATTGGCGTCGACGTTGAACTCACGCAGCATCCGCTCGACGATCACCTCCAGGTGCAGCTCGCCCATGCCGTGGATAAGAGTTTGCCCGGTCTCCTCGTCGGTCTGGACCTGGAAAGTCGGATCCTCCTCCGCTAGACGGGCCAGCGCGGCGCCAAGCTTCTCCTGGTCGACCTTGGTCTTGGGCTCGATCGCGACCGCGATCACAGGCTCGGGGAACTCGATCGTCTCCAACAAGATCGGAGCGTCGGGGGCGGCGAGGGTGTCGCCGGTGCTGGTCTGCTTGAGGCCGACCCCGGCGCAGATGTCGCCCGCGTAGCACTCCTCGATCTCCTCACGGTGGTTGGCGTGCATCATCAGCAACCGCCCGATCCGCTCGGTGCGGCCGTTGGAGGCGTTGAGCACCCGACTGCCGGCCGAGAGCTTGCCGGAGTAGACGCGGAAGTAGGTCAGCTTGCCGACGTAGGGGTCGGCCATCACCTTGAAGGCCAGGGCCGCGAAGGGAACGCTGTCGTCGGCCGGGCGCTCGGCCTCCTTGCCGGTGCCGTCCTCCCCCTTCTTTGGAGGCTCGATCCCCGTCACGGGGGGAACCTCCAGCGGGGAGGGCAGCAGCTCGACGATCGCATCGAGCAGCGGCTGCACACCCTTGTTCTTGAACGAGGAGCCGCACAGCACGGGCGTCACCTTGATGTCGAGGGTGGCCTTGTGCAGTGACTGGGCAATTCGCTCGTGGGGGATCTCCTCCTCGTTGAGGTAGGCCTCCATCAGCGCGTCGTCGTAGTCGGCGCAGGCCTCGATCAGCTGGGTGCGGTGCTGCTCGGCCTGCTCGCGAAGTTCCTCGGGAATCTCCTGCTGGTCGAACTCGGTGCCCAGCTCGTCCTTCCAGACCAGCGCCTTCATCTCGATCAGGTCGACGACGCCCTCGAAGCCAGCCTCCTGACCGATCGGAAGCTGGATCGGCAGCGGATGGGCGCCGAGGCGGGTCCGCATCGACTCCACCGAGCCCTCGAAGTCGGCCCCGGTGCGGTCCATCTTGTTCACGTAGGCGACCCGGGGGACGCGGTACTTGTCGGCCTGGCGCCAGACGGTCTCCGACTGCGGCTCCACACCCGCGACGGAGTCGAAGATCGCGATCGCCCCGTCAAGCACGCGCAGCGAGCGCTCCACCTCGACCGTGAAGTCGACGTGGCCGGGGGTGTCGATGATGTTGATGCGGTGGTCACGCCATTCGCACGCGGTCGCCGCCGAGGTGATCGTGATCCCCCGCTCCTGCTCCTGTTCCATCCAGTCCATGACCGCGGCGCCCTCGTGGACCTCCCCCATCTTGTGGGTGCGACCGGTGTAGTAGAGGATCCGCTCGGTCGTAGTGGTCTTCCCGGCGTCGATGTGCGCCATGATTCCGATGTTTCTGGTCTTCTCTAGTGCGAAATTGCGTGCCATAGGTGCGTAGAGTCTGTCGCTAGGTGAGGCAGGGCGTGGAGAGAGTGTTCAAAGCTGAAGCGGATTTCGGGCACAAAAAAGGCCCTGACGGGCCCGACGCAGCGTTCACTCGCGACGGGACAGGCGACTATGCGTGGCGGCTATCCATTGGTCGAAGGGGCGTCCTCCGGCCGACCCGCGGCATGCCTGAGCGACGCCTGGGCGAGCGCGCGATGATAGCAGAGGGATGAGCCCCCTCAGGCGTCGCAAGAGCCGCACCTCGCGGGCCCGCGCCCGCCATCAACAGCTGGTCCAGAGGGAGCGCCTCGAGTACGGGAGCGAGCGC
The DNA here is from genome assembly GCA_038040285.1 of Actinomycetota bacterium. Lineage (GTDB taxonomy): Bacteria > Actinomycetota > Thermoleophilia > Solirubrobacterales > 70-9 > Mayfieldus. The sequence goes on from JBBPIN010000021.1 coordinate 34,770, forward strand.
ACCGAGCAGCAGCCAAAGGAAGCGCCGGAAGCCAGCCAGCCCGAGCAGACGGCCGAAGAGCGCCCCCCGAGCCGCGCGTTTCAACCTCGACGCTCACGGGTCAGCCGCGTCCCCGCCGATTCCCGCCGGCGTCGACGACGACTTCGCCTACCTCGCTTCGGCGGGCTTCGCGCCGCGTCGGCGAGCGGGGCCCGCGCAACCGTGCGACAGACGGGCCCGGATGCGCGGCGCCTGCTCGGCGGGATCGGCCGGGCGCTCGCTTGGCTGCTCGCCTGGCCGCTGCGACTCGCCGCCCTCGTCGCCCGCCTGATCACCGGTCTGTTCGCGGGCATCAGGTCGGTTGGAGGGCGTTCCCTGGAGCTGGCCGAGCGCTACGCAACGCCCGAGCGCGTGTTGGTGGTCGTGACTGCCGGCGCCGCCGCTTGCCTGGCCTACTCGCAGTTCGTCGACTACCGCGGCGTCGAGGTGGGCCAGCCGCAGTATTCGCAGGTGAGCACGATCGCGCCGCCACCCCAAACCAGCCGGGTCCTCGCCGGAGACGCGCATGCCTATGTGCTTGTCCCACTCGCCGCCATCGCCCTCGCGAGCGCTGTTGTGGCCCTGGTCAGCGGCCGCTGGCGGCTCGGCCGGCTGGTCTCGGTGATCGGCCTGATCGGGGTCGCGATCAGCCTCGCAATCGACCTCCCGAAAGGTCTTGACGCCGGGACGGCGGGCACCGCATTCGCCGGTGCAAGGGCGACGTTGACGGATGGCTTCTACGCCCAGCTCGCGGCCTCGGCGGTTCTGGTTCTGTGCGGCTGGGTGCTGTCGATCAACCTGCGCCAGCGGGCCGGCGCGGTGACGGGCCGCCGCCGGGCCCGGCGCCGCCGGCTGCGACCGAGGCGCGCGCCGTCGGTGGCCGGAGGGGGAGCGTGAGCAAGCTGCGCGCCGAGCACCTGTTGCCCCTGGCCTGCGCCGGGGGCTGCGCGCTGCTGGCCGCCTCGGAGTTCATGAACACCTTCAAGTTCCATGCAGCGGGACCCACGCTCGAGGACGTCCAGACTGCGGCGGACCAACACCATTACGCGTTGGTCGTGCTGGCCGCCTTCGCCTTGATCGCATTGGTGATTGCCGTTGTCACCGGGTCGAAACCGGCAGCGACCGCAGTCGCGATCTGCGGGGCCGTCGCGCTGCTGATCTTCCTGCTCATCGACCTACCCGACGTCGGAAAGGTGGGCTCGATCAAGGAGGTTGCCGCGCCCGAGGCCAAGGCTGACCCGGCGACCGGCTTCTGGCTCGAGCTGGCGGGCGCCCTGGTGCTGGCGATCTGCGGCGGCGCGCTGGCAACCCTCAGCTCCGACCAGCTCCGCGCCTTCGCCCGCTCGACCGCCGAGCGCCGCGACAGGTTGCGCTCCAAGCAACAGGAGCGCCATCCCCGCGAGCCGCGAAAGATGACGGCGAACCCGGTCAAGGCCCGGACCAAGCCGCGACCGGCGAAGACGAAGCCGCGCTAGCTACCAGCGGTAGTGCGCGAAAGCCTTGTTTGCCTGGGCCATGCGGTAGATATCGTCCTTCCGCTTCCAGGCGTTGCCCTGCTGCTTGGCCGCTTCGAGGATCTCGTTGGCCAGACGGTCGGCCATCGAATACTCCCGACGCTGGCGCGCATACTGAACCAGCCAGCGAACAGCAAGCGTGCGGGCGCGGCGGGCCGGCACCTCGACCGGCACCTGATAGGTGGCCCCGCCGACGCGACGCGAGCGCACCTCGAGCACCGGCGTCAGCTGCTTGATCGCCTCTTCCAGCCCCTCCACCGGATCGCCGCCGCTGCGCTCTCCGACGATCGCCAGAGCGTCGTAGACGATCTGCTCGGCAAGCGACTTCTTGCCGGCGACCATCACCTTGTTGATCAGCTGCTGGACGAGCCGGCTGCGATGACGCGCGTCGGGCTCGATCGGGCGGATCGGTGCCTTGGTGCGGCGCGGCATGCTTAGCGGGACTTGACCCCGTACTGAGAGCGCGACTGCCGGCGATCTGAGACGCCGGAGGCGTCGAGCGTGCCGCGCACCACCTTGTAGCGAACGCCCGGCAGGTCCTTGACCCGGCCTCCTCGCACAAGCACGACGGAGTGCTCCTGGAGGTTGTGGCCCTCGCCGGGGATGTAGCAGGTGACCTCCATGCCGTTGGTGAGACGCACGCGGGCGACCTTGCGCAGCGCCGAGTTCGGCTTCTTCGGCGTGGTCGTGTAGACGCGGGTGCAGACGCCGCGGCGCTGCGGCGCCGCGATGCGCTTCTTTCGCCCCTGTCCGGACTTCAGGCCGGGCGTGGCGACCTTCTTCTTGGGACGCCGCCGACCCTTGCGAACCAGCTGATTGGTATTCGGCACGGCGGCGAATGGTAGAGACCGCTCCAAACCTTCGCATCTCGGCGTTCGCGGTCTCCCACTCCCTAAGCTCACACCATGTCCCAGCGTCCGCTCCTTGCCGTCGACGTCGACGGGGTGATCAGCCTGTTCGGTTTCGACGAGCCGCCCGGCCGCAGCGTTGCGCGCTTCGAGCTGATCGACGGGATGGTCCATTGCATCTCCACGGCGGCCGGCGAACGGCTGCACCGCCTCTCCGACCTCTATGACCTCGTCTGGGCGACCGGCTGGGAGGACCGCGCCAACGACTCGCTGGCGCCCCTGCTCGGTCTCCCGGAGCTGCCCTATCTGAGCTTCGACGGCGCCGCCCGGTTCGGGTCTGCGCACTGGAAGCTGGGGCCACTCGACGAATACGCCGGCGAGCGGGCGCTCGCCTGGATCGACGATTCCTTCGACCAGAGCTGCTTCGACTGGGCGCAGGGCCGATCCGCGCCGACCCTGCTGGTGCCCACCGAGGCGCCACACGGCCTCGAGGAAGCGCAGACGGAGGCGCTGACGGCATGGGCAATAGATTTGGCCAAGCACGAGAGCGAGGCTGGATGAGTCGCTCCCGGGGCGGCTAGACTGCTGGGCTGTGGAGGGGTTTTGGCCAATCTTCTTCCTCTTGGTCGTGCTCAAGATCCCAGTGCTGGGATCGCTGTGGCTGGTCTGGTGGGCGAGCCGCGCCGAGCCGCTGCCTGACGAGGCGCCTGAGGACGGCGGCGGTCATCGTTTTCGCAACCCGGGACCGTCTCGCCCCCGCGGTCCGCGGCGTGGCGGACACGGAGCCGGGGCGCGTCCCCTCCCCGACTGCCCGCCGGGTGGCCGCAGTCGCATGATCCGCCCTCCAGCGCCGCTGCGCTCCGGGCTCTCGCACGCACGCGGCGCGGCCCAGGTGTCGCGCGATCCCAGCGAGCACTGAGCCGCAGTCGGCGGTTAGGAGCTTCTCGGGGCGCTGCCCTCGAGCAGCACAGCCGCGCACAGCTCGGGGTCGTCGTAGAAGGGGATGTGGCCGCAGCGCGGCAGGCTCACATGGCGTGCCCAGGGAAGCAGCTGCCGCGCCCGGCGCGGTTGCGTCCACGACGGCAGCAGGACGTCGCGCCTGCCCCATGCAATCGTCACCGGGATGTCTCGCAGCGCGCGCGGGTCACCAAAGCGGTATTCGAGGCCATAGGTGAGGGCATCGATGAAGCCCGGAGCGGCAAGCCCATCTTCGCGCGTGCTGAGGACCTCCTCCGCCGGCGCCCGGAAGGGGCGCCCGAAAGAGGGGACAAACAGGCCAACGCGGGAGATCGCCAAGGTGACGCTCCGCGGCGTCGAGTCCGGCAGCCGTCGCCCGCTCTCATAGGCGGCACGGAGCGCCCATCGGCACCACACCGGGCCGGGACGACCCCAGAACCCGATCGGCGAAAACGCGGTGACCGATCGGACCGCCCCCCGGCGACCGAGATCCAGCGCGATGCCGCCTCCCATCGAGCTGCCCCCCATGTGTGGCCGCTCTACGCCGGCCTCGGCGAAGAAGCGCTCGAGACGATCGGCGTGATCGGCGACGGTGAGCCTGGTGCCGGCGGCGTCGGGAGGTGAGTCGCCGAAGCCGGGCAGATCCACGTTCAACACCTCGCGCTGCGCCGTCACCAGCTCGACCACCGGCTTCCATGCCTTGCGACGGCTACCCAGCCCGTGCAGGAGCACGAGCGGCTCGCCGGAGCCGCGGCGGTCGTGCGCCAGCTCCGTCATTCCGCCGGACTCAGCTCGTGCCGAGACGCAGCTCGTGCGAGCGGCGGGCCAGCAGCCGCCCCAGCGGTCCGTTGCGGCGGGCGCCGTGCCGGCGCTCGCGCTCGATCGTGCGCAGGTACGGGTAGAAGTCGACCTGGATCGTGTGGCGCTTCGAGCTCACGTAGCGCTTCGCCATTCGGCGGTCCTCGCGTTCGATCACCCGCTGCATCCCCTCCGGCGACGGCAGCTCGCCCTTGCCCTCGAACAGGTCGGCGATCCACTCCGACTGCGCCTCGGCGATCGGCATGATCGCCCCCAGCGGCTGGATGAAGCCGATGAAGTAGAGGCCGGGGTGCTCGACCGATACGACGCGCCGGTAGAGCGGGATGCGATTGTCGGTCGCTGATACCAGCTCAGAGTCAAGGAAGGGGAAGGTGATCTTGTAGCCGGTGCAGTAGATCACCAGGTCGATCTCCTCCTCGCTGCCGTCGGTGAATCGGACCGTGCGCCCGCCCGGGTAACGGTCGACGTTGGGCTTGATCTTGATGTCTCCGTGCCCGAGGCGCGGCAACAGGTCCGAGGAAACCGTCGGGTGCGCCTCGAGCAGCTTGTGATCGGGCTGCGGCAGCCCGTACTTGGTCATGTCACCGGCCGCGACCTTGATCGCGCTCATGAAGAAGTAGCGCTGGATCGGAAGCGGCAGCCGTGAAAGCAGCGGCGGGCCGGCCTCGTCGGTGGGCACACCGCGCAGGTACTTCGGGATCACGTAAGCGCCGCGCCGCATCGCCAGAAACGTGGCGTCGGCGTTGCGCGAGGCCTCTACCGCGATGTCGGTGGCGGAGTTGCCGATCCCCAGCACCAGCACCCGCTTGCCCTCGAGAACGTCGGGCTCCTTGTAGTAGTGCGCGTGCATCTGGTCGCCCGCGAACTCGTCCGAGCCCGGGAACGGCGGTTCCGGCCAACGCGCGTTCCAGTGGTGTCCGTTGGCGACCATCACGGCCCCGTAGCGATTGGTCTCCTCGCGGCCGCGGTCGTCCTCGATCGTCACCTCCCACTCACCGTCTGGGGTCGGCTCGACCTTGGTGACCTCGGTGCGAATGCGGATCTTCTCGCGCAGCCCGAAATGGTCCACGTAGTCGTCGAAGTACTTGGCGATCAGCCAGTGGTCGGGGTAGTCGGGATAGTCCTCGGGCATCGGGTAGGTCGCGTAGGACATGAGGTCGCGCGACGTGTTGATGTGCAGGGAGCGATAGGCGGACGACATTCCGTTGTCGTTGCGATAGCGCCAGTTGCCGCCGACCTCGGAGCCCTTCTCGAAGCAGTCGAAGGGGATGCCCCGTGCGTCCAGCACCTGGCAGCTGGAGATCCCGGACGACCCGGCGCCGATCACGCACACCCTCTGGCCTTCGCGCAGTGTCGCCACGCGCGAAACCTACCGCGCGAAGCTGGATTTGGCTAGCCGGCCAGTCAGGCGATTGCGGAGGCTCCGGAGCCTGTCCGAACGCCGCAGCGCCGGCTCGGCTAGCCGGCGTTGATCGTGATCGTCGAGCTCTTCGCGGGTGAGGCAGAGCCCTTGGCGAAGACGCTCGCCCGGGCCGGCATTCGCCCGGCGCGCTCGAGCCGCCGACGCCCCACGCGGTTGATCTGCAGGTCGATGCGCTTCGCCTGTCCCCCCTTGAGCGAGAACGACGTGCTGCCAATCTTCAACCCCTTTGCATCCGGCTTGTGAGCCTTCCCCGGCAGGGCGTCAAGCCTCAGCTTGCCCTTGCACACGAGGCCCAAGCCGGCCAGTGCCTTCGGCAGGCTGACTCGGACACCGACAGCGCCGCCATGTATTGCCGCGTGGCGGGAAACGCGGACGGCCGCGCAGACGGCTCCCTGAGAGTCGAGACAGGGCCCGTCAAGTCCCGCGAAAGGATCGCCGCCGGAGGAACCGAAGCTATCGAAGAAGGACCCGCCGCAATCAGTCGAGCCGGAGTCGGTGCCGGAGGTGTCGCCGCCGAACGGGTCGTACGTGGAAAGGGTCACCGCCTCACAGCTTGGGCTGACGACGTCGTTTTGGTCGGCGGCTCCCGAGTCGGTCCCGGTGCCGCAGTTGAGCGCGTCGACGACCCCGTCCAGCGCCTCCAGGTCGTCGTTGCCGGACCCGCCGTCGAAGCTGTCGGCCCCCGGGCCCCCGTACAGCGAATCGTCGCCGTTGCCGCCGCTGAGCAGGTTGTCGCCGTTCCCGCCGCCGATCGCGTCGTTGCCGTCGCCGCCGAAGATCGAGTCGTTTCCGCTGCCGGTGTAGTTCGGGTCCAGGGCGCTGTCGCTTCGCTCGCCGAGCAGGACATCGTTGCCTGCGCCGCCGAGGATGATGTTCGCGGCGCTGCTGCCGGTGATGCTGTCGTCGCCGGAGCCGCCGGTGACGTTCTCGATATCGTTGGCGACGCTGTCGCCCTCCCCCGCCTCGCCGTCATTGGCGACGCCGTCGAGGCTCACGAACACAGACGCGGTGCGACCTGCGTAGGTGACCGTGTCGGTTCCGGGCCCCCCAAACATGACGTCCGGGCCCGCGCCCCCGTCGAGCGTGTCGTTGCCGCCCCCGGCGCAGTTGAGAGCGCCGTCGAGGAGGGTGTCGGCGCCACCGAGGCCGCTGAGGTTGTCGTCACCCGCGCAGCCGATCAGCACGTCGTTGCCGTTGCCACCTATCAGCGTGTCGTTGCCCGCCGCTCCGGTCACGATCGCGTTGGTGGGGGCGGTGACCCAGACGAGGTCGTTCATATCGCCCGCGTTGACCGTGATCGCGTTGAGGCCCGCGCCCGGGCAGGTGACCTTGTTCGCGTTGACCGCGCTGCAGGCGGTGCCGCCCGCGATCGTGGCGCCCGAGTCCTGGATCGTGTAGACGCCGCCGGCGAGCGAGACGATCGTCTGGTTGGCCTCGCCGTTGGCCGCCGTGTAGGTCAGCGTCGAGCCGCTCTTGCTGACCGTCGATGCGAGCGCCGATGCGGCGCTGGCCGCCCCCAGCGCCAGGCACGCAGCGAGCGTCAGGCCGAGAAGCCGTACCCAGCCGACGATGCCACGATTCAAGCGATCCGAACTGCCCATCTTCCTGCTCCACCCTTGCCAAAGGGGCAGCGGGCAACGGTACGGCTTCAGGGCCGCCGTCGCATCGGGATTAGTGGGGGTTTTTCGTCCAGCCGAGGCGGCTGGGCTCCCCCTAGCTGGTCAGGGTTGCTGGCCGCGGGCGGCCCGAGGGTGGGTTGGCCAGTGCCGCGCGCACCGTCGCCGCGGTCGCGGACGAGTCCTGCTCCAACCGACGGTGGGTGAACCGCAGGACGCGGTAGCCGGCGAGCAGGAGACCGGCGTCGCGGTCCCGGTCTCGCTCGAAGGCGGCGCGGGTCCGGTGAAAAGCGTAGCCGTCGAGCTCGACGATCAGACGCTGGCACGGCCAGAGCGCGTCGACCTCGAAGCCCGCAACGAGAGCGTTGATCCGGGGCCGAGGCAGGCGATGATCGTCGCAGAGATCAAGGAAGACCCGCTCGAGCTCCGAGCGGGTGGCGGGAGTCGGACCGGTCTGGTCGGCGAGGAGCCGAAGCAGGGCGCCGAGGCCTCTTCGGCCGCGTCCTCGCAGGCAGATGTCCTCGATCGCACCAAGGTCCAACAGATCAGCGCGGTCGGCCTCCTCGAAGACACGGGAGAGTTGGCGCTCCGGGATCAACCCGGCAAGGTCGAGGAGCGTCCGCGCGACCGATGTGACCGGGATGCTCACACGCTGCGCACGATCACGGTCGCGTAGCTCGCGGGTCACGTGCACGGCGATGCCCGGGCGGCCCCGGCGGCCACGCCGGCGCACCGTGACGTCGATTCGGCGCCCGGCGGCGGGTCGCAGACCCCACAGCGCGGCCGCGCTTCGATGCGAGAGCACCGCGCCCGGTCCAGCGGCGAGTACCGCGGCGAGCCAGTGTCCGTGCGGGGTCAGCGACCGGTAGCCAACCGCGTAGACGCCGTAGTGGACGCGGTGCAGGCGGCCGTTAGCGATCCGGTGCTCGATAGCCCCCGGCCCGAGGCCGAACGCCAACAGCTGGCGGCGAGCGACGACCCCGTGCTGCTGCCCGGCGAGCTCCGCTACGGCGCGGTCGACCGTACCCAGCCGCGTGCCCTCGGCCAGGGTGGCAGCAGTTTGCCCCCTTATTTGGCGGTCAATATCTGCCACCCCTGGAGGGTGGCGGTCTCACTCGCGTGAGTGACGCGCGAAATGTCAAGGTTGGCGCCCGATCCGGCCCGAGTCAGTGGCGCCGCCCCCGGGCGGCTATTCGGAGGCCGAGGCGGCTGGGCGCTACTCGGACGAGCCGCCGCCGTCGGTGCCGGTCTCGATCTCCTGAGCCAGCTCCTCCAGCTCCTCGGCGAAGGAGGGACCGAAGCCCTCCAGCTCCGCGCTGTCGCCCTCGAGGCCGAGCTCGGCGGCGAGCTCTTCCTCGTCGAGCAGGCCCTCCTCGCTGGGCGGCTCGACCGGCTCAGTCGGCTCGATTGTGAGCGTGCGGTAGTGCTTGAGCCCGGTGGCGGCCGGGATCAGCTTGCCGATGATCACGTTCTCCTTCAGGCCGACCAGGCGGTCCCGCTTGCCCTCTAGGGCGGCGTCGGTGAGCACCTTGGTCGTCTCCTGGAACGAGGCGGCGGAGAGGAAGGACTCGGTGGCAAGCGACGCCTTGGTGATCCCGAGGATCACCTCTTCGCCCTTGGCGGGCGTGCCGCCGCCCTCCTTGACCTCCTTGTTGATCGCCTTCAGCTTCTGGCGGTCCTCGAGCTGGCCGGGCAGCAGTGAGGTCGACCCCTTCGAATCGACCCGGATCTTCTTCAGCATCTGGCGCACGATCACCTCGATGTGCTTGTCGTTGATATCGACGCCCTGCGCCCGATAGACCCTCTGGACCTCACCCACGAGGTACAACTCAGTGTCCGTGCGGCCCCTGATCGCCAGCAGCTCGGCCGGGTACAGGGAGCCCTCGTTGAGCTGCTGGCCGGGCTCGACCTTCTCGCCGGGCTCGACGAACAGCCGCATGCGGGCCGGGAAGCTGTGCGCGTGCTCCTCACCCTTCTCGTCGGTGATCGTCACCTTGATCGCCTTGTCGGTCTCCTCGACCGCGACCTTGCCGGCCACCTCGGCCATTTGCGCTAGCCCCTTCGGCTTGCGCGCCTCGAACAGCTCCACGACGCGCGGCAGACCCTGGGTGATGTCCTGGCCGGCGACGCCTCCGGTGTGGAAGGTGCGCATCGTGAGCTGAGTTCCAGGCTCGCCAATCGACTGGGCGGCGATGATCCCCACCGCGTCGCCGATGTCAACGATCGATCCCGTGGCCGGAGCCAGCCCGTAGCAGGAACGGCACAGCCCCGACTCCGCGTCGCACTTGAACACTGAGCGAACCGGCACCGAGGTCTCCTCGTCACCGAAGGCCTCGGCGATCTTCTCGATGTCCTCCAGCTCGATTTGCTGGTTTCGCTTCAGCAGCTCGCGCCCGCGCTTGGTGGCGAACTTCTTCGCCGCCAAGCGGCCGATCAGGTTGCTGGAATTGAGCGAGCCGTCGTCCTTGCGCAGCGGCATCTCGATCCCGTCCTTGGTCTTGCAGTCCTCCTCGCGGACGATCACGTCCTGGGCGACGTCGACGAGGCGCCGGGTCAGGTAGCCCGAGTCGGCGGTGCGCAGCGCGGTGTCGGCGAGTCCCTTGCGGGCGCCGTGCGTGGAGATGAAGTACTCGAGCACCGAGAGGCCCTCCATGAAGTTGGCCCTGATCGGCCGCTCGATGATCTCGCCCTTCGGGTTGGCCATCAGGCCGCGCATGCCGGCCAGCTGGCGGATCTGCTTGAACGAGCCGCGGGCCCCCGAGTTGGCCATCATGAAGAGCGGGTTCAGCTCGTGGAGGTTGTCCTCCATCGCCTTCGCGACTTCCTCGGTGGCCGCGTCCCAGCGCGAGGTAACGGCCTCGTGGCGCTCCTCCTGGGTGATGTAGCCGTCGTCGTACTGGCGGTAGATCTCGTCGGCCTCCTTCTCGTACTTCTCGAGGATCTCCTCCTTGTTGGGCGGCGAGACGACGTCGTTCTTGGAGATCGTGATCCCCGCCTGGCTGGCGAAGTGGAAGCCGAGGTCCTTGAAGGCGTCGAGCACCAGCGAGACTGCGGGGGCGCCGTAGGTCTCGACCAGGCTGGAGACCATCTCGTTGACGTTGCGCTTCTTCAGCGAGTGGTTGACGAACTCGTAGCTGTCGGGCTCGAAATCCTCGCCCAGTGCCTCCTCGAGCGCCCGCTCGATGCGGTCGTTGAAGATGATCCGCCCGACCGTGGTCAGGAAGTGCTCGTGGCCGGCCCGCCTGTACTCCGCGAAGTCGTGCAGCGCGACTGTGCCGTTCTCGTAGGCAAGCTCGGCCTCCTGCGCGGTGCGAAATGGGTGCGGCTTGCGCTTCAGCTTCGACGCATCCAGATTGGCGACGTCGTCGCCCGAATAGGTGAGGTAGTAGATGCCCAGCACCATGTCCTGGGTCGGCGTCGCCAGCGGCGCGCCGTGGGCCGGCGAGAGGATGTTGTTGGAGGAGAGCATCAGGATGCGGGCCTCCGCCTGCGACTCCGCCGAGAGCGGCACGTGGACCGCCATCTGGTCGCCGTCGAAGTCGGCGTTGAACGCGTGGCAGACCAGCGGGTGGATCTGGATCGCCTTGCCCTCGACCAGCACCGGCTCGAACGCCTGGATGCCGAGGCGG
>JBBPIN010000022.1:0-1778 GCA_038040285.1 Actinomycetota bacterium
AGGTCGTCTACCTCTTTGAGCACGAGGACAGGGCGACCGCCCTCGAAGCCGCCGGACTGGCGGAGTAGGGCCCCGCCGGGCACCCGGTGCGCCTAGCCAATCCGAGGAGGCGACGCACCGGGGCCGACGAGATTCGGCGAAGCCTCGACCGACGACTCCTCGTGAGAGGAGCGACTCCAGTCGGACCGAGTTCGACTGCCCCGCCATGGGACCGAGGAGGCACACGGTCCACGCTTTTCCTAGGCGATGACGGTCACGCCGGTTTCGACCGATCTGCGATGGGCGGCGGCCTCGAACTCCACCCGGACGCGGACGAGGTTCGTCGACAAGCCCGAGTAGGGGTCAAACAACACCGTGGCACCGCCGAGGAACGTGATGAACGCCGTCGGGTCGATGAGGGTCGGCCCGCTGATGCTCGGTGCTTCACGAACCCGAAGGCTCCAGGTGGGGCTGCCCGAACCTTCGGCGTCCACCCTGAAGACGTAATCCCCGGTTCCAGGCTCGACGCTCAGATCCAGGTCAGCTGCCGCCGCGGGATCCAGAACGAGGTACTGCGGCAAGCCACCCCGGTCCCGCATCTCGGCGATGGCGTGGCGCACGTCGGCGACCAGGTCGCCGGTGGCGGTGAACGCTGGCGGTGAACCGCTCTCGACCGCCGCGACGACGGCGGCGTCCCAGTGATCGTTGAGCCGTCGGCCGACCTCGCGGGAAAGGAAATCCTGCAGGGCGCGACGGGCCGAGAGCACCTTCGACGGAAGGTTCTCGATCACGAGGGCGAACTGCCGGGCGTTCACAACGGCGAGGTTGACGTCTACCGGCAAAACCGCCTTCTCGTCGGTCTGGTCCACGGCACGCTCGACGCCCGAGACCGCGGTCTGTGAGAACTCGACCACGTAATCGTTGGCGACATACTCGGCCTCGCCACCGGCGCTGACCGGAAAGTCCTCGGCCGGAAGCACCGGGAACAGCCACCTGTTGCTCGGTGCCGCTTGTGCAGTCGGGCGACCGTTGGTCGGAGGCGTCTGCGCTGGCGTTGGGGCCTGGGCCAGCACGGATGCGAGGGGTACGTCGGCGCGCAACTCGCCGCGCTGGACGTCGATCTGCGAGGCGACCGCAGACCAGCCCCTACCGGTGCCGACTCCGAGGCGCGATTGCGCCTCACCCGGCATGCCACCTTCGAGGTCGGCGAGTTCGCCGAGCAGCTTCTCTTCCTCCGACTCGAGGGTGGAGATCTCGTCCTTGATCTCGCCTACCGCGTGCATTGCCTCCCGGGCGCGGTCAAACTGCGCCCGAGCGTTGTTCGCCTCGGGGTTGTACGCCTCTCGCGCCCGAGTTAGCTCGGCCTCGGCACGTGGCTTCTCCTGGCGCAGCGAGCGGATGCGGTCTTGGACTTCGCGGAGCTGCGTGGTCAAGTCGTTCATCGGGGACCTCCTCCTAAAAGAAGCGTTTCCAGTTTGTCTGCTGCTCCTTTAGGAGCCCGAATCGGACTCCGACCGTCCTCTCTAGTCTGTGTCTCGCCGCGGACGGAGCGGGCTGTTGACCCAGGCGTTGACCCGAGAACGACTGCGGCTCCCCGGAAGGAGCCGCAAACCGCTTGGCTATGGGATGGCGAGGGGCAGAATCGAACTGCCGACACCACGATTTTCAGTCGTGTGCTCTACCAACTGAGCTACCTCGCCTGGTGGCCAGCTCCCGGAGAAGCTCGGCGCAGCAGAAGGTTAACTTGAGTAGATGGGCAGGATTCGCGCCCTCCCCCTTCTGCTCGGCGCGGTCGCCGG
>JBBPIN010000022.1:1878-14229 GCA_038040285.1 Actinomycetota bacterium
TTGAGTAGATGGGCAGGATTCGCGCCCTCCCCCTTCTGCTCGGCGCGGTCGCCGGGGCCTGCTGGTCTCCGCCGCGATCGACGACGCCGCTGGGCTGGACCCATCCATTCCTCGTGTTGGCGTTGCGTCAGGTCTACGCGCGATGAGAAGCTTGCGGTTGATGCGCAGCAAGACAGCAGCGATCGCCCTGCCGATGGTGCTCGCAGCCGCGATCGCCGGATGCGGCGAGAGCACTCCGAAGCGGGCCTTCGACGCGCGCACCGAGGTGGTGCGCTTCTTTGCCGCCAACGCCCCTGTGGTTGCCGTCCTGCGCCCCGAACCGACGACGGACGTCGTTGCGCTGAATCGAGCCGCCAATGGGACACCCGCCTGGACCTCGCTGCGCGGCATGGTGCTCGGACCGCTTCACGCGGCCGGCCTGGGGCGCACCCAGATTGCCCGGCTGGTGCGCACCAACCAGAAGATCGAGGGCGTTGAGGCATCGGCGCTGGCGCTCGGCGTCGCCACTCCGGCCGATCTTTCCGCGCACCGTCCGCTGCTGGTCCTCGCCACCGATCAGACGCAGCTGCTCTCCCGGCTGCTCCGCCACGCCGCCGGCAATGGCAAGCTGCGGCGCGCCGGCCAGCTGCACGAGGCGACGCTGTACCGAAGCCCCGGCTATTCCTTTGCGGCGCGCGACGGTGTGCTGGTGTCGGGGTACAGCCTCGCCGACGTCCGCACCGCGATCGAGCGCCGCGACGGCGACAGCGACAAGCAGCTCGACGAGGACGTCGTGGATTCGCTGTTCAACGGTCTGGGCACACAGGGGCCGCTGCTCGTGTACGCGGACCTCGCGGGGGTGCGCAAGGCCGATCCCGGGCTGCGGACGCTTGGCCGCCAGGCGCCGTGGACCGGCATGCTGGGGCCAACCGCCGCGACCTTCGAAGCGGTAAACGGCGCTCTGCAGGTCGAGGACTTCTCGAAGGCCAGCGGCGGGGGATTCGGGTCCGCCGACCTGCCGATCGGAACCGCCCCCTCACGGTTCGAGATCTCCGCGTCGAGCGCTGCCCTCCTGCTCCCACCGGGGCCGATCCAGACACTGCTCGCCGGCCTTGCGCCGATAGTCGGCGAGGCGACGGCGTCCTCGGACGAAGTGCGCCTCCATGTCACCGTCGGGCGCTAGATCAGGACAACGACTCGAGCGCCGCCGCAACCGCCTGCTCGGCCGACTCGGCGACGGTGATGCCGGGCATCTCAGCCATCGCCCCTTCGCCGCGCGGCTGCCAACTGAGAAGCGTCACCACGCCGCGCCCAAGGCGCCGGGCGAATCCGATCTCCGAGAGCGTCCCCCACTCGCCGCCGACCGCGATCACCGCCTCGCCGCTGGCCACCACGGCGAGGTTGCGGGCATGGCCGATTCCGGTGGCGATCGCGTGGGTGCAGTGCGGGTTCGCGTGCTCGATCGAGTCCGAGGGCACGATGCCGATCACGGTGCCGCCGGCTTGCGCAGCACCGCGCGAAGCGGCCTCCATCACGCCCCCAAGGCCTCCGCAGACGAGCACCGCGCCTGCCTCGGCGACCCGTCGACCGACGTCCTCGGCGATTGCGGCAAGCTCAGAATCCTGAGCGCAGGTGCCGGAGCCGATTACGGAGATCTGGGGACTCATTCGTGCATCAACCTCATCAGCTCCAGCGCACCCGCTTTGTGAAGCGGCTCATTCAGGTTCCCGCACTTCGGGCTCTGTACACAGGAGGGGCAGCCGTCGGCGCACGGGCACTCGCCGATCAGCCGCTCCGCGTCGCCCGCCAATCGCTCGAATTCTTCGTAACCTCGCGCGGCGATCCCCACTCCGCCCGGATGGCCGTCGTAGATGAAGATCGTCGGGCTGCCGGTCTGTAGATGCACGTTTGTCGATAGGCCACCGATGTCCCAGCGATCGCACATCGCGATCAGCGGCAGCACCGCGATCTGCCCGTGCTCGGTGGCGTGCAACGCGCCGAGCAGGACCTCGGGTGGGATCTGGCCCGCGATCCGCTGTGGCAGCACGTACCAGAGCGCCTGAGTGAGGAAGTTCTGCTCCGGCAGTTCGAGCGAGACGATGTCGATCGGCTCGTGGTCGGTGAGGCTGACCCGTTGGAAGGCGATCACCTGCTCGGTAACCGAAACCGCCCCCAACGACAGCTCGACGCCGGCGGTCTCGCGACTCTCGCGAACCCGCTCGATGAAGATCTCGGTCTCCTTCTTCGGCCGCGTGTAGAAGTCGCCGTCGAAGGGGGTGACCACGGCCTGCCTGGCCTCGATGTCGAGCCGCTCGACCTCGTAGGAGCGGCCGAGGTGCAGGTACACCGCGCCCGGGTGGACGGTGGTGAATGCCCGCTCGGCCTCGACCATCCCGAGCAGCTCACCGGACTCGCGCTCGATCACCGCGACGCTGTCGGCGGACGCGGAACGCAACGGGATCCTCGCGGCGGGAAAGCCGCTGCGGCGGGGAAGGAAGCGCTGCCCGCTGGCCCGCAGCTCGCCGGCCGCGACCAGCCGCTCGGCCCGCTCGCGCCAAGCGTCGCCGAAGACGTCGCTGTCTGCGTCGGTGAGCGGCAGCTCGTAGGCGGCGGCGACCAGGTGAAGGGCTGAGATCTGCTCCGAGGCGTGGTCGAGGATCGCCGCCTCGACCGGCCGCTCGAGGAACTCGGCGGGGTGGCGGCAGAAGAACTGATCGAGTGCGTCCTGGCCGGCGACGTAAACGGCGAGGCCGCGGCTGCGCCTCCCGGCTCGGCCCCACATCTGGCGCAGGCTCGCCACCGTGCCCGGGAAAGTGACGCAGATCGCGGCGTCCAGCTCGCCCACGTCGATGCCCAACTCCAGCGCGTCGGTGGCGACCACGGCGAGCAGCTCGCCCGCCGCCAAGTCGGCCTCGATCCGCCGCCGCTGCTGCGGCGTGTAGCCCCCGCGGTAGGGCGCGATCCGCTCTGCCAGCTCGGCCTTGCCGTCCGCCGCCAGCCGGTCGCGGGTGAAGCGCTGGATCAGCTCGATGCCGCGGCGGCTGCGCAGGAAGCAAATCGTGCGCACGCCGTGCGAGACCAGTTCGGCCAGCAGGTCGGCCGCCTCCGACAGCGTCGAGCGCCGTGTCCCGGTCGCCTCGTCGATCAGCGGCGGGTTCCAGATCGCGATCTCGCGCCCGGCCCGCGGCGCCCCGTCCTCGTCGATCAACCGGAACTCGTTTCCGGTCAGCCGCTCGGCCAGCTCGACCGGGTTGGCGATCGTCGCCGAGGCCATCAGGAAGCGGGGCTCGGAGCCGTAGGCGCGGGCGGCGCGGCGCAACCGGCGCAGAACGTTGGCGACGTGGGAGCCGAACACGCCCCGGTAGGTATGGGCCTCGTCGACGACCACCCAGCCGAGGTTGGCCAGGAAGTCGCCCCACTGCTTGTGGTGCGGCAGCAGGCCGATGTGCAGCATGTCGGGGTTGGTGAGCACGAGGTTGGAGCGCCGGCGGATCGCCGGGCGCTCCTCGCGCGGCGTGTCGCCGTCGTAGATCGCCTCGCGCAAGCCGGGCGGGCGCAACTCGTGCAGCTTTCGCGCCTGGTCCTGCGCCAGCGCCTTGGTCGGGTACAGGTAGAGCGCCCGCCGCTTCGGGTCGCGCGCAATCCCGTCCAACACCGGCAGGTTGAAGGCCAGCGACTTGCCCGAGGCGGTGCCGCTGGTGATGATCAGATTCGAGTCGGCGGCGGCCTCCATGGTCTCGCGCTGATGCGAGTAGAGGCGCTCGATGCCGGCTGCGCGCAGCGCCTCGGCGAGGCCCGGATCGAGCGAGGTTGGAAGCGCGGTGCGGCGGGCGCGGTGCTCGGTCTCCGAGCTCTCGGCAACCAGGCGACCGTCGCGCCGGCCCGGGTCGAGGGCGATCGCCCAGGGGGAGCCGAGGAGGCTCTTAGCCGGCGTCGCCATTCGCTGCTCCGGCGATTCGACCCGCGATCCGCACGGCCTGGAGGGCGCTTGCGTCGTGCAGGCGCAGGATCTCGGCGCCATTGGCGACGGCCAGCGCTGCGGCCGCCGCGGTTGCCCACTCGCGCTCGGAAGCGGGCGCACGCTGCTCCCAGGATCCCGAGAGCACGGCGCCGAGGAAGTCCTTGCGCGACAGCGACACGTACAGCGGCCGGTCACCGACGCGCAGCTCGCCGAGGTGGGCGAGGACGCGGAAGTCGTCCTCCACGCTCAGGTCGAAGTCGAGACCCGGGTCGAGCGCGATCTGCTCCGCGGCAACGCCGCGCCCAAGCGCCGCTTCAACTCGCTCGGAGAACCAGGCCTTCAGATGCTCGACCACGTCGTCGTAGCCTCGAATAGGTCGCTCCGATCGCGGCGGGCCCTCGATGTGCATCAGCACCAGCCCGCAGCCGCTTGTGGCCGCGAGGTCGAACATCTGCTCCGATCCGCCGCCGATGTCGTTGATCGCGACCGCGCCCGCCTCGAGCGCCCGCCGCGCCACCTCCGGCGCGAAGGTGTCGGCGGAGACGGGCACCCCCGCCTCGGCGAGCCCCTCGATCGCCGGGACCAGCGCCGCCGCCTCCTCGTCCTCGGGAACAGCAGGCCCACTTCGGGCGGCGACCGCTCCCACGTCGAGCATGTCGAACCCCTGCTCAACCAGCTGGCGGCCGTCTTCGATCGCCTGCTCAGGAGTACTGCTGCGCGCGCCCTCGAACATCGAATCGTCGGTGACGTTCACGATGCCGACGGCCAATGGCTCGCTGCGCTCCAGTGTCTGGTCGCTGAGCTTCCAGGTCCAAGGGTCTCGGCCGCGGGTCCTGTCACGGGCGGAAGAAACGTTGGCTGCCATCACCCGGCTACCGTAGCGGGCGCCAATGGCCCTCAAGTGCGTCTACACCGATCTCGACGGGACTCTTCTCGGAAAGGGCGGATCGCTTTTCCGCGACTCCGAGGGGGAGTTCTCCTCGATGCAGGCCAAGGGGCTCGAGGCGTGCCACCGGGCGGGGGTCGAGGTGGTGATCATGTCCGGTCGCCGCGAGGCGCAGGTGATGGAGGACGCCCGCCTGATCGGCCAAAGCTCCTACATCTACGAGGCTGGATGCGCGCTGGCGATCGATGGCGAGACGACGCTGCTGACCGGTGACACGACCCTCGACGAGCGGGGGACGATCTACGAGCAGATCGAAGCGCGGGGGATCCCGGAGCTGCTGTTTGGTCGGTTCGAAGGACGGCTCGAGCACCACTCCCCCTGGCACACGGGGCGCGTCTATTCGCACCTGTTCCGCGGCGATGTCGACGTCGAGGAGGCCAACAGCCTGCTGGAGCAGGAAGGCCACCTCGATCTTCGCCTGCTCGACAACGGGGCGATCAGCAGGAGCATGCCGGGGCTCGAGATCGCCCACGCCTACCACCTGGTGCCGAAGCCGGTCAGCAAGGCGAATGCGGTGGCGGCCCACATGCGGGCCCGCCAGTACGAGCCGGAGGGCTGCATCGGCGTCGGCGACTCGATCGAGGACCTCGAGGTCGCGGCGGCGGTGGGCCGCTTCTACGTGGTCGCCAACGGCCCCCAACGCGACCCGGGCCTGGGCGAGGCGATTGCGGGCTACGAGAACGTGACCGTCACCGAAGGTAGCATGGGCGACGGCTTCTACGAGGCTGCCGTCTCGACCCTCGCAGAGCGACGCTAGCGGCGCCCCCGAGCCGCGAGCATGGAGTGTCTAGTATCGGTGAGGTGTCGATCGATCACGCGACCGTCGCCGAAGAGGAGTACCTGCAGATCATGTACTGGCTGATGGAGGCCGGACTGCCGATCACCGGCGCCAACATCGCGCGCGCGATGCAGCTCTCCGCCCCGACCGTCCACGAGATGCTTGGACGACTCGAGAAGGACGGCTACGTGACCCGCGCCGACGATCGCTCGGTCGCCTTCACCGAGCAGGGCCGCCGCGAGGCAGAGGCGATGGTGCGGCGTCATCGGATGATCGAGCGCTTCCTCACCGACGTGCTCGGCGTCCCCTGGGACGAGGTGCACGAGGAGGCGGAGCGCCTCGAGCACGCGATGTCGCCGGTGCTCGAGGAGCGGATGATGGCCGCGATCGGCGACGCCAAGACCTGCCCGCACGGGCACCCGATCGTCGAGGGCGCCCGCGAGGAGGGGGCGCTGCTGGCCGACGTGGAGAAGGGTGCGAGCGTCCACGTGCTGCGGTTCGAGAACGAAGCCGAGGAGCTCCTTCACTACCTCAAACAGGCGGGGCTTCAACCTGGACTCGACGGCACGGTCGAGAGCTCCGAAAAGGACAGGGTCGTGGTCGCGTCCGACGACGGTCGCCACGAGGTGTCGCGCAGCGTCGCCGAGACCGTCTCGGTGCGCGCCGATCCGTCGCCGCCACCGCGAGCGCCACTACCCGAGCAGCTCGAGCTGTCCAGCGATCGCTACGGGCGCTAGTCGCCGCAGATCTGCCGCAGGCGCCGGTAGAGGTAATCGTCGGGCGCCCGAAGCCCCAGAGGCCGCGACCGCCTCAGCGTCTGCTCGTGCTCGCGGATCGCAGCGGCCAGCTCGGTGAGCCGGCGCCGCGCCAGGTCTCGCTCGCGCGCCACCAGCGTTTCTTGTCGATCACTTCCATCCACAAGTGTCATTGGGCTCATGCTCTCCACCTCACTGTGGGCCCGGTCTCGTCCGGTCTACGGGCCCTTTTGGTTCCTCCGACCGCAATGGCTGGCACCGATGCTAGGACCGACTACTGAATCGCCGGTAAACATGCGGTAATGATTTCCGCAAAATCGGCAAAGGTTCGAAACGCATTGGCCGGATGACCGACGTTCCGGGGAAATAAGTGCTAGACGCGACCGCCGCCTAGCGGTCGCCCTTCAGGCCGGGGTCGCGGTGCGCACCCGCTCCAGCGCTCGCGCGATCCGTCCAACTCCCTCGCCAATCCGCGGCGCCGGAACCGGGGCGAAGGAAAGCCGCAGGCTGTTGCGTCCGCCCTCGAGCATGAAATCGGGGCCGGCGATGAAGCTGACCTCTTCCTCGAGCGCCGCGGCGAGCAGGTCGACCGTGTCGATGTCCTCGCCTAGCGTCAGCCAGAGGAAGTAACCCCCACCGGGAGAGACGAAGTCGGCCTCGGGGAGGTGCTCTTCGAGCGCCTCGACCAGCGCATCGCGCCGCTCCTGCAACGCCCCCCTTACGAACTCGATGTTGCGGTCGAGCCCGCCGGAGCGGCATAGCTCCCAGACCACCGACTCGGCCAGCATGTTGGGGGAGATGTAGGTCTCGTTGGCTCGTTTGGCGAGTTGCGTGATCTCCTCCTCGGGACCGGCCAGATAGCCGACCCGGACCCCGGGGCTGACCGTCTTTGAGAACGAGGAGGCGTGGATCACCTGGTCGGATCCGCAATTGGAGAGCATCGTCTGCGGCGGCGGCTGCTCGAACGGCAGCTCGCGGTAGGGGTCGTCCTCGAAGACCCAGAAGCCGTGCTCGCTTGCCAGCTCGAGGACGCGCTCGCGCTTCGAGGCCGACAGCGTGCAGCCGGCCGGGTTATGGAAGTTGGGGATCAGGTGGGCGAGCTTCACCGGGCCATCCTTCAGAACCGACTCCAGCTCACCGACGTCGAGGCCGTCGGCCTCCAGCGCCACCGGCACCAGCTCGACCCCGAGCCGACCAAGCAGCAGCAGCGTGCGGTCGTAGGACGGTTGCTCGACGATCACCCGATCGCCGGGCTCGAGCAGGTGCTCGAACAGCATCGCGCCGGCCTCCAGCGAGCCGTTGGTCACCATCACCTGCGCCGGCCCGATCGAGTGGCGCTCGGCGATCCATTCGACCAGGCCCCGGTGCCCCTCCCCCTTGCCGTAGGAGAGCGCCCGTTCCCAGTCGTCCTCGAGCGCGCTCGCCGCAGCCTTCCGCACCGCCTCGACGGGCAGGATGTCGGCGCTCGGAGCGCCGCGCGCGAAGCTGATCAGGTCGGAGGCCATTGCCGTCGAGTATAGGAACGGCGCCAGGTGGCGGAGTCCCAGCCGCGACGAACTCCGCGCGACGTCCGGCGATCGAGCGGCGCTAGGCGCGGGCCCCGAGCGTCTCGACCGCCAGCTTCGCGGTCTCGGTCGGATTGCGGCCGACCGCGACCCCCGTGGCCTCCAGCGCCTCCTTCTTGGCCTCGGCGGTGCCCGAAGAGCCGGAGATGATCGCCCCGGCGTGGCCCATCTGCTTTCCCGGCGGGGCGGTGAAGCCGGCGATGTACGCGACCACGGGCTTGGAGACGCTCTCGGCGATGTACTCGGCGGCGCGTTCCTCGGCGTCGCCTCCAATCTCACCGACCATGACGATCAACTCGGTCTCCTCGTCGGCCTCGAACAGCTCCAGGACGTCGATGAAGTCCGAGCCGACGATCGGGTCGCCGCCGATCCCGACGATGGTCGAGTTGCCGAGCCCGGCCTGGGCCAGCTCGTTGCCGATCTGGTAGGTCAGCGTGCCCGACTTGGAGACCACGCCGATCGCTCCCTGCTCGAAGAAATGGGCCGGGATGATGCCCACGTTCGCCTTCCCGGGCGAGAGCACGCCGGGGCAGTTCGGCCCGATCAGGCGCACCCCAGCCTCCTTCGCCTTCCAGTAGACGCCCAGCATGTCGAGCGCCGGGATGCCCTCGGTGATCGCGATCACCGTGTGAACGCCGGCATCGATCGCCTCCTCGATCGCCGGCGCCGCGAAGCGTGCCGGCACGAAGATCATCGAGGAGTTGGCGCCCACCTCGACCGCCTCGGCGATCGAGTCGTAGACCGGCACCCCTTCGACGTCCTGGCCGCCCTTGCCGGGGGTCACGCCCGCGACCAGATCGGTGCCGTATTCGCGGTTGCGAAGGCCGTGGAAGCTGCCCTCGCGGCCGGTGAGGCCGGAGACAACAAGCTTCGTTTGGTTGTCGACGATGATGCTCATGGATTCGCCAGCTCGACGACCTTCTCGGCGGCGCCGAGCATCGTCTCCTCGACGGTGAGGTTCGGGATGCCGGCCTCGGCGAGAAGCTGCAGGCCTTCGTCGGAATTGGTGCCGTCGAGTCGCACGACCAGCGGAACCTTGATGTCGATCTGCTTCGACGCTTCGATGATCCCCTTGGCGACCTCGTCACAGCGGGTGATGCCGCCGAAGATGTTGAACAGCACAGCGGTGACCTTGGGGTCGGAGGTGATCACCTCGAGCGCGTCGACGATCGTCTCCGCCTTCGAGCCGCCGCCGGCGTCGAGGAAGTTGGCCGGCTCGCCGCCGGCTTGGGCGACGACGTCGAGCGTCGACATGCAGAGGCCGGCGCCGTTGCCGAGGATCCCCACGTTGCCGTCCAGCTTTACGTAGGTGAGGCCCTTCTCCTTCGCCATCTGCTCCTGCGGGTCCTCGTCGGGACGATCGTGCAGCTCGGCCAGGTCCTCGTGGCGGAACAGCGCGTTGTTGTCGATCGTCATCTTCGAGTCCAGCGCCACCACCCGGCGGTCGTCTGTGACGATCAGCGGATTTACCTCGATCAGCGTCGCGTCCTCGGCCAGCGCCACCTCCTTCAGCTCGATCAGCAGCTTCGCCACCTGGTCCTGCACGTCTTCGTCGATCCTCGCGTCGGCGGCGATCTGGCCGGCGTGCTCGGGGCCGAACTCCTGGTCGGGCTCGATGTGGCGCTTGACGAGCGCCTCAGGGTCCTTCTCGGCCATCTCCTCGACGTCCATGCCGCCGATTGCCGACAGCATCGCCAGAAGCTTCTTGGCGGAGCGGTCGAGGATGATCGAGGCGTAGTACTCCGACGCGATCTCCGACGCCTGCTCGACCCAAAGGTCGTAGACCGTGAAGCCGCGGATGTCCATGCCGAGGATCGCCTCGGCGTGCTCGCGGGCCTCCTCGGCGTTCTGGGCGATCTTGATCCCGCCCGCCTTGCCACGCTTGCCGATCGCAACCTGGGCCTTGATCACGCAGGGAAAGCCGACCTCCTCGACGGCCGCCGCCGCGTCCTCGACGGTTGCGGCGTGGCGGCCGTCCGGCACCGAGAGCCCGTGCTTGGCGAACAGCTGCTTTCCCTGGTATTCGAGCAGATCCATTCGGAGCGCGAGCCTATCCGACCCTGCGAGGGCCCGCCCGCGGTAAGACGGTGTCGCTTGCGATAATGCCGCGCCGCGATGCCACTTCCCGCCCTCAAGACCATTCAGTGGGTGACCACCGACTGTTACGGGGCCCTGATCGACTGGGAGAAGGGCATCCTGGACGCGTTTGGGGCCGAGGCGGAGCGCGACGGCTTCAGCTTCGACGAGAAGCCGCTCCTCGAGCGCTTCTTCGAGGTCCAGGCCGAGATCATGGCCGGCTCCTACGAGCTCTACGCCGAGGTGCTGCGCCGCACCGCGGTCAAGGTCGCGGGCGAGATCGGCTGGGAGCTGGAGCCTTCGCGGGCCCAGTTCCTGCCCGACAGCGTCGAGCGCTGGCTACCGTTTCGCGAGGCCAACGCGGCGATGGACCGACTCGCCAAGCGCTACCAGGTCGGCATCATCACCAACACCGACGACAAGCTGCTGGGGATCTCGCGCCGACACCTGCGTACCGAGCTCGACCTCGTCGTCACTGCCCAGCAGGTCCGCAGCTACAAGCCGGACCCGACCCATTTCCGTGAGGGCGCCCGACGGATGGGCGGCAAGAAGGGCTGGGTGCACATCGGCGCCGGCTATGAGAACGAGGTCGCGCCCTGCCTGAAGCTCAACGTTCCGGTGATCTGGGTGAACCGCCACGGCGAGAGGCTCGAAGGCCGCAAGCCGGCCACGGCGACGGTCAAGAACCTCCGCGATGCAGCGAAGAAGCTCGGCGCCGGCGGCTAGACCGCTAAAGCCACCGGGTCAGGTAGAGGTTGCGGCCGCCGTCGAAGCGCTCCGAGGTGGAGCTGCTGAATCCCAGCGACTCGTAGAGCGCCATCCCGGCGCCATTTCGCTCGTTGGCGTCGAGCTGGATCCGCTTGCAGCCGCGGGCGCGGGCACGATCCACGCACCCCTGCACCAGCGCGCTGCCGGCTCCGGCGCGGCGGGCATCCTCGACCACGAACAGGTCCTCGAGCCAGGCGTCCTCGGCTCCGGTCCAGACCGAGGGGCGGAAGCGAAGCTGGGCGACCCCGACCGCGGGCTCGCCGACGAGCAGGAACTCGGTGCGCTGGTCGAGGATCAGCTCGGCGACCATGCGCGTGATCTGTTCGTCTTCCGGCTCGGCCTCCTCGTAGAAGTCGCGGAAGCCGGCGATCAGCGAGGCGACCTCGGCCTCCTCGCCCGGCTTGGCGAGCCGAACTGTTACCTCAGGGGCCAAGGCTTTGCAAGCGAAGCGAGTTGCCGTTTCCGAGCACCCGGTAGACCTCGACCCGGTTTGCCCCCTTGCGAAGGTAGCGGGGCGGGATCAGCAGCGAATAGCGCACGCTCCCCGCAGCCGAGAAGCTGGTCCCGACCGCCGCGATCCGTCCGTTGACTGCGGCAAGCAGCGCCTCCCCGGGCTCTCCCCCGGCGATCGCGCCCCGCACCAACGAGGCGAGGACGACCGGGGCCTGCGGATCGGCATCGCGCAGCCTTGCCGCATCGTCAATGCTTGCGGTGGGACCGGCCTCGGTTGTTACCGCCAGCGTGCGCACGGCCTGGCCGACCAGCTCTGGGTGCGGCCGGAATCGCAGCACCGGTCCCCACCCCGTACCTGAGCCGAACAGGCGATCGATCCGCCCCACGTAGGAGTCGCGCAGCCGCTCGACCCGCTCGAAGCCGAGGCTGATGGAGCCCTGCGAGCTGTCAGCCACAGTGACCTTCCGTGGCGGACATGGCGAACGGGGCCACGGATAGGCGATTCCGAGCATCCGCGCCGTCATCGGGAGGATGTCCGTGGTGCAGACGTGGTGCCGGACGATGCGGCCATGCTGCTGGCCGGGAGCCTTCACGAACAGCGGTACCGGGGCGATCTGGCCGAGGTTGGCGCGGGTGGGGTTGCGGCGCGGGACATGAGGGATCACCGCGTTTCCGTGGTCGGCGGTCACCACCAACAGCGCCTGTTCCCAGAGCCCGGTCTGCTTCATGCGCGCGATCAGCTGGCCCAGCAGGTGGTCGGTGAAGCCGGTTTCCAAGATGATGCGCTGCAGCGCCAGGTCCGTGAGCGACTCCGGCCCCAGCCAGGTCGAGTCCTCGGCGAGCACATCGTCGAACTCAGCTGAGAGGTTCGTGTACTTGCGCCCGCCCGGGAGGTGGGTCCACGGGGCGTGCGGCTTCAGCACGTGGATCAAGTCGAGCACGGGTCCGCCGGCGCTGATGCCTGAAAGGAAGTGAGCCAGCCGCACCGACTCGTCGTCGGTTACACGCCGGCGCAATGCCCGCGCCAGCGCGTCCGCCTCTCCGGGGGCAAAGCGACGGCGGGGCAGCTG
>JBBPIN010000022.1:14329-44111 GCA_038040285.1 Actinomycetota bacterium
GTGGCCGGCTGCTGGGTGGCGGTTTCCCTCGCGAAGTCGCCGAAGGTCTCGTCAACGGCGGGCAGGTGATTGCGGATTCCGTTCGGTAACAGCAGGTGCTCGGAAACGATGCGCAGGTCCGAGATCAGCGATTCGAGACCGCTCGTTGAGGAAGGGCGACCTTCGTCGCCGCAAAGGCTCTTCGGGCAGAGGGCGGTGGCCTCCTCCATTACGTTCATTCGGTATGTGCCGCCGAGCAGCGTGAAGATGCTTCGCGGCTGGTCGCTGGAGGTCGGCAGCTCGTCACCGCTAGGCACCCTCCCGGTGAGGATCGCCGGAACGGCGCGCGGTGTAAATCCGGCGACCGTGGTCGCGCCCCGGTACCAGGTCGAGTGCGCCGCGAGCTCCGCGAAGGCGGGGAAGCGGCTTGCGTCAATCCCACCGTTACGGTCCATCAGCGTCCCGACGGGGAACTCGTCGAAGATTATCTCGACCACCGGGACGCGGGAGCGAATCTCGATCGCTGTCGCCTCAGCCTCGTTCTGCGGGAGCACCAGCTCGGAGGCGTCGCTGAACAGCAGGAAGACCGCAAGCACGATGGCCGGCGCTGGAATCAGCACGTCGGCGATCCCGCGCAGGAATCGCGTGCGCGCGTAGCCCCAGGTGGCGAGAACCCCCGTCAGCAGCGCCAGCGCGATCAGCACCCCGCCCGGCCCGTCGGCCACCTTCTTGAAGACCTGAAGGGCGATCGCGGCCACCAGCAGTCCAACCAGCAAGAGATGGATCCCCCAGCGCAGCCGGCGGTCGACCAGATCCGCCACCGCCTCGACGGCCAGCATCACCAGCGGCGGCACGAACGTGAAGGCGAACGAGAAGGCGAGGATATCTCCGGCGCTGTTGCCGCGGGCGACGAAAAAATCAGCATTTTGTCCAAGCAGGTCGAAAAGCGGCTCGGCGAAGGCAAGCGCCCACAGCGCCGCCAGATGCCCCGAGCCGACGAGCAGTGACGGGCGGCCGGGGGCCTCAGCCTCCGGGCCGCCCTGGTCCGGTCGGCCACTCACTGGCACTGATGTTAAGCAGCCCTGCGTGCCTCCTGCACGACCGCTACCCTTCCGCAACTCAGACGGGGGTGGGCGGTTTTCCTGTTCGGCGCCGCCCACGGGCTTCGCCAAGCCGACCGCATTCCTATGACGCTGCAGAAGTTGCCGCATCTGACGCTTCGTGCCCTCATCAGCCTGCTGGCCCTCGCCTGCACGGTGACAGTGGCGCTGGCCGCGCGCCCGAGCGGCGCGCCCGCCGCGACGAGGCCGGACATCGTCGTGATCCAGACCGACGACCAGACTCTCGCCGACCTCTATGCCATCTACGTCAATCCACTCACCGGAGTGGCGTCCCCGGTAATGCCGAACACGCTCAGCCTGCTCGGCGGCCAGGGGATCACCTTCAACCGCTACTACGTCTCCAACCCGCTCTGCTGTCCCTCTCGGACCACGCTCCTGACCGGTCGCTACTCGCACAACAACGGGGTACTGACCAACTTCTTCCCCAGCGGGGGCTTTTACAAGCTCGACCTGCAAAACAATCTCGCCGTGTGGCTTCACAACGCCGGCTACAAGACCAGCCATGTGGGCAAATTCCTGAACCAGTACGGCGACAACGACCCGACCCAGGTGCCCCCGGGCTGGGACGACTGGCACACGGTGATCGGCGACGCGCGCCTCTTTTACGGATACAAGACGAACGACAACGGGACCGTCTCGGACCCGCACGGCACCTTCGACGAGACCACGAACAGCTACCCGGAGAAGGACGCCGCGGGCTGCCCCGACAACCCGCCGCCGCTACAGGAGTGCAACTACCTGACCGACCTGATCACCAACGACGCGCTCAACGCGATCGGCAAGTTCGGCGCCAACCCGTTCTTCCTCCAGGTCGACTACACGACGCCGCACGGCGACATCGCTCCCCCTGGTGGCCCGGAGCCGGCGCCTCGCTACGCCGGCTCGCTCCCGGGCGCAAAGGCGCCGCGAGTGCCCAGCTTCAACGAATTTGACATGTCGGACAAGCCGGCCTTCGTCCGCGCCAACCCCCGGCTCGGCTTCGGCAAGATCGATTACGTCGACCGCCGCTACGAGAACCGCCTCGAGGCTCTGCGCTCGGTCGACGACGGCGTCGCCAAGATCGTCAACACCCTGGCGGCGACGGGCGACCTCGCCAACGCCTACGTCGTCTTCACCTCCGACAACGGCTTCTTCCAGGGCGAGCATCGCTTCGACTCGGCCAAGTTCCTCGCCTACGAGCCCTCCAACCACCTGCCGCTGCTGGTCCGTGGCCCCGGCATCCTGCCGGGCACCCAAAGCGGCGCACTGGTGGCCAACACCGACCTAGCCCCGACCTTCCTCAAATTGACCGGCGCGACGGCGACGACGTCGATGGACGGCTACTCGTTGGTGCCCTACCTCCAGGACTCCGCGAAGCGCAGCAAGGTGCCGGTGCTGCTCGAGGGCTTCACCGGCAAGGGCGAGGAGGGGACGACCCTGCGGGTACCTGCCTCGACCGCGCACGGACGGCACGCGACCTCCTCGATCGCGGCTTCGCCGCGCGACTACGAGGGCGTGAGGGTCGGCCGCTACAAGTACGTGCGGTACCAGAGCGGCGCCAAAGAGCTTTACGACATGAAACTCGATCCATACGAGCTGCACTCGCGCCACATCGATCCGCGCTACCGCGAGGTCAAGCACTGGCTGGCGGTGCTGTTGCGCAGGTTGGAGGTCTGCGTCGCGAGGAGCTGCAAGACGCCGATCAAGGGCAAGATCCCCAACCCGCTGCCCAAGCACAAGCCGAAGCCCAAGCACGGGCAGCACCACCCGCAACCGCACCGCCGCTAATCCAGCCCGCCGCCCTGCGCGAGTGGGCCCAGTTGGCTCCGCCGGCTAGTTGAACCGCCCACACACGTTCTGGACGGCTGAAAAGCCATCCGGGCCCGCCCAGCACAGACGATTTATAGCGAGTTGGGCCGCGGACGCTATAAGTCTTGGGACTGCGGACAGGTCCCGCTCGCGCCGCGCGGGCCGCAGTCTTATCCAATCAACGCCACGAGCTGAGCGCGAGCCGCCTCGAGCGCCGACGCCGACACCTTGGTCTGATTCCAGGCCGGGAATAGGCCCTGCACCACCGCCCGGGCCTGGCTGGTCTTTCCCTGCTGCTGGAGGATGTGTAGGTACTCGTAGTCCTCGCGGCCGTCGCGAATCCGTTTCATGCGGATTGACTCGATTGGGATTGGAGTTGTACCGCCGATAACAGACGGCGTACCGGGGTAGAACAGGTTGCCGTCGCCGTTGCCTCGGCACCCGCTGCTGGCGAGCTGATTGGTCCAAGCGCTGTCGAGCATGGAAGTCGTGTTCCAGTAGAGCTCGCCCGTGGCGCTGGCGTTGAACGCCAGCCAGCTGAACGCCCGGGCCTGCGAGGCGGGCTCGTCTATGAAGTACCCGGCCCAGCCAGTTCCGTTGGCGCTGCGGCAGGACGTGTAGGGCCAGAGGCGACGGTTGGCCCCACCCGCGAGCCAGGCGTCGTAGGGTGCCTGGCCGTCGCGCACGATGTCGTTCACGAGCGGCGAGAGGTCGGTGACGTAGCTCGGAACTCTGGCCGTGTCGGTGGTGATCAGCTGGCGGACCCCCCGGCCAGATCGAGAGCTTGCCTGCGAGGAGATTGTGTTGCATTGGGTGAAGTCGCTAGGCTCGTCGCAGATGTAGTCGAAGAACACGCTGGCGACGGAGGGTTTTGCGTCTGCCAGGGACTTCCAGCTCTCAAGACACCCGCTCCCGCACGCGCTCTGGTGCAGGGCGGTCAGCTTCGCGCCGGGTAGCTTCACGCGAGGGTCCGTCCCGTCGAGCAGCGGCTTTATGAGCTTGAAACGGCTGTCTGGGAACGGCCAGAGGTTTGAGGTAGTGAATCGGTTGTTCAATCCCAGGACCGCAAACAGTGTCTGGTCAACGCCGAGACTGCCATGGGTTATCCCGCCTATTCCAAAGGCACTGCGAAGCGTTGAAGTTGATGGGATCGAGAAGTTGCGGACCGTAAGCTGGATGGGGACTGAGGCGCTGACCTCGCCCGCGCCCGTGACCACGACCGAGCCGTTGTAGACGCCGGAGGTCGCCCCGCTGGGAACCAGCACGTCGACCCAGGCGGCGACCTTCTGACCCGCCGCGAGGTTGAAGGGGAAGGCGTTGCGCGTCTGTCCGTAGAAGATGTCCTGCTTGGGGATCAGCGCGTCGGGCCAGCTGCCGACTGCCCCCTGGCTGGTGGAGGGAGTGACGACGTTGTAGTTGCCCTCGCGGTAGATGGCCACGTTCGAGCTCGGGATCGTCGCGCCACCGGGGCCGGTGAGGACCTGCCCCACATTCACGTCCACGCCGTTCAGCGGCGCGGGCCCCGCCTGCACAGCAACCTGGAATGACTCGTACTCGTTACCGGCAGCGCTGATCGTGGCGCTTGAACTTCCACCCGCTGGCAGGGCCTGGTCCGAGCGAATCGTCGCCAGCGAACCATAGGCTGAGACCGTAGCGTCGGTACTAGCAGCAGTGTCGAAGGAGCTGTAGGCGGTGCCGCCGGCTTGACCATTTGAGTCAAGCCAAGTGTTCTCGCTGCCGCAGGTAGTGCCCGCCAGGCGATAGATGTAATGCGTGGAGGGCGAGAGACCCGTTTCGGTCTCTGGGACGGGCGCGGTCTGGGTCGAGCCTGTTTGTGCGCAGCCGTTCGAGGAATCGCCCCAAGCATGGTGCGGCCCGGCGGTCCAGGTACTGCCGTTGTTGCTTGACCACTGATACCAGAAGTTGCCGTACTCACTAGAGGGATGCCAGGTGACGGAGGCATTCAGCGTCGCGCTGTTCGACGTGACGTTCGTAGCCGGGGTCGTGTTACGGGAGCAGCCGGCCAGGGCGACTCCTACCAGCAGTATCGCGATGAGAATGGCCAGACGCTTCATGTTCCTCCTCGGCTCAATCATTGTGAACAAACTGGGCCTCGCCTGCAAGCCATGCCTTTGCCCATTGGATTTCGTTGTCGTTGGGGTAGTAGACCGTCTTGCCAGCATCCCCCCAGGTTCCCATCACGGCGCCCTCGTAGGGCTGGTGTTGGGTCGTGTACATGTCGTTCATGCGGAAGGTGCCGTGCCCGCACAGCTCCATGTTGACCAGTTCCGCGAACTGCGGATTGCCGAGGTACTCTACGCCAGGTTCGACCTGCGACAGATCCCGGCCAACCGACCTGGTCCGAGAAGGGCGTAGACACCCCAAGCCTCTGGGCGGGCCCGGATGGCTTTTCAGCCGTTCTCAACGTCCGTGGGCAGGACAGCTAGTTCCCGCCCAGCGGCGTGAGGCTGCCGCCCGGCCCGATCAGATAGATCCCGATCGAGTTCGGGCCCGGGTGAAGTGTTTGAGGCGGGATCACCGCGCCCGCCCAGGTGTCGCCGTTGAAAAGGAACGAGCGGCAGGTGGCGGCGACACGGCCGTTGACCGAGATCGCGATCAGCTTGTTCCCTGCCACCCCGTCGAGCGTGGCGGCGACGAAGGCGGGCACCTTGAGGTTCTTCGCGAACCTCACGTTCTGCCACTGGCTGGAGTCGTCGAGGCTCGCCGTGCCCGCGCCACCGGCGCCGCCAAGCGCCGGAGCGAGCTTTCCGAGCAGGTCGGAGCGCGGCCCAAGCTGCCAGAGGCCGGTGTCGGCGCCGAGCCATGCGGAGGCGCGCGAAAGCACCAGGCGGCGCTGCGCGAGCATCTTCGAGAACGGCTGGCTGACTGTGCTCTTGAGGCCGTTCTTGATCGTCACGGGGCCACCCCTGGTGTCGTCGGAGATCGGATTGCCCTGGATCTTGAACGGCAGCTTGATGCCCAGAACCTGGGCGATCGTGGGCAGGATGTCGATCGTGTGGGTGTGCTGCTCGGACACCTTGGCCTTTTGCTGGCCGGGGTACTTGATGAACAGGATCGAGTTGGCGATCCCGCCGAAGTCACCCGGGTAGGCGATCCGCCGGTAGGTGCTTGGATCGAAGTTGATCCCGTGGTCGGCGGTCACGACCACGATCGCCTTGTTCCAGAGGCCCCTCTGCTTGAGCTCGCGGATCAGGAGGCTGACGAGGTCGTCCGCGTAGCCGGTCTGGATGTAATGGCGCTGCCAGGAGGTCGCGGTGCCCCCCGCCCCCGCCGCCCACTTCTGCGCGTTGGGGCCGGCGACGTCGGAGATCGGCGTGAAGTTGTAGCTACGGCCGTCGGGCAGGAAATGGAAGGGCTCGTGCGGCAACTCCATGTGGATGAAGTTGAAGCTGCGCCCGCCATTGGGGACCCGGCTGATCCAGTGCTGGAACTCGCCCGGGCTGGGGGGTACGAAGAGGTCCTGGGCGAAATTGCCGGCGGTCTGCCCATTGCCGCCGTTGTTGCCGAAGTTGCCGAAGGTGGCGCTGACGTCGGGCTGCTTGTTGGCGAGCGCCGGCGGCAGGATCAGCTTCTTTTCGACGACCCAGAGGTCGTCGACCAGTTGCTTGAGCCGTGTCCGCTCCGGGGGTCGGGGCTGACCTCCGCCGGTGCCGCAGAGCGACGGTGGGCAGACGTCGGTGACCGGTTCGACGACGTTGAACCTGTACTGGCCGCCCAGCAGGCTGAAGATGCTGTTCGGCTGGTCGGAGGAGATCGGCAGGGTCGACCAGTCGGGGTTGACCCCGGTCTCGATCGCCGGCACGGCGCGGCCCGTGAAGTCGGCGACGGTGCTGTTGTCGCGGTACCAGGTCGACTCGCGCGCCAGCTGCGCGAAGCCGGGAAAGCGCTTCGCGTCGATTCCCTTGCCCGAGCTGTTCATGATCGTCGCGGTCGGAAGCTCATCGAACACCACCTCGACCACCGGCGTGTTGCTCGAGACCTTGACACCGAGCGCGTTTGCGTCCTTGGCCGGGAAGATCAGCTTGTGGGTGTCGCTGAAGAAGATGAACAGGACCAGGAAGACGATCGGAGCCGGTGTCAGCACGTCGAGCAGCTGCTTGACGAAGCCGCGCTTGTAGAGCCCGTAGGCGAATAGCGCGCCGAGCGCCAGGGCGATCACGATCATCAGGCCGGCTGGGCTTTGGTAAATGCGCTTCTCGATCTGCACCACGAAGACCGCGAACAACAACCCCACCAGCACCAGGTGCAGCACCCGGTAGGCCTGGTCGCTGACGATCTTCACCAGCGCCTCGATGACCAGGACAGCGAGCGGGGGCAGCAGGGTGAAGCAGATCGAGAAGATCAGGAGGTCGCCCGAGGTGTTGGAGCGTGCGACCCAGAAGTCGGCGTTCTTTCCCAGCAGGTCGAGCAGCGGCTGCGCGAAAGCGAACGCCCACAGGGCGCCCAGATGGGCGCCACCGAGAAGCAAGTCGCCCAACGAGCCCCCGCTCAGCGTCTCTCGCACTCTGCCGCGCCTTGGCCGAGCGCCCCGCGGCCCCGTTTCCGCTGCTTCGAGCGCCACTAGGCTCTCGGCCGGGCGAGGTAGAGGTTTCGGACCCCGGAGGGCAGGGACTCTGAGCGCTCGACGTCGAAGCGCTCGGCGAGCAGGCGTTCGAAGGTCTCCAGCTCGTAATCCGCGTTTGACCCCTCGCGCTTGCCGGACAGAAGCCGCTTCACCATCGGGTCCTCGCGCGTCGGGAACTCGATCACCAGCGTCGCTTCGAGCTCGCGCAGCCAGTCGAGGAACTCGGCGATCGGAACGTTGGCCGTGATCGAGACGTGGTGGATCAGGGCAAGCGCCAGCACCAGGTCCGGCGTCCCGCGATCCTCCAGCGTCCGCCGTTCGAGGCCGCGCCAGCCGAGACCCGGCGACGGGTCGGCGAGGTTCGCGACCAGCGGCAGGATGCGACGCTCGTCATCGGCCCGCAGGGAGCGGTAGAGGGCGTCGACGGTCGCCTGGTCGTAGTCGAAGGCGACGACGTATTCGGAGTGCTCGGCGGCGATCCGCGAATAGGCGCCGTCGTTGCAGCCCATGTCCCAGGTCAGACCGGGTTGCGCAGAAGCGACCGCCTCACGCACGAAGGCCGCCTTCTGCTCGGCGTCGGCATCGCTGTAGGTGCAGTCCTGGCGGTAGTTGGTCCAGGCGGTGTCGCCGGCCTTCCAGGACAGCTTCGAGACCAGCTTGCGAACGTTGGTCTTGATCAGCTCGGTCTTGATCTTCTTCTTCTTCAGTTCCTCCTTGACCTCGCCGGTATCGCGAGCCTCGTAGCGGCGTTCGAGGCGCGCGTGCAGCGTCACGTGGGTGAGCACGCCGCGGCGGAAGCGATCGCGGAAGCTGAAGAAGCGAGCGGCCTCGGTTGGTGTGATTCCGTCGATCGCGCCCCGCAGCCAGGGTTGGAACGGAATCTCCTTGTAGGCCTGCAGGAGAAGCGGAAAGAGGAACAGCATGCAGAACTGGCGGTAGCCGGCCCACGGCTCACCCTCGCGCAGACGCTCGAACGATCCGACGTCGATGAAGACCGGCGCCGAGCCGCGGAACTGGACGTTGTAGGGGGTCGCGTCCTTGAGCGTCAGGCCCTCGTCGAGGGAGGCCAGCTCGAGGTCGAGGGTCAGCAGCGCTGCGTCGCGCAGCATCCCGAAGCTCCACTCGTAGGGGTAGGAGACGAACGGAACCCGCTCGTGGCGCAGCACCGTCTCGGTGCCCTCGGGCAGAATGTCGGCGGCGGCATCGCCGAGCGCCGCCGGCCCGACCTCCTCGGTGCCGATCAGCGACCCGTCTGAGGTCAGTCGCTCCAGCAGCGGCGAGTTCGCAAGGGCGCGCCAATCGTCGGCGCCGGTGCCGCTGAGCGCGCGGTAGACCGCGTCTGGGGCGACAACGACCCGGCTGTCGCGATCGCGAAACGAGCCAGGCTCTACCCGCACGGCCTCAACCACGATTTGCTCCGATCGGGCCGCGCGAGCCCAACCGGGTTAGACGGGCTCCTTCTCCGTCTCGTGTTCCGCTGCGGTGGTGGTGCTGGCGGCAGGCTCGGAATCCTCGTCGTCGTGCCGCTTCCAGAAGAACAGGGCGCGATAGACGCGCTTGCCGAACATCTTGATCGAGACCAAGACAGTCGCGACTCCTCCAAGCAGCGCCTGGAGCATCACGCTCCCACTGCCTGGGTCGAGGTACGCGAGAACTCTCATAGGGTGGGGCTCCTTCTCATCGGGACGCCGTCCGGGCGAGAACGGCGGTGCTCAGGTGGCGGAGGCCGCCCTCCCTGGGCTGCAAGCAAGACGGGGCAGGGTAGCAATTCATCTTAAGAGCAGTTAGGAAAGCCTTCCCCTATTTGATAACTGCAATGACGTCGCCGGAGGAGACCGAGGCGCCCTCGGCCACGTTCAGCTCGGCGATCGCGCCCGAACGATGCGCGGTGATCTCGTTTTCCATCTTCATCGCCTCGATCACGCAGATCAGCGCTCCCTCCTCGACCTCGGCGCCCTTCTCCACGGCCACTTTGAGCACGGTTCCCTGTAGCGGCGACGCAAGCTCCTCGCTCGAGGCGCCCCCGCCGCCGCCGGCCTTGCGCTCGCGCTTCGGGGGCCGCCGCATCCCAGCCGGCCCAGATCGGCCGGCTCCCGGCGGGCCGAACACCCTGACGTCGAACAGCTTGCCTTCAACTTCAACTTTGTATTCCCGCGCGACGGTCTCCGCGTCCTCGGCCTCTTGTTCCTCGTTGCTTGTTCCTCGTTCCTCGGGGGCCAGGGACTTCAGCCAACCAGGGTCCTCGAGAAGATCCCGGCACGTTTCGCCTCTCGCCCATTGTCCGGTGGCGAGGATCGTGCGGTGAAACGGGATCAGGGTGGTGAGGCCGCCGATCTCAAACTCGCCCAGCGCCCTCAGCACCCGCCGCGTCGCCAGCTCGCGGTTCGCGTCCCAGACGATCAGCTTGGCGACCATCGGGTCGTACATCGGGGTCACCTCCGACCCCGCCTGGACCCCCGAGTCCACTCGCACGCCCGGCCCGGCGGGCTCGCGATAGCCAGTGATCGTGCCCGGCGCCGGGGCAAACTTCTTGTGCGCCGCCTCCGCGTTGATGCGGCACTCGATCGCATGGCCTCGAAGCTCGACGTCCTCCTGGGCGATCGAGAGCTCCTCGCCCCCCGCGATCCGCACCTGTTCGCGCACGATGTCGATCCCCGTGACCATCTCGGTCACGCAGTGCTCGACCTGCACGCGCGTGTTCATCTCGAGGAAGAAGTAGTCGCCGCCGACCTGGAGTCCCTCAACGGTGCCGGCTGAGCGGTAGCCGACCGCGCGCGCCGCCTCGGTGGCGATAGCGCCGATTCGCTCGCGCATCTCGAAGTCGACGTGGGGAGCCGGCGCCTCCTCGATCAGCTTCTGGTGGCGGCGCTGGATCGAGCAGTCGCGCTCGCCGAGGTGGATTACGTTGCCCTGCGAGTCGGCCAGCACCTGGACCTCGACGTGGCGCGGGTCCTCGAGGTAGCGCTCGACGTAGACGCGGGGGTCGGAGAAGAACTTCTCACCTTCGCGCGCTGCCCCCTCGAAGGCCTCCTCCAGCTCGTCCGGTCCCTGCGCGACCCGAAAACCCTTGCCTCCGCCGCCTCCGGCCGCCTTGGCGGCGACCGGATAGCCGGCCTCTTCCGCCTGCTGGCGCACCTCGTCGAGGTCTTCGGCGGGCTTGGTCGCCCCCGGCACGATGGGCACGCCCGCTTCGGACATGATCTCGCGCGCCCGCGTCTTCGATCCCATCGCCTCGATCGCCTCGGCGGGGGGGCCGATGAAGGTGACGTTCGCCTCCTCGCAGGTGCGCGCGAAGTCGGCGTTCTCGGCCAGAAAGCCGTAGCCGGGGTGGATCGCGCCGGCCCCCGCCTTCTCGGCCGTCTCGATGATCTTCGGGATCGCCAGGTAGCTCTCCGCCGGGGTGGCGGGGCCGAGCAGGAAGGCCTCGTCGGCCTCACGCACGTGCGGCGCCTCGCGGTCGACCTCCGAGTACACGCCGACCGCCCCGATTCCCATCTCCTTCAGTGTCCGCATCACGCGGACCGCGATCTCGCCGCGGTTGGCTACCAGCACCTTCTCGAACATGCGGCGGGGGAGTCTATGGACCGCCTCCCATCTAACCTCAGCCACCTCGTGATCGAGCTACAGGCCCATTCGACTGTCTCCGACGGGCAGCTCGAGCCCGCTGCGGTCGTCGAGGCCGCTGCGAAGGCCGGAGTCGACACCCTCGCCCTGTCGGACCACGACGCGGTGGCCGGGGTCCCGGAGGCCGCCCGGGCGGCCGAGGACCTACGGCTCGATCTGGTCCCGGCGCTAGAGATGTCGTGCGTGCACGAGTACGCCGACGACCTCCACGTGCTCGGCTACTGGATCGACCTCGAGTCGATCGCCCCGGCATGCGAACGCGCCCAACAGGAGCGGGTGAGCCGGGCCGGCGAGATCGTCGAGAAGCTGCGCTCGTTCGGGTTCGAGCTGACGCTCGACGATGCGATCGCCGAGTCGGGCGACGCGCTGTCGGTGGGGAGGCCCCACATCGCCCGCGCCGCGGGCACAAAACCCGAGCAAATGAACGCATTTTTTGAGGAGTACCTCGTGCCGGGTGCAAAGGCGTTCGTTCCCCGACGATGGCCCGACGCCGAGCAGGCGGTGGGGTTGATCCACGACGCAGGCGGCGCCGCGGTGGTCGCCCACCCCTACTGGGACGTCAAGGACCCCGAACAGGTCGAGACGCTGATCCGGGCGCTCGATGTCGAGGGCGTCGAGGCCTTCTACCCCGATCACAGCCGCGAGCAGACCGAGCACCTGCTGCGGATCTGCTCAGAGCGTGGCCTGGTGCCCACTGGCTCATCGGACTTCCACGGCCCGACCCACAAGACGTTCTCGCGCTTCGGCGCCTACCAGACCTACGGGCTGGGAGAGCCTCGGGTCCCAACCCAGCCCTGAGCGCCGCCAGGGGCAGCGGCGCGTCAGGGCGGGTGGAGACGTTCAGACAGCCTGCTCAGCCGGAACAGCGGCGTGGCCCAGCTCGATGTGGGCGCGGCTGTCGCGGCCGCGGATCAACAGTAGCGTCGCGGCAAGGCCGAGGGCCGCGATCCCTGCTCCGGCAAGGAATGCCGACTGGAAGCCATCAGTCAGGGCCGCGGGTGTGTGCGAGTTGCCGGTCACCGAGTTGGCAATCGTCGAAAGGACCGCGAGGCCCAACGCCCCGCCGACCTGCTGCGAGGTGTTGATCAAGCCGCTCGCCAGGCCAGCCTCGTGATCGGCGACGCCCGAGACCGCAGCGATCGTGTTGGGCACGAACGCGAGTCCGAGGCCGATCGCGGCCAGTAGCGAGGGGCCGAGAATGTCGCTGAGAAAGCTCCCGTGCGCGGAGACCTGCGAGAACCAGATCAGCCCGGCGCCGATAAACGCCATCCCGGTCGCCAGGACCGGCTTGAAGCCGACCTTGGTCGTGAGCTGGGATGCGACGCCGGCGGAGACGATGATCGTGATCGCCAGCGGCAGGTATGAGAGGCCAGCGTGGATCGCGCTGTAGCCGAGCACCTGCTGCATGTAGAGCGAGATGAAAAAGAACATCGAGAACAGCGACGCTCCGATCAGCAGGCCGACCGCGTTGGCGCCAGTGATCGTGCGCGAGCGGAAGATCGAGAAGGGAACCAGCGGAGCCGGCGACCTTCTCTCGATCGCCACGAAGGCGGCCAGCAGAAGCGCTGAGACAGCGAGCAACCCGATCGTCTGGGTCGAGCCCCATCCGACCCGGGTCGCGTCGACCAGCGCGTAGACGAGCATCGACAGGCCGGCTGTAACGGTGACCGCCCCGGCGGCGTCGAAGTGCCGCGACTCGGTCTCCGCCCGGCTCTCCGCGAGCAGCCTGGGGGCGATCGCCGCCGCGGCGAGGCCGATCGGCACGTTGACCCACAGCACCCACTCCCAGCCGAGGCCGCTGGTCAGCACGCCTCCGAGCAGCACTCCGGCGGCCCCACCGCTACCGGCAACCGCGCCCCAGACTCCGAGCGCCTTGTTGCGCTCGGCGCCGTCGCGGAAGGTGGTGGTGACGATCGACAGCGCAGCCGGGGAGAGGATCGCGGCGCCCAGCCCCTGGACGGCGCGGGCGGCGATCAGCTGGCCCTCGTTGGTCGCCAGGCCGCCGGCCAGCGAGGCGATCGCGAAGAGGATGAGGCCGCCCATGAACACGCGGCGGCGGCCGAGCAGGTCCGCCATCCGGCCGCCAAGGAGCAGGAAGCCGCCGAAGGTCAGGATGTAGGCGTTGACGACCCAGGACAGGCTGTCCTGGGAGAAGTGAAGGGCGTTGCCGATCGTCGGCAAAGCGACGTTGACGATCGAGGCATCGAGAACTACGACGAACTGGGCGACGCATAGCAGAACAAGGGCGATCCAGCGGCGACGTTCAAGGACTTGGGCTTCGGTCATCGGGGTCTTCTCCTTGCTGACTTGCTTTCGACCGTCGGGTTCGACATAATCGGAACCTGAGTTCCGATTCCGGTGTAATATACCGGAATATAGATTCCGTTTGTCTCCCAAATTGTGAACCCAGTCACACAACAGAAACCCGCCGATCAGGCGAATGCCGGTGACGCGCCGGCGATGCGCGCCGACGCGCGGCGCAATCGCGAGAAGGTCCTCAAGGCGGGCCGCAAATGCCTCGCTGACGATGGGTTCGACGCCCAGATGGAGGACATCGCCCGGCGTGCCAAGGTCGGTGTCGGCACCGTCTATCGCCACTTCCCCACCAAAGACGCTCTGGTCGAGGCGCTGGCGGCGGAGCGATTCAAGGGACTAACCGAGAAGGCCCGTGAGGCGCTGGACAACCCGGACCCCTGGGCCGGATTTGCCGAGTTCATGCACTACTCGGCCAGCGTCCAGGCAAACGACCGCGCCCTCTCCGAGATCATGGGAGCCCGGCCGGAGGTAATGAGCGAGGCAGCCGAGGAGTCAGGCCTCTTCGAGCCCGTGAGCGAGCTGATAGCGAAGGCTCAGAAGGCTGGCTCGCTGCGCCGCGACGTCGTTCCCGAGGACGTGCCGTTGCTGATGTGCGGCCTCGCCCGGGCTCCCCGGCGTGGCTCGAAGGGCCCAGAGTCCAACTGGGAGCGTTACCTGGGGATCGTCCTGGACGGGCTGCGCGCCCCGGCAATCACCAAGCTTCCTCCGCCGCGCGGCTAGCGCTCGACTCCCGCGGCCCTCAGCGCCGCCGCCTGGTCGTTGAACCAGCGAAAGCGGATCGCCTTGCCGTCGCCGAACGTCCAGACGTGACCCTGTGGCTGACGTCGCTCCAGGCCGCTTCCCCTGCCCCGCACAACCCAGGTGCACAGCAGCACCACCTCATCGCCGGCATCGATCAACTCTTCTGGCTCGACTGCAGTCCGATCGAAGGCCTCGCCGGTGCTCTCCAGTGCGGCGTGGAAGGCGTCGCGGCCACGCCGGATCCCGGTCTCGACCGCGTCGGGCGGGTTCACCCACTCGATCTCGTCGTCGAGCAGCTCGTCGGGGAAGAGGCCGTCCTGCGCCGCCCGCCGGTACAGCTCTCGCACGATCTCGACATTCGACTCGCTCATTGGAAGGTCCAGCGCGTGGCCGTGCTCGGGAAGTCTGCCTCGGTCCAGCTGAGGACCTTCTCGGGTGCCAGGGACCAAGGGGGCGAGCCGGTCGAGGGCGGCCGGTAGTCGTACTTGGCGTCGTAGGCGTCGGCGTAGCGCTCGAATAAAGCATCGTCGAGCGCCTGCGCCTGGCCTTCGAGGATCGCGGCCTCATCGCCGCTCTCGAGATGGATGACGACGCGGGGATCCCGCCGCAGGTTGCGTCCGGTCACCGATTCCGGGGCGGTCGAGAACACCACCATGCCTTCCAACCAAACCCCCCAGACCGGCTTCGCGTGAGGTCGGTTGTCGGTGCGTGTCGTGCAAACCCAGTAGTTGCGCGACGCGAGCAGCCATTCCTCGACCCTGCTCCAGGGAAGCAGCTCGCCGGCGCTGGAGCCGTCGGCGCCGATTCCATACGCCTCAGGCATCTGCGGTCGATCGGGTCGCGGTCCCATGAAAAGCAATCTACGATGCCTGAGATGGAGCAGCGACTCCAGCCTCGTCACCCTCGGCGTCACCGACCTCGACCGAGCCCGAGCCTTCTACGAGGCACTGGGGTGGCACACCCGTGCCGAGCCCGACGCCGACGTCGTCTTCTTCCAGGCGGGCGGGATGATCGTCGCGCTCTGGGACCGCGCCAAGCTGGCCGAGGACTCGTGTGTCGAGGACGGCGGCGGTTGGGGCGGCGTGACGCTCGCCCACAACGTGCGCTCGTCGGACGAGGTCGACAAAGTGATCGAGCAGGCGCGGTCAGCGGGCGCGAACATCGCCCGCGAGCCAGGCGAGACCTTCTGGGGCGGCTACTCGGGACTGTTCATCGACCCCGATGGCCACCCCTGGGAGGTTGCCCACAACCCGCGCTGGACGATCACCACCGACGGCGCCGTGATCCTGCCGAGCTGAGCGGCTCGCGCCGCTAGCCGGCGTTATCTCAGGCCGGGACCGCCGCCGCGAGCGGGATCAACCCACGCTCCTCGAGATAGGCGATCAGCTTCGCGGCCGACTCCTCGGGCTCCTCGGCCTCGGTGTCGCAGACGATCTCCGGATTCTCCGGCGGCTCGTAGGGGTCTGAGACGCCCGTGAACTCCTTGATCTCGCCAGCGTACGCCTTCTTGTAGAGGCCCTTGGGGTCACGCTCGGCGCAGGTCTCCACCGAAGCGTTGATGTAGACCTCGATGAAACGGTCGCCCATCAGCTCGCGGGCCTCGTCGCGGGTCTCCTTGTAGGGCGAGATCGCGGCGGTGAGCACCGGCACGCCGTTGCGCGACAGCAGGTCGGCGACAAAGGCGATGCGGCGGATGTTGGTGTCGCGATCCTCCTTCGAGAAGCCGAGCCCCTTGGACAGGTTCTCGCGGATCACGTCGCCATCGAGGATCTCGAGCCGGTTGCGCCGCCGCCTCAGCTCCTCCTCGATCAGCTTCGAGATCGTCGTCTTGCCGGCTCCCGAGAGACCGGTGAACCACAGCGTGAAGCCGTTTTCGTGGCTACTCGGAACGTAGGCGGGGCTATCGCCAGCCATCGTCGTCAATCCTCCTTGTAAGCGTCGATCAGGATCTCCGCAACCTCGTCCCTCGAAAACTCGTGCGGCGGCTTCTCCCCGCGCTCGAGCAGCTCGCGCACCTTGGTACCGGAGAGGAACAGGTGCGCATCGTCATCGTGCGGGCAGGTCTTGCCCGAAGCCATTCCCTCGCACTCGTTGCACCAGAAGGTGTGCTCAAAGAACAGCGGCTCGATGCCAAGCTCATCCACGTCGACGTCGTCGAAGATCTTCTGCGCGTCGTAGGTCCCGTAATAGTCGCCGACCCCGGCGTGGTCGCGTCCGACGATGAAGTGCGTGCAGCCATAGTTGCGCCGGATGATCGCGTGCAGGATCGCCTCCCGGGGGCCCGCGTAGTGCATCTTCGACGGGTTGACGCCGAGGATCACACGGTCCTGCGGGTAGTACTTGTCCATCAGCACCTCGTAGCAGCGCATCCGCACGTCGGCGGGGATGTCGCCTTCCTTGGTCTTGCCGATCAACGGGTGGATGAAGAGGCCGTCGCAGGTCTCCAGCGCAGCCTTGGTGAGGTACTCGTGCGCGCGATGGATCGGATTGCGGGTCTGAAAGGCGACGATCCGCTTCCAGCCCCGCTCCTCGAACGCCTTTCGGGACTCGGCCGGCGTCAGGTAGCGGCGCATGAACGCGTCCTCGTGATCGGGCAGGTCGTCGGCCTCGATCGAGCCGGCAATGCATCGGTCGCCCTCCTCGAAGATCGCCGCGACGCCGGGATGGTCGGAGTCGGTGGTCCGATAGACCTTCTCGGCCTCCCGGCCCACATCGCGGTCGAAGATCTCCTCGACGGTGAGACGCCCGAGGTGCTTGCCATCGTCGGCATGCAACTCGACGACGTCGCCGACCGCGCAGTCGAGATCGGTGGCAAGGGTTATCGGGATCGACCAATACTCACCGGAGGCGAGCCGTATCTCGTCGGTCACCCGGCGCCAGTCCTCGGACCCCATGAAGCCGCGCAGCGGATCGAAGCCGCCGTTGGCGATCATCTCGAAGTCCGCGGTATGA
Organism: Actinomycetota bacterium; assembly: GCA_038040285.1. Taxonomy (GTDB): domain Bacteria; phylum Actinomycetota; class Thermoleophilia; order Solirubrobacterales; family 70-9; genus Mayfieldus. The sequence continues at coordinate 31,436 of JBBPIN010000022.1, forward strand.
CGCTCCGACAGCGTCAGGGAGAGTTCAGTCGTCGTCTCAGGCATCGGCATTCGTCATTTGTCATTCGTCATTCACCTGGGCCCGACCGCTCGAATGACGAATGACGAGTTACGAGTTACGGAATACGAGGCGCGTCAGGGTACCGGGTCGGCCGATCCTTCGGTGGCGCTTCTCAGTTAATCCCACACTCTGTCTTCGAGGCCCCGGCCCAGCGGCCAGCGCGCGCGTCCTCGCCCGGCGCGACGGGCTTCGTGCAGTGCGTGCAGCCGATCGACGGGTAGTTCTGATCGTGCAGCGGGTTGTAGGGCACCCGGTTCTCGCGGATGTAGTTCCAGACGTCCTTCTGCGACCAGTCGGCGATCGGGTTGAGCTTCCAGAGGCCGAAGCGGCGGTCCCAGGTGAACTTGGGTGCGTTGGCGCGGTGCTGGGAGTCCTCGCGGCGGATCCCCGACACCCAGGCGTCGACGCCTGACAGCGCATCGCGCATCGGCTCGACCTTGCGGATCCCGCAGCAGGAGTCGGGGTCGCTGTTCCACAGCTCGTCGCCGTACTGGCTGGCCTGCTGTTCGAGGGTGAGGTTGTGGTAGCGCTCGAACTCGATCCCGTAGTGCTCGGCGAGCCGGTCCCGGGTCTCGTAGGTCTCCTCGAACAGCACGTCTGTGTCGAGGTAGAAGAAGCGCGCGTCGGGGGCGATCTTGGTCGCGATGTCGATCACCACCGAGCTGGTCTTCTGAAACGAACAAGCGATGTAGAGGCTCGGGTGGAAGGTCTCGAACGCCCACTCCAGCGCCTCGGCGGCGCTCTTTTGCTCGAGCTCAGCCGCCACGGCATCGGCGTCGAACCCAAAGGCCGTCTCCGGGGCGGATTCAGGGAGCGTGGCTAGCGGCTTCATCTAGACCGCGCACTCACCTTCGCCGCGTTCGACCTTGTAGGGCTCGGAGCGCTTCCAGTCGACGAACTGGAGCATGTTGTCGAGGTTGAACTCGGCCGGCATCGCCAGGTCCTCGACCTGCTTCTCGAACTCCTCGGTGCCGATCCGCTCCACGAAGTCGACGAACAGCTCGCCGTCCTCACGCTCGGACTCATAGAAGCGCAGCCAGCGCTCCACCGCATCGGGGACGCGCTTTGCCGGCAGGCGCGACTTCAGCCGGGTGCCGAACTTTGCGCCGGCGTGCGACCTGCCGCCGAGGTGCGGGATGTAGGCCGGCATCACGCGGCCGCCGACCTTCAACGAGGCGCCATAGAAGCCGATGTTGCCGATGTGGTGCTGGGCGCAGCCGTTCGGGCAGCCGCTCATCTTGATGTGGACCTGACGGGTCAGCGGATCGTCGATCTGCATCTCCTCGACCCGCTGCTGGATCGCCTCGTTGAGGCCCATCGAGCTGGTGATGCCGAGCTTGCAGCTGTCGGTCCCGGGGCAACTGACCACGTCGGTGATCTCCTGCGCGCCGGCATCTCCGAGCCCGAGCTCAGTTAGCCGCGTCCAGACGTCGTACAGCGATTCGTCGCGGACCCAGCGCAGGACGAAGTTCTGCTCGACGCAGGTGCGGGCGTAGCCACCGGTGAAGTCACGCATGATCGCCGCCAGGCCGCGCAGCTGCTCGGGGTCGAGGTCGCCGCGCGTCACCTTCACTTCGATGGCGGAGAAACCTTCCTGGCGCTGCGGGGTGACGTTGCCCTCGAGGAAGCGGTCGAACTGGGAGCGGTCGCCGTTCGGGCTCGAGTGGGTCGTCGGCGCCGATGGGGCGTTGGCCTCCTCATCGTCGACGAAGCGCCCGCGCTCCACGGCGCCCTCGAAGTCGCGCTCGGAGACCCAGTCGCCCTCCAGCTCCTCGTCGATCCTGTGGCGGAAGTCCTCGATCCCGATCTTGTCGATCAGCACCTTGATCCGGGCGCGGGCGCGATTGGCGCGCAGCCAGTCCTGGCGATCGAAGATCCGCAGCGCCGCCTCGGAGACCTTCAGGTACTCGCCGTTGTCCGCCTCGGCGAACTCGGTGATCGTCTCGGCGATCCGCGGCATGATCGAGGTGCCGCCGCCGACCGTGATCTTGAATCCGTACACGCCGTCGCGGATACGGGGGATAAAGCCGAGGTCGTGGATCGGCGTGATCGCCCGGTCCTCGTCGGAGGCGGTGAAGGCGGTCTTCCACTTGCGCGGCATCAGCAGGGTGGTGGGATGGCGCACGAAGTAGCGCACGTAGGCGCCGGCGTAGGGCGTCGGGTCGAAGATCTCGTCCTCGCAGATGCCGGCGTAGGGATCGCCGGTCACGTTGCGCACCGTGTTGCCGCAACCCTCGCGGGAGGAGAGGCCGGCGTCGCCGAGCTCGCGGATCGCCTTCGCGGCGTCGTCGAGCGGGATGTGGTGGATCTGGATGTTCTGGCGCGTGGTGATGTGGCCCCTGCGGAGCGGCGCGTAGCGCTCGATCACGTCGGCGAAGGCCTCCATCTGCTCCGGGTTCACGCCCCCGTAGGGCAGCTTGACGCGGATCATCTGCACGTCGGGCTGGCGCTGGCCGTAGACGCCCTGCTTGAGCCGGAAGCCGACGAACTCCTCCTCCGGGGTCTGGCTCTTGAGGAACTTGCCCGCTTCGGTGTCGAAGTCGTCGAACTCGCGCTCGAGGATCGGGATCACTTCGCCGGGGACGCTGTCGTAGGTCTCCGGGTTCGCCAGCGAGCCGACGCGGCCCTTGCCACGCTGCTGCTTGCCGTGATCCTCGTCTAGTTCGGTTTTCTTGGATGGGGCCGAAACCGGCTCCATGCGACGTCCTCCGGGCTAACGATTCGCGAACACGCCTCTATCAGGCGTTATCGACGCGAATAGTACTAAACCTGACAGAGATTCAAGTATTTCTGCGGCGGGCCTCGAGCACGGCCGCTGCCTCGCCCGATTCGGACACGTAGCCGCCCTCGGGGTCGAGCGGACGCCCCTCCTCCGCCCAGGCCGAAATCCCGCCGGCCAGCGCATGGGCGTCGAAGCCGCCCGCGCGCAGCGCGTCGGCCGCCAGCTCGGAGCGCGATCCGGAGCGACAGTAGAGGACCACGGGGCGTTCGCGGTCCAGTTCGTCGGCGAGCGCCGGCAGGTCGTTGACCTCGACTCGGCGGGCGCCGGGAATCCGACCGGCCTCCCACTCGTGTGGGCGGCGCACGTCGATCAGCTCCACGTCGTCGGCCTCCAGCATCTCGGCGAGGCGCTCGGGCGGAAGCTCGCCGCCGTGCTCGGTCCCCTCGGTGTCGATGCGCTCGCCGACCATAGGGAGGAAATGTAGGGGACCAGAGACCAGGAGTGACTGAGTCGCTAGTCGCTAGTCACTTGGGCCTGAGCCCAACCTCGAGCGACTAGAGACAAGCGACTAGCCACTGTTGCGCGCAGCGTGGCGTCAGTCGATCTCGGTGCCCTCGATCAGGAACGCGACGCGCACATGGGCGCGGTACTCGTCCAAGTTCTCGCCGCGGATACCGGTCGAGACGATGTCGACGGCGCGGATGTTGCGCAGCGAGCTCTGTGCATGTGTCAGAGCCTGCTTGGCCGCGTCGTCGCTCGATGTCTTTGAGCTTCCGACCAGTTCGATGATCTTCACTACTGCCAAGGGACATCCCCTCCTTGATCGACGATTGGATATCCCTTTCTATCCCGAACGGTGGGTTGGTGGCAAGTCGCCGATGGCGTGGGCCCCGAGGTCGGAATCCGCCTGGAGGTCGCGGCGTCGGTAGTCGCCCCTGCCAAGCATCCGCTCAAGCCATACGTAGAGAACGATGAAAACGTAGCGGCTGCCCATCTCGCGCAGCGCCAGTTTCGGCATACCGGATGTGCGATTACGCCAAGAGATCGGGATCACGCGATAACTGTGCCCGCGCACGATCGCCTTCAGCGGCATTTCCACGGTGAGGTTGAAGTGGTTGGACAACAATGGGCTGATCGTCTCGATCACCTCACGCCGGTAGGCCTTGAAGGCGTTGGTGGTGTCGTTGTAGCGGTGGCGGAATAGCACCCGAACGAACCAGTTGGCGAGCCGGTTGAGCAGCAGCTTCACTCGTGGGTAGTCATGCACCTGGGCGCCGCGGATGAAGCGCGATCCAAACGCACAATCCCAGCCCTCCTGAAGTAGCCGGTAATAGCGGACCAGGTCTTCGGGATCGTCGGAGGCGTCTGCCATCACGATCGCGATCGCGTCGCCTGTGAACTCATCGAGCCCGGCCCGCACCGCGAAGCCAAAGCCCCTTTCGTAGTGCGAAGGAAGGCAGCGAACCCGTGGATTGGCTGCGCCGATTCGCTCCACGACCTCCCTGGTGGAATCGCGGCTACCGTCGTCGACGACGATCACCTCGTAGTCGATCTCCTCTCGGGCGAGAACATTGACAACGCCTTCGACCGTGCCGCCAATCGAAGCCTCCTCGTCCTGAGCTGGTATTACGACCGAGAGCTTCATGCGGTCGCTCCGGTCCAGCGCTCGAGGTTCTGCTCGTACATCTCCTGCAGGATCTCGTCGATCCCGTAGCGCAGCGCCCAGTCCGGATAGTCGGCCTGAAACTCGGCGAGGTCGGAGATCCACCAGCGGTGGTCGCCGATGCGGTTGTCGTCGCTGAGCTGCCAGTCGAGCTCGGGGCCGGCGATACGCTCGCAGGCCTCGATTGCCTCCAGCATCGAGCAGTTCGAGAACCGCCCACCGCCGATGTTGTAGACGGAGGCCGGCTTCGGATCGCCATGGAAGGCCAGAAACGCGGCCACCAGGTCGGCGCTGTGGATGTTGTCGCGCACCTGCTTGCCGCCGTAGCCGAAGACCGTGTAGGGCTCCCCAGTCACAGTGCACTTCATCAGGTAGGCCAGAAACCCGTGCAGCTTCGCGCCTGCATGCTGGGGACCGGTCAGGCAACCGCCCCGGAAGCAGACGGTGGGCATGTCGAAGTAGCGGCCGTACTCCTGCACCAGCAGGTCGGCCGCCGCCTTCGAGACCCCGAAAAGCGAATGGGTCGACATGTCGATCGACATCGAGGTGTCGATGCCGCGGTGGTAGCGGTGATCCTCGGGCAGCTCGAGCCGCGTCTTCAGCTCCTGCAACGGCAGGCGGTTGGGGGTATCGCCGTAGACCTTGTTGGTCGAGCAGAACACGAAGCTGGCGTCCCGGCAATGGGCACGGGCGGCCTCCAGGAGGTTCAGGGTTCCGTTCGCGTTGACGCCGAAGTCGGTCTGCGGCTCCTTGGCCGCCCAGTCGTGCGAGGGTTGCGCCGCCGTGTGGATCACGAGCTCGATCCGCGGGCCATGCTCGGCGAACACGCGGTTCACGGACTCGGTGGCGCGGATGTCGAGGTCGATCGAGCGGAACTCGTCATAGCGCTCGACCAGCTCGTCGGTGACGTGAGCGGTCGAGGCCTCGGGGCCGAAGAAATTGGCCCGCATATCGTTTTCCAGCCCCACGACCTCCCAGCCGCTCTCGACCAACTGCCGGACCGACTCAGATCCGATCAGGCCCCCGGAACCGGTGACTATCGCGACCGCCATGCCTAGCTCCTCGTTCCCACCCCGAGCGCCTCCGGCAACGCGTCCTCGTTGCTGGCGATCCAATTGTGGATGTCGCGCAGGGTGTCCTCGGCGCTGCGTCGCGGCCGCCAATCGGTATTGCGGAACAGCTCGCCGCAATCGGAGACGTAGACCGGCACGTCGCCCTGGCGAGTCTCGGCCACTGGCTCGATCTCGACCTCGTTTCCGGCCAGCTCGCGGCAGATCTGCGTCGTCTCCAGCAGCGAGAGGCTGCGCTCGGGCCCGCCCCCAACGTTCACCGTCAGGCCGTCCCAGCGCTCGAGCTGGGAGAGCTGCTCGCCCACCAGCTCGATCAGATCGTCTATGTGGATCAGGTCCCGCACCTGCTTGCCACTTCCTCCGTACCCGATATACCGTAATGGCTGTCCGAAGTGGTGGCTCAGCATCCAGTGCGTGAACACGCCCTGGTCAACCTTGCCCATCTGCCAGGGGCCGGCGATCACCCCGCAGCGATCGACCACCGCGCGAACGCCGAACCCGGCGCGGTACTCCTCGATCAGCAGCTCCGCCGCCAACTTCGTGGTGCCGTAGAGCGTGCGTGCGCCCTCGGTCGGGAAGCGCTCCGAGATACCGGCGGGCGAGACGCCGTCGAGCTCCTGTTGGTCGCTGATCGCGAAGCGGGTCGGTTGCTCATCGAGCCGGATCGACTCCAGCGCCGCAAGCGGATAGACGCGGCTCGTGGACAGGAACACCATCGCGGCGTCGTCGCGGCGCGCCAGCTCGAGGCAGTTGTAGGCGCCGGTGAGGTTGGTGTGCACCAAGTAGGAGGTGTCGCCGGTGGTTCCGCTCATCACCGAGGGCTCGGCCGAGCACTCGACTATCGCGTCGACCTTCGGCAGCTGCTCGAGTTGCGCGGGCTCGCGCACATCGCCGCGCACGAACTGGACCCCGGCCTGCTCGAGGCGCGGAAGGTTGAGCTCGGACCCGCGCCGGTGCAGGTTGTCGAGCGCCAGCACTTCGCGGCCCGAGTCCGCTGCCAGTGCGATCGCGAGGTTGGAGCCCACGAACCCTGCTCCGCCGGTGATCAGCACCCGCCCCATCAGCGCCACCCGCCAAGCGGCGAGCCAACGCCCACCGCGCCGGGATCCCGATTCACGCCTTCGACCAGCGCCGCCTGCTGCCAGCGGCTCTCCTCAGCGGTCGCGGGCGCGGGCGCGGTTTCGGCGAGGAACTGTTCTAGCGCCGCGACGATCGCCGCCCCCTCCTGCTCGGAAGGGTTGCCGGCCACCAGCTCGATCCTCGGGCGCGGAGGCCTGCGAGTCCCATTGCCGCCCACCGGATGAACTCTAAACGGGGCATCGGCGAGGCGCGATCTCGCAAGCCCGGTATGACTGCTTCGGTGATCTCAGGCGAGGCGGTGGTGTCGGCTGTGACTGCGGCCGAGGCGATCGAGCGAATCGACCTTTAGCAAGGCGACATCCGCTGAGCACTGGACTGGTTCGGTGGGTGGATAAAGAAGCCGGTGCGAGCGGCTGAGCGGCGATTGGGACGCGGTTAGGCTACGCGCGTGAGAGGCGCGATCGAGCCGGAGCGCAGACGGTCAGGAGGGCCCCTACTGGTCAACCCAGCGATCCTTCTCCTAGGCGGCGCCGTACTCGCCTCTGGCGCGCTTCTTCTCGTCCTGGGTTCGCAGCTGACCTTCCTGCTCGACGACTGGGACTTCTTGCTCTACAGGCGGGGTTGGACCCCACACTCGCTGTTGGACCCTCACTTTGGGCACCTCTCCCCGATCCCGATCGTCGTCTACAAGGCGCTGCTCGCCACCTTCGGGATGGACTCGATTCTTCCGTTTAACGTCGTTTCGACCCTCGTCTTCTTGCTCAGTGCCGTGCTGCTGTTCGTCTATCTGCGGCGGCGGATCGATGATTGGCTCGCCCTGATCTCCACGACGGTGATCCTCTTCCTCGGCGCCGCCTGGGAGGATCTGCTCTGGCCGTTTCAGATCGGCTTCTTTGGTCCGATGACCTGCGGGCTGGGCATGCTCCTTTCGTTGGAGCGCGAGGATCGCACCGGCGACCGTCTGGCCTGCGTCCTGCTCACCGGGTCGATGTCCTTCTCGAGCCTCGGCCTCCCCTTCGCCGCCGGCGCCACCGTCGACCTCCTGCAACGGCGCGAAAGCTGGCGTAGCCGCATTTACATCGTTGCGATCCCGGTCGGGCTCTACGCCCTGTGGTGGCTTGGGTGGGACCACACGGCGAGTACCTCGTCCTCGCTCCACAACCTCGGGACTACCCCGCTGTTCGTGCTCAACGCGCTTGCGGCCGGAATCGCCTCATTGCTCGGCCTCGTGAATTCGACGTCGGAGACAGTGGCGCCCGGCGGGCTTGATTGGGGCAGAGTGGCTCTCCCGGTCATCCTGCTGCTCACTGGCTGGCGCGTACACCGGCTTAGGCAGGTGCCACGATGGTTTTGGATCGTCGTGGTCACCGGCCTTGCCTTTTGGATACTTACGGGCATCAATACGCAGTCCGCTCGACCCCCGACTGCGTCCCGTTATCAGTATCCGAGCGCAATCTTCATCCTCCTTGCCGCAGCGGAGCTGTTGCGCGGCGTCCGGATGGAGCGGAAGGCCCTCATAGCAGTCTCCGCAGTAGCGGCAGCCTCACTCATGGGGAACATCACCCTCCTATACGACTCCTACAAGTCCCGGAAGGAGGCGGCCGAGCAGCAGCGGGCCGGCCTCGGCGCGGTGGAGATAGCCCGCGACACGGTGCCGCCAGTATTCAACCTCCCTGTAGGCGAACATGGAACTGAGTTCTACTTCTCTCTCCCTACCCTTCCCCGGGTACCCGCCCCTGGCATGGTCTCAGTCGACGCCGGGGCATATCTCAAGGCAGTCGACGACTTCGGCTCGCCCGCCTACTCGCCGGGTGAGCTTGCCACCAGCCCCGAGTCGGCCCGAGAGGCCGCGGACAAGGTGCTGGCCGCTGTACTGGGGATCAGGTTGGCGTCCACCAATACGCCAGCTTCGCCGAGTGCTGGTCCCCGGCCCTCTTTGATCGGTCCCCCCGGAGCACTAGCCGGAAGCAACGCGAACTGCATCAACCTGAACGCCTCCGGCGCCAATCCGCCCCTTCTCGACCTTCCTCCTGGCGGAGCTGCCGTCGCTTCCGGCCCGAGCAGCGAGTTCGAAGTCCGTTTGCGGCGCTTCGCCTCGACATCTATCCCTGTCGATTTGGGCAATCTGTCGGCGCGTGCCAGCGCGATCATCAACATCCCGCGCGATCGGTCGGGGCAACCCTGGAAGCTGAGCCTCGATGGCTCTGGCGAGGTGAATGTCTGTGGGCGCCCGAGCCACGGTCAGTAGAGGACCTCTTGGGCGGCATCCCAAGCCACAAGCGAAGGCCCCCACGAGCAGGCTGTCCTCCATGGCATAAGACTCGCGGCATTATCCCCGTGATCTCAGGCGAGGCCGTGCTGTCGGCCGTGACCCCGGCGGAGGCGATCGACCGGACCCGCGAGGCCTTCGAGCGCCACGCCCGCGGCGGTTGGGTGATGCCGCCGAAGGTCTACCTCGACAGCCCGCCGGGAGACTTTCGCGCAATGCCGGCGCGTGGATCGGGGGTGGCGCTGCTGAAGTGGGTGACCTCCTACCCGCACAACCCCGAGCGGGGGCTGCCCGTGGTGACCGGGGTGATCGTGCTCTCCGACGCCGAGACCGGCGGCGAGCTGGCGATCCTCGACGCCCGCTCGGTCACCTGGCTGCGGACCGGGGCCGCGGCGGCCGTCTCGGCGCAGGCGCTGGCTGCATCGGGCGCGAGGACGGTCGGTGTGATCGGCTGCGGCGTCAACGGCGCCTGGGCTGCGCGCTGCCTGGTGGCGGCGGGGTACGGCCCCGGTGTCTGCCATGACCGAGACGCCACGATCGCCGAGCGGCTGACCTCCGAACTCGACTGGCGGGCAGACAGCCGCGAAGAGGCGGCGGCGGCCGACATCGTCATCACCTGTACGCCGGGGGACGAGCCGGTGCTGGCGTCCACCGATCTGCGCGAGGGCCAGCACATCGCGGCGCTCGGCGCCGACGCCCACGGCAAGGCGGAGCTGGAGCGCGACGCGCTGCGCCGCTGCCATCTGTTCTGCGACGAGTGGGAGCAGGCGAGCGGCGGCGGCGAGCTGTCCGGCGCCGTGGCCGCCGGCGAGGTGAGCCGCGGTCAGGTCACGCAGCTCGGCGAGGTGCTGACCGGCGCCGCCAAGGGCCGCGGCTCGAACGCCGAGACGACGCTGTTCGACTCCACCGGGCTAGCGATCCAGGACCTCGGGATCGCGCTAGCCGTCCTCGACGCCTATCGCGAGGGAAGGATCGAGGCGCAGCAGGTCGAGCTGTAGGCCAGCGGGCGTACGAACGCGCCTACAGCGGGATGTTGCCGTGCTTGCGCTTCGGCTGCTCGACCCGCTTGGTCCGCAGCGTGTTCAGGGCCCGGATCAGCTTCGGGCGGGTCTCGTGGGGGACGATCACGTCGTCGATGTAGCCGCGTTCGGCGGCCGAGTAGGGGTTGGCGAAGTGGGCCTTGTAGTCGGCGATCAGCTTCGCTCGCCGCTCGTCGGGGGTCGGCGAGTCGGCGATGTCGTGGCGGTAGATGATGTTGACCGCGCCCTCAGGTCCCATCACCGCGACCTCGGCGGTCGGCCAGGCGAAGTTGAAGTCGGCCAGCATGTGCTTTGAGTTCATGACGTCGTAGGCGCCGCCGTAGGCCTTGCGGGTGACCACGGTCAGCTTCGGGACGGTCGCCTCGGTGAATGCGTACAGCAGCTTGGCGCCGTGGCGGATGATCCCGCCCCACTCCTGCGAGGTCCCGGGCAAGAAGCCCGGCACGTCGGTGAAGGTCAGCAGCGGAACGTTGAAGGCGTCGCAGAAGCGCACGAAGCGCGCCGCCTTCTCCGACGACTCGATGTCCAGCACGCCGGCCAGGTGCGCGGGTTGGTTGCCGACCACGCCGATCGGATTGCCGTCCAGCCGCGAGAAGCCGATCACGATGTTGCGCGCGAAGTGCTCCTGGACCTCGAAGAACTCCCCGTCGTCGACGATCAGCGAGATCACGTCGCGCATGTCGTAGGGCTTGGAGGGATCGTCGGGGACGATCGTGTCGAGCGTTGGCTCCATGCGGTCGGGGTCGTCGTGGGGCTCGACCCGCGGCGGCATCTCGAGGTTGTTCAGCGGCAGGAACGACATCAGGTAGCGCACGTCCTCCAGGCAGCTCTCCTCGTCGTCGGCGGCGAAGTGGGCGACGCCCGACTTCGTGTTGTGTGACATCGCGCCGCCCAGCTCCTCGAAGGTCGTCTCCTCGCCGGTCACCGTCTTGATCACCTCGGGGCCGGTGATGAACATGTGCGAGGTCTCCTTGACCATGAAGATGAAGTCGGTCATCGCCGGCGAGTAGACGGCGCCGCCCGCGCAGGGGCCCATGATCAGGCTGATCTGGGGAATCACCCCGGAGCACTTCACGTTGCGCACGAAGACGTCGCCGTAGGCGCCCAGTGAGACGACCCCCTCCTGGATCCGCGCCCCACCGGAGTCGTTGATGCCGATCACCGGCGCGCCGACCTGGGCCGCCAAGTCCATCACCTTGCACATCTTCTCCGCCATCACCTCGCCCAGGGAGCCGCCGAACACCGTGAAGTCCTGCGAGAAGACGAAGACGGTGCGCCCGTCGATCGTCCCGTAGCCGGTCACCACGGCGTCGCCGTAGGGCCGGCGCTTCTGCATCTCGAACTCGTATGTGCGGTGGCGGACGAAGGTGTCGAGCTCCTCGAATGAGCCCGGGTCGAGCAGCTTCTCGATCCGCTCGCGGGCCGTCAGCTTGCCCTTCTCGTGCTGCTTTGTGACGGCCTCCTCGGAGGCCGAATGGATCGCCTGCTCGCGCAGCTCGCGCAGGTAGTTGAGCTTCTCCTCGTGGCTCTCGGGGAACTTCTCGCGCATCGACCGCAGTCTATGCGCGGCTTAGAAGAAGGCGCCGCCCTTGTACTCGCCGAACACGTCGCGCATCGCGCCGCTTACCTCGCCGATCGAGGCTCCCGTCCTCAGCGCGTCGCGGATCGGCAAAAGCAGGTTGCCTTCGCCGCGGGCCACGTCGCGCAGCGCCTCCAGTTTGCCCTCCACCGCTGCCGCGTCGCGGGCCTGCTTGAACTCCGACAGCCGCCGCAGCTGGCGCTCCTCGGACTCGGGATCGACCTTGAGGACCTCGACATCATCTGTTTCTTCGGTGACGTACTTGTTGACCCCGACGACTATGTCCTGGCCGGTGCGGTAGCGCGCCTCGTAGGAGGCGGCGGACTCCTCGATCTCGCGCTGGATGAAGTCCAGCGCCTGCACCGAGCCCCCGAGCTCCTCGACCTTGTCCATCAACTCCCAGGAGCGCTCCTCGATCTCGTCGGTCAGCGCCTCGATGAAGTAGGAGCCGGCGAAGGGGTCGACGGTGTCGGCGACGCCGGACTCATGCGCCAGCACCTGCTGGGTGCGCAGCGCGATCCGCGCCGAGCGCTCGCTCGGCAGCGCCAGCGCCTCGTCGAAGCCGTTCGTGTGCAACGACTGGGTGCCGCCGCAAACCGCTGCGAAGCCCTGGAGGGCGACGCGAACGATGTTCACCTCCGGCTGCTGGGCCTGGAGGGTGACGCCGCCGGTCTGGGTGTGGAAGCGGATCTTCAGCGCGTCCTCGTCGGTGGCACTGAAGCGATCCCGCATGATCTTCGCCCACATGCGGCGCGCGGCCCTGAATTTGGCGATCTCCTGGAAGACGTTGTTGTGGCAGTTGAAGAAGAACGCCAGCCGCTTGCCGAAGCGGTCGATCTCCAGTCCGGCGTCGAGTCCAGCCTGTACATAGGCGATCGCGTTGGAGAGCGTGAACGCCACCTCCTGCACCGCCGAGCAGCCCTTCTCGCGCATGTGGTAGCCGGAGATCGAGATCGTGTTCCACTGCGGGACGTGCTCGTCGCAGTAGGCGAAGATGTCGGTGGTGAGCCGCATCGTCGGTTCCGGCGGGTAGATGTAGTTGCCGCGCGACACGTACTCCTTCAGAACGTCGTTCTGGACCGTGCCACGCAACTGATCGGCCTTGACGCCCTTCTCCTCGCCGACCAGCTCATAGAGCAGCAGCAGGATCGCCGCCGGGGCGTTGATCGTCATCGAGGTCGAGACCCCGTCGA
>JBBPIN010000023.1:0-4082 GCA_038040285.1 Actinomycetota bacterium
TCGTCCGCGGCCCACTGCGCTGATGCGCGGCCTCGACAGCCCTCTGGGCCGCGGCCCGGCCGTCTATTTCTAACCCACTCCCGAGACGGCGATCTGGGCGTTTTGCGCGGCGCAGGCGGAGCATCGCCCGCTCCAACGCCTGTGGGGTACGCAAACTCGATCGCGCCACCAACACCGCCCATCGCCGCGCCACCTCACTGAGCCAGTTCGCGGGCTAACGGCTCTCTAGAGTCGCGGCCTCCTGACTCGAAACGGACAGAGCGCCCGACCTTAAGCAACTGCCAGTGCAGGAGCCGACCAGCAGGGCCCGCCGCAGGTGCGATCGGGTGTGCACCCCACACGGCTGAAGCAGCAGTACTGCTGCCACTGCTTATTGTGGTCGGCTGCTACCTCGTCCTGGAGGAGCGTCTTTGCAGCGTCTCAGCAATGGTGACGATGTGCAAAAGGTCTCGTCAACGGCTAAGAGCGCGGCGCCGTCACCTACGCCGGTCAACATGAACTTGACCTTGGTTGGCTCTCTGCCCGAGCGGAACCTTCACCAACGACTCTTAGTCGGTTGTCCGGTCGACGGCAGCCGCTTCCGCTTTGCGCAAGGAGGAGCAGCACACGCCCTCGCCTCTCCTCGGAGATCCAGCGCTCCTCGTCGACGAAACCGCGCCTGGTCACCGCGATCGGTTCGTGAAAGCACCCGTCCCAGGCAGCGAGCTTGAACTCTCCCGCGTCGGCCGCATCCTCAGATCGTGCCAGTCCGGTGACAAATTGGACCGCTATTGGACCGTCAAATTGCCGTCACGCGAATGCCTGCCCTTACGAAGAAAGGCCCCGTTTCCAGGACCTTTCTTCGATAGCGGGGGCGGGATTCGAACCCGCGACCTTCGGGTTATGAGCCCGAGCGCTCGGCGTCGAGGTTTGCAGTGGTTTAGTTCTCGGCGTTGAAGCCCGCACCGGAGGCGACGCCTTTGGCGGGATCAGTCTTGTGGCGCGTAACGGTGATGCAGCATCAAGTCGTTGCCATCGGGATCGGTGAAGAACGCCGTGGACAGACGCCGGTGTCAAAGGTGTCGCCGCTAAACGCGACCCCCTTGCCCTCGAGCTCAGCCCGGGTCGCCGCGACGTCGTCCACGTGCAGGGCCGGATGGGCGTTCTTCTGCGGGGCGAACTCGATCCCGAGCTTCTCAGGCTCCCAGATGCTGAGGCAGGTTTCTCCGACCCAGACCTCAAACCGCGCATGATCGTCGGGGCGGAGGCCAAGCGTCTCAACGTAGAAAGTGCGGGAGCGTTCGGCGTCCTGCGACGGAATGCCGACGAAGTCGAGGCTGCTGATCATGGGCTCCCCTTTTCTTAGGCGAGTGGAACTCGCGGTCATCGTGTTTGCCATGTTCTCAGCCGTCCGAAGCTGGGGCGCCCGCAACCCCGCCGCAACGCATTGGGTGGGAACCGGGTGGGAACCGAATCCGTCATCTTCTGTCCTCCCGTGTCCGCTTTTGTCACCCAGGAAGCGGCCTACTTGCAGGCAATTCCGCGTGGAACCGGGCTTTCAGCGTGCTGCCATAGACCGCCTCCTAAGGAGTAGGCCGCAGGTTCGAATCCTGCTCGGGGCGCTCGTCATTTCCAGGGGGTTTGCTCGCAGTTCTGGCAGCCTACTCTCCGCTGCGACTCTCGGCGACGCACGGCGAGGGTACGAGAGGGGTACATCGCGTGTCCGATCAGGGCCTCCCGCGTCCCTCGGTGACCGACCGCCGAGTTCGATCGGCTCGTGCGAAATAGGGTGTTCAGCATGCTCGAAGAGGCGACGCGCACGGTGGAAGCCTTCTGCAGCTCCCGCGTACCGGAGGGGCTGCGGGACGAAATACGAATCGAGTGCACGCGGCGTGGCAAGTCGATAACCATCGTCGAGCGACGCCCACCATGGAATCCGGACTTCGGCCCGGAGTGGAGCGAGACGAAGGTCGCGCAACTCAGACTCGACGACTCGGCGGGAACCTGGTCCCTCTACTGTCCGGACAGCAACGGGCGCTGGCACGATTACGACCGAGTCGGTCCCAGCCAAACCGTCGAGCCGTTGCTTGCCGAGGTCGAGGCCGACCCGACTGGCATCTTCTGGGGCTGAGCCTGGCGTTTGGCCCCTCTGTGGCTCAGGGCCATCCGCTTCGCTCGCAACGATCGGGGTCGGTGGCCAGGTTTCCGTCACTCAAGGCCCGGGCCCTGCTCCGGGTGCTGACCCGCGAGCCGCTGGGGTACCGCATTGTGCGGCAGGGCTCTCACCGCAGGATGGAGGCGCCAGGCCGACCGCCGATCACGTTCAGCTTCCACGACCGGCAGACGATCCGACCGGTGACTGTGAAGCGAATCCTGTGCGACCAGGTCGGCCTCAGTGAGGACGAGGCGCTGAAGCTACTCTAGGAGCGAGCGATGGACCGAATCCGCGTGATCTACGAGCAGGATGAGGACACCTGGGTGGCGACGTCACCCGAGGTGCCCAATTGGACGGTCGTCGGCGACAGCTATGAGGAAGCGCACCAGCTCGCCGAGGAGGGTGTGCGCTTCGCCCTCGACCGCGACGACGTCGCGCTCAAGCACTTCGTTCCGGCGCCGGCCGCATAAACACCCGCGGCGAGGGTATGAGAGGGGAGTTCTCCAGCGCCGACCAGGGAGCCCGCCTCGCCGCCTGACCGCCAGGCTCAGCGACCCGCTACTTCACCTTCTCACAGCTCGGCTTCACTCTGTCCTTGCGGTCGGCGATCGCGACGTCGTTCTTGCCGGCACCGCAGTTAAGCGTGTCGCGACCGCGGCCGCCGACGAGGCGGTCCTTGCCCTTACCTCCGGTCAGCTTGTCCCTGCCCTTACCTCCGGTCAGCTTGTCCCTGCCCTTACCTCCGGTCAGCCTGTCCTTGCCGGAACCGCCGCCCAGCTTGTCGTTGCCCACACCGCCCTGGGCTCTGTCGTTGCCCTTGCCACCGTTTGCCTTGTCCTTGCCCTTTCCGCCCAGCAGCAGGTCGCCCTCTGAGTCGCCGGAGAGCCTGTCGTTTCCGCCCTCCCCGAGCAGGCAATCGGCCCCCTCGGCTCCGCTCAGGGTGTCGTTTCCCTCCCCGCCGAGCACCGCGTCGCGGAGCACCGTGCCGGCCAGCACATCGGCGCCCGCGGTGCCGAGGATGACGAAAAACGGCCCCGGCCCGCACTCGGCCGGCGCCGGCTTTCCCTCCACGCGACGGATGCGGTGGTTGCCCTGGTCGGCGATCAGAAAGCCGCCGTCGGGGGCCGGGGCGACGCCGGCCGGGTGGTCGAGCTGTGCCGCAGTGGCCGGTCCGCCGTCGCCCGAGAGGCCCTCGGTGGTGCCGGCCACGGTGCTGATGATCCCCGCCGCGGAGACCTTGCGGACGCGGCTGTTGCTGAAGTCGGCGATCAGGAAGCCGCCGTCGGGGGTCGGGGCCACGCCAATTGGGCCGTTGAGCTGCGCCGCGGTGGCGGGGCCGCCGTCCCCGGAGAGGCCGAAGGAGGTCGTGCCGGCCACCGTGTTGATGATCCCCGCCGCGGAGACCTGGCGGATGCGGTGGTTGCTGAGGTCGGCGATCAGAAAGCCGCCGTCTGCGGTCGGGGCGACGCCGGACGGGTCGTTGAGCTGCGCCGCGGTGGCCGGGCCGCCGTCGCCCGAGAAGCCGGCGGTGGTGCCGGCGACGGTGCTGATGATCCCCGCCGCGGAGACCTTGCGGATGCGGCTGTTGCCCCGGTCGGCGATCAGAAAGCCGCCGTCTGCGGTCGGGGCCACGCCCTGCGGGTTGTTGAGCTGCGCCGCGGTGGCCGGGCCACCGTCCCCGGAGAGGCCGAAGGAGGTCGTGCCGGCCACCGTGCTGATGATCCCCGCCGCGGAGACCTTGCGGATGCGGTGGTTGGCAAAGTCGGCGATCAGGTAGCCGCCGTCTGCGGTCGGGGCCACGCCGAGCGGTGTGTTGAGCTGTGCCGCGGTGGCCGGGCCGCCGTCGCCCGAGAAGCCGGAGGTGGTGCCGGCCACGGTGCTGATGATCCCCGTCGCGGAGACCTTGCGGATGCGGTGGTTGGCAAAGTCGGCGATCAGGTAGCCGCCG
>JBBPIN010000023.1:4182-42141 GCA_038040285.1 Actinomycetota bacterium
CGGAGACCTTGCGGATGCGGTGGTTGGCAAAGTCGGCGATCAGGTAGCCGCCGTCGGGGGTCGGGGCCACGCCGCGCGGTGTGTCGAGCTGCGCCGCGGTGGCGGGGCCGCCGTCACCGGAGAGGCCGACGGTCGTGCCGGCGATGGTGGAGATGTCGCCCTCGGCAGCGCGGGCTGTGGCGACGACCGCCAGGCTGAGGATCGCCGCGGCGAGCGCCGCGTAGGGTCTGCGCCCGCCCAGTGTGGGTGCCCTGCTCATCTCGGGGGCCAGACTGCCACAGGGCCTGGGGACGTGTCAAGGACGCCTCTCAGCCGGGGTACAAAACGGGTACATTCGGAGGGCTCCGAAGGGGAATTCGTGGACCCCAGGCAATGGCGAGCACTCCCAACTGCAGGACATTCGTACCAGGGAGTGCCCGCCCGTCCCCTCGCTTGGCTGGCCTCCTAAGGAGTAGGCCCCAGGTTCGAATCCTGGTCGGGGCGTTCGGGGGTTGCTGTCAGCTCCCCGACTTCACCGCTGTTCGGCTAGTACCCAAGTCCCTTGAACTCTCAGATTGCGCTCGGCGCAACCTAGCTTCGGCCAGATTGCGAGCTCGCTCGAGCTCTCTCAGGCGGCCGGGGCTTGTTAATCGCGGACCATGGACCTTCGCCCTATAGAGGCGATAGCGGTCGCCCGTGTATTTCGCCTCAGCAGTGAGCTCCTCCAGTCGTCGGCTGCGTTCCATGGGGGCTCACAAAACCTTTTAGCTGGAGACGCCCGCTAGGGAGCGCGGGCGCCCCTTCTGAAGCGATGGCTCCAGGGTAAAGACCGCGGTCGCAACATCGGTGCCTTGGTCATGGCTGCTCACAAACGATGTGACGCGCTGCCGCGTCAATCCCACAACTGCAGCGCCTGCATCTCTCTTGTAGCCAGCCGGGGTGAGCTTTACTCCGCGGGCGGTGTCATGGGTCTGCGAGGCGATCATGCTCCCGTTGAACAGGCCCACGGCATCAATGAGCTGGCAGGTGACCACGTTGCCGCGAATTTCGGTTCGAACTTCGCTCGGCCGTTTGTCGGCGTACTCGGTCCAAAGTGATCCGAACGCGCGGCTGATCTTGGCCGACAAGCTGATGGGCAACCTGGCTCTTCTGGGGTCGGTCATGCGGACCTCTCTTCCTTGCTCCCCTCTGCGGATAGGACCGCTCGACGGGCAGAAAGAGGCAGGGAGAACCCAGCGGGCAGCTGAGACGAATCTAGCATATTTGGCCATAGTTTCTAGAATTAATATTCATGAAATTGTGTACACTGTTCGTTGGCCGTGGGCCGCGGCGGTCCCTGCAGCGTCGCCCACCCCGACCGCATCGCCACGATTGGAGACACGAAGATGACGATCCTCAATTCCCTGCAAAAGCGCTTCTCTGGTGACGACGCACAGGTCGATAGTGCGGAGACGACCCGATCAGACGACAGCCAGCTTCCGATTCCTGGCTACGATCGGATCGGCAACAAGGACCTCATCACAGAGCTGTCCAAGCATTCACAAGTCGAGCTGGCAGCGATCGAAACTTACGAGAGGTCCCATAAGAAGCGCGTGCCTGTATTCGACAAGCTCCGCTACCTGCGCGGGCAAGAGCCACTTCAGGACTACGACGCTCTAAGTGTCAAGGAGATCTTGGCCGGGCTCGAGGGAGCTGGCTCGGAAACGCTCCAGACGACGCGGGTATACGAACGCAAGTTCCAGAATCGCCCCGGCGTGCTGGTGGAAGTTGCCACCGCACTCCGCGAACGCCGCCCAGCTTCCACCCACCGCGGGTGACCACCCAATGCCCGTGAGCGAGCGAGACGCACCGCAACGGTGGACCTGCGGCAAGTGCGGCGTCGAGGCGCGTTGGAATAGCAGCCACGAGCAGCGCGGGCTTCCTGCCAACTGGACCGAGAACCACCAAGGTCCAGTCTGTCTTCACTGTCGGCGTGAGCTGGCGGCGGACGCCGCTGTAAGCACGTTGGACCTGTCCCTCAAGGAGCGCGCTCGGCTCCGCTCTTCTACCATCATCGAGTTCGAAGTGAGGCGGGCCCCTGACCGTTCGAACTCGCAAATCGCCAGCGCTGTTCATACCTCCGTGGTGGCGGTCCAGAAGGCCCGCGAGCGGCTCGGCGTCTCCGGCGTCCCCGTCTAGCTCCTCCGCTCGCTGGGTTCAAATCGCCCCAAACTAACTAGGGGTTCCGTGCGGCTCCTGACGGGCCTGGGTCCCGAGGCACCGGCGTGTGGCTACGACAGGGAGAATGCCCGCCGTGATCGTCGGACTCGCCCTCGCCCTGGCCAGCGCGCTCGCGACGAACGTCGCCTTCCTGTTCAAGCACCGCGGCGCGGTCTTGGCGCCACCCGTACGCGTTCGGCACCCGCTGCGAAGCGCCGCCGGCCTCTTCCGCTCCAGGTGGTTCACGCTGGGCTGGATGGTGGCGGTTGGCGCCTGGGGCCTTCACGTGGGGGCGCTCGCACTCGCGCCGCTGTCGATCGTGCAGGCCGTTCTGTCGGGCGGGCTGGTCTTCCTCGCCGTGATCGCCGAACGCTTCTTCGGCTTTCACCTCGGACGCAGGCAATGGGTTGGCCTGCTTATTACGGCGGTCGGGCTTGCTGTCATCGGTCTCACCTCAGGTCGGCAGGCCGGCGACGCTCCGGGCTACGCGCTGGCCGCATTGATCGTCGTGGAATGCGCGATCCTTGGCCTCGCCACCGGTCTCGCCATGGTCTCCCACCGCCTCGGCCTCTCGGCCGCTGGGCAGGGCATGCTCCTCGGCGCAGCCGCCGGCGCACTGTTCGGCGTCTCCGACATCGCGATCAAGTACTTGACCGATGCTGTTCAAGCTGGGGTACTGGAACTCATCAGCCCGTGGACATTTGCGGCGCTGGCCGCTTCGGTGGTCGCCTTCTATGCCTCCGCCCGAGGCTTGCAGCTCGGCCCGGGCGTCGAAGTCATCGCGCTCACCTCGGTCGCGGCCAACCTCACGGCGATCGTTGGCGGCATCCTGGTCTTTCGTGATCCGATCGGCACGGGGCCGGTGGCGATCACCGGGCGCATGCTCGCCTTTTGCCTGGTCATCGCTGGCGCCGCGCTGATGCCCGGGCCCATGCGAGCGACGCGTGCAGCGTCGCCTTAGGAGACCACTGCTCGTACTGCCGTGCCGCTCTTGGCCTGCCCGCCATTCCTTCCTGGCCGTTCCGGTCTTAGCAGCACCTTGAGCAGATCGCCGACTTCCCGATCATGGACGAGCGGATGCCGTAGGGGAAGCTCAGGCTTGACCGTGTAGCGGTTCCGGCGGCCATGTCGCTCGCGCAGCACATAGCCCTCGTCGACCAGCTCGGTGAGGATTTTGTGGGCACCCCGCTCTGTAATGCCGACGGCAGAGGCGATGTCGCGCAGGCGGATCCCGGAGTCGTTAGCGACGCAGAGCAGGACGTGGGCGTGGTTGGTCAGGAAGTCCCACCTGCTTGCCACGGCTTCTGATGATGCTTCGCTTTGGTTTCCAGAATTCTTGTTCATGAAACCATGTTACACTGTTTCCGTTGGACCGCAACTGACGGAGTCCCGAAAGGAGGGGCACCAATGCCTGAATCATTGCCTCTCCCCGCCGCGTCGCCGATTCCGGCGGCGTCGCCGATTCCGTCGGCCTCGCCGATCCCCGGCCCCTCTCCGGTCCCGCTGGCATCGCACTCGACGCCTGCGCGATGAACGGAGGTCTATCTCTCCGGGAGTCTCTAAGCCCAGGTACGCTTGGCCGGCCTCCCAAGGAGTAGGCCCCAGGCGCGAATTCTGGTCGGGGCGCTGCGCATGAGTTCACCCGAACAGCAAACAGCGGCATCCACCGAGCCTGCGCCACGGTCGCAGGATGGCGACGAGCCCGCACTGCTGTTCTCGCAGGGAGTCATCGGGCCCCACCTCGACGCGTATCGGGCACGGGTCGCGGGCCTGCTCACCGAGTCTGTGCTTCCGCTGCTGGAGGCTGCGGAGGCGGATCGGCGCTTCCCACGGGAGGCGGCCGAGGCGGTCGCATCCGCGGGGCTGTTTCGCGAGCGATGGAGCGGCCCGCACGGCGACACCGGCAGGGCGCTGATCTTCTCCGAGGAGCTCGGCCGAGCCGCGCTCGGCGGGATCGGTGTCGGGCTGATCGTCCAATCGGAGTCCGTGGTGCCGGTCCTGCGGCGGTTCGGCCGCAGCCCCGAAACGGACCGGTGGATGGGCGGTCCTCGACGGCAAGGCGGTCGGTTCGGTGGCGGCGTCGGAGCCGCAGGGCGGCTCCGACCTTTCCGCGGTCCAGACGACCGCCAGCCGCGAGGGAGATGGCTGGCGGATCCGGGGCAGGAAGTGGTTCTCCGGCCCCGCCGGCGCGGCCGACATCGTGCTCGTTCTCTGCAGGCTCGACGAGGAGCCGGCGATGTTCGGGCCGAAGATCGGGATCGCCGTGGTCGAGAAGCGGCACATCGAAGTCCGCCATCTCGAGACCTCGGGTTGCAGGAGCCTGGAGACCTGCCGGCTGACGATCGACGGTCAGATTCCAGACGCACTACTTCTGGTCCAGGAAGGCCTGGGGCTGCACGCCCTCAACTGGGGCCTGACCTACGAGCGGCTCGCCGGGGCCGCGCAGGCGCTGGGCGGCGCCGAGACGGCGATCCGCCTTGCGACGACCCATCTACACCGGCGCCACCAGTTCGGCGTGCCCCTCTACCAGCACCAGGCGCTGCGAATGCGGCTCTCGTCGCTGGCCGCGGAGGTGATGCTCGCCCGCAACGGGCTCTACGTGCTGGCGAGCAAGGTGCAGCCGGACCAGCAGTTCATGCGCCAGGCGGCGGGAGCGAAGGCGACTGCAGCGGTGCTCGCCGAGCACGTGGTCAGCGAGTGCGCGCACCTCTTCGGCGGGCCGGGGTTCCTCGAAGACGAGACGCCGTGTGGGAGCTGTACGCCCATAGCCTCGAGGTCGACGACGAGCTCTACGATCGCTGGATCTCGATCGAGCCGCCGCCGGACTCCGACTAGCCCTCGCGGTCGGGGCGCTCTGGGTACAGCTCGTCGATCGAGACAAGCGCGCGGTAGGGGGCCTCGGCCGCCTCCGCGATCGCGTCGCCTCCTCCCGCCAGGCGGTCGACGACACACAGCGCACCCACAATCTCCAGCCCCTCCTCCCGCATGCGCTCGATCGCACGCACGGTCGAGCCTCCCGTGGTCACGGTGTCCTCGACGACGAGGCAGCGCGCAGCGCGCTCGACCGGGCCCTCGACCCAGCGCTGCAGGCCATGTTCCTTTCGTTCGCCCCGTACGAAGAAGCCAACCAAGCCGCCGCCGGCCGGCGTTGCGATCGCCGCGCAGGCGAGGGGGATCGCCGCCGTCGCCGGACCACCGACCGCCTCGGCCCCAACCTCCTCAGCGGCGGCGGCGATCAGCTCGCCGGCCGCCCGGAAGGCGGGGGGACGCAGCAGGGCGCGCCGCGCGTCCACGTAGTAACTCGCCGTCTGGCCGCTGGACAGGGTCACCTCGCCGATCACCAGCGCGTGCTCGCGAAGCTCCGCGAGCAGGGTGTCCCGGGCAGGTTGGAGCTCGGCGCTCACCCGAGGGATGCGGCGAACCCCTGCCGCCAGCTCGGATGCGCCGGCTGCCAGCCCAGCTCGCGCTTGGCCTTCACGTTGGAAGCGCCGCGCAGCTGGGTCGCCATCGCGACCGCCGCCTTTCCGCCAATCAGACGGGCCAGGAACGTGGGCACCCGCATCGGGCGCTTGGCGCCGATCGCGTCGGCGAAGACCGGCAGCCAGTCGCTGATAGGCGCCGGGTCGTCATCGACGACGTTGTAGATGCCGGGGGCGCCGCGCTCGACCGCGGCCACGGTGGCGTCGGCTGCATCGTCGACATGGACGAAGGAGAAGACGCCGGTCCCCTTGCCGACCTGCGGAAAGCGGCGCGCCCGCACCTGCTCGGCAATGCTGCCGTCGCGGTCGAAGTAGGTGCCGGGCCCGTAGAACTGGCCGTAGCGCAGGACGAGGCCGTCCATTGCTTCTGCGTCGAGCGCCTCCCGCTCGCTGGTCAGCGTCGCCTCGAGGCCGGAGGCGAAGCGGCCGGGCGCGTCGACGAAGGTCCGCGCCTCCTCGTCCTTGACCCAATCGCCCTGGGGCTCGTAGACGAAGGCGATGCTCTGGGTGATGTAGCGCTGGGCCCCCACCTTGCGGCCGGCGGAGATCAGGTTGCGGCCGCCCTCGACCCGGAGCCGATTCGTGGGCTCGTAGTCGATCTTGCGCAGGTCGTAGTCCTTGGGCAGGCTGGTCAGCTCGGACACGATCACCTCAGATACGGCGGCTGTCACCGCGTCCTCGACCGCCGCGGGGTCGAGGGCGTCGCAGATCGCGGCCTGTGCGCCGGCGGCGCGGATCGCTTCCGCGCTGCGCTCGTTGCGCGTCGTCCCGGTCACCTCGTGTCCGGCCGCGACCAGCTTCGGGACCAGCGAGCGGCCGATCACGCCGCTGGCGCCGGCGACGAAGACCCTCATCCGCCGCTCCGCGACTCGCCGCCAAGCCTCGCCGAGACGCGCGCCAGGTAGGCGAGCAGCAGGCCACCGAACGCGATCGCGATCGTGTCACCCCAGCCGCGCGCCTCCGACCGAGCCTCGCCGGTGTCGAAGACGTGGTTGAGCCCGTGCAGTCCGTAGTAGATGGCGCCGAGGGCGAGCACCGGTACCCGCCAGGAGGGAACGCGAATCGCGATCAGCAGCGCTATGCCGTAGGCCAGGACGAATGCCCCGACATCGCCGACGTAGTGGCTGTTCTCGACCCCGTAGGTGCCGATCTGGTCGAAGAAGGTGTCGGGAGCGATCAGCGCCAGCGCTCCCGTCGCGGCGTTGATGACGCCGATCACCGCCAGGACCACCTGCAGGCTGCGCTCGCTCATGCGAGGCGGAGCCTACGACCTAGTAGACGTAGATGTCCTCGCCGAGGAAGACCGAGTTGTAGATCTGGTGCGCGTCGGGGATCGGCACCCGCACGCAACCGTGACTCGCGGGGTAGGTCGCCGGGACCGACGGATAGCCGTGCACGGCGTAGCCGCCGTGGAAGTAGGTCGAATCGACCATCCCGTGCGAGTTGGTGCCCGGCTGGCGCAGGTAGAACTGGAAATGTCCGCGCACGGTCGGCGTCGAGGCCTTGCCGGTCGAGACGCCGTAGGTCTGAAGCGGCTTGTCGCCGTCGGCGAGCACCAGCACCTGGCGTTCGATCGAGACCTCGGCGTGCTTGCCGGCGTTCGGGTACTTGAGGTGGTACGCCCCGCGCCCCGAGAAGACCCGCTTGACGATCCCCTTGCCGGCGTGGGTGTTGTGGTCCTTGCCGTTCACCTTGCGGTAGGCGAGCACCGCGCGGGCGTCCTTGTCGTTCATGCACGAGCCCCCGCTCGGAACGTAACCCATGCGGCGCAGGTTCTTCTTGAAGGCGCGCACGACGCGCCCGCACTTCCCCTGACCAAGGTTGGGGTAGCTGACGCCGAACTTCTTGCGCGCGCTGGCCGCCCCCTGCTGACCGGCGCTCGCCTCGTGCACGGCCTGCACCGCGAAGCGCCCATCGCGGCGCACCCGGAATTTGGTCTGGAAGGTCCCCGAGTCGCCGGGCCCGTTGTGGACGTCGACGGTCTCGCTACCGGCCTGATGTCCGTTGCGGAAGAAGAGCAGGTCGACCTGCTGGCCGGTCACGAAGGGCGACACGGTGCCGGTCACCGGGACGCTGCTGAGGATCGTCGCCTTGCCGCCCTTCAAATGTCCGATCTCGAGGCTTACGTTGGCGGGCGCCGGCGCGGCGCTTGCGGCAGCCGGCGCGGCCAGGGCAGCGACGAGCAGCGCAAGGAGAAGTGGCGTGCGGCGACTCACGAGGGGCAGCATTTTGCCTGATCGGTCGGCGGCGCGCTAGGCGACGAGGCGGCGGCGAACCGCGCGCACGGGAATCGCGAACAGGGCGACGCTGATCGCGAGCAGAATGCCGAGGTGCACCAGCACGATCGGCCCCGGTCCTTCAGCCAGCCCCCGCGTCACCTGAACCAGGTGGTAGAGGGGGGTGAACCAGGCGACCACCTCGACCCAGCCCGGCAGCCGGTTGAAGGGAAAGAAGATGCCCGAGAACAGGAACATCGGCGTGATCCCAAGCGTGAAGTAGTAGCTGTAGAGGTCGATGCGGGGGATCAGCGCGGTGAAGGTGTAGGCGATGGTCGAGAAGGCGAGCCCGCCGATGATCACCAGCGGCGGGATTGCGATCGCCCACCAGGAGTGGATCAGCCCGAAGGCGGTGACGACGATCAGAAATACGGTCGAGTAGATCATCGCCCGGATCGCGCTCCAGACGAGGTCGCCGGCGACCAGGTCCTGAGCTTCGACCGGGGTCGAGAGCACAGCGTCGTAGAGGTGGTACTCGTGCATGCGGATATAGACGTTGTAGGTGCACTCGAACGAGGCCGCCCACATCGCCGAGGAGGCGATCAGGCCGGGGGCGATGAAGTCGCGGTAGGGAACGCCGTTGATGGAGGCGATGTAGGTGCCGAGCCCGTAGCCCATCGCCACCAGGTAGAAGAGTGGGTCGATGAACTGGGGCGCCAGCGAGCCCTTCCAGAGCTTCGAGAAGACGCGGGCGTTTCGGCCCGCGACGCTGGCTGCATAGCGGGGTGAGGGGATGATCTGGGAACGCGACAGCGAACGGGGAGAGTCAGTCTTCACGCAGATGCCTCCCGGTGAGATCGAGGAAGACCTCTTCCAGGTTCTCAGCCTGATGCTTGCGTATCAGCTCCACCGGCTCACCCTCGGCGACGATCCTGCCCAGGTCCATGATCACCAGGCGATCGCAGAGCCGCGCCGCCTCCTCCATGTAATGGGTGGTCAGCAGAAGGCTGACACCGCGGTCCTTGAGCTCCTCCATCGCCCGCCAGACCGCAAGCCGTGCCTGCGGGTCGAGCCCCGTGGTCGGCTCGTCGAGCACCACGATGTCGGGCTCGTTGATGAGCGCCCGAGCGACCAGCAAGCGGCGCTTCATCCCGCCCGAGAGGGTCTCGATGCGGTCCCCGGCCCGTTCGGTTAGCTGTGTGAACTCGAGCAGCTCTCGGGCGCGCGGCTCGACGTCGCGCCGAGGGATCCCGAAGTAGGAGGCCTGCACGAGCAGGTTCTCGAGCACGGTGAACTCGCCGTCGAGGTTGGTCTCCTGGGGCACGACGCCGAGGTGCGCCTTGACCCGCCGCGGCTCGGCGACGACGTCGATTCCAAGCACCCGCAGCTCGCCGCCCCCCACCTCGGCCAGCCCGTAGACCATCTTCATCGTCGTCGTCTTGCCGGCCCCGTTGGGGCCGAGGAAGCCGA
Source organism: Actinomycetota bacterium (assembly GCA_038040285.1). GTDB lineage: Bacteria > Actinomycetota > Thermoleophilia > Solirubrobacterales > 70-9 > Mayfieldus. Next base: position 13,526 of record JBBPIN010000023.1, read on the forward strand.
AGCAGGTGCCGGGATCGACCGCGAAGTCGATCCCGTCCACCGCGACGCGCCCGTCGTAGCTCTTGCGCAGGTCGCGGGCCAGGACCGCGGGCTCGCTCACGACGATAAGGCGAGGGCCAGGGCGTTGTTGAGCGCGTGGGCGATCATCCCCGGCACCAGTGAGCCGGTGCGCTCGTACAGCAGCGCCAGCATGAAGCCGAAGACGATCAGCGGCGGTACCGCCGTGATTCCGGTTGTCGCGTGGAGCGCCCCGAACACTAGGGCGCTGATCGCCGCCGCCGGGAAGGTCGACAGGCGCTTGCGAAGCCCGCCGAACAGCATGCCGCGAAAGAAGATCTCCTCGGCGATCGGGGCGACGACCACGATCAGCGCCACGACCGGGATCGCCGCCAGCACGCCGGCGTCCAGTCCAAGGTCCCGCGCGATGTCTTTCTGGTCCGGCTCGGTGATCAAGGCCCCGTAGGCGATCGCCGCTACGTAGTAGGAGAACAGCCCCAGCGCCATCCAGCCGAAGGCCGAGGGGCGAAAGCGGCGCAGGCCGAGCGAGGCCAGGCCGTCACGGAGCGAGATGTCGGGTGCGGCCCCGATCGCGACACCGATCGCGACGAAGACCAGGGTCACCTCGAGCAGCGCCTGCGCGACCAGCTTTCCACCGGTCGAGTGGAAGTGGGGATCGAAGGGCACGACCAGCAGCGGCGCGAACAAACCGCCGACCAGCAACCCGATAAGCACCCCGAGAACTGCGCGGCGGACTTCCCAGATCGCGTAGGGAAAGCCGGACGCGGTCCAACCCAGGGCCGATGCCGTGGGGCGCGCCTCGGCTGGTGCAGGGTGATTCGATCGCACGCCGGAGGTGTTGAGCGGGGCGGAGCTCTCGGCTGCCGCCTCCCGATCATTGCTCGGCGCGGAGCCGGCGGCGGGATGCCGAGCAAGCGCCTCGGTCGCCTCGCCGAACAGCTCAGCAGTGGTGGGCGCGGCGGGCGCTCCGTAGGGCGGTTCCGGGGGCGGCACGCTCGCGATGTGCGCCGGCTGTTGGGCCGGCTCCCGTGCCTCGGGGGCGCGCTCTCGCACCACGATCGTCTTCGCGGCGCGGTCGCCGAGCCGCTGCTGGCGTGGGGAGCCGCGAACGATCAGGTAGTCGGCTCCGACCATCGCCAGCGGTAGGTCGACCAGGCGCAGCAGGTTGCGCCACGCTGTCTGGTTCCAGGTCAGCTCGGAGCCATCCAGGGAGAGGACGCGGATCCCGGTCGCGTTCTTTCCGATCGTCTGCCCCCAACGCTTCTCGCAGAACTGAAAGTAGAACGACAGGCTGATGATCAGCAGGGCGATCGTCAGCAAGGCCCCACCCAGCAGCCAGACGAGTCCGATGATCAAGACCAGGCTGTCGAGCAGCGCCGCCCCGAGGCGGCGCCCGAAGCTCGCGTACTCGACCGGGCGGGCGGTGGCAGGGGCGGGGGCGGTGAAATCGTCAGGGGTCACAGCACTGTCCGTTCGCGCTCGGCCCAATACCAGGCTCCTTGTCTGAGCCTCGCGCTCACAGGTGCTCAGCCACCTCCTCGAGGCTTGCCACGTCCCCGTCGCCCTCGCGGTCGAGCAGCAGCGCCCGGATCCCGGCCGCCTCGGCGCCCTCGACATCTTCCTCGCGGGTGTCGCCGACGTGCACCGCTTCGTCCGCGCTGCAGCCCGCAAGCGCCAGCGCCGCCTTGAAGATCGCCGGGTCGGGCTTTCCTGCCCCAGCCTCCGCGGAGGACACGGCGCCGTCGAGGTGCGACGCCAGGCCGCAGCGCTCCAGCACGTCGCCCAGCGAGCAGTCCCAGTTCGAGACGCAGACCAACTTCAGCCCCCGCGAGCGCAGCTGCGTCAACGCCGGCTCGGCGTCCGGGTAGGGATCGAAGCGGATCGAGTCGACCAGCGTCTCCACGCTGACCTCGGTACCCAGCTCGCGCGACAGCAGCTCGGCGCAGCGCGCCCGCAGATCCGCGAGCGACTCGGGGTCGCGCCCCTCGTGGCTGTGCGCCTTGTAGTAGGCCATCTCGGCGCGCACCGCGGGTACCAGCTCCGCCTCGGGAATGCCCTCGCCGAGCGCATCCCGCAGGCCCACCCACGGTGGCTCCAGCTCGACCAGCGTCCCGAGCGCGTCAAGGAATACGGCTTTCGTCTTCGTCACGGAGCAGGCGATTCTCTCACCGGCCCCAGTGCCGCGTCCGCCGTTGGCGCGGTACTAGATGAAAGGATCGGCGCGACATGTCTTTGGTCATGGCCGCCAATCAATCCTTCTGGCACGAGCACGGCGACGAGGTCTCGGCCGTGATCACGCTCGTGATCACGATCATCGTCGCCTTCCTGGTCGACAGGCTTGTGATCGGCCGCGGCACGCGGATGGCGGCGCGGATGACCGAGGGAGGCGTTTCGCGCAGCGCCGCCACCCGGCTGCGCGTGGTCCGCCGACTGATTTTCGTCGTCATCCTGGTGATCGGGGTCGCGCTGGCGCTGAGCCAATTCGGGCAGATCAAGCGGCTGGCGACCGGGATCCTCGCCTCCAGCGCGGTGATCGGCCTGGTGATCGGGTTCGCGGCGCGCCAATCGCTCGGCAACATGGTCGCCGGGGTGATGCTGGCGATCACGCAGCCGATGCGGATCGGCGATCGCGTCACCTTCGAAGACACAACCGGGCGGGTCGACGACATCACCCTCACCTACACCTACATCGACCCGGGCGACGGGCGTCTCGTCGTGGTGCCCAATGAGAGCATCGTCAGCGGCACGATCTTCAACCACTCGACCGGCGACCGCTCGGCGCCGGTCACGGTCTCCGCCTGGGTGCCCCCGGCGACCGACCTCGACCGCGCCGAAGAGGCCCTGAAGGGCGTCGGGGCCGATTCGGTGCACATCGCCGAATGGACACACGAGGGCCTGCGCCTGGAGGTCAAGGTCGCAACCGACCTCGACCGAACCAGGGTCGGCGACGAGGAGGCAGCGCTGCGTGAGCGCGCCCAAACGGCTCTGCAGCGCGCAGGGCTGCTTGCATAGGCCCCGCCTAGGCGTCGGGTAGCGAGCTCGCGCCCAGTACCCTTTTTGAGATGACGCAGCGGCAGCGCAGGCGTCACCGCCGCGGCAGCAGGAAGCGATCGAAGCTGGCGGTGGCCCTGATTGTGGTCTTCTCGGTGATCGCGGCGGCGATCCTCGCCGCCGGTTCCTGGGTGGTCAGCGTCGCCGACGAGGCGCCGAACCCCGACAACCTGAAACCGGTCAAGAAGGGTCAGAACTCGATCATCTATGCCGGCGACGGCAGCCGGCTGGGCTACATCCAGTCCGACGAGGCGCGCAAGCCGGTCTCGATCAAGCGAATGCCGATCTCGCTTCAGTACGCGACGGTGGCGATCGAGGACCAGCGCTTCTTCGAGCACAACGGGGTCGACGTGGAAGGCGTGGTGCGCGCCGCGGTAAAGAACATCGATCGCGGCAAGATCGTCCAGGGCGGCTCGACGATCACGATGCAGCTGATGCGCAACCTCTACATCACCGATCCCAAGCGCGACATCGAGCGCAAGATCCAGGAAGCGAAGATGGCGCTCGAGTACGAGCAGAACCACAGCAAGCGGAAGATCCTCCAGCAGTACCTCAACGACGCCTCCTACGGGACGATCGAGGGGCGCACGGCGGTCGGCGTCCAGGCGGCGGCCAAGACCTACTTCTCGAAGCCGGTCCGGAAGCTGACCCTCGAGCAGTCGGCGCTGCTCGCGGGCCTTCCCCAGGCGCCGTCCGAATACAACCCCTTCCTCAACCCGGTCGGGGCCAAGGAGCGGCGCAACGAGGTGCTCCAGAAGATGGCCAAGCTCGGCTACATCTCCCAGCACCGGGCGATCGAGGGCTACCAGCGACCGCTGGAGCTGCACCGCTCCAACGCCTACAGCAGCATCCGCGAGCCCTACTTCTTCGACTACGTCCAGAACAAGCTGATCTCCGACTACGGCGTCAACACGGTCCGCAAGGGTGGGCTGAAGATCTACACCACCCTCGACCCGAACCTCCAGCAGGCCGGGCGCGACGCGATCGTCGGCCAGCTCCCGTACTCGACCGACCCCGCGGCCGCGGTGGTTTCGATCGACCCCACGAACGGCCACATCCTCGCGATGGCCTCCAGCGGCTCCTACAACAACAACCAATACAACCTCGCCGCCCAGGGGCGGCGCCAGCCGGGCTCGGCCTTCAAGGCCTTCGTGCTCACCAACGCGATCAACCGCGGCGTCAACCCCTACAGCACCTACTACACCTCCAAGCACCTGGAGCTGGACCTGCCCCAGTACGGGCACTGGAGCGTCTCAACCGCCGAGAACAGCTACGCCGGCACGATCAGCCTCGCGCAGGCAACGGTGCTCTCCGACAACACGGTGTTCGCGCAGCTCGACCTCGACCTGGGCCCGAGCTCGGTCACCCAGATGGCCCACAAGATGGGCATCACCACCCATCTCGACAGCATTCCGGCAGAGGGCATCGGCGGGCTGCGGATCGGGGTTTCGCCGCTGGAGATGGCGGACGCCTACGCGACCCTCGCCTCCGGCGGGGTTCACCATCCACCGATCGCGATCCGTAAGGTGGTCTTCCCCGACGGTCGCGTCGACCAGCCGGAGAAGCCGGAGGCCAATCGCGTCATCTCGTCGGCGGTCGCCTACGAGGTGAGCAAGATCCTGCACGAGAACATCATCGGCGGAACCGGCACCGCGGCCTACACGGGGTGCGGCGGCCAGGCCGGCAAGACCGGCACGACTGACAACTTCACCGACGCCTGGTTCGTCGGCTATCAGCCCAACCAGACCACCGCCGTCTGGGTCGGCTACCCCCAGGCGACGCTCTCGATGACCAGCGTGCACGGGATCACCGTCTTCGGGGGCACCTTCCCGGCCCAGATCTGGCACGACTACTACGTCAACGCGGGCATTCCCTGCGTGGAGTTCCCACCGCCCACGGACACGATCCATTGGTCGCCGTTCTTCGGCAACTATTCGGTGTCCTCGTCGACCAGCGGCTCCTCGACCTCGAGCACAAGCACCCAGACCGGCGGCCAGAACGGCTACGACCCGTCGCTGTACGCGCCCGGGGCGGGCCAGAAGCCGGCTCCCGCGCCGAAACCGTCGCCGCCCAAGCCTTCACCGCCGAAACCGCCGAAGCCGACACCGCCCCCGAAGCCCACGCCGCCGCCCACACCGCCGCCCACACCGCCACCGGTCACCGGCGGCACCGGCGGTGGTTGACAATCAACATCATTTGCGGCGCCTTCGGCGCCTGACATGCCTCTGCGGCGACGCAACGTCGCCGCCAGGATCATCTAGCCGGATTCCGGCCTGGGCGCGATAGCGCGGTCCTCGGCGCGCACCTCCTGGGTCATCTCCGCCCTGCTCCCGCTCCACGCCTCGTGACGCCCGACCAGGGTGACCGCCCCCACGTAGATCAACTCGGCCACCGTCAGCACCGCGCGTACGGCGATCGCAATCACCGCCCCGACCGCGAAGCTCTGGCTCGGCAGGGCCGCCTTCACAGCCCAGGCGAAGGCGGCGTCGCGGATGCCGAGCCCGGCTGGGGCGACCAGGGTGACCAGGGCGGCGACGTAGCCGAAGGCCTGCGCCGAGCCGACCGTGGCCAGCTCGTTGAAGCCGAAGTCGTGGACCGAACGAGCGACGAAGAATACGCCGACGCCGCAGACGGCCCAGCTGATCGCGTAGTAGACCAGCATCACGAGGATGCCCCAGAGGGGGATCGTCGCCGGCAGCGGTTCGCGGCCGAAGGCGTGCAGCAGCCGGTTCGCGAGCGGCCCGAAGACCCGCGGGTGCAGGACGACGATCGCCGCCGGAACGACGACCAGCACGGCCCAGCGCCACGGCTGCCCCTGGAGGTCGGGATGGTCGATGAGGAAATAGCTGGCGATCCCGGTGGCCGCAGCGGCGGACAGCGCCTGTTCGTAGACGATGCTGGCCAGGGCCAGCCGCCGCGGAACTCCCCCGCGTTCGGAGAGGACCAGACGCGCCAGAACGTAGAGGACGCTGCCGGGCACGTAGCGCGCCAGAATCGGCTGGCCCCAGGCGACCTGGGCGCGGACCGGGTTGAGGCGATTGCCGAGCAGCCGCAGCAACAGATCCCAGCCGAGGGCGCTCATCACGTAGAAGACCATCAGCACGCCGAACCCCGGCAGCAGCCAGATCGGGGTGAAATGGACGCCCTTGTCCTGAATCTCGCCCCACTGCTGGACAACGGTGAGGATCAGGAAGCCAAAGATCAGCAGCGCGATGCCGGCCTGCACCGCGATGCGCACGGGCCGGCGCCGCGGGGGGCGCCTGCCGAGCGTCGCGCCGGCCTCCCCGATGCGATGCAGGAGTGGGGTCGGGCGATCCAAGGTCCTGGGGCGAGGATAGCCGCGCCCGGTTCACAATGGTCGGGTGGGCGAGTTCGATCTGATCGCCGCGCTGCGCGCGCGCCTCCCGGAGCCGGGCCCGCGGGTCCTGCTCGGGGTCGGCGACGATGCCGCCGTCACTGCCCCCGAGGGGGTCACCGCCACCTCCGTCGACGCCATCGTCGAGGGAGTGCATTTCCGCCGTGACTCGACGCCTCTGGAGGCGATCGGGCGCCGGGCCCTGGCCGCGGCGCTGTCCGACCTCGCGGCGATGGGGGCTGAGCCGGGCGAGGCCTACATCGTGCTCGGCGTCCCGGAGGACCTCGACGAGGCTGGCTGCCTGGAGCTGCTCGAGGGCGCCGAGGCGCTCGCGGCGCAGACCGGGACGGCGCTAGTCGGTGGCGACATCAGCCGCTCCGCGGTCCTGTTCGTGGCCATGACCGTGGTCGGACACGCGCCAGGCGCGGAGAGCCTGGTCAGCCGCGGAGGCGCGAACGCCGGTGACGTCGTCGCAGTGACCGGTGAGCTGGGAGGGGCGGCGGCGGCGCTACGGCTTCTGGAGGGCGGCGGCGCGAGCGGCGGCGTGCCGGACGACCTCGCCCTCGCTCTTCGGGCGCGCCAGCTCGACCCCCAGCCCCGCCTCCGCGAGGGCAGGGCCCTGGCCACCAGCGGAGCGAACGCGATGATCGACATCAGCGACGGCCTCGGGGCCGATGCCGGTCACGTCGCCGCCGAGAGCGGCCTGCGGCTGGAGATCGACCTAGCCACGATTCCGCTTCAGGCCGGCGTGCGGGAGGTGGCGATGGCGGCCGGCGAGGACCCGCTGGAGCTTGCGGCCGGCGGGGGCGAGGACTACGAGCTTCTCTGCTGCCTGCGCGCGGAGTCGCTGGACCGAGCCCGGACGGCGGTCGCCGATGCGGGTGGTTCCCTTACCGTGATTGGGCGCTGCGTCCCCGGCGAGGGTGTGACGCTCAGTGCTCCCAGCGGCCGCGAGCTTCAAGCGCGGGGCTACGACCAACTGTCCTAGCCTCCGCACCGTCGCGGGCGAGGAACGCTCGGACCCCGGGCCGCTCCAGCATGGCCTCGGCGACCAGCACCGGCTCCATGCGGTAGTGCCCCGTTTGGATCAGAGCTTTGAGCTGTCTAGGTGACATTCTCCGTGTCATTCCGATCTTGGAAATCCCTTCCGATGCCCTTACCGATACCACTATCGGCAGACGCTTCGACCCTCATAAGTACTCGGTACTAGAACTTGTGTCCAGGCACGGATGTCGAGGGCGGACCACCTAGCGACCCGGGGCCCGCGTGTCTGCCCAGCGGGGGTGCCACGGGGCGCTCGCTGGGGGCGTCGGCGCGGCGCCTGGTCGCCAGCTCGACGATCGCGATCAGGCAACCACCGAGCACGCTGAGGGACACCGCCAGAGGCAGACCGAACTGGCCGCCCGTGAACATGAGCACAAGCTGCCAGGGCACCGCCCATCCGGCACCGAGGCTGGAGCCGAGGTAGCCGATCGCAACCAGCGGCACGACCATGCCCAGCGCCAGCGCGACCAGCATCGGCACGAGCTGGCTCCGCAGCTCGGGCAGGGCGGCGGCAAGCCAGAGGTGGGCGGTCGGAACCAGCAGCAGCGCCATGTACGGGTTGACGAGCCAGACCGCCGCAATCGAGACGAAGATTGCGAGGCCGATCGCCGGGGTGAGCGCCTCCTCGGCGCCAGCCGGAGGGATCAGGCGGCGAGTCGCGACTACGGTCGCGACGAACGCCGCCGCCAACGCAACCAGCACGAGCGCCGGACCGAGTCCGAACGAGTGACTCTGGGGGTCGAACGGAAAGGCGGGACGAGGGATCAGGCCAGCCAGCGACAGCGCGTAGGCGAGCACCAGCACGGCGAGGAAGGGAATCGAGCGCCCGAGCGTCCACAGCAGTGCGCGGCGCACCGGTTCGTTGGCGCGCGAGGCGCCGGCGAGCCCGTCGATCGAGACGAGCCCGACCGGGAGCAGCAGCGCGGCCGCAAGCAGCGCCAGCGCCCACCCGGGGATCAGCTTTCCGGCCAGCGGCAGGTAGGCGTCGGGTCCGTGCTCAAGCGGATTGGGGAGGCTGTCGAGCGCGAAGACGAGCGAGAGGCTGGCGCGCCCAAAGCCCCCCAGGGCCTCGGGGTCGAGCGAGCCAAGGCCATCCTGCGAGGACCGCAGCGGGCGATCGCCGGCCGAGGAGATCCCGATCGCATCCGCGCCGCGCTCGATCAGCACCGCCTGCTCCTGGAGGCCGCTTGGGATCGCGAGGCGAAAGAGGCTGGGGAAGGTGCTGAGGGCGAGCGGGTCGCCTCCCACCTCCGAGCCGACCGCCGCTCGGGCGCTCTGCACGAGCTGGATCGAGGCGCTCTGAGGACCCGCCGACCACGGCACCACGAACGGGCGCCGGCCCAGCCCCGAGCCCGGCTGCGACAGCACGATCACCGCCTCGGCCGGCGTGTCCTGAAGCTCTCCTGCCAGCAGCTTCGCGCCCGCCGCGCCGGCAACCGAACCATCGGTGGAGACGAAGACCAGCGTCTTGCTATGCCGGGCGCCGTCGAAGTCGGAGGCCAGCTCCAGCAGGGCGGCGGTCGCGGCCCCGCTCGAAACCGCGCAGCGCCCGGCGGCGCAATCGCGCGGCGCAACGATCACGATGCGGCGCTCCGAGAGACCCGGGAGCACAAGGCTCACGTTTCGCATTTGCACCTCATTGCCGTTGAAGTCGCCGCTGAAACGCTGTTCGGACACCGACCCACCCTGTATCGCCCGGAAGCGCTCGGTGACGAAGTCCGCGGCGGCGGCGGCGCCCCTGCTCCCGGGCTCACGCTTTGGTGCGACGGCAAGCAGCTGGTGGTCGAGCGCAGCAGCGTGGTTCCCATCGAAGGCGTCGGCCGCGACGTCGCTTCGCAGCGGCGGCGGTCGCGAGACGACGGAGAACATCAGCACCACCGCCGCGGCGAGGGCGAGGAGCAGACCAGCTCTGTACAGGCGCGGTTGAAGCATCAGCCGGGAAGAAGGCAGGGAAGCAGAAGGCGGGCCGGAGCGCGGGCAGCTCTGTGCCCAATGGTCGATCCCATTCTGACTTCTGGCCAGCGCCTTCTAACCTCTGTGCATGGCCGAGGGATCGGCGCGAATCCTGCTCGTCGACGACGAGCAGGCCGTGCAGACACTGCTCACCTATCCGCTTCGTAGAGACGGATACGAGGTGATTGCGGCCCACGACGGCCAGGAGGCGCTGCGCCGCTTCTCCGAGCAGCGCTTCGACCTCGTGGTGCTCGACCTGATGCTGCCGAAGCTCGACGGGGTCGAGGTGTGCCGGCGCATGCGCTCGCGCAGCCAGGTCCCGATCATCATGCTGACCGCGAAGGGTGACGAGATCGACAAGGTCGTCGGCCTGGAAATGGGCGCCGACGACTACATCACCAAGCCGTTCTCGATGCGGGAGTTCCGCAGCCGCGTGAAGGCGGCGCTGCGGCGCTCGCGAATGCCGGGAGCCCGGCAGGCGGTCGCGGAGCCGATCCAGAGCGGCGATCTGCACATCGACTTCGAGCGCCGCACGGTGATGGTCCGGCGCGACACCGTGCAGCTCACCTACGTCGAGTTCGAGATCCTCGCGGCGCTCGCGCGGGCGCCGGGCCGCGTGCTGTCGCGCGAGACGCTGCTCGAGCACGTCTGGGGTGACTCCGAGTACCGCGACCCGCGCACGGTCGACGTCCACATCCGACATCTGCGCGAGAAGATCGAGCGCGAATCGCGCACCCCCGAGTACCTGCTCACCGTGCGCGGGGTCGGATACCGCTTCCGGGAGGAATCCTGAGCGCAGCCCGGGCGGCGACGATGAGATGGCAACGGCTCAACACGGTTCGCAATCGACTTCTGCTGCTGTTCTTCGGGATCACCGCGGCAGCGATCGGCTTCGTCTACCTCTACGTCGTCCCGCAGCTTCAATCAAGCCTCACCTCCGAGAAGCTGTCACGGCTCGAGGACCGCAGCACGCAGCAGAGCGCTCGCCTGCTGCGGGCGATGCGGGAGGGGCTATCGCAGCCGCAGCTCGGGGCGCTCTTGCGCCGCGTCTCTCAGGCGACGGACTCGCGGGTAACGCTGCTCGGCGTGCGCGACGCCGATGGAGTGCCGAGGCCCGCCTTCGTGATCAGCGACTCGCAGGCGCAGTCCAGCTCGGTCGCGGCCCGATTCGACGTAGCCGCCAAGGCTGCCGAGGGCCAGGCCCGCGCCGGCACCGAGGTGATCTCGGGCTCGCGCAGCGCCGAGGTCGCCCTCCCGCTGCCTGCGGCGCGTCCGGTATGGATCGCCGTCTTCTCGCAGACGCTCGGCGAGGTGGCCGACAACGTGGCGCTGATCAAGCGCCAGATCCTGATCGCCGGGGCAATCGCACTCGCCCTCTCACTGCTGGCCGGGTTCTGGGCAGCTCGGGCGATCTCGCGCCGCCTCAGCCGCCTCGACCGGGCCGCCCAGAGGGTCGCGCGCGGCGACTTCGCCCCTATCCCGGTTGACTCCTCGGACGAACTGGGCCAGCTTGCGGGCACCTTCAACGACATGCAGCGTCGCCTCGCCGAGCTCGACCACGCCCGCAAGCAGTTCATCGCCAACGCATCGCATGAGCTGCGCACGCCGATCTTCTCGCTGGGAGGGTTCGTCGAGCTGCTCGACGAGGAGGACCCCGACCCCGAGGCGCGGGCCGAGTTCGTTCGCACGATGCGCGAGCAGGTGGTGCGGCTGACCAAGCTGACCACCGACCTGCTCGACCTCTCGAGACTGGACGCCGGGGCGCTGGAGATCTCTACCGGGACCGTGGACCTCGGCGAGCTGGCGACGGAGATCGCCCGCGAGTTCGGTCCCGCCGCCGACCTCCACGGCTCGAGACTGGAGGTGCGAACCCCCGAGCGCCGGGCGCTGGCCGAGGCCGACCCCGATCGAGTGCGGCAGATCATCCGTATCCTGCTCGACAACGCCCTCGGCCACACCCCCGAAGGCGTCAAGGTGACCGTGACGACGACCCAAGACAGCGGACGCGCGGAGCTGATCGTCTCCGACGAGGGCGGCCCCGGAATCGGGCCCCGCGCCCAGGCGCAGATCTTCGAGCGCTTCCACACCGGCGACTCCGTGAGCGGCTCGGGCCTCGGCCTGGCGATCGCCCGTGAGCTCGCCGAGCGCATGGAGGGTCGCCTCGGCGTCGTCTCCAGCAAGGGCTTCACCGCGTTCATCCTCGATCTTCCGCTCGCTCGCCCCGCACCGAGCCCGTCGCGGGGAGAGCCCGACGAGGCGCCCAGCGGAGCCACTGCATGAGGCTTCGCGGGACCGGCAGGGGACGGTTCGCGAGTCGCGCCGCGATGGCGTGCGCCACCGCGGCGACGGTGGTGCTGGCGGCCTGCGGCAGTGGGGGCAGCGGGAACAACGGCAAGTCGGCGGGCGCGACGGCCGCGGCTCCGCCGCCCCCCCGGGTCGTCGTGCAGGCGTCCGGGAGCCAGTTCAACCCAGTGCAGATCTATCGGCGAGCCGCACCTGGGGTGGTCACCGTGCTGTCGGTCTTCGGCGGCAGCGGGCTGCTCGGCCAGGCTGCGGCGGGCCAGGGATCGGGATTCGTGCTCAACAAGGACGGTGAGATCGTCACCAACGCCCATGTGGTCAGCCAGGGAGAGGGCGCGAACCTCAGCAAGGCCAACCAGGTGTACGTGGAGTTTGCGGACCGAAACCGGGTCTCCGCCCAGGTGCTCGGCGTCGACCCGTTCGCCGACGTGGCGCTGATCAAGGTCGAGCCCGACGGGCTCGACCTGGTCCCATTGCAGCTCGGCAACGACGCGAAGCTTCAGGTCGGTGATCCAGTGGCCGCGATCGGCAGCCCGTTCGGCGAGCAGCAATCGCTCACCGTGGGCATCGTCTCGGCCAAGAAGCGCTCGGTGAAGTCGCTGACCCAGTTTCAGATCGAGAACGCGATCCAGACCGACGCGGCGATCAATCCGGGCAACTCCGGAGGCCCGCTGCTCGACGCGAACGCCAACGTGGTCGGCATCAACCAACAGATAGAGACCCGCTCCGACACCAACGCCGGAGTCGGCTTCGCGGTTCCGATCTCGGCCATAAAGCGGTCGCTGGACCAGCTGCGCACCAACGGCAAGGCCGAGTACGACTACATAGGGGTCTCGAGCCAAGCGCTTTACCCGCAGCTTTCCCAGCACCTGGGGCTCGACACCGACTACGGGGGACTGATCGCCAAGGTCGTTCCCGGCGGTCCCGCCGACCAGGCGGGCCTGAAGGGCGCCGATCACACGATCCACTTCCAGGCCTCGCCGGTGAGGGTCGGAGGCGACATCATCCTGGCGGTCAACGGCAAGAAGGTGGTTGGGCCCAGCGACCTCTCCATCTTCATCGCGCAGTACAAGCCCGGCGACCACGTGACGCTCCAGATCCTCCGCGACGGGCAGCACCAGAGCGTCGACGTCACGCTTGGCACGCGGCCGACCGGGTCCTCCGGGTAGACCACGGCCGCCGTGTCCGTCGCTCCACCCCGGGCGCTCTGCTCCGATCTCGCGCTGGCGCTGCGAGCCGAATTGATCGGCGAGCTGGGATCCCATCGCGGGCGCGACCACGTCGGCGCCGACGGCGGTCGCGGCGAGGGCGGCGACGTCACGTTCGCGATCGACGAGCGCGCCGAGTCGCTGATGGAGAGCTTCCTTGCCGAGCGGGCGCCGGAGGTCGCCTTCTACTCCGAGGATCGCGGCATGGTCACCCCGGCGGACCGTGATCCGTCCTGGGTGCTGATCGTCGACCCGATCGACGGCACGCGCCCGGCCCTGGCCGGCTTCGAGTCGGCCTGCGTGTCGATCGCCGCGGCGCGATTGGAAGGCGAACCGACGATGGGAGACGTGGCAATCGGCTGCATCGTCGAGATCAAGAGCGGCGCCGCCTTCATCGCCGAGCGCGGTGCGGGCCTTCACCCGGCGCCCCAGCTGTCCTCGAACACACGATTGGAGCGGATGTTCTGGACCTACGGTCTGCGCGGACGCCCGGCGCGGCAGACGATCGAGGTGCTCGCGGAGCTGATCGACGCCTCCTCGGTCGGCGGCGCCACCTTCGACCTCGGCTCGGCGACTTACGACATGACGCGGATCGCGACCGGGCAGCTCGACGCCTACGTCGAGCCGGGCCCGCGCATGGTCTCCGACCTGCCCGGCATGCGGGCGCAGTTCGAACGGGTCGGCGAAGGCGCGGTGCTCAACAACTCGCCCTACGACCTCGCCGCGGCGGCCCTCTGTCTCGAGGAGGCCGGCGCGGTGGTCACCGACGCCTACGGCGCGCCGCTTGCCTCCCGTCCGCTGCTCGGCTCGGGGGCCGACTTTCAGATCTCATGCATCACCGCCGCGAACCGAGACCTTCATGCGAAGATCTGCGCCGCCATCGACGCAGGAATCGAACGTCTTGCGACGGCTTCAGGCTGATAGACGCCACTCCAACTGAAACGGGGTTTCGGGCTTGCTTCAGGAAGTCGCACTAGGGGACAAAACGCTGGCCGACTACACGCATCTTTGCGGCCGCGAGCTGATCGAGCGAATCCGCGAGCTTGCGGGACCGCTTGAGGGGCGCCGTGTCCTGCACGTCAGCGGGACTGCATTCGGCGGCGGGGTCTCGGAGATCCTCTACACGCTGGTGCCGCTGATGCGCTCCGTCGGGCTCGACGCACACTGGCAGGTGATACTGGGCCAGGAGGAGTTCTTCAACGCGACCAAGCTCCTCCACAACTCGCTGCAGGGGGACGAGACCACACTGAGCGACGAGCAGTGGGAGCTCTTCGATCGCGTCAACGAGCTGAATGGGCGGGCGATCAACGAGGACTGGGACGTGATCATCGTCCACGACCCGCAGCCGATCGGCGTGCGGTCGGTGGCCGCCGGGCACGCGAAGTGCTGGATCTGGCGCTGCCACATAGACCTCTCCGAACCCAACCCGGCGCCGATCGAGAGGCTGCTGCCGCAGATGCACGAATACGACGCGACCGTCTGGCACATGCAGCAGTACGTCCCCGAGGGCCTCGACGGGAACACGGGCCCCGAAATCCGCATCGTCCCCCCGGCGATCGACCCGCTGTCGCCGAAGAACATGGCGCTCTCGCCCGAGGACGCTTCTTTCGTCTGCGGCCAGTTCGGGATCGACATCGACCGGCCGCTGATGTGCCAGGTCTCCCGCTTCGATCCCTGGAAGGACCCGATCGGGGTGATCGACGCCTATCGCGTGGTCACCCGCCAGATGCCCGAGGTGCAGCTGGCGCTGGTCGGTTCGATGGCCACCGACGATCCGGAGGGCTGGGACTTCTTCCAGAAGACCTTCGAGTACGCGGACTCCGACCCCGACATCAAGATCCTCAACAACCTCAACAACGTCGGCGCGATCGAGGTCAACGCCTTCCAGTCGCAGTCCGATGTCGTGCTTCAGAAATCGATTCGCGAGGGCTTCGGGTTGACGGTCACCGAGGCGCTGTGGAAGGTGCGGCCAGTCGTGGCCGGCAACGTCGGCGGCATCCCGTTGCAGATCTCCGACGGCGAGAGCGGCTTTCTGGTCAACTCGCCCCAGGAGGCCGCGGCGCGCTCGCTGGAGATCCTCACCGACCCGGCGCTGGGCAAGTTCCTGGGCCGCAAGGGCAAGGAGCACACGCGGGCCCATTTCCTCACCCCGCGCCTGCTGCGCGACTGGCTCGAGATGTTCACTGACCTGGAGGTCTAGTCGCTGACGGGTACCCTCACCCCATGCCCGACATTCCGCGCCTAGTCATCGTCTCCAATCGCGGTCCTGCCCAGTTCGAACGAGACGAGCAGGGAAATCGCCGGGTGAACAGGGGCGGCGGCGGCCTGGTGACCGCGCTTTCCGGCCTCGTCTCGCACCGAGATGCGCTCTGGATCGCCTCGACGATGACCGACGAGGACGTCGCCGTCTCCGAGGAGACCGACGGGCCGATCGAGATCGAGATCGAGGGCGTCACCTACCGGCTCTGCCTGGTCGAGAGCGACCCCGACTCCTACGACCGCTTCTACAACGTGATCGCCAACCCGATCCTCTGGTTCATCCAGCACTACCTGTGGGACCTCTCCAACGCCCCCGACATCCGCGAGGAGGAGCTCGACGCCTGGGAGTTCGGCTACAAGGTGGTCAACGAGGACATCGCCGGCGAGGTCGTCAGGCAGATCCGCGACGACACCGAGCCGCTGGTCATGCTCCACGACTACCACCTCTACACGGCGCCCGCCCTGATCCGCGCCGAGCGACCCGATGCGTTCCTTCACCACTTCGTGCACACCCCGTGGTCGCAGCCGGACAGCTGGCGGGTGCTGCCGGGACGCTGGCGCGAGGAGATCTACCGCGGCATGCTCGCCAACGACATCATCGGCTTCCACACCAGCGCCTACTGCCGCAACTTCCTGCGCTGCTGCCAGGAGCTTCTCGAGCTCGACGTCAGCTATGGCGACCTCAGTGTCAGCCATCCCGGCGGCGAGACCTGGGTGCGCGCCTACCCGCTGGCGGTCGACGCGGAGCGGCTGGAGCGGGCGGCCGCCTCCGAGGAGGTCGCCGAGGCCGAGCGCGAGGTGCTCGGGCGTCGCCGCGAGCATCTGATCATCCGCGTCGATCGCGCCGACCTGTCCAAGAACGTGCTGCGCGGATTCACCGCCTTCGACACCTTCCTCGCCCAGCACCCCGAGTTCCGCGAGAAGGTGACCTTCATCGCGCACCTGCAGCCTTCGCGGCAGGACGTTGCCGAATACCAGGAGTACCTGGAGCGAATCGAGGCGCTGGTAGCGGTCATCAACCACCGCCACGGCACCACCGACTGGATGCCGATCGACCTGCGGATCTACGAGAACTTCCACGACGCGGTCGCCCGCTACAAGCAGTTCGACCTGCTGATGGTCAACTCGATCTTCGACGGCATGAACCTGGTCGCCAAGGAGGCGCCGATCGTCAACACGCGCTCCGGCGTGCTGATGCTCTCCGAGAACACCGGCTCGCACGAGGAGCTGGCCGACTGCGCGCTGTCGGTGAACCCGTTCGACATCCAGGAGCAGGCCGACACGATCTACCGGGCGCTGACCATGGACATGGAGGAGCGGCGCGTGCGTGCGCAGCGTCTGCGCGAGATCATCCTCTCCCGCGATCCCGGCGACTGGGTCGACGAGCAGCTCGCCGACATCCGCCTGAAACGCGGCGATCGGGCGGCGGTGGGTTAGTCACTAGCCACTAGCCACTAGCCACTAGCCACTGGCCACTAGAAGCCGAATTCGGGCCGCGGCGGCGGGGCTGGCGGAGCTGGTGGCGGAACCGCGTTCGGAGCCGGCGGCGGGAGCGGAGGCGCGGCGGGCGTGGGGTGCGGACCCTGCGGATAAGAAGGCCGGTGACCACGTCCCTGGCGCCGCGGATGCTGGCGCTCGGCATGCCGATCCCGCTGCCGAGGCCGGCGACCCGGCTTGGCATCGTGCCCCCGCCCTGTCGCATCGTGGGGGCGGCGGCGGGCACCTGGCGGCCGGGGCTTCGGCCCCTGACGCAAGGCGGGCGGGTGCGATCGAGAACGTGCCCGCGGCAGGCCGACATCGGGCTCCAGCGGCGGCGGCTCCGGTGCGCGCATCAGCCCCGGGGCGACCCTGACGATCGCCACGCAGGCGACAATCGCGGCGCCCAGACGCCCGGCGCTCTGCCATCGGATTCGCCTCCACACCCCTCCCTAATGGGGTCTGCCCGGGCGCCTCTCCCCTGCCGAGTCAATTGCGGCGGCTTTGCCGCCTGACACGCCAGTGCCGCGGCGCAACGCCGCGGCCCACACCACTAGCCCGATATCCTCAGCGACCGCTCTTGGCCACCGAACCACGCGAATACGAGTTGGTCCTGATGCTCGATCCAGGTCTTGAGGACTCCGCCCGCGACAAGCTCGCCGACGAGGTCCGCAAGCGGATCGACTCGGACGGCAACCTCAAGCACGAGGACAACTGGGGGATGCGAAAGCTCGCCTACGAGATTCGCCAGCGCACCGAGGCGGACTACCGCTGGCTGCGCTTCGAGGCGTCACCCGAGCTGCTGGGCCAGCTCGACCACAGCCTGAAGATCGCCGACGGCGTGCTGCGGTTCCGGATCTTCCGCGTCGACCCCAGGTCTCCGGTCATCGCCCCGCCGGCCGCGAGCGCTCCGAGCGCGCCCCCCGCGGCGGCGAAGCGGGAAGCGCCGGCCTCTTAACCGGGGGATCGCCTGCGCGCCACCGCCTTCACGGTCGCGCTTGCGGGCGTCCTCACCGCACGTCGCAAGTTGCGGTCTTTTCACCCCAGCGGGGGAGGGAACCGCCGGGCCGCGACTTAGACTGAACATCTCAAGGAATAACTGAAGAGGAGCGAAGACTTTGGCCGCGACGAACATCAATACGGTTGTGATCACGGGGAACCTGACCCGCGATCCCGAGCTGCGCAGCACCCCCGGCGGCACCGCTGTCTGCAAGCTGCGCGTCGCCGTCAACAGCAGCCGCAAGGACGGGCAGACCGGCGAGTGGATCGACAAGCCCAACTACTTCGACGTCACCGTCTGGGGGGCGCAGGGCGAGAACTGCGCCAACTACCTCTCCAAGGGCCGCCCGGTCGCGGTGTCTGGCCGGCTCGACTGGCGCGAGTGGGAGGCCCAGGACGGGAGCAAGCGCCAGGCGATCGAGATCATCGCCAACTCGGTGCAGTTTCTCGGCTCGCGCGACGGCGGCGGAAACGGAAATGGCTTCCAGGCCAAGTCCGACGTCCCAGCCGACACCTCCGACTTCGAGGAGGCAGGCGTGGGCAGCGACAAGGGCGACGACATCCCCTTCTAGCCCGCATGGGGCCCAGCCCCATGGGCGACTCAAAATTTCGAGGTCCCCGCAGGTGGCTCTCGTAGATTTTGGAGCGTATCTCGACGAGCGGGACGTCGGCCGGCGGCGATTGCCGACCCGCTAGCATTGGCGCGCTCCGTTCGCCCGGCAGAGGCCGGGCGTCTTTACGCTAGGACCCAATGGCAAAGCAAAGAGGCGACTCAGCACCCAGGCGGCGGCGCGGCCCGTCGGACCGCTTCCGCCCGCGCAAGTACACGCGGATCAACGTCGAGGAGATCGACTACAAGGATCTGACGGTGCTTCGTCGCTTCATCTCCGACAAGGGCAAGTCGCGCTCGCGCCGGGTCACCGGGCTTTCCCGCAAGCATCAGAAGCAACTCGCGCTTGCCGTCAAGCGGGCGCGGGAGATCGCGCTGCTGCCCTACGTGGGCGAGCGCTGATGGCGCAGGCCATCCTGCTTCAGGACGTCGAGGACCTCGGCAGTCGCGGCGACGCCGTAGACGTCTCCCCCGGCTACCTGCGCAACTACCTTCTGCCGCGCAAACTCGCCCAGCCGGCGACCAAGGGCGCCCTCGAGGAAGCACAGCGCCGCCGCGAGGCCCAGGAGCTAGCCGAGCGCGAGGGGGCGGAACGAGCCCAGGAGACCGCGGCGTTGCTCTCCAAGACCGTGCTGACGATCCATCACCGAGCCGGCGAGGACGGCAAGCTGTTCGGCTCGGTGACCTCGAAGGAGATCGCGGACGGAATCCGCGACGCGCGTGATCTGAAGATCGACCACCGCAAGATCCAGCTCGAGGAGCCGATCCACGAGATCGGCACCTACATGGTCGACGTCGAGGTGGCCGGCGGGGTCACCGCCAGCGTCAAGACGATCGTCGCCGAAGAGAAGTAGTCGCAGAGATTTTTCCCGGCGTTTGGTGAAACGCGCCACACATGTGGGCGCGGACCATGGTTTCTTTCATCAATCCGGCTGGGGCGGGATGAATCCGCCGCCGCGCGGCCTTTACTGAAGTACAGATGGCCCAGTCGCAATCCGCAAACGTCCCACCCCAGAACCTCGACGCCGAGCGCTCGGTGCTCGGCGCGATGATGGTCTCCGAGTCGGCGGTCTCGCCGGTCATCGACGAGGTGAAGCTGAAGGCCGAGGACTTCTACCTCGACCGCCATCGCGCGATCTTCGCCTGCCTCTACGACCTCTACGGAAAGTCGAGCCCCACCGACGAGCTCTCGGTGATCGAGTCGTTGAAGGGACGCGGGGAGCTAGAGAAGGCGGGCGACCGCCATTACGTCTCCGAGCTTGCGGCGAGCGTCGCCGCGGTCGGCAACGCCGCCCATCACGCCCGCATCGTGCAGGAGAACTCGCTGCTGCGCCGCCTGCTCGGCGCCGGCGGGCGGATCCAGGAATGGGTGCGGGAGCGCGACAGCGAGCCGCGCCAGCTCGCCGAGGACGCCGAGCGGCTGTTGTTCGAGGTCGCCCACGAGGAGCAGGCGAGCGACTTCCGCCGCATCAACGAGATCCTCCACGATGAAGTCGATCGCCTCGAAAAGCTCTCCCGCGGCGACATCGACCTGGTGGGCACCGCGTCGGGCTTCGGAGACATAGACGGCCTGACTGGCGGCTTTCAACCAGGCAATCTGATCGTGATCGCCGCCCGCCCGGCGATGGGAAAGAGCGCCTGGGTGGCGAACATCGCCGAGAACGTCGCGGTCAAGCAGGGGCTCCCGGTCGCATTCTTCTCGCTCGAGATGTCGGAGGTCGAACTCGCCCAGCGCTTCATCGCCTGCCGGGCGCGAATCGCCGGCGATCGGCTGCGCAAGGGCAAGGTCTCCCAGCGCGATTGGCCAAAGGTCCTGCGCGCGGCCAACGAGCTGGAGGAGGCGCCACTGTGGTTTGACGACTCCTCCGACCTCGGCATCCTCGATCTGCGCGCCAAGGCGCGGAGGCTGCACGCGCAGGCGCAATCCCAGGGCGGGCTGGGCCTCGTGATCGTCGACTACCTGCAGCTGATGCGCGCCGACGACCCGCGCGCCAACCGGGTCGAGCAGGTGGGACAGATGAGCCGCGGGCTGAAGATCCTGGCCCGCGAGCTGCACGTTCCGGTGATCGCGATCTCGCAACTCTCCCGCGCCCCCGAGCAGCGCCAACCGCCCCGGCCGCAGCTCTCCGACCTGCGGGAGTCCGGTCAGATCGAGCAGGACGCCGACCTCGTCGCGTTCCTCTATCGCGAGGACGCATACGGCCAGCGAGACCCCGACTACGAGCCAACCGGCATCGCCGAAGTGATCATCGCCAAGCACCGAAACGGGCCTGTCGGCGTCAAGCGCCTGGTGTTCCTGGACCGGTTCCCGAAGTTCGCCGACTACAGCGGCCAGGACCAGCCGATCGAGCAGCCGGCCGGAGAGCAGCCGGCCGATGAAGAGCCGCTCGAGAGCTCGGCGGCCGAGGGGCCAGCGTTCTAGATGGCTCGCGCCTCCGAAGCGCAGGTTGAGTCAGAGCGCGCCTGCCCGCTCGGCGTCTGCGACGGCTCCGGCTGGATCCTCGGGCCGGAGGACGTCGCCCGTCCCTGCGAGTGCCGCGCGGACCGGATGCGCAGAGCCCGCAACCGCGGCGTCGCTTCGGTGATCCCGGCCAAGTACCGCGGGGTCTCGTTCGAGCGCCCGCCGGTCACCGAGATCGAGCCGATGGTGGTGCGGGTGGTGCGCTCCTTTACCGAGGACCTCGCCGCCAACCTCGACGCCGGGCGCGGGCTGTGGTTGATGGGTGACACCGGCACCGGCAAGACGACCCTCGCGATGCTGGTCTCCAAGGCGGCCCTGGCAGCGGGGCGCACGGTGGCGATCTACTCGCTGCCGAAGCTGCTGGCGCGGATCCGCCGCACCTACGACGCCGAGGCCGGCCAGGACTCCTACCTGGCGCTGTTCGAGCTCCTCACCTCGGTCGATCTGCTGCACATCGACGACCTCGGCGCCGAGAAGCGCTCCGACTGGGTGCTGGAGCAGCTCTACGCCTTGATCAACGAGCGATACGAGGCGCAGCGCTCGATCCTGGTGACGACAAATCTCGCCGAGGCGGCGCTCGAGGACCAAATCGGCCCCCGCACCGTCTCGCGCCTGGTCGAGATCTGCGGCGATCCCCTGCCGCTGTTCGGCGAGGACCGGCGGATCCAGGTCAGCGGCGCGTCCTAATTCGCTCATAATCCCCCCGCTATGCCCGGTCTCGTCATAGTCGGCGCCCAGTGGGGCGACGAAGGAAAGGGGAAGGTCACAGACCTCCTCGCCGAGCGCGCGGACATGATCGTGCGCTTTCAGGGCGGCAACAACGCCGGCCACACGATCATCCGCGACGGCGAGACCTTCAAGTTCCACCTCATCCCCTCGGGGATCCTCTACCGCGACAAGATCTGCGCGATCGGTAACGGGGTGGTTCTCGACCCCCGGGTGCTGTGGCAGGAGCTCGACGACCTGCGGCGCCGGCGCGTCGACGTCAGCAGCCTGCGGATCTCGGCCAACGCGCATCTGATCATGCCCTACCACGTGCTGCTCGACACCGCCGGTGAGGCGAAGCTGGGCAAGCTCTCGATCGGCACCACGCGGCGCGGCATCGGCCCCTGCTACGCGGACAAGGCGTCGCGGCTCGGGATCCGGGTCCAGGACCTGCTCGACGAGAAGATCCTGCGCAAGAAGATCATGGCGGCGCTGGAGCCGAAGCGGTCCGCGCTGCGTCCCTACGAGAAGGACCCCGCGCTCGACCTGCACGCGATGACCGAGGAATACAGCTCATACGGGCACCGGCTCGAGCCGTACATCGCCGACACCGCACACCTCTGCTGGGAGGCGCTCGACGGCGGCCGAACGGTGATCCTCGAGGGCGCCCAGGGCACGCTGCTGGACCTCGACCACGGCACCTATCCCTTCGTCACCTCCTCCAATCCGGTCGCGGGCGCCGCGTGCGTCGGGGCCGGGATCGGGCCAGGCGACATCGACGAGGTCTGGGGCGTCGCCAAGGCCTACGCCACCCGGGTCGGCGCCGGTCCCTTCCCGACCGAGCTCGAGGACGAGACCGGGCGCCTCATGCTTGAGCGGGGGCACGAGTTCGGGACCACCACCGGGCGCGAGCGGCGCTGCGGCTGGCTCGATCTGGTGGCGCTGCGCTACGCGGTGCGACTGAATACGATGACGGCCCTTGCAGTCACCAAGCTCGATGTGCTGGCCGGCATCGACTCGTTGCGGGTCGCGGTCCGCTACCGCTCCAGCGAGGGTGCGGCGCTGGAGGAGTTCCCCTACCACCAGTCGATCCTGCACGGGGCGCAGGCCGAGTACGAGGAATTGCCCGGCTTCTCGGGCGAGCTCGGCGAGTGCCGAGACGAATCGGACCTTCCGCCGCAGGCGCGCGACTACCTGGCCTTCGTGAGCGAGTTCGTCGGCGTGCCGATCCGTCTCGTCGGGGTCGGGCCGGACCGCGAGCAGGTCGTCTGGATGGGCGAGCGCCCGGCGCTCAAGGCCGCCTGACCGACTGACGGCTCGCCGATCAGGCGCTGAGGCCGTGGCCCGGGACGCCCTTCGGGATCGCCCCCGTCGCCTCCTGGCGAAGCTCACCGCGCTGGAGCATGCGCATCAAGAGGATCGCCGAGCCGAGAATCGCGCTCAGACCGAGACTGAGCTGGACGCTGAGCAATCCCTGGCGCGTCCAATAGACGTCGCGCAGGTCGAGCAACAGCGCGGCCTCGTCGAATGTGAGGCCCATCCCGATACCCATCGGGACCGCGAGGCGGTCTTCGATCTCCTGGTTGTCGGTCAGAAGCGCGACTGTCCCGGAGGTGAACGAGATCAGGATGCCGGGGACGAAGTGGTGGATGTGACGGCCCCCGACGCTGGTGTTGCTGAGCGGCCACCAGCCGCCGCGAATGCCGTAGGTCGAAAGCCGCACGAAGCCGAAGGCGCCGAGAAAGCCCGACAGCAGGTTGAACAGCACGGTCTCCGAGCGCGGCGCCGCCGCATAGCCCTCGACCGCCACCCCGACCGTGTCCAACGCCGCCGCCGGGGCGGCGTCGATCACCCCGTCACCCTCGTCACTGCCCGATGCCCGACGGCTCAACATGCGGGCGAACTGTCCGGCCAGCACCGTGCCGGCGCTGGCGAACGCGACCGCCGCGAGGCCGGCCGTGATCTGCTCGGAACGGCGCCAGCGCCAGCGCGCCCTCGCGCGGGCCCGCCGGCTCAGCCGCTTGCGCAATGGTCCAGCCATGACGCCGCTACAGGCGAACCAGGTTGTCGGCCGAGATCCCGCGGGTGACGCCGCGGAAGTCGACCACAAGCTGAGCGTCAGCGACGAGCTTTTCGTAGTCGACCTCGGGGTGCGCGGTGACGATCGCCACCAGGTCGGCGCCGGCGGCCTCCTCGTCGAGCGAGACGGAGCGAAGGTCGAAGTCGCGCAGCTCCGGCACGTGGGGATCGTGGTAGGAGAGCTCCGCGCCGAGCTCGCCCAGCAGCCGCATGATCTTCAGCGCCGGGGACTCCCGAATGTCGCCGACTCCGGGCTTGTAGCTGACTCCGATCAGCAGCACGCGCGAGCCTTTGACCGGCTTGCCGGCGTCGTTGAGCGCCCGGTCGATCTTCTCGGCGCAGAACTGCGGCTGGGCCTGGTTGATCTTCCCGGCAAGCTCGATGAACTCGGGGTAGAAGTCGTGCTCGCGGGCCTTGAAGGCGAGATAGAAGGGGTCGACGGGGAGGCAGTGTCCGCCCATGCCCGGGCCCGGGTCGAAGCGCATGAAGCCGAACGGCTTCGTGGCGGCTGCGTCGACCACCTCCCAGACGTCGACCCCAAGCCGGTCACAGAGCTGCGCCAGCTCGTTGACCAGCGCGATGTTGACGGAGCGGAAGATGTTCTCGAGCAGCTTCGCCAGCTCCGCCGCCTCAGGGGTCGACAGCGTCTCCACCCGCTCGCAGATCTCCCCGTAGAGCGCTGCAGCTCGCTCGGTGCAGGCCGGGGTCAGTCCACCGACCAGCTTCGGCGTGGTGCGGATCGTGTAATCGGTTCGGCCCGGGTCGATCCGTTCGGGGGAGAACGCAAGGTAGAAGTCTCGCCCCGCGGCCAACCCGGACTCCTCGAGGAGCGGACGCAGTCGCTCGCGCGTGGTCCCGGGGTAGGTCGTGGACTCGAGGACCACAAGCTGCTCAGGCTGCAGCACCGAGGAGAGCGACTGGGCCGCATCGATCAGGTGCGAGAGGTCCGGCTCCCGGGAGCTGGTGAGAGGTGTGGGCACGCAGATGATCACCGCGTGGCAGGAGGCGAGGTCGCCGTAGCGAGCGGTGGCGTGGAGGCGCTCGCCGGCCTGCTCGATCGCAGAGGACGGCACGTCCTCCACATAGCTTCGGCCCTCGCCGAGGCTTTCCAGCTTGCCCGGGTCGGCGTCGAGGCCCACGACCTCGTGGTCAGCCTCCGCGAAGGCAACGGCGAGCGGCAGGCCGACGTATCCGAGTCCGATGATTCCAACCTTCATTGCGCGAAATTCTAGGGACGGCCCCGGTTCAGTATTCGGAGTTTGGGTAACTGACCCCTGCGTCACGACCGTTTCCCGAAATAGGATTGAGGTCGATGAGGAGGATTTTCAGGCCAACTGTCGCCGGTGTTCACGCGGCCCGCCACTTCGTCTGGTACCTGAACTACCGGATCTCCGGCGCCAGGGACCACGTCCGTTAGCGTCCGGCGAACGCGGCGCTAGCTGCCAGGTGGGGCGTCGGGCAGGTCGCCACCCATGGCGTGAAAGCCCCCGTCTACGTGGAGGATCTCGCCGGTGATCCCGCGCGACAGGTCCGACAGCATGAAGGCCGCGGCCTCGGCCACGGGGCCGGCGTCCTTCACGTCCCAGCCCAGCGGTGCCTGGTCGAGCCAATCCGCGACCAGGGCCTTGAAGCCATCGATGCTGCTGGAGGCAACCGTCTGGAGCGGGCCTGCGGCGATCAGGTTGACCCTCACGCCGCGCGGGCCGAGGTCGCGGGCAAGGTAGCGCGCCACCGATTCCAGGGCTGCCTTCGAGACCCCCATCCAGTCATAGGACGGCCAGGCGAACTGGGCGTCGAAGTCGAGCGCGACGATGCTCCCCGAGTCACCGTCGGTGCCTTGGCCTTCGAGCAGCGGCAGAAGAGCCTCGGCAAGCGCCTTCAGCGAGAAGGCGCTGACCTCGAAGGCCTTGGTGGCGCTCTCCAGCGGCGTCGAGACGAAGTCGCCGCTGATCGCGTCAGGGGGTGCAAACGCGATCGCGTGGACGGCGCCGTCCAAGCCACCCCAACGCCGCTCGAGCTCATCGCGCAGGGCGGCGAAGTCCTCGGGGCGAGTGACGTCGAGCTCCAGGACCTCGGGGGGATCCGGAAGCCCCGAAGCGGCCCGCTCGGTGATCCGCCGAACCCGGCCGAAGCTGGACAGCAGGACCTCGGCTCCCTGTCGCTGCGCCTGTTCGGCGATCGCGTAGGCGATGCTGTGGCGGTCAACGACGCCGGTGATCAGGATGCGCTTGCTGTCGAGGAGCACGAGAGGTTCGCCCGAGGTTAGCCGGCGTTCTCGATGTCTCCGCTCAGCGCCCCGCCCGGGCGGTCAGCGTCCAGGCAAGGCGCTCGCGGGTCTCGGCCGGCTCGATCACCTCGTCGACGAAGCCGCTGGCGGCAGCCACGTCGGCGACCAGATGCTCCTGGGCGTAGGCGGCGGTGAGCGCCGCGTGCAAGGTGTCGTGCGGGTCCTCGGCTTCGAGCCTGCGCCGATCGACGATCCTCACCGCCTCCGAAGCGGACATGATCCCGATCTCCGCTCCCGGCCAGGCGAAGACGGCGTCAGCGCCGAGGTCCTTGGAGTTCATCGTGATCACCGCGCCGCCGTAGGCCTTGCGAAGCACGACCGTGAGCCGCAGCACCGAGGCGCTGGCGAAGGCGCGCAGCAGCGACGCTCCGTGGCGGATCACGCCGGCCGCTTCCTGGCGTCGGCCGGGCATGAACCCCGGTGTGTCGACGAGCACGACAAGCGGCAGCCCGAAGCGGTTGCACGAGTTGACGAACAGCGCCGCCTTCTCGGAGCCAGCCGCGTCGATCACGCCGCCGAGCTGGCGCGGCTGGTTGGCGACTATCCCGACCGGCTGGCCCTCGATGCGGTCCAGGGCGGTGACCATGTTCTTTGCCCAGGGCGCCCCCAGCTCGAGCAGGCTTTCGGCGTCGGTGATCCCCCGCGCGACATCGCGGACGTCATAGACGCGGCGGGCCTCTGCGGGCACCAGCGGCGAGGGGTCGAGAAGCGGTGCTGGGACCGGTTCGGCGCGCGGTGGACGGTCGCCGATCGTCTGCGGCAGGAAGCCGACCAGCTGACGAACACGCTGCACCGCCTGCTCGTCGTCGTCGGCAACCAGTTGGCAGACGCCGTTTCGCTCCTGAATCCGGGGACCGCCCAGCTCCTCCATCGAGACGTTCTCACCCAGCGCCCATCGCACCACCCTTGGTCCGGTGAGGAACATCCGCGCCTCGTCGGTCATCACCACGAAGTCGGTGAGCGCCGGGGCGTAGGAGCCGCCACCCGCGGAGACTCCGGCGACGATCGAGATCTGGGGGACGCGACGCGACAGCTTGACGCTGGCCCGGAAGATCCGACCGTAGCCAGCCAATGCAGCGTGGCCCTCCTGGAGGCGGGCGCCGCCCGACTCGACGAAGCCGACGATCGGGGTCCCGGCGCAGCTCGCCAGCTCCAGGGCGCGAACGATCGAGTCGGCATGGGTCTCGCCCAGCGCCGCCCATAAAGCTCGGGTCCTCCGCGTAGCAGACCAGCGGCCGGCCGCTGACCCGCCCGACGCCGACCAACACACCGTCGCCCGGCTGGCCCTCGATGTTGCGCGACAGGACGCCGGAGCGCAGGGTACGCAAGGAACCTGGGTCGCAGAGCATCTCGAGTCGCTCGCGTGGCTCGGCGAGCGAGCGCGGTATCTCGCCGCGCAACTGCGATGGCGTGCCGCCGCCCCTCTCGGTTATCGCATCGGATGCCATCACGGACCTTCTGCCTAATCATGCTTGGCACCTGCCGCGGTTCCTTGAGCGCCGCCGGCTCGCGCACGGCTACTGACCAACAGTCAGGCGAACCGCATGTGTGCCCAGGCGAGCACCGCCTGGAGGGGGCCTAGCCTGAGTGCTCGGCGCGGTCCAGCGCCTCGCGGGTCGACTCCGCCAGATCGGAACCGGAGAGGTCGATGCCCGGCGGCAGCTCGACATGGAGGTCGTTGGAGGGGCCGATCTGGACTCGGACCCGGGCTGGCGTGCGGCTCGCACGTGGCCACCCTGCTTCGATCGTCGGTGATGAAGTGCAGGTGGTACCCGCTCACCTCGAGACCCTCGGCGAAGTCGCCTCCAGCGGCGGTGCGCCGTTTGAATACCGCAGCGTCTTCGCCGAGGCCGACGAAGCGCTGTATGCGGCCAAGGCCGCGGGTCGAAACTGCGTCCGCACCCCGGAGCGCGTCGCGGAAGCTGCTCACGCGTAGCGCCTGTCGGCGGTTGAATCGATGGGCCGTGAAGGACTCGAACCTTCAACCTTGAGATTAAGAGTCCGCCCGGGTTCGTGACGGTCCGTATCGTCCCGTACCGGATTTGGCTTCGTAGCACGGGATTGGCGACCGTCCCTGCCGTTCCGTGTCGTCCTGTATCGGCCCGTTATTGGCCGTTGGGTTGCAGTTTGGGTTGCATCGGGCGGACCGCCTCGGCCATCAGGCTCACCCCTGACGGGCCGCGCCAAGCGCGCGGTGCCGTAGGTCGAATAGGTTCGCGAAGCGGGCAAACGCAACGGAGCAGCGACGCGCTTCCGCCGCCCACTCATCCGGCTCCGCATCCGGGTTCCACTCCACGAGATCGCTCAGGTGTTCGCAGAGGTCGTGAAGCCCCCAGCGCACCGGATCTCCGAACACTCCTTCTTCCGGCTCGGATGGCGGACCATCCCAGCCGAAGTCAGGGTCCGCCTCGGCGATGATCCTGCGGACTTCGGATACTTCGTCCATGATTCTCCCCTCTCGCTTGAGGGACCGCGGGCGAATAACCTTCCCCTCGCACCGGGGCTTGGGAAACTGACCCTGGTGCCAGGGGCCGGGTGTTTCGCGCACGCCGGCCCCATTTCTGTTGACGCGACTCTACACCCGCTCGGGGTCGCTGACAACGACGCGATCACTCCTGCGCCGCCCTCGCTGTCGTCGATCGCGCACACGACGATCACCTACGCTCAATCTGCGCCGGAGTCGTGCACCAACCAGCATGGCTTGTGCATCGCGCAGCACGGCTCGGCGCCGCATGTCGGCCAGCTTGCTCAATCGCATTCATGGCAGCACCCGATGTGAGACGAATCAAGCGAATGTGTCCAAGTTCATC
>JBBPIN010000024.1:0-41440 GCA_038040285.1 Actinomycetota bacterium
GCACGTTCTCGATCCCCTCGACCTCGGCCCGGAACCAGTAGCGGTAGAAGAACTCGACCACGGTGCGGTCGAAGACCCCCTCGATGCGCTCCGAGCGCCCCCAGTCGTTGATGCGGCGCTCCGGCTCGATCGCGGGCAACAGATCTCGGTCGCGCAACGCGGGCAGGCCGCCCTGCGGCTGCTCCACGGAAGCCGGAATCCCTGCCAGGGATGTGCGCTCTGGGGTCATGTGCTGACGTTACGCCAAGATACGAGAGCGTAATTCTGGCAGCCGCGGGGCGCCGATATGTTTCGGACCCGTGCGATCCAAGGACAAGGCCCGGCAGGAGATCTGGAAGGCGATGGATCGCCAGGGCGTCTCGCGGTTCCCGGGCGCGGAGGGACGGATCCCGAACTTCGCCGGCGCCAAGCTGGCTGCCGAGCGACTCGCCGGGCATCGACTCTGGAAGCGAGCCCGGGTGATCAAGGCCAACCCCGACTCGCCCCAGACCCACGCCCGCCGCGCCGCCCTGGAGGAGGGAAAGACGCTGATCATGGCGGTGCCGCGCCTGCGCGATCCGCACCCGTTCCGGCTGCTCGACCCCAAGCGCCTCTCCAAGCAGGCGACCCGCGAGGCGGCGACGATCAAGGGGGCGCTGCGCCACGGCCGGGTGGTAGCCGTCGACGACCTGCCGGAGATCGACTTCGTGCTCTGCGGATCGGTGGCCGTCAACCTCAGCGGCGCCCGGGTCGGAAAGGGCGGCGGCTTCTCCGATCTCGAGTACGGGATCCTGATCGAGGCCGGTCGAATCGACGAGCACACAACGGTGGCGACGACCGTGCACCCAATCCAGATCGTCCACGACCATCTGATGATGACCGCCCACGATCTGCCGGTCGACCTGGTCGCCACGCCGCGCGCCGCTATCGAGGTCGAGCACCAGTACGAGCGGCCACGCGGGATCCTCTGGGACCACCTGCAGCCGCCGCAGATACGCGAGATCCCCACCCTCGAGCGGATGGGGTACGCGTAGCGTGAAGGGCCACTAGCGTGGCGCAGAGACAGCGGTCCGAGCGCGGTGCGGTCTGGGTCGCCGGCGGACCGTGGCAGCAGCGGCCGGACGCGACCCCGGCCGACGGGCCCGACCCGTACGGCGACCCGAGCCCCGAGTGGCTCGAGATCGACTGGCGCCAGCACCTGCGCCAGATCGAGCTCGACACGTCCGGAATCGAGGCGCATCCCGGGAGCCCAATCGATCCGGCGAGAACGCCGGTCAACTACATCGAAGTCGGCGACGGGCCGCCGCTGATCCTGATCCACGGGCTCGGGGGCTGTTGGGAGAACTGGCTAGAGAACATCCCCCACCTCGCCCGCGGGCATCGCGTCATCGCCCTCGACCTGCCCGGGTTCGGCGACAGCCCGGTCCCCGGCTGGCAGATCTCGATCCAGTCCTACGGCGCCCTGGTCAACGCGCTCTGCGGTGCGCTCGACCTCGGGCCGGTCCCGCTGGTCGGCAATTCGATGGGTGGATTCATTGCCGCGGAGGTCACCGTCAGCGAACCGACGACTGTCCAGAAGCTGGTCCTGGTCTCGGCGGCCGGCGTCTCCCACGCGCGAATGGCGAAGGCCCCCGCCGAAACCGTCGGGCGGATGGCGCGGGCGGCCGCACCCCTGGCCCTGCGCTACCAGCAGAGGGCCCTGCGCCGGCCGCGGCTGCGCAATCGCATGGTCCGCCAGCTCTTCCGCTACCCCGGCCGGCTGCCGCGCGAGTTGATCTGGGAGATCGTCCAGGGCGGGATGCACTCACCGGGACTGGTCGCTGCTATCAGCGGGCTCCCTGGCTACGACATCCTCGACCGCCTCGAGGACGTCGAGACTCCGACCCTGATCGTCTGGGGTCGCAACGACCTCGTGGTCCCGGTCAGCGACGCGCTCGAATACGCGCGATTGATTCGCGGCTCCCAGCTCGAGATCTTCGACGGCTGCGGCCACCTGCCGATGGTCGAGCGGCCGGTCCGATTCAACCGCCTGCTGGACCGGTTCCTGGCCGGGAGCGGCTGAGCGAGCCTAAGAGGTGACCGCGCCCTCGGAGGCGGAGCCGACGCTGGCCGCGTACTTGGCCATCACGCCGCTGCGGTACTCGGGTGGCGGCGAGTTGTAGTCGGCGATCCGCTGGGCGATCTGCTCGTCGGTCAGATCGACGTCGATGCGCCGCCCGTCAACGTCGAGCGTGAGCCGGTCGCCCTCGCGCAGCGCCGCGATCGGACCACCCTTGATCGCCTCCGGGGCCACGTGGCCGGCCATCAGGCCGTGCGTGGCGCCCGAGAAGCGGCCGTCGGTCAGCAGCGCCACCTCCTCGCCCAGCCCCTCGCCGACGATCGCCGCGGTGACGTGGAGCATCTCGCGCATGCCCGGCCCGCCGGCGGGGCCCTCGTTGCGGATCACGATGATGTCGCCAGGCTCGATGCGCTGCTCCTTGACGGCGCGGAAGCACTCCTCCTCGGACTCGAAGATCCGCGCCGGGCCGCTCTGGCTGTGGCGCTCGGTACCGGCCAGCTTCACCACCGACCCCTCCGGGGCCACGTTGCCCCGCAGGATCGCAAAGCCGCCCTCGGACTTAAGCGGATCGGACAGCGGGCGAACCACCTCCTGCCCTTCGGTTTCCTGCGCCGAGGCGGCGATCTCGCCGATCTTCTGACCCGTGACGGTCATCGCGTCGGCGTGCAGCAGTCCCGCCTCGTCGAGCCTGTTGAGGATCAGCGGCACGCCGCCGGCCGCGTAGAGGTCGGTGGCGACGAAGCGCCCAGCGGGCTTCAGATCGGCGAGCAGCGGAGTGCGCCGCGAGATCTGCTCGAAGTCGTCGATCGAAAGCTCGATCCCCGACTCGCGCGCCACGGCGAGCAGGTGAAGGACGCCGTTGGTGGAGCCACCCGACGCGCAGACGCAGGCGATCGCGTTCTCCAACGACTCGCGCGTGATGATCCGGCTCGGGCGCAGGTCCTCCGACAGCACCCGCATGACCAGCTCGCCGATCTGCTCCGCGACCTCTTCCTTGGTGGCGTCCTCGGCCGGCACCATCGACGATCCCCCTGGGGAGATCCCCATCGCCTCGAACGCGCAGGCCATCGTGTTGGCGGTGAACTGGCCCCCGCAGGCCCCGGCCCCGGGGCTGGCCACGCCCTCCAGCTCGCTCAGGTCCTCGTCGCTCATATTGCCGGCCGCGTGGGCGCCGATCGCCTCGAAGACGTCGACGATGGTGACGTCGTGGCCGTGCCAGTGACCCGGCGCGATCGAGCCGCCGTAGAGCATCGCCGCCGGTATATCGAGGCGGATCAGGGCCATGACGCAGCCGGGGATCGTCTTGTCGCAGCCCGAAAGCGCCACCAGCGCGTCGAACTGGTAGCCGCGCGCGGTCAGCTCGATCGAGTCGGCGATCACCTCGCGGCTGACCAGCGAGGTCTTCATCCCCTTGGTGCCCATCGTGATCCCGTCGGAGATCGCGATCGTGTTGAACTCCATCGGGGTGCCGCCCGCGGCCCTCACGCCCTCCTTGATCCGCGCGGCAAGCCCGCGCAGATGGAAGTTGCAGGGCATCGCCTCGATCCAGGTGTTGGCGACGCCGATCGTCGGGCGGCTGAGCGCGTCGTCGTCGAACCCGATTCCCTTCATGTAGGCGCGGGCGTGGGCGCGGTCCGGCCCGTCGAAGACGGCGCTGGAGCGCGGGCGCGGGAGCGCCGTCGCCCGCTGGCCGTTCGAGCTCATGCCGTCACCGCCTCGCTGCGCCGCCGTCCCTCCCACTCGCGCAGTCGCAGTAGATCGCGCCGCACCTGCATCGGGTCGAGCTGGCGCCCCGGGACGTGCATGTTGGCGTCGGCGATCAGCCGCCGCTCGTCGCCGCTCAGGGCCATCCACTTGGCGAGCACGTCGTCGGAGTCGGGCAGGCGCCCGTCCGCTGACGGCTCGCTCCGATCCGGGAAGACGACGCAGTACTCGTTGAGCAGCTCGCCGCTGCGCTCCTCGTAGGCGACGATCGGGCGGTGCGGGTAGAGCAGGTATCCGTATCCGCTGCGCGGCTCACCGCCGCCCGACACGCGGATGAAGCCGAGCTCGCGGTACATCGCGTAAAGCTCATCCCCGACCACCGAGTGCAGAAGCTCACGGGCCTTCAGCTCGGCCCGGCGCTCGCGGCCAGGGTCATATGCGTCCCGCCGCACTGTGCTTCGCGAACGCGCTTGCTTGCGTAGCCGCTTGCGCAGATCGGGGCCGAACGCCAGCGCGGCGAGCAGCGCAAGCGCTAGCAGAAACGCGGCCGCCGCGACCGCCACCGGCTTCTAACGTCCCCCGGCGGCCTTCGGGAAGAAGATCACCCGATCGGCCTCGCGCGGGACCTCAGAGAAGTCGCGCACCATCGTCGCCTCGTGGCGCCCGCTGTCCTCGCCCGAGGGCACCGCGGCCCACATCCCCTCGTCGAGCTGGCGCCGGAACTCCTCGATCAGGCGCTGCTCGTCTTCGGCAACCTCGACGTCTCCCTCGGCAAGCAGGACGTCTCCGTGTCCAGGCTTCATGCGGACGAACTTCATGGCTGGATTATGCCGCTCCCGGTTCCCGGCGCAATGCTGCCGGCAAGCGAGGAGCGCTCCGCGACCCCGCGCGCGTCGACCGGACCGGATCCCGCGCCGATGCCGGCAAGCCCCGCTGCGACCGCCGCGGCCGCCAGCTCGCGCGCCCGCTGAGCGGCCTGAAGCGGAGAATCGCCGAGCGCCAGGCCCGCCGCAAGCGCCGAGGAGTGGGTGCAGCCGGAGCCGTGCGAAGCGCCGTCGGGATGGCGGGGGCCGGGAATCGAAACCGCCTCTGCCCCGTCGAAGAAGAGGTCGGCGCCGTCCTCGCTGTGGCCGCCGGTGACCACCACCGCGTCGGGGCCCAGGGACCGCACCGCTCGCGCCAGCTCATCCTGGGAGGCCCCCTCGCCGAGCCCGGTCAGCTCACGCGCCTCGGCGAGGTTCGGGGTGGCGACGCTGGCCAACGGCAATGCCCGCTCGACCAGGGCGCTGCACGCCTCGGGATCGAGCAATACGGCGCCACTCTCGGCCACCATCACCGGATCGAGCACGACCGGCGCGTCGCCGACCGAACCGAGCGCCTCGACGACCGCGTCGATCGTCTCCACGCTGCCGAGCATGCCGATCTTCACAGCGTCGACCCCGATGTCCTCGACCACCGCGCGCACCTGCTCGATGATCATCGACGGCGCCACCTGGTCGATGCGGCTGACGCCGACCGTGTTCTGGGCCGTGATCGCGGTGATCGCGGTCATCCCGTGCACGCCGCAGGCGGCGAAAGCCTTCAGGTCGGCCTGGATCCCGGCGCCACCGCCCGAGTCCGAGCCGGCGATCGAGAGCACCGCGGGTGGGCGTTCGTTGCTCACATGGTCAGGCTAGATGGTCGGTCACCGCGACTGCATCGTCTGGCCGCGGCAGCGCCGTGCGCGAGTAGACGCCGGCGAAGGAGCGCTGCAGGTAGCCGAGCAGCTCGAGCCGCGCCAGGTTTGCGGTCGCCTCGTCGCCGCCGCGTCCCAGCGCGACCGCGATCGAGTCGGAGTCCGCGTCGCCGTCCTCGACCCGGTCCAGCACCGCGGCGAGCCCAGGGTCGAGCGCCGGGCCGCCCAGCACCGGTCGTCGCGCGCCGGGACCGATCAGGGCATCTAGGACGTCCTCGGCATCGCGCACCAGTCGGGCCCCGTCGGCGATCAGCTGGTTGGTCCCGGCGGACATCCGGGCGCTGACCGGGCCAGGCATGGCCCCAACCTCGCGGCCCAGATCGGAGGCGAGCTCGGCGGTGATCAGCGAGCCGGAGCGCCCGGCCGCCTCGACCACGATCGTCATAGCCCCAAGCGCCGCCATGATCCTGTTACGGGCCGGGAAGGCCCAGCGCCAGGCGCCCGTACCCGGTGGCAGCTCGGAGAGGATCAGCCCGTGCTCGCGGACTCGCTCGTAGAGGCCCCGGTGATGGAGCGGGTAGGCGACGTCGGCCCCGCAACCCAGAACGGCGGCGGTAAAGCCGCCGTCGAGTGCCCCCTCATGCGCGGCGCCGTCGATGCCCCAGGCAAGTCCGCTGACGACGGCGAACCCCGCACCAGCCAGCTCGCGGGCGAGGGTGCGGGCGATCTCGCGACCGTACGAGGTGGCGCGCCTCGCCCCCACCACCGTCACGGTGCCTTCGGGTCGCAGCCGCCCCAGCCCGGCCGGGTCTCCGCGCCCGACCATGGCCG
Organism: Actinomycetota bacterium; assembly: GCA_038040285.1. GTDB lineage: Bacteria > Actinomycetota > Thermoleophilia > Solirubrobacterales > 70-9 > Mayfieldus. The sequence continues at coordinate 6,249 of JBBPIN010000024.1, forward strand.
GCGGCGCGTCGCCCGCGTCGCGCAGCGCCTCCGGGTAGGCATCGTGGTGGCGACAGACGGCCCAGCAGTCGGCCTCGCGAAGGCGGCGGCGCAGCACAGCGGGCTCGGCCCCCGCCGCCTCGGCGAGCAAACGCTCGGCCTTACGGCCGGCCACCGCCCGCGCCAGGGCGTCGTCGGCGAGCGCCAGCAGCTCCGCCGATCGCCCACCCGGCTCGCCGGTCGCGACCTTCTCGATGAATGGGGTCAACACCCCGAGCAGTTGCAGGCGGCGCAGGCATGTCTCGCAGGCCCGCGGCGCCTGCGACCGGGTCGCGGTCACGCCGGTCGCCTCAACCCGAGCGCCTCCTGCATGTGATCGGGGCCGATTGCCTTCGCTTGCGCGAGGTCGGCGATCGTGCGCGCTACCCGCAGGACCCTGTCGTGTCCGCGCCCGCTCAGGGCCATTGCCCGGTGCTGCTCGACGAGCAGGGTGCGGGCGGACGCCTCGATCTCGATGCGGCGCAGCTCCGCGGGGGCAAGGTCGGCGTTGCAACGATGCGGTCCGAGCCGCTCGGCCTGCCGCGCCCGGGCGGCACAGACCCGCTCGCGCACCGCCGCCGAGCGCTCGCCGGCGGCGCCGTCCATCGCCTCGGCGCTCGGCTGCGCCACGCCCTTCCAGATGTCGATGCGGTCGGCCAGCGCACCGGTCAGCTTCACCTCGTAGCGGCGCATCGTCTGCGGGGTGCAGCGGCAGCGCTCATCGCCTTCCCCGCGGCCGCACGGACAGGGGTTGGCCGCTGCGACGAGCATGAAACGGCAGGGAAGCTCGACCGTGCGAGCAGCCCGCGTCACCGTCACCGTCCCGTCCTCGAGCGGGGCGCGCAGAGATTCCAGCGCCGCGCGCCCGAACTCGCCCAACTCGTCGAGGAACAGCAGGCCGCGATGGGCCAGCGTCACCTCCCCGGCCCGCGGTGGGTTACCGCCCCCGACCAGGCCGGCGCTGGAGATCGAGTGGTGCGGCGCTCGGAACGGGCGCCTGATCGAAGGGCCGCCGTTGAGCCGCCCCGCGATGCTGGCGATCCTCGCCACCTCGAGCGCCTCGGCGCGCTCCAGCGGTGGCAGCAGCGAGGACAGCCGGCGGGCGGCCAGCGACTTGCCGGCTCCCGGTGGGCCGATCATCAGCAGGCTGTGGCCACCGGCGGCGGTGACCTCGAGCGCCCGCCGCAGGCCCGGCTGGCCGCGCAGATCGACGATGTCGGGGCCGGCCGTCGGCCCGGCCAGCGCCAGCGGCTCGGGCGCCGCCGGCTCCCACTCACCGCGAAGCAGCGCCGGCAACTGATCGAGACACTCCAGCGGCAGCACCTCCAGCCCGTCGACCAGCGCCGCCTCGGGACCGTTGGCGTCGGCCACCACCAGCCGCTCGCTGCCCGCCGCCCGCGCCGCCTCGGCCATCGCCAGCACCCCGGCGATCGGGCGCACCGACCCATCGAGGGCAAGCTCCCCCGCCAGGGCGAAGCTCGAGTTCAGCCCCTCGGGCAGCTGACCGGAGGCGGCGATCAGTGCGGCGGCGGTCGCCAGGTCGAGCCCCGGCCCCGCCTTCGGCAGATCGGCCGGGGCGAGGTTGACGGTGATGCGGCGCAACGGGAACTCGAAGCCGCAGTTGACCAGCGCCGCCCGCACCCGCTCACGCGACTCGCGCACCGCCGCGTCGGGCAGGCCGACGATCGTGAAGGCGGGCAGGCCCCGGTGGACGTCGACCTCGACCCGCACCTCGCGGGCCGACACCCCGTCGATCGTGAAGGTGCGCGCGCTGGCCAGCACGGCGGCGACGCTAGGACCGCCGACGCAATCCGTGGCGCGCACCGTGTCAGGAAATCGTCACGCTGCGCGCGCATTCGACGCGCTGGGTCGCTCTACGGTCGCCAGATGACCGTTGCACGACAACGGCTCGGGCAAATCGCCGAGCAGGCGGTTGCCGAGCGGTTGGCGCTGGACGGCTGGCAGATCGTCGCTCGCAACGCCCGCACCCGATACGGCGAGCTCGACCTGATCGGGCTGGATCGCGACGCTCTGGTCTTCGTGGAGGTGAAGGCGGGCCGCTCGGGCGCCTCAAGCGGCCCGGCGCGCCCGGTCCTCGCCGTCGGCCCGGCCAAACAGCGCCGCGTCCGCACCCTCGCCCGCGCCTGGCTCGCCGGGCAGGGCTTCGTCCCGCCCCACCGCCTGATCCGCTTCGACGCGATCGGCGTCAGCTTCGATCCCGGTGGCCAGCTGATCGATTTCGAGCACATCCGCGATGCCTTCTGATGATGCTGGGCGGTGCCCATCGGGCGCCGCCACAGGCGTGTCAGGCGGCGAAGCCGCCGCAATTAATTCGGACAGCTCCCCGTCCAGCGCCAGCTGCTTGTAGGCGACGGATGCGAACGAGCGCCGGTGAAGGATCGAGATCCCGTTCTTGGCGATCGCATCGCGGTGCTCGGGGGTCGAGTAGCCAACGTTCTCCTGAAATCCCCAACCCGGGTAGACGGACTCTGCCCGGTGCATGTAGCGGTCGCGACTCACCTTCGCGATCACCGAGGCGGCGGCGATCGCGGCGCTGGTCGCGTCTCCGTCGACCACCGGTCGATGGTCGACCTTGCAGCCGGGAAGCGGGAAGCCGTCGACCAGACAGGCGGCGCCGTCGCAGGCGACCCGCTCAAGCGAGCTGGCCAGAGCGTCGAGGTTGGTGTTGTGCAATCCGCGCCCGTCGATGCCCCGTACGCATCGCACCGCGACGCTGACTCTGGTCGCGGCGCGTAGGACGATGGGATAAAGCCTCTCGCGGTCCTCGCGGGTCATCTGCTTGGAGTCGTGTAGCCCGCCGAGCGCCCGGCGATCGGAGAGGCTGAGCGTCTCGTAGTCGATCAGGACAGCGGCGGCGACCAACGGCCCGGCGAGCGAGCCACGTCCCGCCTCGTCGGCGCCCGCGACCAGCCGTGTTCCCAGCTCGCGGTCGAAGGCGAAGAGCCGCTGCGTGCGCCGCAGGCGACGGCGATGCAGCTTGCCGGGCTTGTCGCTAGAGGATCCCGATGCGGTCCGGCGGCCAGTAGGTGGCGAAGGCCTTGCCGATGAACCAGGCTTGGGGGACCGGTCCCCAGAACCGGCTGTCGTCGCTCGACCCACGGTTGTCGCCCATCATGAAGTAATGCCCGGCGGGAATGGTGATCGGTTTGGGCAAATTGCAGGCGCTTCCCCCGCTGCAGGGGAGGATGAAGCTCTCGTCCGCGATCTTGCCGTTCACCACCGGATGCCCGTTGCGGATCGAGAGCCGATCTCCCGGGCCGGCGACGATCCGCTTGATGAAGTTCTGGCCGTCCTTGTCGGGGGTCGGCCGGGGACATGCCTCGTCAGGAGTCCGCGGCACTCCGCACTCGTTGCCCCGCTCCGCCCCGGCGGGCGGGTGGAAGACGACGATGTCGCCGATCGTCGGACTCGTGAATTGGTAGATGAATCGATTGACCAGGACGCGCTGGCCGATGTCGAGGGTCGGCTCCATCGACCCGGACGGGATCTGGTACGGCTTGATCAGGAAGGCCTGGATCCCCAGCGCCAGGCCCAGCGCCAGGGCGACGATCACCACCAGCTCGATCAGACCGCCGCGAGCCGTGGACGGCTTGGAGATCGTGGGGTTCAGGACTTGTCCCCTGCGCCCTCGGGTTCCTCAGGCTCCTCGGCTGCGTCGGTCTGCTCAGCTTCGGGCTGCTCGGCTTCGGCTTGCTCGGTCTCCGCCTCTCCCTCGGCCTCCTCCCCTTCGGCCTCGTCCTCCGGCCCCTCTACGACCTCGGCGCTCTGGCCAACGCCCTCGGAGTCCAGCGCCTCGGCTTCCTCGGGCGGCGCGGCGAGGATCTCCTCGTCGATCCCCCAGCGGCGCTCCGATACCCGCGCGCGCTTGCCGACCCGGCCCCGCAGGTAATAGAGCTTGGCCCGACGCACGTCGCCGCGCGCCGCCACCTCGAGCCGCTCGATCTTGGGTGAGTGCAGGGGAAAGGTCCTCTCGACGCCGACCCCGAACGACTGCTTGCGCACCGTGAAGGTCTCGCGCGCCCCGTTCCCCTGGCGCTTCAGAACGACCCCCTCGAAGACCTGTGTGCGCCGGCGGGTGCCCTCGATCACCTGGAAGTGGACACGGACCCGGTCACCTGGCCCAAAGGCAGGAAGGTTCGCCTTCAGCTGGCGGCGCTCGATGCTGTCGATGATGCTGCTCATGGAGAGTGCGCGCGGGGATGGCGGTTGCGCGCGGGTGGCGGCCGAAAAATCGCGCGTGGCCGCACGCGCGAGGCGGCAATCCTAGCGACTCAGCTCCGCCCGGACGCGCCGCGCAGAGCTTCGGCACGTTGCTTGCTTTGCTGCAGTCGCCACTCCCGCACCCGTTCGTGGTCGCCGGAGACCAGCACCTCGGGCACCTCCCAGCCCCGATAGCTGGGCGGACGCGTGTAGTGCGGATACTCGGGGGCCTCGCCGAGGACCTCGCTGAACGACTCCTCGACCGCGCTCTCGGCCGAGCCCAGGGCGCCGGGCAGCTTGCGGATCACGGCGTCGGCGACCACCATCGCGGCCAGCTCGCCGCCGGCGAGCACGTAGCGGCCGATCGAGACCTCGTCGTCGGCTAGGTGGTCGTGGACCCGCTGGTCAAAGCCCTCGTAGCGCCCGCAGAGCAGGGTCAGCGCGGGCTCGGCTGCCAGCTCCCGCACCAGGGCATCATCGAGCAACCGTCCGGCGGGCCCCAGCACGACGATCCGCGGTCGCCCGCCGTCGCTGTAGGCCGCCTCCAACGCGGCGTCGACGACGTCGACCCGCAGCACCATGCCGGCACCGCCGCCGTATGGCGCGTCGTCGACCTTGCCGGCACCGAGCGGCGTCGTGTCGCGGTAGTTGAAGAGCCGCAGCTCGCTTCCCGCCTCGACCGCGTTGCGCACCGGCCGCTGGGAGCGGAACCAATCGAAGGCCTCGGGGAAGAGGGTGAATACGTCGAGCTTCAATCGAGGATGTCGACGATGACCCGGCGCTCCTGCTTGACCGCCGCCGCCTTAGCCACCGACCGCAATGCGTTGGCGACCCGCCCGCCCTTGCCGATCACCCGTCCGAGGTCGTCGTCGGCGACCGTGATCTCGTAGACCAGGTCACCGTCCTCATCCAACTCCTCGACCTCCACCGCGCCCGGGTCCTCGACCAGGGCGCAGGTCAGGAACTCCAGCAGGTCCTTCACTTGGTGCCGGTCGCCTCGATGCCCTTGGTGCGCAGCAGCTTGGCGGCAGTCTGCGAGGGCTGGGCGCCGCGTTCGAGCCAGTGGCGGGCGCGCTCCTCGTCGACCACGATCAGCGAGGGCTCGGTCTGCGGGTTGTAGCGACCGATGGTCTCGATCGTGCGCCCGTCGCGAGGCGAGCGCTTGTCGGCGACGACGATTCGCCAGATCGGGTTCTTGTTCGAACCCACCCTTCTGAGCCTGATTCGCACTGACATGAGTTGCGAGAGGGTACAGGGAGACAATTGCGGCGGCTCCGCCGCCTGCCACGACCGTGCCGGCGCGCAATGCGCCGGCAAGCACCTATTAGCGCATGCCCTTCATCAGCTGCTGCGGGTCGGGCATCTTGCCCGAGGCCATCTGCTTCATCAGCTTGCGCATGTTCCCGAACTGCTTCACGAGCTGGTTGACGTGCTGCACCTTGACCCCAGCGCCGGCGGCAATCCGCTTGCGCCGCGAGCCGTTGATCATCTCCGGATTGCGGCGCTCCTCAGGAGTCATCGAGAGGATGATCGCCTCGACCCGATCCAGCTCGCCCTCGTCGACGTCGACGTCCTTCATCCCCTTCATCGCACCCATGCCGGGCAGCATCCCGAGCAGGTTGCCCATCGGGCCCATGCGCCGCACCTGGCGCATCTGCTGGAGGAAGTCCTCGAGCGTGAACTGCTCGCGGCGCATTTTCTCCTGCATGTCCACGGCCTGCTCGGCGTCGACTTCCTTCTCGGCCTTCTCGATCAGGCTCAGCACATCGCCCATGCCGAGGATGCGGCCCGCCATCCGGTCCGGGTGAAAGCGCTCGAAGTCCTCGAGCTTCTCGCCCGTCGACGCGTAGAGGATCGGCTTGCCCGTCACCGCCTTGACCGAGAGCGCCGCGCCTCCGCGGGCGTCCCCGTCCAGCTTCGTCATCACCACCCCATCGAACTCGGCGGCCTCCGAGAACGCCTCGGCGACCCCGACTGCGTCCTGGCCGGTCATCGCGTCTACCACCAGCAGCACGTCGTGCGGCTTGGTCCGCTTGCGGATCTTCGCCAGCTCGTCCATCAGCTCGTCGTCGATGTGCAGGCGGCCGGCGGTATCGACGATCAGCGCGTCGCGATCCTCCGCCTTGGCCTGCCCGACCGCCCACTCGGCGATGTCGACCGGGTCGCGCTCGGTCCCTTGCTGGTAGACGTGGGCGCCGGCCTGCTCGCCGACCGTGACCAGCTGGTCGACCGCCGCCGGCCGGTAGACGTCGCAGGCGGCCAGCGCGACGTCCTTGCCGCCTTCTGCCAGGTGTTTGGCAAGCTTCGCGCAGGCGGTCGTCTTGCCCGAGCCCTGAAGCCCCGCCATCAGGATCACCGTCGGCCCGCTGGAGGCAAACGCGATCTCGCGTGAGGCACCGCCCATCACCGCCGCCAGCTCCTCGTTGACGATCTTGGTCACCTGCAGGCCGGGGTCAATGCTCTGCATCACATCCGCCCCCATGCAGCGCTCCTTGACCGTCGAGGTGAACGCCTTTACGACCTTGAAGTTGACGTCGGCCTCGAGCAGCGCGAGGCGGATCTCGCGCATCGCGCGGTCGATGTCCTCCTCGGACAACTTGCCGCGCGAGCGCACCTCCGACAGCGTCGCCTGCAGGCGCTCGCCGAGTTGGTCGAACATGGAGCCAGCTTAGGGTGCGAGCAACGCCCGCGCGAAATCAGGCGGGTCGAACGGCCGCAGGTCCTCGAGACTCTCCCCGATGCCGATCAGCTTCACCGGCGTCTCCAGCTCCCTGGCAATTGCGAGCGTGATGCCGCCTTTGGCGGTGCCGTCGAGCTTCGTCAGCACGATGCCGGAGACGTCGACCGCGTCGGCAAACGCCTGCGCCTGGCGCAGGCCGTTCTGCCCGGTGGTGGCGTCGATCGTGATCAGCGTCTCGTGCGGGGCGCCGTCGAGGCGCTTGCCGATCACCCGCCGCACCTTTGCAAGCTCGTCCATCAGGTTGCCCTGCGTCTGCAGGCGCCCGGCGGTGTCGACGATCACCACGTCGGCGCCGCGGGCCTCGGCCGCCTCGACCGCGTCATATGCGACGGCGCCGGGGTCGGACCCGGGGGCCGAGCGGACGATCTGGGCGCCGGCGCGCTCCGCCCATTCGGCGAGCTGCTCGACCGCCGCCGCACGGAAGGTGTCCGCGGCGGCGATGATCACGTCCAGCTCCAGCTCGCGGGCCAGGTGCCAGGCGACCTTGCCGATCGTCGTCGTCTTGCCGGTCCCGTTGACCCCGACCATCATCAGCACCGCCGGCTGCGCCGAGAGGTCGATGCGCGGCTCGCCGACCGCCGCCAGCTCGGCGACGATCTCGATCAGCCGTTCCTGCACCGCCGCGCCCTCGGCAGGCACCGAGCCCGACTCCACGTCGCGCTCCAGCCGCTCGACGACTTCGGCCGTGGTCGGGGCTCCGACGTCGGCGAGAATCAGCAGCTCCTCAAGTCGCTCCCAGGTCTCCTCGTCGATGCGGTCGAAGATGCTGGCCGAGATCTCCTCGGCCAGCGCCTGGCGGCTGCGGGCGAGGCTCTGGCGCAAACGGCGGAAGACGCCCTGGGGCTCTTCGGTCTCCCCGACGGCCTCGGCGCCAGGCTCGGGGACCTCACGGTCGCCGAGGTCGAAGATTTCGTGCCAGCTCACCGCCATCGCCGCGGCAGGCTAGCGCCCGAACAACCCGGGACTAGGCCGCCTCGCCGATCTCGTGTTGCTCTCCCGCCTCCTCAGCCATCTGCGGCGGCATGCGGCGCGAGACGACCTTCGTTACCCCGTCGTTGCCCATGCTGACCCCGTAGAGGACGTCGGCCGCGTCCAACGTCCGCTTCTGGTGGGTGACGACCACGAACTGGGCGCGGTCCGAGAAGCGGCGCACGAGCTGCAGGAAGCGGTCGATGTTTGCGTCGTCGAGCGCCGCCTCGACCTCGTCGAGGATGTAAAAGGGGCAGGGGCGGGCGAGGAAGACCGCGAACACGAACGCGATCGCGACCAGCGACTTTTCGCCGCCGGATAGCAGCGAAAGTCGGCGGGTCGACTTGCCGGCCGGGGTGACCTCGATCTCGACCCCCAGCTCGTTGCGGCGCTCGCCGGGCTCCTCGTCGTCGCCCTCCTCCTCGTCGGGATCATCGACGGGGCGCAGGTTTACGCGTCGCAGCTTGCCGCGCCCGCCGGGGAACAGGTGCTCGACCATCTCCTCGAAGTTGCGCGCCGTCGCCTCGAAGGTCTCCTCGAAAGCCCGCTCGATCTCCCGATCGATGTCGCGGATCAGCGCCGCCAGCTCGCCGATCGCGCGCTCGGCGTCCTCGCGCTGGGTCTTCAGCTCATCGACGTGCTCGCGGGCTTCCTCGAACTCGCGCTCGGCCAGCGGGTTCACCGGACCAATCTGGGCGCGCCGCCGTTCCAGGCGCAGCAGGCGCCGGTCGATGTCCTCGCGCTCCTCATCGCTCATCGGCTCGGTCGCCGGCTCGATCTCCTCGCCCAACTTGGCGGCGATCTCGTTCAGCTCGCGCCCCGATTCCCCGCGCCGATCGCGCAGGTGCGCGGCCTCGATCTCGGCCTCGGTGAAGGCGTCTGAGGCGGTCTTCATCTCGGCCTGAAGCTCGTACTCGCGCTGCGAGCAGGCCCGCATCTCCTCGGCGATCGCATCGCCATCGTCGCCGGCACCAGTGAGGCGCGCCTCGGCGGCCTCGACCCTGCCCCGGACCGCACCTGCAAGCTGCTCCAGTGCCGTCCGCGCCGCCTTCACCTGGCCGAACAGCTCCTGCTGCGCGGAGAGGCGGGCGCGCAGCTCCTCGCGGCGGCGCTCGCCGAGCAAGCCCTCGGCGCGGCGCGCGTGGCGGGCGGCTCGCTCCGCTCCGCTTCTAACCGACGCCAGACCCGCGGCCCGCTGCTGCTCTGGGGCCCCCGACCTGGCGTCCGCAAGGCCCTTCCCGGCCGCGGTCAGCCCTGCGTCGATCTCGGTCAGCTCGTCGGCGAGACGGCGGTCGCGGTCGGGTTCGGCGGCGCCGATGCCCACATCGAGCGTCAGCGGCTCCAGCTCGGCGCGCAACCGCTCGACCCGGGTCTCCAACTCGGTCTCGCGCTCGATGAGCGAGGCGGACTGGATCGCAATCCGCTCCTGCTCGGCGCGCAGACGTGTCAGCACTCCCCAGCTTCGGGTCCGCTCGCGGTCGCGGGCCGCGAAGCGCTCCTCGGCCTCGCGGCGCTGCTCGCTGACCTTCGCCAGCTTCACCTCGATCGCGTCGCGCGCCTCGCGCGCCTTCGCGGCCTTCGACTCGGCCGCCTCCAGGCCGAAGTCGCCGCCGCGCAGTTGCTCAGCGACCAGCCGCGCACGCAGCCCCAATTCCTCACGCTCGATCCTCGCCCCCAGCTCCGCTGCCTGCGCCTGGCGCTTCAGCGGCCGCAAGCGGCTGCGCGCCTCGCGTTCGATGTCGAGCGCCCGGTCGAGGTTCTCGCGCGCCTTTTCCAGCTTCAGCTCGGCGCGGCGGCGGCGCTTGCGGTGCTTGCCCAGCCCCGCCGCCTCCTCGACCAACAGGCGGCGCTCGCGCGGCTTCGAGTGGATGATCGCCTCCACCCGGCCCTGGCTGATCACCGAGTGCATCTCGCGACCGAGGTTGGTGTCGGCCAGTGTCTCGACCACGTCGACGAGCCGGCAGCGGGCACCGTTCATCCGATAGCCACCGTCTCCGGAACGATCAAGCCGCCGCTGGATGCAGATCTCGGAGAACTCGCTGGCGGCGCGACCGTCGGAGTTGTCGATCGCCACCTCGACCTCGGCGTAGCGGCGCCGGCCGACCCCGTCGCCGCTGGAGATCACGTCCTGCATCGCCTGACCGCGAACGGCGGCTGGGCTCTGCTCGCCCAGCGCCCACAGCACAGCGTCGGTGATGTTGGACTTGCCGGACCCGTTCGGCCCGACGATCACGCTGACGCCCGGCGAGAAGCGCAACTTGGTGCGCTCGGGGAACGACTTGAACCCCTTCAGCGTGATCGATCTGAGGTACATGGCGGCTGGTCTGCGGTGCGTAGGCTCGCGGGCGGATCGGACGCGAAGCGTGGGCTAGTCGTCTAGGTGCTCCAACGCCTCTTCGGCGGCTGCCTGCTCGGCCGTCTTTTTGCTTCGACCTTCGCCGCGGCCCACCTGCTCGCCATCGAGCATCGCCGCTACCTCAAAGGTCCGGTCGTGGGGCGGGCCCGCCTCGCTGACCACGTCGTAGCTTACGTGCGCCCCGCCGCGGGCGAGCAGTTCCTGGAGCGCCGACTTGAAGTCGACTCGGGTTCCTGCGGCGAACTCGATCTGCGGCCCGAACGCGGCGGCGACCGCGGACGCGGTGCGCTCGAAGCCGTGGGCCAGATAGCAGGCGCCGATCAGCGCCTCGGTGATCTCGGGCAGCGGGCGCTCGGCGCCGATCAGCACCTCGACCGGGATTCCGGCGCCGGTGTCCGCCGGGGCGGTCTCGCGCAGCCGCTCGGGCACGCCCAGGGCGAGGCCGACCGCCGCGCAGGATGTCCCGCTCACCGACTGGTTCAGCGTCTTGGTGAGGCGCCCGCTGTCCTGCTCGGCGAACCGAGCGAAGACCTCCGAGGCGACCGCAAGGCCGAGCACGCTGTCGCCGAGGAACGCCAGCCGCTCGTAGGAGATCGTGCGGTCCTCGACCCAGGAGGGATGCGTGAGCGCCTGGCTGGCCAAGTCCTCGGGCAATGCCTCGATCAGCTCCGAGAGCGGCTCGGCCGCGGTCTTCAGCTCTTCCCCTACCGTCCCCTCGCTCGGCTCCGGCATCAGGCCTCGTACCCGACTCAGACCGGCGCGTGCTCGATCACGAACTCGACCGCGTCGCCGACCGTCTTGATCTGAGCCGCCTGCTCCTCGGAGACCCTTATCCCGTAGTCGTCCTCGAGCTCCATCACCAGCTCGTAGAGGTCGAGCGAGTCGGCGTCGAGGTCCTCCTTGAAGCGCGTTGCGGCCTCGATCCTGCTGGGGTCGATCTCGAGCTCGGCGGCGAGGTGTCCGCGCACCTTGGTCATCACCTCGTCACGGGTCATGGTGCCCTTCCTATCACGCCTCGATCCGCTCGGCTGACCCCGCGTGCGCGAGGTCGCCCCGTGTCGCGTGACCCCTGCGCAAGAGGTCTCCGGTGCGCTCGACCGCGCGCTGCTCGATGCAGCGGGCCGCCAATCTCACCGCATTGGCGACTCCCGCGGGGCCCGAGCTTCCGTGCCCGACCACGGCGGGATTGCGCAGGCCGAGCAGCACCGCGCCCCCGGTCGTGTCGGGGGCGAATTCCTTGCGCAGGCCGCCCAGCGCCGGTCGCATCAGCAGCCCTCCCGCGGCCGCGATCGGGTTGGAGCGCGCGGCGTCGCGGATCGCCCCGGTCACGACCTGGGCCGTGCCCTCCATCAGCTTCAGAGCGACGTTCCCGGTGAAGCCGTCGGTGACCACGACGTCGGCCACCGCGGCCGGCAGGTCAACCCCCTCCACGTTGCCGACGAAGTCGATCCCCTGTGCGGCGGCGAGCGCAGCGTGCGCCTCGACGACGTCCGGTGTCCCCTTCCCGCTTTCCTCCCCGACCGAGAGCAGGCCGACCTTGGGGCTGGCGACCCCGAGCACGGCCTCGCTGAACGCGGCGCCCAGGAAGGCGAACTGGATCAGGTGCCGCGCGCGGACCTCGACGTTTGCGCCGACGTCGAGGAAGAGGACCTGCTTGCCGGGAAGAGGAAGCACGGCGGCAAGCGCCGGTCGCTGCACCCCCTGCAGGCGTCGTATCCCAAGGGTCGCCGCGGCCATCGCCGCACCTGTCGAGCCGACGCTCGCGAGGGCGCCCGCATTGCCCTCGCTGACATCGCGGGCGGCGCGAACGATCGATGCCTCAGGTCGCGAGCGCACCGCGGCTGCCGGTTCCTCCTCGTTGCTGATCCATTCCTCGGTCGGCACGACCTCGACGCCATCGACGTCGTCCAGGCGGAGCTGACCGGGCGGCCCGAAGACCCGCAGCCGAATCCCTCCCGCGGCGGCCTGGCGCGCACCCTCGGCAAGCACGTCGAACCCCCGCTCGGCACCGAAGCCGTCGAGGGCGACCGCAGCGGCCAACTACTCCTCCTGCTCGGCCTGCTCTGCCGGCGCCGCCGGCGCCTCGGTGACCTCGTGGCGGATCACCTCGCGCCCCGCGTAGGTGCCACACACCGGACAGACCCGGTGTGGCAGGCGCGGGCTGTGGCAGCGCGGGCACTCGTTGAGCCGCGCTGCCGACACCTTGTGCGTGGCGCGGCGCTTGTCGCGTCGCGTCCGCGAAGTCCTCTTCTTGGGGACGGCCATCGAAGCGAGGATGGTAGCGGGGACGAGCTCCGGCTAGACCTCGAGGGAATAACTGAGCCAGCGTAATTCGCGTGCATCGACGGAGCGGTAGAGGCGCTGCGCGGTCTCGTTATCGAGCGCCGCCTCCCAGACCAGCTCGGCGGCGTCCCGCTCGCGGGCGCGGCGCCGGCATTCCTCGATCAGCGCCCGGCCGACTCCCTGCTTGCGAGCCTCGGGCACCACGAAGAGATCGTTCATCACCGCGACCCGCGCCGCGCTCAGCGTCTGCCAACTCCAGAAGACGGTGGCGAAGCCGAGCGGCTCACCGCCATCGGCGCGGGCGAGCAGTTGGATGCCCTCGCGATCGGGGTCGGCGATCAGCGCCCGCGCGAGTCCCTCCAGATCGGCGTCGCGGGGCGCAACCTCGTAGAAGTCGCAGTAGGCGCGCATCATCGGCAGCAGGTCGGCCAGGTCGGCCTCCCCCACCTGCTCGATCCTCATTCGAGGCGCAGCTCGCGCAACTTCGCCCACCGTGGGTCGCCTCCCCCCTCGTGGCGGTGGGCCTCGGGGTCGGCGTCGTTGAGCGATTCACCGCAGACCGGGCACAGTCCGGCGCAATCCGCTCGACAGAGGATTTGGCCCGGCAGAGCCAATGCGACAGCGTCGTGGGCCCAACGGCTGACCTCGAGCTCCTCCCCGTCGACGTAGGGGCTGCGAAGCTCCTCGTCGCCGGCGCTCGGGTGCTCGACCTCGCGGACGTCGACCTGAGCTTCGACCGCGGCGTCATCGAGACAGCGGTGGCAGGGGCCTTCGAGGCGAACATCGAGGCGAAGTCGCAGCGCGTAGCCGGCATTGGTGCGCGACACGTCGAGGCGGGCGTCGAGGACCCCGGATTGGGCCGAGTAGTCCTGACCGCCGAGCTCGAGCGGCAGCGGGCGCACCGGCACGTGGAGGGTCCCCGCCTCCCCGTGGGACAGCGAGAGGCGGGCGAGATCGACGGTGCTGGCTTGGTCGGGCAATGCGATCGGCCTCCCCTCGAACGACGACTACGATGATCGCCACCGAGGTTAGCGTGAGCGCTCACTTTCACTCCACATCCGAGACCTACCTGGAGGCGATTCGGGCCGACGTCCCCCGCTACGACGAGCTTCAGGACCAGGCCGTTGCCGCGATCCCGTTCCCGCCCGCCCGTATGTTGGAGCTCGGCATCGGGACCGGCGAGACCACGAAGCGGATCCTCAAGGCATACCCGGAGGCGCAGATCACCGGCTTGGATTCCAGCCCCGACATGGTCTTCCGCGCCCGCGAGCTGGTCGAGGACGTACAACTGGCGCGCATGGAGGACCCACTTCCCGACAGCCCTGGGACCTGGTGATCTCAGTCCTCTCGGTCCATCACCTGACCGACGACGAGAAGCACCTGCTGTTCAGGCGGGTGCGCGAGCAGTCGAAGGCGTTGGTGCTTGGTGATGTTGTCAAGGCCGAAGTGCAGATCGCTTCGCTGGAGCCCGAGGTCGACTTCCCCGACACCGCCGAGGAGCTGGCCGAGTGGTGCGGCGGCGAGGTCGTCTGGACGGCGGACGACCTCGCGGTCGTGGTCGCCGACTACCGCTAAGCGGCTCGCGTGCGCTGCGCCCTGCTTCTCGGCGTCGAGCTGAACTCGAGGTTCATGCGCTTCACCTGTCTCAGCTCGATGTGCTGGTCACCGTCATCCAGATCGACGGTCTCGCCGTTTACCCGTCCAAGGGCGCCAGCGACCTCGCTGCCGTCCTCCATCACCAGACGGACCCTGGTCCCGGGCTCGGCTTCGCGCAGCGTCGCGGCGAGCCCGCTCATTGCCGACCCCCGCCGGGCTCCGCTCTGGAGCCTGGTCTGATGTAGAACGCCAAAGCCATCCGTGGCTCAATCCGTAGTGCCTTGTCGGACTCTGCCAGCGCCGCTACCCACCTGCAACCGCACTAGTCGGTAAAACGCCAAACTAGGGCAATAGTCGGTAGGCCGCCACCGCTACCGGGGGATGCGCAGGCGGCGGAGCTACTGCTCGATCTCGGCCGGCTCTTCGTCGCGCCCGGCGAGGCGATCGCGGCCGCGCTGCACGGCGGCGAGGAACTTCTGAAGGTTGACCTCGAGCGTGTTGAGGATCTCGTCGGCGTAGTCCTCGGCGCCGAGCCGGATCTCACGCTCGCGACCCCGCGCCTCCTCGACGATCTCGTCGGCGGCGCGCTCGGCCTGCTTGGTGATCTCCTCGTCGGCGATCAAACGTGACTGCTGCTCACGGGCCTCGCGGACGATCCGCTCGGCCTCGCGCTTCGCCTCCGCGAGCATCTCCTGACGCTCCTTGACGATCCAGCGGGCCTGCTTGATCTCCTCGGGAATCGTGGCGCGCATCTGGTCCAAGAGGTCGTAAACCTCTTCACGGTCGACGCGCACCTGGTCGGTCAACGGGACCGGCCTGGCGTTGTGGACGAGATCGTCGAGCTTGTCTATTAGAACGAGGACGTCCATTTGTGGTCGGTAAGCCTACGCACCCCGAACAGATTTAGCACCGAGATCTTGATTTCCACGGCTTTTTGCAAACGACCGCCCATCACTACAGAAAACTGCTGACCGCATCAGGTTTTCCCGAGCCGCTTGGCGAGGGCGGCGGCAACTGGCGGCGGGACAAGCTCGGAGACGTCGCCGCCGAATGTGGCCATCTCCTTCACCCCGGTCGAGGACAGGAAGCTGTAGCTCGGCGAGGCGATTATGTAGATGCTCTCGATCTCGGCGGCCAGCAGACGGTTGAGCTGCGCCATCTCGAACTCGTACTCGAAGTCGGAGATCGCCCGCAAGCCCTTGACCACGGCGCTGGCCCCCTTCTGGCGCGCGAACTCGACCACCAGCTCCGCGAACACCTCGGCCTCGACGTTCTCGAGGTCGGCGGTCGCCTCCTCGATGAAGCCGCGCCGCTCCTCGGCGTTGAACAGGGTTCCCGTCTTGCGAACCGGGTTGTTGACCACGCCGACGATCACGCGGTCGAACACGCTGGCGGCTCGGCTGATGATGTCGAGGTGGCCGTTGGTGACCGGGTCATAGCTGCCCGGGCAGATGACCGTGCGCCCGTCGCTCATCGCTGCTCCTCCGGGGCGCCGTGGAAGGTGACCAGCGTGCCGCCGTAGCGCCGCTCGCGGAGCAGCGGCAGCGACAACTCCAGCGGCTGGCGCGCGGAGCACTCGACGATCACGCGTCCTCCCTCTGCGAGATGACCGGGTAGATATGGGTCGAGTTCGGGCCCAAGGCGGTCGGCGAGTTTATATGGGGGGTCGATGAAGATGAGGTTGAATTTCGTCGCTCGTCGTTCGTCATTCGTCATTCGTGGCTTCAGCCAGTCCACCACGTTGGCGCGGACCAGGTCGACGCGGTCCTGCAGATTCAGGTTGCGGACGTTGCCCAAAGCCGCGCGCACGTCGCGGTCGACGAGCGTCGCCGCCTCGGCGCCGCGCGAGATCGCCTCGACCGCCAGCGCCCCGGTGCCGCAGTAGAGGTCGAGGACGCGCGCGCCCTCGATGTCGCCGAGCGCCGAGAAGATCGCCTCGCGGACGCGGTCGGAGGTGGGACGCACGCTCCAGCCACGTGGCGCCACCAGTCGCCTTCCACCGAGCTCGCCCGCGACCACTCTCATGGCGGTATCGGCTCGACCGCCTCGTCGCCGAAGCGGTCGCGTGCCGCGTCCATCAGCGGGCCCAGCTGCGGCGCCTCCAGCGATCCGTGGCTGCGCAATAGCTCGAGGACCTCCTGGCGGGCCGCGAGCAATGCCGGCGTGTCCTCGGGAAGCGAGGCGACGCTGAAGCGCGGCAATCCGTGCTGGCGCGTGCCGAGGATCTCGCCCTCGCCGCGCAGCGCAAGGTCCACCTCGGCGAGCGCGAATCCATCGCGCTCACCGGCCACCGCCTCGAGCCGGCTCCGCGCCAGCTCGCCGGCCTGATCGGCGAACAGGATGCAGAACGACTCGTGCTCGCCCCTCCCCACCCTGCCGCGCAGCTGGTGAAGCTGCGAGACGCCATAGCGCTCCGCACCCTCGACCAGCATCACGGTTGCGTTGGGGACGTCGATGCCCACCTCGATCACGCTGGTCGCCACCAGCACGTCGGTCCCCCCACCCACGAAGCGCTGCATCGCCTCGGCCTTGCGGGCCGACGGCATCTGCCCGTGCAGGAGGTCGACCTCGAACGCCTCGAATTCGCCCGCCGCCAGGCGCTTTGCCTCCTCGCCAGCGGCACGGGCCTGAAGCTTCTCCGACTCTGAGACCAGCGGACAGACGACGAAGGCCTGGCGGCCCTCGCGCAAGCGCTCGCGGATGAACTCGTAGGCGCCGGCCCGCTTGTCCTCCTCGACCAGCCAGGTCTTCACCGGCCGGCGGCCGGCGGGAAGCTCCCGCAGCACGGTCGAGTCGAGGTCACCGTAGGCGGTCAGCGAGAGGGTGCGGGGAATCGGCGTCGCGGTCATGTGCAGCGTGTGGGGAGCGGCGCCGTCCGGCCCCTTGGCATCGAGCGCCGCCCGCTGGCGGACCCCGAAGCGGTGCTGCTCGTCGACCACGCAGACGCCGAGGCGGGCGAACTCGACATCCGGCTCGATCAGCGCATGGGTGCCGACCACGAGCCCAAGCTCTCCCGACGCGAGCCGCCCCAGCGCCTCGCGGCGCCTGGCGGCGCCGGTCGCGCCGGTGATCAGCGCGAAGGGCAGCGCCCGGGCGGCGAGCAGGCGGTCGAGAGTCGCGGCGTGCTGCTCGGCCAGGGTCTCGGTCGGCGCCATCAACGCCCCCTGGTAGCCGGCCTCCAGCGCGCGCAGCATCGCGTAGACCGCCACCACGGTCTTTCCACTGCCCACCTCGCCCATCAGCAGGCGCTGCATCGGCTCGCCCGAGTCGAGGTCGCCGTCTATCTCCTCCAGCGCCCGTCGCTGATCGGCGGTCAGATCGAAGGGCAGCGACTCGACCCAGCTCGTGGCCAGCTCGCCCGGCTTGCCCAGGTCCGGGCCGCGTCGGACGCTGCGGCGCTGCCGGCGCCGGGTCGCCAACGCGGCCTGGTAGAGCATCAGCTCCTCGAAGCAAAGCCGCCTGCGGGCTGCCTCGACCTGCTCGGCGTCGGCCGGAAAGTGCACGGCGACCAGCGCGTCGGCGACGCCGGCCAGCTCACGTCGCGCCCTAAGCTCGGCCGGCAGCGGCTCGATCGCGTCGCCTGCCAGCCCGGCGGCCTGCCAGACCCACTCGCGGAGCCGCTGCGCGCGCAGCTTCTCGGTCGCCGGATGGACCGCGACCAGCCCCGTGGTGTGAAGACCGGGCGGCGGGCGCCGACCAGGCGCCGCGCCGCGAAGCAGGCGCTCCTCCGAATCGACCGAGCCATCCTGGCCGGCATCGAGCAACTCGTACTCGGCGACCCGAAAGCCGCGGCGGTCGAGCTGGCCGTGCAGCAGCAGGGGCGTCGCCGGTGTCAGCTTCTCGGCCAGCCAGGCCTGGTTGAACCAGGTCGCGCTCAGCGTCGCGGAGTCGTCGGCCACCTTCGCCTCAACGATCGTCAGCCCTCGGCGGCGGGTGGGCCGCAGGCGGGCGCTGCGCACCTCCACCTGCACCGTCGCTTCCTCGCCGATCTTCAGATCGTCGAGCTGGCGCAGCTCGGTGCGGTCACGGTATCCGTGCGGCACCCGCAGCAACAGGTCGCCGAGCGTCTCGACCCCGGCCTCGCCAGCGGCAACTGAGAGCTTGGGCCCAATCCCGGCCAGGGTCTGCAGCGATGCCGCCAGGCTGGCGGGGCGCGGCCATCGCAGCGGCGCTGCGAGCAACTGCTCGCGGCTCGTCGCCTCGCCGCTGCCGAAGGCCCGCGGCGGCTCCTCTGCGGCGGGGGACTTCGTCTCGCCGCGCGGCTGCGTGGCCGCCTGGGCGGCTGACTCGCTCATCGCAGTGGAGGCTACGCTTGGACGACGATGGCCAACTCGCCCACCGCCGCCAACGGGCTCGCGACCGAGTCGGTGTGGGACTACCCACGCCCTCCGGCCGTCGTTCCATGCGAGCGCAGGGTCAGGGTCATCCACGCCGGCCGCACAGTCGCCGAGTCAGACCGCGCCCTGCGGGTGCTGGAGACCGCCAGCCCGCCGACCATCTACGTACCTCCCGAGGACGTGCGAGCCGAGCTGCTGGAGCCGACCGAGGGCCACACGGTGTGCGAATGGAAGGGGCAGGCCTCCTACTTCGATGTCGCCCACGAGGACGGCCGCGCCGAGCGGGCGGCCTGGACCTACACCGAGCCGAAGGACGCATACCCCGAGCTGCGCGACCACATCGCCTTCCACCCGGGGCGCGTCGAGTGCTACCTCGACGACGAACGGGTGCGCCCGCAGGCCGCCGACTTCTACGGGGGCTGGATAACCGAGGAGATCGTCGGCCCCCACAAGGGCGAGCCAGGGACCGAGGGCTGGTAGCTAGAGCCCCTCAGTCGTCGCTGATCGCCGCCGAGACACCGCGGTGGCGCGAGAACATCTCCTGCACCCAGCGGTAGCCACGCCGGTCGGCAAGGGAGCGGCGGAACTGCTCCCATTCCTCGGGCCAGGCCGGAGGCCACTCGTAGGCGAACTCCGGCGGCGCAACCAGCGGGCACAGAAGCGCGGCTGCGGTGAGGTCGGCGACACTAAAGCGGTCGCCGACTAGGTACTCGCGGCCCCCAAGCTCCTCCTCGATGAAGTCCAGCGCCCGTACCGTTGTCTCCCGTCCACGCCGCGCACCCTCGTCATCGGCATCCATCGCCTTCCTCACGGCTCGCCGGATCGCCGGATAGCCGGCGTTGAAGAAGATCCGAACCCCCGTTCCGAGACCTTGCGAAGTGAGCGGAACAGCGACTCGCCGGTACGGCAGGATGGCGTGAAAGATGGCGGTGCGGACCCCCGGCCCCAGCTCCTTGCCGAAGTGCTCCTCCAACTCCAGCGCCGCCTTGCGCTCGATCTCCGTGTCGGGGTAGAGCGGAGGATCCGGCTGCCGCCGTTCCAGCTCGGCGACGATCTGCGTCGTATCCCCAATTACCTCCCCGTCGAGCTCGAGTAGCGGCGTCGTGCCGGTGCCACCCAGCCGTCTCGAGCGCCCAACGTGCCGCCCGGGCACCAGGGACCGGCGGCGGTGAGGAATGCGCTTGTAGTCGAGCGCCCAGCGGGCCTTCTCGTTGAAATGGGAGAAGCGGAGTTGCCAGAGAAGGGGTGAGTCGTCGCCCTCGCTCATCTCATTGCGCGGCGAGCAGCCACCAATAGTGCGGCTGCCCTCCCTCCTGGAGCTCCAACTCGATCGCCGCCGGCGCGTGGGAGCCGATCTCGACCAGCGGGATCGGCGCGTCGCGGCCTCCGATCACCGTGACCAGCTCGGCGCCGGCACCGAGCCGCTCGATCGTCGCCGCCAGGGTCGAGCCCGCTCCGCCCCAGGCGACTACCTCCTCGCCGACGAACCCGACCGCGTCGCCGCGTCGAAAGCGACCCTGGGCGTCGTCGCGGGCCGCCGGCGCGACGGCGCCGGTTCGGATCTCCGCCAGGGCCGAGTCGAGACGGTCGGCGTTCTCGGCCGCAGGGGTTTCGGGGTCCACCTCGACCAGGGCCAGCAGGCCCGCCTGCTGGGAGGTTGACCCAACCACACGGGTCGGCTTCTCGGAAAGCTCCGCGGCGCGCTCGGCAGCCATCACGACGTTGGAGGAGTTGGGCAGCACCAAAACCTCCTCGGCCACCACCTCGTGGATGCCGGCGAGCAGCTCGTAGGTGGATGGGTTCAGCGTCTCGCCGCCGTCGACGACGTGGGCGCCGAGGTCCTCGAACAGGGCGCGCATGCCCTCGCCGGCGATCACCGCTACGACCCCGGTTCGGCCGAGGCGCAGGCGCTCGCGGCGCTCGGCGATCTGCTCGCGCATGTCGCCGACGTCGAGCTGGCTCACCCCGCCCGACCCCTCGAACAGCGCCACAGCGGCCTCGGGCTCGTCGGTGTGCACGTGCACCTTCAGGGTCGCCTCGTCGCCGACCACGAGCACCGAGTCGCCCAGCTCCTCGAGCTGGGGGACGAACTCGCGCCCGACCAGGTCCGACCCGGTGACGATGAAGTTGGTGCAGTAGCGGAAGCGGCTGTCCTCGTGGTGGGGCCTGGTGACACGCGGGGGCTCGTGATGGGCGATCGCGGGGACCTCTGAGTCGTCGCCGCGCAATCCGGCCACGACCCCGGCGAGAATCAGGACCAGGCCGTACCCGCCGGCATCGACGACGCCGGACTCGCGCAGCACCTCGAGCTGCTCCGGTGTCCGCTCCACCGCCTGCTGGCCGTCCTCGATCGCGCGCTCCAAGACCTCGGCCAGCAGCGCGTCCTGCTCGGCGTCGCTGACGTCGGGGCCAAGCCGCTGCTTTTCGGCGTCCAGGTGGGCGAGCTGGCGGGCGATCGAGTGGGCCATCTCGCGGAACACGGTCAGCATCGTTCCCTCGGCCGGCTCGCGCACCGAGTCGTAGGCCGCATCGGCGGCGCGGGCGAAGGCCGAGGCGACCAGAACCGGGTCGACCAGCTCTCCGGGTCGGCTGGCCAGCTCCTCGGCCGCACCGCGGACGATCTGGCTCAGGATCACGCCCGAGTTGCCCCGGGCGCCCATCAGCGCGGCGCGGGCCAGCGCCTGCACGAGCTGGGTGCGACCGACCTCGTCGACCATCTGGCCGTCGAGATGGTCGAGCTCGGCCATCACGGCGCGCATCGTCATCGCCATGTTGTCGCCGGTGTCGCCGTCGGCGACCGGGAAGACGTTGAGGTCGTTGACCTCGTCGCGTCGTGCTTCGAGGTTCGCGTAGGCGGCGCGCATCACCCGGCGGAATCTCTCTAGAGAGGGATCGGCCATGGGGCGACCGGGAATCTACGCCTATGCGGCCTTGGTGACCTTGTTCGACTTCAGGCAGCGGGTGCAGACGTAGACCCGCCGCGTGCGCCCGCCGTCCTGGATCCGGACCTTCTGGAGGTTCGGGTTGAAGCGGCGCTTGGTGGCGACCATCGAGTGGCTTCGGGACTGGCCGAACGCCGGCCCCTTGCCGCAGCTGTGGCAGACCTTTGCCATCGGCGACAGCGGATGGTAGCCATCCGCCTGCGCTTTGCGCGATGATGGATGCATGCAGGGACCCGGCCTGCTCCGCCACTTGCGGCGCGGATCTCGCACCGCGGGCTCGATGTTTGCCGTCTGCGCTGTCGCGCTTGCGGCGCCCAGCGCCGCCCCGGCGTTCGTCGGCTCACAGGTCGAGAACGGGCGGCTGATCGCCCGCAGCGACGGCGGCGCCGACATCATCAAGATCAGCTGTGGCACCGACCTGCGGGTCAAGGTCAACGGCCTCGACCCGAGTCAAGGCGCCGCCACCTGCGCGGACATCCGGCGCGTGCGGGTGCTCGGGTTCGGCGGCTCCGACACGATCAACCTCACCCGGGTAGGCCCCCGCAACGGCTTTACGAACCACGAGCTGCGCCGTCCCCACAGCGTGCAGGCGTTCGGGGGAGCGAGCGCCGACCGCATCAGCGGCAGCCGTCTCTCCGACCTGCTGGCCGGCGGCGACGGCCACGACACACTGCGCGGCCGCGACGGTGACGACCTGCTGCGCGGCGGCCCGGGATCGGATCGACTGATCGGCGGCAGGGGCGCGGACCGGCTGCTCGGCGGGCCCGGTCACGACCGACTGGTCGGCGGGCCCGGCAACGACGTCCAGGTAGATCTCTAGACACCATTGCGGCGGCTTCGCCGCCTGACGGTCGCTCTTGGCCGGTGCCGTAGGCGCCGGCTAGGCCAGTTCCCGGGCGAGCAGCGCGATCCGCGCCACCGTCAGGGCGGCGCCTCGGCCCTGGTCGCGTTTGTCGCCGCCGGCGCGCGCCAGCGCCTGCTCCATCGTCTCGCAGGTGATCACCCCGAAGGAGCACGGGATCCCGGTTCGCAGCGCGACCTCCTGGACGCCGCGCGCCGTCTCCGCGCACACGTAGTCGTAATGGTTGGTCTCGCCGCGGATCACGGCGCCAAGGCAGGCGACACCAGCGAAGCGGCCGCTTTCCGCGCAGAGCTTCGCCGCCTGGGGCAGCTCGAAGGCGCCCGGAACCGAGTACTCGTGAACGGACGCCTCGCTGACACCGGCGAGGGCGAAACCTTCGGCCGCGCCGTTCAGCAACCGCTCCGCGAGGTCCTCGTAGAAGCGCCCCACGCAGATCGCGAACTCGAGCGTCGAAAGGCCCTGGCGCTCGGAATCAGTGAACCTCTCGTGGAATGCCGAGCCCTCAGGCATTCAGGTCGCCACGATCGGCATCGTCGCTCTCGTGCTGCTCGTCGTGCACCTGCTCCCCGCGGATCATCTCCTCGTCCAGCGCCAGGCCCTGGTGGTGCAGCGTGTGTCCGAGCAGCTCGCGCTTGGCGCGCAGGTAGTCCTCGTTGTGGGGGTTGGGAACCGCCTCGATCGGGACCTGCTCGCTGACCGAGAGCCCGTACCCCTCCAGCCCGACGATCTTCTTCGGGTTGTTGGTGAGGATGCGGATGCTGCTGAGGCCGAGGTCGCCGAGGATCTGGGCGCCGATCCCGTAGTCGCGCAGGTCCGCGGGCAGGCCGAGCTGGATGTTCGCCTCAACCGTGTTGAGGCCATCCTCCTGCAGCTTGTAGGCGCGCAGTTTGTTGAGCAGTCCGATCCCGCGTCCCTCCTGGGAGAGGTAGAGCAGAACCCCCTGGCCCTCGCGCTCGATCTGCGCCAGGGCGGCGGCGAGCTGCTCGCCGCAGTCGCAGCGCAGGCTGTGGAACACGTCACCCGTGAGGCACTCGCTGTGCACTCGCACCAGCACGTCCTCCTGACCGTAGACCTCGCCCTTGACCATCGCGACGTGGTGCTTCTCGTCGATCAGCGAGCGGTATCCAACCGCTGTGAACTCGCCGTAGGCGGTGGGCAGGTTCGTTGACACGACCCGCTCGATCAGCTTCTCGGTGCGGCGCCGGTAGGCGATCAGGTCCGCGACCGTGACCATCTTCAGTCCGTGTCGCTCGCAGTAGGGGACCAGGTCGGAGACGCGCGACATCGTGCCGTCCTCGTTCATCACCTCGCAGATCACGCCGGCTGGGATCAAGCCCGCCAGGCGCGCCAGGTCGACGCTTGCCTCGGTGTGTCCGGTGCGCTCCAGAACCCCGCCGTCCTTGGCGCGCAGCGGGAACACGTGGCCAGGCGAGACGATGTCGCCGGGCTCTGAGTGAGGATCGATCGCGACCTGAATCGTGTGGGCGCGGTCGTGGGCCGAGATCCCGGTG
Source organism: Actinomycetota bacterium (assembly GCA_038040285.1). Taxonomy (GTDB): domain Bacteria; phylum Actinomycetota; class Thermoleophilia; order Solirubrobacterales; family 70-9; genus Mayfieldus. The sequence goes on from JBBPIN010000024.1 coordinate 30,084, forward strand.
CTGACGCCATCGGCGGCTTCGATCGCCACCGTGAACGCGGTCTGAAGCGGCGCCTCGTTCTTGGCCGCCATCAACCTCAGCCCCAGCTGCTCGCAGCGCTCGGCGGTGAGTGCCAGACAGATCAGGCCACGCGCCTCCTTGGCCATGAAGTTGACCGCCTCCGGGGTCGCGAACTGCGCGGCCATCACGAGGTCGCCCTCGTTCTCGCGGTCCTCCCCATCGCAGACCACGACCATGCGGCCGCGCCGAATCTCCTCGATCGCCTCCTCGACGCTGGCGAACGGCGCCCGCGCCCCGGTCTTTTGCGTCGTGCCTTCTGCCTTCTTGGTCTCAGCCATCGTCTCCAGGCCTTTCCTTGTCTTGCAATGGTGCCATCAAGCGCTGCACGTACTTCCCCACCAGGTCGCATTCGATGTTGAGCTTGCGTCCCGGTGCCGCTTCGCCGAGGTTGGTCCGATGCAGGGTCTCGGGGACCAGCGATACCTCCATCCAGTCGCCGCCGAGCCCGGACACCGTGAGGCTGACGCCGTCCAGCGCGATCGACCCCCGCTCGACGACCAGTCCGATCAGCGCCGAGTTCAGCCGTACCCGCAGGCGCCGCGCGAAGCCGTCGTCTTCTGCCTCGGTGACCTCGGCGGTGCCGTCGACGTGACCCTGCACGAAGTGCCCACCGAGCCGGTCACCGGCCCGGATCGCGAGTTCGAGGTTGACCCGATCGCCGGGTTGAAGCGGTCCCAGCGAGGTCAACCGAAGGGTCTGGTTCATAGCCTCGGTCACAAAGCCGGCGCGGTCGGCGTCGACGGCGGTCAGGCAGACTCCGTTGACCGCCACCGAGTCCCCGGGCTCGAGCTCGCCGGCGAGCCGGGTGGCGATCCGCAACCGGGCGCCGTCCTCGCCGGCCTCCAGCTCCGCGACCGTGCCGACGTCCTCGATCAGGCCCGTGAACATCTCACCACTCCCGCAGCCGGGCGCGGATCAGGACGTCGTCGCCGACCGGCTCGCTCTCCAGCGCCAGGGCGCGCAGCGCCTCGCCCACGGCGGGCGCACCCTCACCCTCAAGCGGCGGTCGCCCTCCGCCGAGCAGAAGCGGCGCGATGAAAAGTCGCAGCTCGTCGATCTCGCCGGCGGCGGCGAACGAGCCAGCGAGAACCGGTCCGCCCTCCAGCAGCAGCGACGTGACCTCACGGCGGCCCAGCTCGGCGAGAGCCGCGGCGACGCGATCGGCTGGGCCGCGGCCGGCGGCCACGATCAGCTCGGCGCCGGCCCCCTCCAGCCGTTTGGCACGATCGCCGTCGGCCCCGGGCCCGATAACAACCACCAGCGGCGCCGCGTCCACGGTGCGCACGAGTTGCGAGTCGAGCGGAAGCCGGGCCTCCGAGTCGAAGACCACGCGGGCGGGCTGGCGAACCACCTCGACATCGCGGGCGGTGAGCAACGGGTCGTCGACGAGCACGGTGCCGATCCCGACCGCCACCGCGTCGGCGTCGGCGCGCCAGCCATGGACCAGCTCGCGGCTCGGCCCCCCCGAGATCCACTTCGAATCGCCCTCGGCGGTGGCGACGAAGCCGTCCAGCGAGGCGGCCATCTTCAGGGTCACCAGCGGCCGCCCGGTGCGGGCGCGCTTTCGGAACGGCTGATTGAGCAACCGCGCCGCCGCCGCCTGCTCTCCGGCCGCCTGCTCGACCTCGACGCCGCCGTCGCGAAGCATTCCCGGCCCCCGACCGGAGGCCTTCTCGCTTGGGTCATCGGAGGCGTAGACGACCCGCGCCAACCCCGCCTCCAGGATCGCCTCGGAACAGGGAGGCTGGCGGCCGCTGTGGGCGCAGGGCTCCAAGGTCACGTAGATGGTCGCGCCAGCAGGGTCGCTTCCGCGGCTGCGACAGTCCTCGATCGCGGCCCGCTCCGCGTGCAGATCGCCGAGCCGGGCGTGATGACCCTCGCCGATCGTCTCGGAGTCGCGAACGATCACCGCGCCGACCAGCGGGTTCGGGCTGACGGCGCCGCGCCGAGCATTGCCGGCCAGCTCCAGCGCGCGGCCGAGGTGGACGTCCTGCTTGGTGGCTGCGTCTGCACTCACGCCTGGGCTCCTCACGATCACGGGCCTGATTGACTGGTCAGTCAGCCAAATTGTACCCGTGGGTGCATGGCCGGCAATCCCGTGGCGGGCCGTCGTGGCGGCGGGTACTCTCAGCGCGAGCCCAATGAAACTGATCATCCAGATCCCCTGCCTGGACGAGGAGCAGACGCTGCCCACCACTCTCGCCGACCTGCCGCGGGCCATCGAGGGCTTCGACGAAGTCGAGTGGCTGGTGATCGACGACGGCTCCACCGACCGCACTGTCGAGGTGGCGCGCGAGCACGGCGTCGACCACATCGTGCGCCTTCCCAACAACAAGGGGCTCTCGGCGGCATTCCAGGCCGGCCTCGACGCGGCGCTGAAGCTGAGCGCAGACGTGATCGTCAACACCGACGGCGACAACCAGTACCGCGGCGAGGACATCCCAAAGCTCTTGGCGCCGATCCTCGCCGGGAGGGCCGACATGGTGGTCGGTGACCGCCAGGTCGCCCATATCGAGCACTTCTCCGGCCCCAAGAAGCTGCTGCAGCGGCTCGGTAGCGCGGTCGTTCGGCGAGTCTCGGGCACCAGGGTCCCCGACGCGACGTCGGGATTTCGCGCCTACAACCGCGAGGCGGCGCTTCAGCTCCTGGTCGTCTCCAACTTCACCTACACCCTGGAGAGCCTGATTCAGGCGGGCCGCATGTTGATCGCCGTCGACGACGTCCCGGTCGGAACCAACCAAACCCTGCGCGAGTCCCGCCTCGCCCCCTCCAGCGGCGCCTACGTGCGCCGCAATGGACCGGAGATCCTCCGTATCTACGCCCGCTATCAGCCGATGCGCGCCTTCACCACCGCTGCGTTGGTCCTCGGCCTTCTGGCCGTCGCGGCGTGGGCCCCCTTCCTCATCGACTGGATCTTCAACGGCGACCGCACCGGCCACATCCAGTCGCTGATCCTGGGCGCGGTGCTGTTCATCGCCGCCGTTCAGCTGTTCGCGCTGGGAGTGATCGGGGACCTGCTTGCCGGCCAACGGGTGATGACCCAGCGGGTGTTTGAACGCGTGCGGCGGGTGGAGCTGAAGCTCGGCGTCGAGCCGTCCCACTACGAGGAGGGCCAGCGGTCCGGCGAGCCCCAGGCCGAGCCCGCGCGGGCCGAGAGGATCGGCGCCTGACACCGCCAGAGGAGCGGTCCGCCGACGCGACCGCGGCGGCGGTCGACTACGGCAAGACCGCCGGCTTTCTCACCGTCGGGGTGGGGCTGACCGGAGTCATCACCTACCTCTACTTCGCGGTCGCCTCGCACATCCTCTCCAAGACCGACTACGGAGAGATCGCGGTGCTGTGGTCGGCGGTATTCATCACCGTCTCGACGCTGTACCGGCCGATCGACCAGTTGCTCTCGCGCCACATCTCCGAGCGCCGGCAGCTGGGCCAGCCGATCGCCGAGCCGATGCGGGTCGCGGCCACGATCCAGCTCGGACTCGGCGTCGCCTTCGCGGCGCTGGCCTTGGCGCTGCGGGGCCCGCTCCAGAACGATCTGCTGTCCGGCAACGAGACCCTCTACTGGGTCTACTTCTCAGCCGTGCTCGGCTACGCCGCGAGCTATTTCGCGCGCGGCTTTCTGGCCGGCAACCGGCAATTCGGGCTGTTCTCGCTGCTGATCCTCTCCGAGTCGATCTTCCGCACCGCCTTCGTGGTGGTCGTCGCGATCGGGTTGTTCCACGGACAGTCGGTCGTCGCGCTCGGGATTGTTGCCGCCCCCTGTCTCAGCCTCGTCGTCGTCCCGCTCGCGTTCGCCAGGCGCGCCCAGAGCCAGCCGGAGGCGCCAGCGCCGGACCCCGAGTCCGGCGAGGGAGCGGCGCCCGAGTTCAGCCTCGCCCACGGCGCCGGCTTTGCCGCATCGGTGCTGCTGATCATGTTCAGCGAACAGACCTTCCTCAACGCAGGGCCGCTGCTGATCCGAGCCACCGACGGCGCCGCGGCGGCGGGGTTCATCTTCAACGTGTTGATGGTCGCCCGAGCGCCGCTGCAGCTCTTTCAGGCGATCTCGACCAGCATCCTGCCCCACCTGACCGGGCTCCACCACTCCAGTGAGGAGGGAAGCGAGGATGCCTTTCACAGCTCGATCCGCCTCGTGGTCCTGTCGATCGCGGCTTTCACCGCCGCGGTTGCGCTCGCCGTGCTGGCGCTCGGCCCGCAGCTCATGCACCTCGCGTTCGGCAAGAAGTTCGACTACGACCGGCTCGGGCTGCTGATCGTGACCGCGGGGATGGGGCTCTATCTGTCGGCGGTGACGATCAACCAGGCCTGCCTCGCCCAGGGGCAGGTGCGACGCGCCTCGCTGCGCTGGATCGGCTGCGCGGTCTTCTTCGTCGCCTGGTGTCTGCTGCCGCTGATCGGCAACGAGTTTCGCCGCGTCGAGATCGGCTTCACGGTGACCGCCGCCTCGCTGCTGACGATGCTCTACGTGATCTATCGCCGCCCAGTCGAGCGCCCGGGGGACGTCCCCGACCCGGGCTCCAGCGAGGAGCTCGAGGGGCTCGTCGCCGCCGCCGACGAGGGGGGTTAGCCTCCTCGCGACGCCAGTAGCAGACGTACCGTGAACTTCATCCGGTGTCCTTCCTGGAGCCTGGTTTCCACCAGCCCCAGGCTCCAAGAAGGTCCGGATGAGAGGTAGTCAGGTTCTGGGCTAGGGCACCTCTGGCCGACTACAGCCCTCGTACTGGACGCACGCCACGATGTGCTAATCCAGCGTCCCCTCGGTTCCTTTGTCACGCCGGTGCAACCCCCGCTCGGCGCGTAGCCGAAAGTGAGGGTGTCGTCAGCGCCATAGGCCCGGTATCGCATGTAGACCTTATGGCCGTCCACCTGCCAGTCACACACCTTCATCCAAAGGTGGTTCGTCACCGACGCGGAACCTCCCCCGGGGTGAGTCACCCAGACGGTCGCGTTATGGCCTTGCGATGGTGCGGGGGCCGCGAGAACGGCGATGCCGAGCGCAGCGACCGCGGCCAACAGACTGACGATTCTCACTCCCTTCTTGTGGAGTGACGCCGCAACGTTTGACATGAACTCTCCTTTCCTCGGCAATCCTTGCTCAGGCGTCCTTCACCGCCGTGCAGCCCTCCCACTGGATGCACACCGTGAACTTACGGACTCCCAGGCCCGTCGGGTCGCCGCCGCTCAGACACCCTCTGCTTGGCGCATAGCCGAAGAAGATCGTGTCATCGGGGTACAGACTGGGCCACGTCGTCCGGTACCGGATGTAGGTCTTATGACCGTCCACCTGCCAGTCGCACACGGTCAACCAGCGATGGTCCCGCACCGATCCTCCGCCCCCTCCGGGGTGAGTAATCGATACGGGCCCGTAATGGCCCTGCGACGGCGGCGGGGCGAGAAGCGCGGCGCCGATTAGAGCGACCGCAGCCAACAGGCCGACGCTTTTCACTCCCTTCTTGTGTACTGGTACAGCAACGTTGAGCATCGCTTGGTCCTTCCTTGGTGAGTAACAGCGAGCGTAAGGAAGGAGTCCCGCGCTGTCTGTCCCCCGATCGGCCAGACTTCGTGTCTACCGCTCGGTAGACACCAGGCGTCGTTTGGTGCCTACGTTCGTCAGGGCCGGGTTGCCGCTCAGATGCTCAGGTCGCGTCGGCGGCGGAGGCGATCTCCGAGTAGGCGGCAGCCGGGTCGTCGGTCTTGAACACCGCAGAGCCGGCGACGAACAGCGAGGCGCCCGCCGCGGCAACCGAGGGGGCGGTCTCTGCGTCGACCCCACCATCGGCCTCGATCACGGCCTCACCGGCGACTGACTTCAGCCGGGCCACCTTGTCCGGCGACTCGGGGATGAACGGCTGACCTCCCCAACCCGGGTTGACGGTCATGCAGAGCAGGATGTCGGCGTAGCCGCGCAGCTCGCGAACCGCCTCGACCGGGGTGCCGGGGTTGATCGCCAGCCCGGCGAGGCAACCGAGATCGCGGATCGCGGTCAGGGTTCGATTGATATGCGGGGTCGCCTCGGCGTGGATGCTGATCGAGTCCGCCCCGGCCTTTGCGAACTCGGCGATCTGCTGCTCGGGCCGCTCGATCATCAGGTGGACGTCGATCGCCCCCCCGGCGTCGTGCACCTGGTCCGCGATCGAGGCCGCGACCAGCGGCCCGATCGTGATCGGTGGGACGAAGTGGCCGTCCATGACGTCGACGTGGATCAGCCGCGCGCCGGCGCCCATCACCTCGGTGACCTGAGACCCGAGCCGCGAGAAATCCGAGGAGAGGATCGACGGGGCGACGCGCTTTGCGCGATAGAGCTCACGCCGCGCCGCGGCCTGCTCGGTCGCGACCTCCATCATCAAACCGGCTTCAGCATCGAGTTTCCACAGTGCTGGCAGAGCATGTCCTCGGTGGTGCTCATGCGGGCGATCGTCTGGTGCTCGCCGCAGTCCAGACACTGCGAGACCAGCTCGTAGCGGCTGAGGCAGTAGACGCAGCGAAACCGGCCCGGCAGCTGCGTGGGCCGCAGCCATGGCTCACCGCATCCCGGGCAAGCGGGGCGTCGCAGTGGAGACTCGCCGGCTTGGTCGACGGGCCTCCCGCCTCCCTGTGCCTGCTCTGACATCGCCCTATTCATTCTGAACGATTACCCGGTCGGGGACCTGATGGCCGCGCAGAAAAGCGTCGGCCGGCATCGGGCGGGCGGCCGGCGGCTGCACGACGTCGAGCCGCAGCACACCCTCGGCGCAGCCGAGCCAAAGCGATCCGTCGCGGGCCTTGAACTGCCCCGGCTCGCCGGCGCCGTCCTCGGCCCTCGCGGCTCGAACGCCGAGCCGTTCCCCGTCCGGGGTCTCGACGTAGGCGCCGATATGGGGCGTCAGGGCTCGCACCGTGCGGGCCAACTCCGCCGCCTGCCGCAGCGGATCGAGACGCCGCTCCCCGGGCTCGATCTTCTCGGCATAGGTCGCCTGCTCGTCGTCCTGCTCGCTGAGCTCCAGACTGCCCTCCGCCCGCAGATCGAATGCGCGCACGATCAGCTCGCCGCCGATCTGCGCCAGGCGCGCCGCCAGCGCACCGAAGTCCTCGTCGGGCTCAATCGGCACCCGCTCCAGTAGCGCGACCGGTCCGGAGTCGAGCCCCTCGGTGACGCGCATGACGCCTACCCCGGTGTTCTCGTCGCCGGCCATGATCGCCCGCTCGATCGGGGCGGCGCCGCGCCAGCGTGGCAGCAGCGAGGGGTGCACGTTGAGCATCTCCAGATCCGACAGCAGCGGCTCGCGGATCAGCTGCCCGAAGGCGCAGAGCGCCGCCACGTCGGCGGAGCTGGAGCGAATCCGCTCCAGGGCATCGGAAGAGTTGACGTCCTCGGTCTGAAGCAGGGGCAGGTCGAGCTCACGCGCCGCAACGGCTGCCGGCGGCGGCAGGGTGCGCCTTCCCCTGCCCTGCTGCCGATCGGGCGGCGCCAGAACAAGTTGGGGACGGTGCGTCGAGTCGGCGAGTCGGCGGAGGACGGTCGCTGCGAAGTCGGAGGTGCCGAGGAAGACCGTCCGGCTCACGCCGCGGTCGCCGCCTCGCCCTGAAGCGCCTCTTCGGCGTCCGTGGTCGGCGGGCTGTACTCCTCACCTTCGCGCACGGCGCGCAGCGCGCCCTTGCGCTGCTCGCGGGACGTGCGGTCGACCATCAGGACACCGTCGAGATGGTCGATCTCGTGTTGTAGGACGCGCGCCTCGAGGCCGGACGCCTCGATCAGCAACGGCTCGCCTCCCTGGTCGAGACCGCTGACCCGTGCGTGCAGCGGGCGCTCGACGTCGACCGTGATGCGAGGGATGCTCAGGCACCCCTCCTCTGCCACCACAACGTCATCGGAGACCCACTCGATCTCGGGGTTGATCACCGCCGTTGGCTCCGCCTCGCCGGCCCCAAAGACCAGAACGCGCCGCAGGACCCCGACCTGGGTCGCGGCCAGCCCAACCCCGATCGCATCGCGCATGATCGAGATCATTCGCTCGATCTCGCGACCGAGGGGCACGTCGAACGCGGACACCGGCGAGGCCTTGCTGTTGAGGACCGGATCGCCGAACTTGACCACCTGAGCGAGGGCCGCATCGCGACGCGCAAGGGTCTCAGGATCGAGCGCCGGCGCGGAGGGTGCAAGGCCCTCGCGCTCGGCGGCTTCCCCGCCATCGGCGAGCTCCGGCCGCTCAGCCAGCTCGGTGTCCTGGGAATCAGCCATACGAATCGAGTCTACGCACTGGCGGCGGCGAATCCTGCCCACGAATGACGAATGACGAATGACGAGTTTTTACTGCGGATCGACGTCGACGCTGAGTGCAACCCCGCGTAAGGCGCGCTCGGAGATCAGCCGCTCCAACCCATCGTGCGCAGCCGCCACCGTGTTCTCGCGCTGGCTGGCCTTGAGCAGCAGGCGACGCCTGTGGCGACCGCGGAGGCGGAAGAGCACGGCGGGGCCGAGCACGTCGGTATCGGCGGGGGTCAGCTCGCGCAGCAGCTCGCCGATGCGATCGGCGGCACGATCGAGCGTGTCCTCCTGCTCCGCCGCCAGGTTGACCGCGATCAAATGCGAGAAGGGCGGATAGCGCAGCGCCCGGCGCCGCTCCAGCTCGCCGGCCAGAAAGCCGGGGGCGTCGTGGCGCGCGGCGAGCGCGATGCTCGGCGCCTCCGGCGCAAGGGTCTGGACGATCACCCGACCGCCCTGCTGGCCGCGCCCGCTGCGCCCGGCGAGCTGGGTGACCGTCGCGAAGGTCCGCTCCTCGGCGCGGAAGTCGGGGAAGCGCAGGGTCGCGTCGGCGTCGAGGATGACGCTGAGGGTGACCTGCGGGAAGTCGTGGCCCTTGCCGACCATCTGGGTGCCGACCAGCACCCCACACGACGCTTCCTCGAAGCGGCTGAGGATCTCGGCGTGTGCGCCGCGGCCAGTGGCGGCATCGGAATCAAGGCGAAAAGCCGGCAGCGGATCGAGGCGCTCGGCGAGCAGCTCCTCGATTCGCTCGGTGCCCGCCCCGGCGCGCGCCAGGGTGACCGATCCGCATTCCGGGCAGGCGCGTGGCGGCGACTCGGTGTGTCCGCAGTGATGGCAGGCGAGGCGCTGGGAGGCACGATGGGCGACCAGCGAGACGTCGCAGTGCGGGCAGCCCCAGTGATGACCGCAGGCGCGACAACAAACATAGGGCGCAAAGCCACGCCGGTTGACCAGCACGATCGCCTTGCCTCCGTCGCGGCGCACCCCCTCCAGCGCGTCCAGAGTCGGGCTCCCAAGCGGCCCGCCCCGGGGGTCGGCGCCCCTCATGTCGACCACCTCTACCGGGGGCATTCCCAGGCCGTCGACGCGCCGCGGAAGCTCGACCCTCGGCAGCGCTCGCCAGGACTCGGGCCGCGGCGTCGCCGTGCCGGCGAGCAGCACCGCCCCGGCGTCGGCGGCACGCCGCCGGGCCACGTGGCGGGCGTCGTAACAGGGGTCGCCCTCCTGCTTGTAGGAGGCGTCGTGCTCCTCGTCGACGACGATCAGCCCAAGGTCGGCGACGGGGGCAAAGACCGCGGAGCGCGGTCCCACGCAGACGTCGGCCTCGCCGGAGCGCAGCCGCCGCCACTCGTCGTAGCGCTCGCCGGCGCCCAGCGCCGAGTGCAGTACGGCGACCCGATCGCCGAGCCGCGAGCGGAACCTGGCGACCGCCTGCGGCGTGAGTCCGATCTCCGGCACGAGCACGATCACCCCGCGCCCGCGCGCGAGCGCGTCCTCGGCCGCAGCGAGGTAGACCTCGGTCTTGCCAGACCCGGTGACGCCATGCAGGAGCAGCTCGCGGTCGGCTCCCTGCTCGCCGTCCAGCGCCATGGCGACCCGCTGCACCGCCGATCGCTGCTCGGCGGTCAGCTCGGCGGGCCTTGCCGCTGCGCCGACGGCGCGTTCTTGGGGGCGGCGGCGCAGTGCGACGCTGTGGGTCGCGATCAGCCCGCGCTGCTCGAGCCGCCGCAGCGCGGCGCGATCGGTGCCGCATTCCGCCGCGATCTCCCCCGCCCCCAGCTCGCCGGCCCGCAATGCCTCCAACACCGCGCGCTGGCGGACGCCGAGGCGCTGGCCACCCTCGAGTGCGGCCAGCCCGGCGTCGGTGGCCCGGGCGCGCAGCTCGAGGCGGGTCCGCACCCGGCGGCCCGATACGCCCGTCCCGGGCGGCAGGACCAGCGATAGCCCTCGAGAAGGAGTCGAGCAGTACTCGCGGGCGACCCAGAGCCCCAGACGCACCAGCTCCGGGGGCGCCCCGGCCTCCAACGCCTCGATCGGCTCGGCGAGGCGCTCGGGCGGCAGCTCGGAGCGATCGACGAGGTCCACCACCACTCCGAGCAGGCGGCGGCGGCCGAACGGGACCCGAAGCACGGTCCCGACCCCGACCTCGCCCAGCTCGGCCGGCAAGCGGTAGTCGAACGGGCCGCGCAAAGCGCGGGCGGTGGTCAGCGGCTCGACTTTCGCGATCGCCATACCCATGCGTCCAACCTAGGGACGACCACGGACGCCCAGCACAGCTGGCCAATATGCTGCCCGCGTGTCCCTGAACCTCGATGCGGGAGAAAGGGTGATCTTCGAGGGCCACCCTTCCTGGCGGGCGATCCTCGGCTTCTACCTCAGGGGAATCCTGCTGTCCGCGGCCCTCGGCGTGGTCGTCGCGATCGTCACCCGGATCGGCGGAGACGTCGACAAGGGCCCGGTCTTCGTGGTCGTGCTGGTGGCGATCGGCATCACGCTGCTGACAGGTTTCATCAAGCGCGTCACCACGACCTACACGATCACCGACCGCCGCCTCAACATCAAGCGCGGGATCATCTCGCGCGAGGTGCAGCAGACGCGGCTGGAGCGGGTCCAGAACGTCAACTACAACCAGACGCTGTTCCAGCGCATCGTGCAGGTCGGCGACGTCGATTTCGACACCGCGGGATCCGGCGACTACGACTTCAGCTTCGACGGGGTCGCCGAGCCCGAAGACGTGGTCGCGAAGGTCCACGACGCGATGAGCATGCACGACGCCGGCCCGCACGGCCTTGGCGAGCCGGGCGGCGCGACAGCTCCCACCGAAGCTCAGCCGACTCAGCAGCAGCCGCCGCGGTAGTGCTTGCCGCGGCGTTGCGCCGCGGCACATGCATGTGCGGCGGCGAAGCCGCCGCAATTTGTGCTCCCGCGTGGGCGACTCGCCGAAAACCTAGGCCGTCGCCCCCGCCGCCTCCAGCCCCGCCGCCTGGCGCAGGCTGTCGGCGCGGTCGGTGCGCTCCCAGGTGAAGTCGTGGTCCTCGCGGCCGAAGTGGCC
>JBBPIN010000025.1:0-39061 GCA_038040285.1 Actinomycetota bacterium
GGGGGGGGGGGGCTCGGGGCCGTGCTCGCGGACGGCGCGCGGTCCGCGCCCCCGCCCGCCGCACCACCCGCAGAAGCCGCCTCGCCGATCTCCCCGCCCGGCGCGCCACCCGCGGAAGGACCACCCTGGTGCTCCTCCCACTGTCTCCACGCAGTCGCCAGCACTCCGCCTGCGATCACGAGGTAGAGGGGGATGAGCAGGTTGGCCTCCTGGCCGCCGGCGTGGATCGGGACGCGGAAGGGAACCGCGGCGATCACCGCGAGGGGCAGCAGCACCGGGCGCCGGCGGAACAAAGCAGTCAAGACCCCCACCGCAATCACCGCGACGGCGCCAAGTGCGACGAAACGGGCGACATGGTCGCGCAGATCGGTGATCTCGGCCGAGTGCCACTGGTCGGCGAGGATCAGCACCGGGATCAGCGCCAGGGCAATCAACATCGTCGCCGAGCGGCGCGGCGAGGCCTCCCAGAGCATCGCCGCGGCGGCTGCGGAGACCGCCACGAACAAGCCCGCCCCGGCTAGAACATCGCCCATCAGTCAGCGGGCCCGGAGTTCGAGACTCGCTGCAGCGTGTGCAGCCGGATCCGCCCGCCCGGAACCAATGTCCGGTCCTCGCCGAGCAGCCTGACGCGCAGACGATAGGGCCCGGTCGGAGCCGGTCGGCCGGCGCCGGTGCGACCGTTCCAGCGAAGTGCGAGGACCTTGTACGAGGGGAGCCGGGCGCCCGGGGGCAGTCTCTCCAACACTCGATTGCGTCTGCTCAGGACCTTGACCGTAAACGTCCTCACCGCGCGGTCCTCTCTGTCGATGATCTGCACGATGCCGCGATCCGACCGGGTGAGGCGAAACCGGATCCGCGCAAGGTCGGCGTGGCCGTCGCGATTCGGTGTTATGACGGTCTGCCCGTTGACCAACGGGTGGAACGTCACCTTGTCGAGGATCAACGGCTCCCGCTTGAGGCGCTGCGCAGCGGCGAATGCGGCGACCGTCACAACGACCAGCAGCGCGAAGATCGCCGGGGCGAGGACCCGATTCGCCGTCAGGCGTCGTCGCTGCTCACGATCGGGCTGCACGACCGGCCAGATTACTTGCGCTGCAACCCCGGATCCGGCGCGCGACGCGCCGGCACATCCACAATTGCAGCGGCTTTGCCGCCTGACAGCCGGTGTTGGCCGGTGCCGTCAGGCGCGGGCACTGGCATGTCAGCTGGCGCAGCCGGCGCAAGCGGCGCAACGCCGCGGCACACATCGCTTAGCCGCCGAGGTTGGCCTTGTCCTGGCCGACGACCACGGAGACCATTGCCCCGGCGGAGTCGCCCCTGATGTCAGGCGTCATCAAGCGCACCTTGTTGATCCCCAGGCCCTTTGCCACCTTGGCGGCCTCGGGCTTGTGCCCGCGGGTGAACATGACGACGCTCTCGGTGAAGCTGTTGCGGCTGTTGGTTACCACGCCGACCCCAAACCCCGCCCCTTCGAGCTTGTTGCCGACCGTGCCGGCGAGTCCCTGTACGGGCGGATTGGTCCCGTTGAGGACGGCCACCTCGACCTGGCTTGGCTTGACGACCCCGTTGTTCGATCCCTTGCCGTTGCCGCCCCCGCCGACCAGTTGCGATGCGCCCACCACCACGGCGACCCCGAGCACGATCACAGCGCCGATCGCCACCGCCAGGTAGCGCGGCTCCGGCATACGCCGCCCCCCGGGCCGGCCACTGAAGGTCTCCCGAAGCCGCTCCATGCGCGGCTGCGCCGGAAGCCCGGCCTCCCGCCTTTGGCGGCGTTCCTCCCGCTTCGTCGTAGCTTGGCGCTCTGCGGTCAGCGTCTCCTCGCGCTTGCGGCGCTCCTCCTCGACATTGCGTATCTCCTCGGCCCGCTCGGCCGCCAGGTCGGAGGTCGCCTCGACGCCCTCGGCGTCGCGCTCGGGAGCGCGGCCCGCCCAGTCGCGAAGGCGGCGCACGTCGCGAGCCTGTGAGACGTACAGGAGCGACAGGATCGCCAACCCGAGAAACGCGCCCAGGCCGGCAACCGCCCCGATTTCCTTGATCAACTCCACGGCAGCGAGCCGCGGAGGCTACTTGTCGTAGACGACCGCCGCCTCTCCACCGCCTGAGGAAGTGACCAGCGCGACGATCTGCTCGGCCAGGTGAGCCTCGTCGCCGGTGAGCACGAGTTGCTCCATGCGGTCGAGCGTGGTGACAACCCAGTCGGCGTCGAGTGGGACCTCCCGCACCGCCCGCAGAATCCGCTTTGCGGCGGTCGGCTGGGCGCGCTCGGCCTCGCCGAACAGCTCCTCGTGAAGCTTCTCACCCGGCCGGATCCCGATGAACTCGATTGCGATGTCGGTCTCGGGCTCGTATCCAGCCAGCCGGATCATGTTGTGGGCCAAGTCCTCGATTCGAACCGGGTCGCCCATGTCGAGGACGAAAACCTCGCCCTTGCCGGCCCCGATGTCCCCAGCACGGATCACCAGTTGCACGGACTCGGGGATGGTCATGAAATAGCGCGTCATCTCCGGGTGGGTGACGGTGACCGGGCCACCGCGCTCGATCTGGCGACGGAAGATCGGCACCACGCTCCCGGACGATGCGAGCACGTTGCCGAAGCGAACGCTGACAAAGCGCGTGTGCGGATGCTTCTGGCCCGCCACCTCGACGATCCACTCGGCCATCGCCTTCGAGGCCCCCATCACGGTCTTCGGGTTCACGGCCTTGTCGGTGGAGATCAGGACGAAGCGCTCGACGTCGGAGGCGGCCGCGGTCTCGGCTGTGATCCGTGTCGCGATCGCGTTGTTGCGGATCGCCTCCAGGGGGTTTGCCTCCATCAACGGCACGTGCTTGTAGGCGGCGGCGTGAAAGACCACCTCGGGCTTGAAGCGCTGCATCACCTCGAGCATCCGCGCCGGCTCCCGGCAGTCGGCCAGCACCGACTCGACGTTGGTGAAGTGGCGCTCCTCGACCATCTCGCGGTCGATCCCGAACAGGTTGCTCTCCGACTGGTCGAGCATCACCAGCAGGCGCGGGTGCACGCGGGCGATCTGCCGGCAAAGCTCGGAGCCGATCGAGCCGCCGGCGCCGGTGACGAGCACCTTGCGGTCCTGCAGGTAGGCGCCGACGCGGTCCAGCTCGACGCGGACCGGATCGCGGCCCAGCACGTCCTCCACCTGCACCTCGCGCAGCTGTCTGGTCAGCTGCACGCCGCCGCGCAGCAGCTCGAAGACGGTGGGCAGCGTGCGCACGGCGATCTCGCGCTCCCGGCAGGCTGCCACGACCTGGGCGCGCAGCATGCCGGGGGCCGAGGGGATCGCGATCACCACCTCGTCGGGCTCGGTCTCGTCGAGGATCTTGCCGATCTCGGCCGTCGATCCGAGCACCTTCAGTCCCAGCATCCGCATCCCCCGCTTGCGGGCGTCGTCGTCGATGAAGCCGATCGCCACCGAGCCGAGGTTCGGGTTGAGCTGCAGCTCGCGGACCACCATCTGCCCGCCCGAACCGGCCCCGACGACGAGCACGTCGCGGCCGCGCGCGATGCGGGCGCCGCGACCCGGCCGTTCGACCACCAGCCTGACCAGAAGGCGCGCCCCGGCGACCAGCATCAGCGTGAACATGAAGTCCATCACCGCAACCGATCGCGGCAGGCTGTCGGCGAACGGCTGTGCGACCGTGAAGACGAAGATCAGGATCAGGCTCGACACGGCAACGGCGCGGACGATGCCCGCGAAGTCGCGCAGGCCCACGTAGCGCCACCACTTCTGGTAGAGGCCGAAGGCGGCGAAGACGATCACCTTGCCGACCGCAACGAAGGCGACCGACTGAAGGAAAAGCGTCCCGTAGCGATCCGGGATGCCGTGCACCTCGTCGAGGAAGCGGAGGCGAAAGGCGAGCAGGAACGCGAGCGCGCACAGCGCCACGTCGGCCACTATCTGAAGCGTTCGGCCCCGGTAAACAGGGTGGTTCAAGCGCCGCATGTAACCGGTCGATTCTAGACGGCGGTGCGGGAGCCCCGGGGGCCGCAGATCGCTTCGGCAACGAACCTGCCGGTCGCCTAGCATGTAGCGCCCGCTCAGCCGGGCTCCGGCGCGCCCATGCTCATACTCGCCAGCATCTCCGACGTCGTTCTCGACCCGATCATCAACGTCTGCACGGACTTCATCGGGTCGGCCGGCCTGCCCGCGGTCTTCCTTCTGATGACGCTGGAGTCCGCGTGCATCCCGGTGCCCAGCGAGGCGATCATGCTGTTCGCGGGCTTCAGCGTCTCGAAGGGCGACCTGACCCTGTTCGGGATCGTCGCCGCGGGCGTGCTGGGGAACATAGTCGGCTCCTGGATCGCCTACGCGCTGGGCTACTACGGCCGACTGGAGCTGCTCGAGCGCCACCACCTCTTCCACGTCAACCCGCGTCACCTCACCTTGACCGAGCGCTGGTTTCAGCGTTACGGGGGCGCGACGGTCTTCTTCAGCCGCATGCTGCCGATCATCCGCACCTTCATCTCACTGCCCGCCGGAGTGGCGCGGATGCCGTTCTGGCGCTTCACCGCGCTGACCGCAGCCGGCTGCATTCCCTGGGTCCTGATGCTGGCCCTGGTGGGCCGCAAGGTCGGCGACAACTGGGAGCACTGGCGCCACAACCTCGGCTACCTCGACTACGTCATCGTGGCGGCGATCGTCGGCGGGATCGTCTACCTGGTGATCAAGCGACGGCGCGGCGGGGGGCCAGACGAGGAGACACCGGAACCCGAGCCCGCCGGGGCGAGCGGCGGTTGAGCGCGGCGTCAGTGGACGGAAGGGGTCCGACCGCGGACGCGCCGGTGTCGATACCTGCGCGGCGCGCGATGACGCTGGGGTTGATCCAGGGCCCAGCCGAGCTGCTTCCCGTCTCCAGCTCCGCGCACCTTGTGCTGGTGCCCTGGCTGGCGAGGTGGGATTGGGACGGGCTCGATCCAGAGCTGCGAAAGAGCTTCGAGGTGGCTCTGCATGCCGGAGCGGCCGCCGCATTGCTGGTTGGTCAACGACACGTGATCGCCGACGAGCTGCGCTCCTTCGACGCTCGTCGGGCGGCAGTACTGTTGCTCTCGTTCGCCCCCGCGGCGTTGGTCGGATACACGCTGGAGCGACCGATCGAGCGGCACCTCGGGGGTCCGCGGACGACGGCGATCGGCCTGCTCGCCGGGGCGGCGGCGATGATCGTCGCCGACCGGCGGCCCCAGCGGCGGGGACGGGGGGAGGCGACGGCGGTCGATGGGCTTGCCCTCGGCATCGCCCAGGCGGCGGCACTGGCGCCGGGCGTGTCGCGCAACGGCGCCACGCTGGCCGCGGCCCGCTGGCGCTGCTTCACGCGCGAGCAGGCCAATCTGCTGTCGCGCACGGTCGCGCTTCCAATCATCGTCGGCGCGGCGGTGCTGAAGGGCGCCCGCCTCCGCGGCCGAGGCACCGACCCCTCGCTGCGCAAGGCGATGAGGGTCGGCGTAGCCACGTCGTTCGCCTCTGCGCTCGCCTCTCAGGGGCTGATCCGCCAGGTCG
The DNA here is from genome assembly GCA_038040285.1 of Actinomycetota bacterium. Taxonomy (GTDB): domain Bacteria; phylum Actinomycetota; class Thermoleophilia; order Solirubrobacterales; family 70-9; genus Mayfieldus. The sequence continues at coordinate 5,511 of JBBPIN010000025.1, forward strand.
AGCGCGACCGCGCCCTCTGGCCCTATGCCGCCTACCGCGCCGGGCTGGCCGCGATCGTGCTCGCACGCCTGCGGCGCGTGCGCAGGCGACCGGAGGCTGAGGTTCAATCGAAGCTGATGGAGATCGGCGACCGCGAGAGGGTGACGTGAGCGCCCAAGACAACCGGGTCGCGTGAGCGAGACCGACGCCTACGCGCGCGCCGGGGTCGACCAGAGCGCCGCCGACTCGGCGGTATCCGCGCTGGTCGAGGCCCTGGGTGCGATCGAGCCCGGTCGGCCGTCACGCGAGGTGCCGCTGCCCGGGCACTACGCGAGCGTGATCCGCATCGACGAGCGGACCGGCATTGCCCTCTCAACCGACGGTGTCGGGACCAAGCTGGCGATCGCCGAGCAGCTGGGGCGCTACGACAGCGTCGGCATCGACTGCGTCGCGATGAACGTCAACGACGTGATCTGCGTCGGGGCCGAGCCGCTGGCGATGCTCGACTACGTCGCGGCGGAGATGGCGGATACCGAAGTCTGCCGCCAGATCGGGGTCGGGCTTGCCCGGGGAGCGCAGGTCGCCGGGATCGAGATCCCGGGCGGGGAGCTGGCCCAGCTCGGCGACATGGTGCGTGGCTTCGACCTTGCCGGAGCCTGCTTCGGGATCGTCGCCCTGGACGCGATCGTCGATGGCTCGGCGGTAGAAGCCGGCGATGCGGTCCTTGGCCTTCCCTCCTCCGGTCTTCACTCCAATGGCTACACGCTCGCCCGCCGGGCGCTCGACGGCATCCCGCTCGACGACGAGCAGCTCGGGGCGCCGCTCGGCGAGGTGCTGCTGACCCCAACCGAGATCTACGTTCGGCCGGTGCTCGAGCTTTTGGGCTCCGGCGTCGCCACGCGCGGCCTTGCCCACATCACCTCGGCCGGGCTCGGAAACCTGCTGCGACTGCGGGCCGAGGTCGGCTACGAGATCGACGACCCGCTTCCGGCGCCGCCTGTGTTCGGGCTGATCCAGGAGCGCGCCCAGGTCTCAGACGACGAAATGCATGACGTCTTCAACATGGGCTGCGGGTTCTGCTGCGTGGTCGCGGCGCAGGACGAGGAGGCGGCGCTGGCGACGCTGCGCGGCCACTACCCCGGCGCGAAGCGGATCGGCAGGGCAACCGCGGGACCACGCGAGGTGCGCCGCTCCGGTTGATCGCCGCTGATACGGTCGCCGCCGTGCAGATAGCGATCCTGATCTTCGAGAAGCTGACGGTGCTCGACGCGATCGGGCCCTACGAGGTGCTGCGCTCGGTGCCGGGCTGGGAGGTGCGGATCGTGGGCCCGCAAGCGGGGCCTGTTCGCGCCGACAGCGGGGCGCTTGGGCTGGTGGCCGACTACTCGATCGACGAGGTCACCGAGCCCGACATGGTTCTCGTCCCCGGCGGTGAAGGCAACCGGCCGCTGCTCACCGACGAGCACGTGCTCGGCTGGCTGCGCGACGTCGACCAAAACACCCGCTGGACGACCTCGGTCTGCACCGGCTCGCTGGTGCTCGGCGCGGCCGGGTTGCTGGAGGGAAAGCGGGCGACCAGCCATTGGCTCTATCTCGACCGCCTGCGCGAGTACGGCGCCGAACCGAGCTCCGAGCGAATCGTCGAGGACGGCAAGTTGATCACCGCCGGCGGCGTCACGTCGGGAATCGACATGGCCCTGCACCTGGTCCATCGCGAGCTCGGCGAGGAGGCGGCGCAGGCGATTCAGCTGGCGATCCAATACGACCCCGAGCCCCCGTTCGACAGCGGAACGCCGGCGACGGCTCCAAAGCAGATCGTGGATGCGGTAAGGCAGGTAGCCGCGGCCAGCGACGAGTGGCTCGGCGCCAGGACCTAGGTCCGCTCCCACAGCGTGCCGGTGAGGATGCTGACCGGCTTCAGCTTCCATTCGGTCGCCAAACCCCATAGCTCGGCTTCGACAAGCGGCCGTGGCCGCCCGACGAGCATCTCCGCCTCGGCGGTCGCGATGGCACCGAAGCGCTCGATCGCGGCTAGTGGCTCGAGTGGGCCCTCGTTGACCGGCGACGCTCCGGCGGCCAGCGCGGCGTCGCGGTAGGCGCTGTACGGCTGCCAGCCCCAGACGCTGTGCCGCTGGCCGTTGGCGCCGATGAAGATCGCGGTGGAAAACGGGACCCGCTCCCTGCCCTCGGTGGTCCGCACCTGGCCGGCTGCCCGCGCCTCCTCGGGGACATCGCGCACCTCGTCGAGGTCGGCGGCAAACAGCTCGGTGATCGCGTGCGAGTCGAGGTCGATCCGGAACCGGTCGACGTCGAGCCCCGCGGGCCCGGCCTCGGCGACAAGCGCGTCGACGGTATCGAGCTTTCGCCGCTCGACCATCAGTCCCTCACGCAGGCGGCGTAGATAGCGGTACTCACGCTCCGAGCCCTGCTCGCCCGCCGCCTTGACCGCCATGCAGGCGGGATAGGAGCTGCGGATCGGGTTCTGGGTCCAGATTCGCGGGTCGCAGGGCATCCCGGTCTCCTCGCCGACGGCAAGCCAGTGCGACATCAGGTCGGCGAAGCAGTCCGGCCCCGACCCGATGCGCCCCTCCTCGTCGCGATAGTCGGGGCCGTACTGGCGCGCCAGACCGCCCATCACCCAGACGAAGCGCAGTTCGCGATCAAACTCCCACATGAGTTTGCGAAGCTTGGGCTCGCTGCCCCACGACCAGGAGCAGGCAGGGTCTGTCAGGTAGCGAACTTCTACGGGCACGGAGTTGCCGAGAATACGTCCCGGATGCGCGAACCTCCGTGATCAGAGACGAATGGACGCCCGCTCCACAAGCGCTCAGATGATCGGAACGGTCCTCTCGGGCCGTTATCGGCTCGAGGCCAAGCTCGGCAGCGGCGGCATGTCGACCGTCTACCTGGCGCGCGACGCGACGCTCGACCGGCCGGTCGCGGTGAAGGTCATGCACCGCGAGATGTCCGAGCAGCCCGAGCAGCTGGAGCGCTTTCGCCGTGAGGCGCGCGCGGTCGCGAAGCTTTCCCATCCCAACGTCGTGACGGTGATCGACGCCGGCGAGGACGGCGGCCATCCGTACATCGTCTTCGAGTACGTCGAGGGCGAGAACCTCAAGCAGCGGATCAAGCGGCTCGGGCCGCTGGACCCGCAGGAGGCGCTCGCCTACGCGATCGAGATCGCCCGCGGCCTCACGGTCGCCCACGGCCGCAAGATGGTGCACCGCGACGTCAAGCCGCAGAACGTGCTGATCAATGCCGAGGGCCGCGCCAAGGTGACCGACTTTGGGATCGCCCGCCAGCTCGAGCAGCAGGGCGTCACCGACACCGGCCGGGTGTTGGGCACAACCGATTACGTCTCGCCCGAGCAAGCGATGGGTCATGGCGTCGACCCGCGCTCCGACGTCTACTCGCTGGGGGTCGTGCTCTACGAGATGCTGACCGGCGACGTTCCGTTCAGCGCCGACACCCAGGTCGGGGTGGCGATGAAGCACGTAAACGAGGAGCTACCCGACGTGCAGCGGCGCCGCCCCGAGATCTCGGCCGCGACGGCGCTGACGATCGAGCGGGCAACGACCAAGGACCTGGCGAAGCGCTACAAGAGCATCGGGGAGATGATCGACGACCTCGAGACCGCGCTCGAGGTGGAGGCGGCGCGGGCAGGCTCGACCGAGGGCGAGGCAACCACGGTGCTCAAGGCCGTGCGGCCTCGTCGGCGGTGGCTGCGCGGCCGCAGCTGGCGCTCGGTGGTCGGTGCACTCGCGGTGCTCGCATTGGCGGCGGCTGCGGTGGTTGCCGTCGTGATCATCTCGAGCGGCAAGGTGGGCGGCGGAGGCGGTACGACCGGCAAGCCCGTTGCCATAAGTTCCGCCACCGACTTCGATCCCGAGGGCGACGGCGAAGAGACCGGCAGCCAGGTCGGTCAGGCGATCGACGGCAACCCGACCGGGACCGCATGGATCACCGAGCACTATGACTCCGACACGTTCGCCGGCACCAAAGCCGGACCCGATCCCGGCGTCGGCATCTACGTGAAGACGAACTCGCCGGCGAGGCCGAAGAAGATGGAGGTCCGCTCTGCGACTCCGGGGTGGGACGCGGAGGTGTTCGCCGCCTCCGGCACACCACCAGCCGACATCACTGGCTGGGGCACTCCGATCGGGAGCGTGTCAGACGCCAGCGGGCGCCAGGCGATCTCCCTGAAGCCGCATGGGTCGGCGCAGTACTTCCTGCTCTGGTTCACGCGGCTCGGACAGGCCGAGGACCAACCCACCCGCTACCAGGCCGAGATCTCGGACATCAAGCTGCTCAACTAGCGCGGCGGCTAGAACTCGTACGACCGCGCCCGCTGGTGGCGCTCGACCGCGAGCCCGACGAGGCGGTCGCAGAGGTCGGGGTAGCCGATGCCGCTGGCCTCGAAGAGCTTCGAGTAGACGCTGGTCTCGGTGAAGCCGGGGATCGTGTTGATCTCGTTGACCAGCACCTCGTCCTCCTCGGTGACGAAGAAGTCGCAGCGGGCCATGCCGCTGCAGCCGGTCAGCGAGAAGACCTGCGCCGCCAGCTCACGGACCCGCTCCAGCGTCGGCTCCTCGAGCGGGGCGGGCACGACCAGGTCCATTCCACCCTCCGAGTACTTGGCCTCGTAGTCGTACCAGTCGGCGTGGGCGACGATCTCGCCCGGCAGCGACGTCTGCGGTTCGCTGTTGCCGAGCACCGAGCACTCCACCTCCCTGCCGCTCGCCGGCGCCTCGACGATCACCCGCGGGTCGTGGCGGGCGGCGAGCTCGACCGCCTCGTCGAGTTCGCGCTCCCGCGAGGTCACCTTGCTGATCCCGACGCTGGAGCCGAGCCGCGACGGCTTCACCCAGAGCGGTAGCCCAAACGAGGCGGCGCTCTCTCGCCAGCCCTCTTCGCCCGCCTCGACGAAATCGACCTGCGCAACACGGTGGAAGGCGAGCAGGCGCTTGAAGCTGAGCTTGTCCATGCAGAGGGCCGAGGCGAGCACGTCGGCTCCCACGTAGGGCAGATCGAGGCACTCGAGCAGTCCCTGCACGGTGCCGTCCTCCCCGAACGGCCCGTGCAGGACCGGGAACGCTACCTCGCAGTCGAGCAGCCCGGCGCCGGGCACCAGCCGCACTGCCTCGCCACCGCACGACCAACCGCCCTCGCGGTCGATCAGCACCGCGACCGCTTCGTGCCCCGCCTGCCCCAGTCCCTCGGCGACCGAAGCGCCGGAGCGCAGCGAGACTTCGTGCTCGCTGGAGCGGCCCCCCGAAAGAACGGCGACGCGCATCCGCTCAACCGGCCCGCGGGCTGGGGACGGTCGGGGTCGTCGGGGTCGTCGTCGTGGTCGGTGGCGGCGTCGGCGAGGTGAAATGCCCGACGAAGATCGTCACCGTGCTGCCCTTCGTCGCCGTGCCGCCCGGCGACGGGAACTGGTCGACCACCTTGCCGTCCTGAGTCGCGACATCGACGTCCTGCGACTGGACCGAAACGGCAAAGCCCTTCGAGCGAAGGGCCGATACCGCGCTCGACTGCGTCTTGCCGATCACGTTGGGCACCGTCGCCTTCGCCTGGCCGCTGGAGACGACGATCGTCACGGTCGAGCCCTGGTCGACCCGCTGGCCGGCGTCGGGCGCCTGCTGGAGCACCTGCCCCTGAGGCGCCTTGTCCTGGCGCTTGGCCACGGACGGGACCAGACCTGCACCCCGGATCTCGGACTCGGCGATCGCTTGCGTCTCGCCGACCACGAGCGGCACATCGACCTTCTTCGGGCCGCGCGAGACGGTGACCGTCACCTCCGAACCCTGTCGGGCCAGCGACCCTCCGGACGGGTCGCTGCTGATCACGGTGCCCACGGGGACGGTCTCCGACGCCGCCTTGACCACCGCGACCTTGAATTGCGCTGCGGTCAGCTTGCTCTCCGCGGCCGCCTGGTCGAGGCCGGCCACCGACGGGACCTTCGCCTGCCCGGGGCCCGCGTTGACGGTCAGGGTCACGGTCGGTTTGGTGCAGGAAAGTTTCAGGAAGTCGCAACTCTGAGGCGCCGGGTGACTCGACGTCGGGTCCTGCTCGAGGACGACATCTTTGGACCCCAGGCGGTGGACGGTGTCGGTCCGCACGTCGAACCCCTTGACCCCCAGCACGGTCTTGGCGTCGGAGAGGTTCTGCCCGATCACATCGGGGACGTCGACGGTCACGTTGCGCTGGCTGAGGATCAGGCCGACGACCAAGCCGAGCAGGATTGCCCCTAGGACCCAGCGCCAGGGGCGCCGTTTTCCTTCCTCGTCCTCCCCGTTTGGGGGCGGACCGCCGTCGGCGGCAGCGGCTTCGGCCGGCGCCTCCACAGGTGGCAGCGGCGCGAAGGTCGCGGTGGACCCCGGAGGCGCCGAGGCCGGGTCGCGCTCCGCCGCGTCGAGGGCGGCGATGAACCCCTCGGCGTCGGCGAACCGCTGCCCCGGGTCCTTGGCAAGCGCCCGCATGACGACCGCATCGAGGGCCGGCGAGACCTGCGGGTTGACCGCGCTGGGGCGTTGGGGCGCCTGAGAGACCTGTTTGAGAGCCACGGCGACCGTGCTGTCACCCTCGAAGGGGACCTGGCCCGTCAGCGCCTCGTAGAGGATCACGCCGATCGAGTAGAGGTCGGACGACGGCGTCACTTCCAGCCCCTGAGCCTGCTCGGGGGACAGGTAATGCGCGGTCCCCATCACCGATCCGGTCTGGGTGATCTCCGAGACGCCGGCGCGGGCGATGCCGAAGTCGGTGACCGTCGCGTGGCCCTCCGAGTCGACGATCACGTTCTGGGGCTTGAGGTCGCGGTGCACGATGCCGTGACGGTGCGCGAAGCGAGCCGCCTCGAGGATCTGGCGCACGAGCGCGACTGCGGCGGCTGGGGTGAGGCCGGCGTCGATCAGCTCCTTCAGCGAGCGCCCCTCGAGGTACTCCATCGCGATGTAGTAGGTGCCGTTGACGGCGCCACGGTCGAACACGCCAACCACGTTGGGGTGCTGAAGGCCGGCCACTGCCTCCGCCTCACGCCGGAAGCGCTGCACGAACTCCTGGTCCTGGGCGAAGCGGTGGTGCAGGACCTTGAGTGCAACCTTGCGCTGCAGGTGGGTGTCCTCGGCGACCCAAACGTCGGCCATGCCGCCGGAGCCGATCCGCCCGATGACCCGGTAACGGTTGTCGACCAGCTGGTTCTCGGCGACCTCAGGCACGCCTACTGTCCTTCACCGAGGATCGTCTCCATCACCGCGCGGGTGATCGGGCCGGCGACCTGGGCGCCGAAGCTCGAGGTGCACTCGATCGTCGCCGCTACCGCGATCTTCGGGTTGTCGGCCGGGGCGAAGCCGATGAACCAGGCCTGGTTCGGAAGCGAGCACCCTTCTCGCACGCTGCCCAGCTCGGCGGTTCCGGTCTTCCCCGCGACGTGAAGCGAGGATGGGAAGACGCCGGCGGCCGTGCCGTCGTTGACCACGTTTTGCATCATGTCGTTGAGCTCGGTCGCGGTCTCGGGCTTCATCACCTGCGATTGCACGGTCGGGTTCATCCGCTTGACGGTGCGGCCGTCGGGGTCGACGACGCGGTCCCAGAGCTGCGGTCGCATCAGCTCGCCGCCGTTGGCGACCGTCGCCGCCACCTCCGCCATCTGAAGCGGGGTGACGAACAGACGCTCCTGGCCGATCGCGACGCGACCGATGTCGATCGCGTCGCCGGGGCCCAGCAGGTGGCCATTGTCATAGACACCGCTGATTGCCAGCTCGTCGTTCGGCAGGTCGATCTGGGGCTTCGCGTTGAAGCCGAACCGGTCCATGTACTTGTACATCGTCGCCGTGCCCACCTTCTCCCCCACCTGCGCGAACACCGTGTTCACCGAGTTGGTCAGCGCATCGGTGAGTGAGATCGGGCCGAACTGCTCGCCTCCCGAGTTGGAGAGCGGAACACCCTCGATCTTGATCGGCGAGCTGCCGTTGATCACCGAATCGGGCGTGAACTTTCCGGTGTCCAGCGCGGCGGTTGTGGTGACGACTTTCATCGTCGAGCCCGGTGCGTAGCCGCTCTGGGTCGCGCGGTCGAGCAGCGGCGCCGAGGTGTCCTTGTTGAGCTGGGCGAAGTGATTGGTGATCTGGTTGGGGTCGTAGGGCGGCTGGCTGACCAGGGCCCGGACCTTTCCGGTTTGCGGCTCGATCGCCACCACGGCGCCCGCACGGCCAGCGAGCTGATCGAGGGCAACACGCTGCGCCGCCGGGTCGAGAGAGGAGACGATGTTGTCGCCCTGCTGGCGTTGGCCCTGGAGCTGGTCGAGGATCGAGGTGAACTCAGACTTGTTGCCGACCAGCTCGTCGTTGTGGTAGCGCTCGAACCCGGCCTGGCCCCGGTCGAGGAAGCTGTAGCCGATCGGGTGCCCGAAGAGGCTGCCTTCGGGGTAGTGACGCACATAGAAGCGGCTGGACCCCCTGCCCTCTCTGGTCGAGCGGGCGAGCACCGAGCCGTCGTCGGCGAAGATCGTTCCGCGGTGAACCTGCAGCTCCTCGAGCAGCGGACGGCGGTTGGCGCGCTTGTCCTTCAGCGCCTGGGCGTCGAACACCGACCAGTAGGACGTAAAGCCGATCAACACCGCGAACATCAGCACGATCAGCCCGTACAGCTTTGCGACCTGAGCGTTCACAGCACCCACCCAAGTTCGCGCTCGGCCCCGCAGAATGCTCCTGTGGCGAGCCTCGCGCTCATGACGGCACCGGTAGGGGCTCGCCGTCGGGGCCGCCCACGAGCTGGCGGCGCGCGCGGTCGGAGATCAGCAGCAGCAGCGCCAGCAGCACAAAGTTGGCGACGATCGAGCTGCCGCCGTAGCTGACGAAGGGCAGGGTGACCCCGGTCAGCGGTATCACCCTCGTCACCCCGCCGATGATCACGAATGCCTGGATCGCGAACACGGCGGTCAGCCCGGTGGCGAGCAGCTTCGAGAAGCCGTCGCTGGCGATGATCGCCGTCTTGAATCCGCGGGCGGCGATCAGCACATAGATCAGGCAGACCGCTGAGGCGCCGAACAGGCCCAGCTCATCGACGATCAGCGCGTAGATCGTGTCGGTCTGGGCGGCTGGCAGAAGCGCCACCGGTGGATTGCTGCCGGGGATGAACAGCAGCGACTGCCCGAACCCCTGTCCGAACAGGCCGCCGTCAGCCTGGGCGAAGATCGACTGCAGCACCTGGTAGCCGGATTGCTGGGGATGCTGGTAGGGGTCGAGCCAGACGTCGACGCGCTCGTGCACGTGCGGCACGGTGTTGGCGAAGAACCAGGCGCCGACCAGGAACATCGCCATCCCGATCACCACGAACGAGAAGCGCCCGGTGGCGACGTAGAGCAGCGCCAGGATTGCCGCGAAGAACATCAGCGAGCTGCCGAGGTCGCGGATGTAGACGAGCATGAACATCGAAGCGCCCCAGATCACCAGCAACGGCCCGAAGTGCTTGAGCGGGGGCAACGTGACCCCTGCGATGCGGCGCGCCCCCACGATCAGCACCTCGCGGTGCTCGCGCAGGTAGCTGGCCAGAAAGATGACGATGCAGATCTTCGAGAACTCGGCCGGCTGGAACGAGACCGAGCCGATCTTCACCCCCAGATAGGCGCCGTTGACCTGCTGTCCGATGCCGGGCAGCCGGGGCGCGAGCAGCAGCGCGATTCCCAGGGTGGCGATCAGGTAGCGGTAGCGCTCCAGCACCTCGTAGTCGCGCAGGAAGTGGATCGTGAGCGCGAAGAGGACGAGGCCGAGCACGAACCAGTTCGCCTGGTCGCGGGCCAGGGTCTCGTCGATGCGGTAGATGACGATCAGCCCGAAGGCGGCGAGCAGCGCCATCAGCGGGAACAGGTAGGGATCCGCGTAGGGCAGCCGGGCCCGCAGATAGAGGTGGCCGGCGATGCAGATGGCCAGGAAGTAGGCGCCGTAGAGGATGCTGAGGTTGCCGAGGCGGGTCCCCTCCTGGATGAACACGGCCGTGAATCCGGCGGTGAGCAGCAACGCCACCGGCACCAGCGCGATCAGCTCGCGGTTGCGGGCGCTTCTCATCGCCTCAGCGCGTGTTCGCACTCACTCATGGCAACGCTGCCTCGCTGCGCTCGAGATCCTCGATCAGCGAGACGGCGTCGCTGCGCGAACGCAGCTCGTGGCCGGTCACCGAGCCCTGCCGGTCCTTGGGCACCGAGCTGGTCTGGATCGGGCTCGCGTAGCGCTCCTGGTAGACGCTGATGCCGAACGGCAGGTCGTAGGGCAGGCCCCGGTAAAGCGCCACACGCCCGCCGTCGTCGGTGCCCAGGAACCAGATCTGGCGGTTGCCATACCAGGCCCCGAAGCCGACCGCACCCAGCACCAGCAGCACCGCGAGCACCTTGGCGGCCCCCTTCAGCGCCCGCCGTGGGCCGCTTGGCCGGGCCTCGCTGCTGCGGGCCGCTGCGGCGGCGCGCATCTCCTCGCCACGCAGCCCCTCGGCCTCGGCCGCCGGGCCGACCAGGGTCGGATGCTCGGGCTCGGGGGCCGGCGCCCCGACCTCCTCGAGCTTGAATGCGATCGCGGTGATGTTGTCGCGCCCCCCGGCCCGGTTGGCCTCGTCGACCAGGGCTCGCACGGCCGCATCGAGGCTGGTCGAGGAGCGGAGGATCTGCGCGATCCGCCCTTCACCGATCATCGTCGTGAGGCCATCGGAGCAGACAAGGTAGATGTCGCCGGGGCGCGCCGCGACCGTGCCAACGTCCGGCTCGACCTCGGCCTCGGGCCCCAGTGCCCGGGTGATGATCGAACGCTGCGGGTGCTCCTCGGCCTGCTCGTCGGTGAGCTGACCCTTACGGCGCAGCTCCTCGACCAAGGAGTGGTCCTGGGTCAGCCGCTCCAGATTCGGGCCGCGCAGCCGGTATGCGCGGCTGTCGCCGACGTGACCGATCGCCACCTCCTCGCGCTCGGCGTCGACGATCGCCGCGGTGAGCGTCGTGCCCATGCCGGCGTGGCTCTCGTCGCTTGCGGCGTGGTCGTGGATCTTGCGGTTGGCCGACTCGAAGGCCTCCCGCAGCGCCGCCTCCGGTGGGCCGGACGGAAGGTCGCGGTCAAATGCCTCCGCCGCGATCCGCGAGGCCACCTCGCCGGCCTGGGCGCCCCCCATGCCGTCGGCAACCACGAAAACCGGCGCCCGCACGTAGTAGGCGTCCTCGTTGGCCCGGCGCTGGCGGCCGGTATCGGTGCGGTATGCGTGGTCGGCGATCCTCAGCATCGGTTAGCCCCTAGTTACCCGGTTCGAAGCGGAACTCGGTGTCGCCGATCCTGATCAGATCGCCGGCCACCAGCTCCGCCTCCCCGGCGAGGGCCTCGTCGTTGAGCAGCGTGCCGTTGGTCGACTTGAGGTCCTCGACGTAGAAATGGCCACGGTGCGCGTAGATCCTGGCGTGTAGGCCGGAGGCGTAGCGGTCCTCGATCTGAACGTCCGCATCGCCCGAGCGACCGATCGACAGGCCCCCGAACAAATCGAAGCGCGAGCCGGCCTCCAGCCCACCGCCGCGCTCGACCACCAGCCAGCCCTCCTCGGAGGAGGAGCCGCCATTGCCGTCCAGAAGCGGCGCTCCGTGCAGTCCCGTGGCGTCGGGTGCGGGCGCCGCCGTGCTGCGCAGGTCCTTGAGCGCGCTGCGCGCGATCCAGAGCAAGAACAGGTAGAGGACGGCGATGAAGCCGAACTTGAGCCCAACAGCGATCGGCTCGTAGTCCACTGGCCCTGGCTACTGCTCGATGTCGAAGCTGAACGTGGAAGTGCCGAGGGTGACTTCGTCCCCCGGACGCAAGCGGGAGGAGGACACCTGACGCCCGTTGATCTTGACGCCGTTGGTGGAGCCGAGATCGGCGATATGCCAGTCGCCGGTCTCGGCCCGGCGCAGCTCCGCGTGGCGGCGCGAGACGTTGGGGTCCCGCAGAACGCAATCGCAGTCCTTGGAGCGCCCGATCACCGCCTTCGGCCCGTCGAGCACGTAGCGACGATCGCCAATCGAGACGATCGCTCGGGTTGAGACGAGCCCGGCCTCCGGTCGCTTGCGAGACCGATCCTTCTCGCGCTCGCGTACTGCCGAGTAGACCATCGTGTGGCCCTCTTCGCCCTGGCTGGGGGCCTCGCCCTCGTGGGAAGGCGGCTTGACGAGCCGGGTCTGGATGCCGAACTCGCCGAGCCGAAGCCGCTCGTCGGTCTGAAAGTTGACCGCCGGCCTCGTCAGCAGGTCATAGCTGCGCCGCCGGGCATGCTCGAGGAGGTAGCCGGACAGCTCCTGTTCGAGCGAGCGCTCATAGCCCTCCAGCTTCGTGCGGTCCTGCTTGGAGAGGTACACGGTGTACTCGTTCGGTACGTAGATCCGCGAAACCGAGGCGGTCTTGTGGGCATCCATTTCCTTGGCCAGCTTGCGGGCGAGCTCGACAGGCTGCACCTCGGAGGAAAAGGCGCGGCTGAACACGCCCTCGACGAGGCCTTCGATCCGTGCTTCGAGGTTGCGCAGGACGCTGATGGCGGGGCTCCTTGGCAGGGTCGCGGAGTCCGTGGCGCGAGAACGCCGCGCCCGAAATCCTACGAAAGTGTCGCTTCTCGACCGGCTTCCCGTAGCGGCGCCGGATCGGGTCCGAGCGTTGCCCCTCGTGGCTCTGCCGCGCCCCTGGCGCGCCAGACGACCACCGTGGCGACGACCGCGAGCACGGCCGCGGCCAGCACCCCGGGCGACGGACCGGCAGTGCTGGCCTGCAACCGCAGGGCAGCAACCAGCGCCGCGACCCACAGGAGCGCTCCCAGAAGGTCGAGGGCGGGACTGCGCCCACGCACGACCAGACCGAGTGCCAACGAACCCAGCGACCACAGCGCGACACCGAATATGAAGGTGGGATCGGCCGCCAGCGGAAGCAGCAGGTCACGCGCCGCCTGCCCGGCCGACTGCTGCCATCCGGCGAGCGCGACGTGCTGCGGACCGAACAGGAGCTTGCGGTCGAGGACGGACTCGGCGATCGCCACCCACGCGTAGCCCGCGGCACCCAGCACAAGGCGGTCGCGAGCCCGGCCCGCCAGTCCGGCGAGCGCCGGGTAGATCGGTGCGGCACCCGCCAAGCCGAGTAACGGCGATGCGGCGGGCAGGGTAAGGGCGCGCCCGCCTGCGCCGAGCAGCAGAACCGGCGGGAGTGTCAGCACGGCGACCACGAGTGCCGCGCCGGGGCGACCAGCGGAGCCGGCCAGCCAGGCGACCAGCCCAACCGCGCCCAACAGGTAACCGAGGCGAGACCACAGAAGGGTCAGCAGTCCGGCGGCAACCGGGAGCAAGTAGGCCCAGGGCGGGCCGCTGTTCGGAGTGAAGATCATCGCCGCCCCGGTCAGCGCCGCGACCGCGCCGGCCCCCGCCAGCTCCGCCAGGCCGCCGGCCGCCAGCGCCCCAATCGCGGTGGCCAGAGATGGGCGCCGGCGTCGCGGTCGTGGCACGCTGCGCCCAGCCTCGAGATCGGGCAGCGCGTCCTCGACCGCCGTGGCGAGCTCCTCGAGCGGCGGGCGCAGCTCCGGGTCGGCCTCCAGGCAAGCATCGATCGCATCGACAAGCTGCGCTGGCAGGTCGGGGCGCAGCTCGGCAAGGGGCGACACCGGCTCGCCGATCGCCCGCGCGGTGGCCGGCGGCGTCGAGCGGGCATTGGGGTTCTCGCCGCTCCATGCTTCGTAGAGGGTGAGCGCGAGCGAGTAGACGTCGGCCGGCGGGCCGGCGGCATCCCCCTCGGCCTGCTCCGGTGCCATGTAGGCGAGCGTGCCGACTATGTCGCCGGTCGCGGTAATCCCGGCTCCGTCGAGGAAGCGGGCGATGCCGAAGTCCATCAGCTTGGCTCGTCGCTCGCCGGCGGCGAGCAGGACGTTCTGCGGCTTGATGTCGCGATGCACGACGCCGCGCGAGTGGGCGTGCTCCAGCGCGTCGCAGAGATCGGCGGCGGCCTCGCCGACGTCGCGGTCCGAGAGCACCCCCTGACGTTGCATCTCGGCCAGCGTTGCACCGTCGATCAGCTCACTGACCAGGTAGGCGCTACGGCCGTCCTCTCCAAGCTCGTAGAGGGTGACGACGCTGGGGTGGTTGAGGCGAGCGACGGCCTGCGCCTCGCGCATCACCCGCTCCACCGGCTGACCGCCAAGCTCGATCACCTTCACCGCCACGTCGCGCTCCAAGCGCTCGTCCCATGCCCGGTAGACCGTGCCGAACCCGCCGCTTCCCAACCGCTCGCGGACCTTGAAACGGCTCATGATCACTGCGCCCACCACCGCTCCTTTGACTTCGGGACGCGCCGCCCCAATCCTTGTCGGAGGGCCCGCAATCCCCATCGGAAAGCCAAGAGCGCAACGTTTCCTGCGCACCGGCTGACCGGGGCGGCATACTCTCCGCGAGGCGAACCGACCCTGGCGACCCTGGGAGACTCACGCCTTGGAGTTCTTCGACGAGGATTCTCCGGACCCGACCGCAACCCACGCAGCAGCACCGAGGCCGCCGCGCACGCGGGGCGGTCGCCGGCCGCCGCGCTCACCGCGCCAGCAGATCATGCTGCGCCGTGGGATTGCCGCCGGCGCCGGGTTGCTTGTGTTGGTGCTGCTCGTGCTCGGCGTCAAGGGTTGCCTCAACGCCCGCCATGAGCGAGCGCTGAGGGACTACGGGAAAAACGTCGCCGACATCGTCCAGCAAAGCAACCAGACCAGCACTTCGCTGTTCAAGCAGCTCGAGAACGCCGGGTCGCTGAGCGTCACCGAGTACACCAACAACATCGCTTCCTACCGCAGCGAGCTCGACAGCCTGCTCCAGCGGACCGACCGGCTGAGCGTTCCGGGGGACATGGGCTCGGCGCAGCAGGCCTTCGAGCTGACGATGCAGCTGCGCCGCAACGCGCTGACCAACATCGCCAACTCGATCTCCACGGCGCTCGGAAGCGAGGGCCGCACGCAGGCGATCAACAAGATCGCCTTTCAGATGAAGGCGATGCTGGCCAGCGACGTGCTCTACCGCCAGATCGCCAAGCCGGACATGGAGAAGGCACTGAGCGACAACGGGATCGACGACGTGCCGATTCCCGAGAGCAAGTTCCTGCCCGACGACAGCTGGCTGGACTCGACCAAGGTCGAGTCGGCGCTGGCCCAGGTGAGCGGAACGGCGTCGGCCACCCCCGGGATCCACGGGCTGGGCTTGATACAGACGAGCGCCAACGGACAGGTCCTTCAGGACGGCGTCCCGGCCACCGTGACGGCCGGCGGCAAGCCGGAGCTCGAGGTACAGGTCCAAAACCAGGGCGACCAAACGGAGAGCGGGGTCACGGTCTCGGTGACGGTCAACGGCGGTCAGCCAATCGAGCAGCAGATCTCCTCGATCGGGCCCGGCGAGACGCAGACGGTCAAGATCCCGCTCACCCCGGCGCCAAAGGGGCAGGCGACGCTTGACGTCGAGGTGGTGCCGGTCCCCGGCGAGCAGGTGGCGGACAACAACAAGGCCTCCTACGACGTCATCTTCCAGTAAGGCCGCTGCAAACCGTCGCATCTCGGCCTCCTCGCTCGGTTTTCGCGGCCTTGGTTTTCGAGCCCGGTCGGTATTCGCAGTCTGCTTGCTTTTCGCCGCCTTGGTTTTCGAGCCCGCGCGTTTGGCGGACTCTGGCGCCCATTAACCTCCTCGCCGTGAGCTCTGATACGGCAGGAATGATCGCCGTCGCGGCCGGCGCGCTGGCGATCGGCGCGCTGGTGGCCTGCGCACTGCTGGCCGGGCGGTTGCGCCGCATCCGCTCCACCCAGCAGGTGATCGCCGGCGAGGAGGGTGAGCGCACCCTTGCCGAGCACGCCGGTCAACTCGACCAACGCCTGGCCGCGCTTGGACGGCAGGTGGAGGACTCGGTCGGCAGACTGGAGGGGCGCGACGCGGAGCTCGACCTGCGCCTGCAGGGCGCGATCACCCAGTGCGGTGTGGTCCGTTACGACGCGATGGGAGACATGACTGGGCGCCAATCGAGCTCGGTGGCCCTGCTCGACTCCCACGGCACCGGGGTCGTGCTGTCCTCGATCCTGCATCGCGAGCAGGCCCGCCTCTACGCGAAGCCGATCACGGAGGGCCGCTCGGAGTTCGACCTCTCTCCAGAGGAAAGCCAGGCGCTCGAGGGCGCGATGCGCCCCGGCACGTGAGCACTCGGATTGCCTATCTCGGCCCAGCGGGCACGTTCACCGAGGACGCGCTGCGCAATGCGATCGCCGACGCGACCGACTTCGAGCCTCTGCCGGCTGCAACGATCCACGACGCGATCCTCGCCGTCGAGCATGGCGAGGCAGACCGGGCGCTGGTGCCATTCGAGAACTCGATCGAGGGGGCAGTACGGCCGACCCTCGACACGCTTGCCCTCGAAGCCGAGGCGGTGGCGATCGTCGGCGAGTTCGACTATCCCGTCCGGGTCAGCCTGATCGCACGAAATGAGCTTCCCCTGGCGCAGATCACCGCGGTGCTCTCGCATCCGCAGGCCAGCGCCCAGTGCGCGCGCTTCATCCGCGAGCAGCTCCCGGACGCCGAGGTGCGGCCCACGGCCAGCACCGCGGACGCAGTTCGCACGGTCAGCGAGACCGAGCAACCCTGGGCGGCACTCGGCGCGCATGCCGCCGCCGCCCTCTATGGCTGCATCGAGCTGCGCGACGGAGTCGAGGACTCACAACAGAACGTGACCCGCTTCGTGTGGATCGCCCCGCGCGGCACCGAGCCGGAGGGCGAGGAACCCTGGAAGACGTCGCTGGTCTTCTCGGAGCTCGGCGAGGACCACCCGGGCGCCCTGGTCGATGCGCTGCTCGAATTCTCGCGGCGTCAGATCAACCTGACGCGAATCGAGTCGCGGCCGCTGCGCCAGGGCCTTGGCCGCTACATGTTCTTCATCGACCTCGAGGGCCGCGCTTCGGAGGCGCCCGTCGATGAGGCGATCGAGGGGCTGCGCGGCAAGGCAGAGTCGGTCCGGCTGCTGGGCTCATACCCGACGGGCTGACGAGCGCCACCCTCTAGAATCCGGCGCCATCATGGCTAGACATCGCGCCTCGGCCGCCGACGGGCGGGCCAATGGAGGTCCGCCGCACAACGGCGCGAGCGCGAACGGCCATCCCACCACCAACGGCCATCGCAAGAGCTTTCCCGGCAACGGCCGCGTCTTGGTACTGAACGCCAGCTTCGAGCCGATCAACGTGTGCACGGTTCGACGTGCCGCCGTACTTGTGCTGAAGGACAAGGCGGTGTTGCTGGAGCGGGCCGAGCGCCCGCTCCGTTCGGAGCGGCTCAGCCTCGATCGGCCGACGGTCATCCGCCTGATCTCCTTCGTGCGGATTCCCCGCGACGCCCACGGCCGCAAAATCACCCGCAAGGCGGTGCTGGCCCGCGACTCCTGGACCTGTCAGTACTGCGGCACGGGCAAACCGGGTCTCACGGTCGACCACGTGATCCCGCGCAGTCGCGGCGGCAGATCGGTGTGGGAGAACATCGTCGCCTCGTGCGCGACATGCAACCGGCGAAAGGGCAGCCACCTGCCGCGGGAGATCAAGATGCACCCGCGCACGAAGCCGAGGGCGCCGGGGCCAACCGTGTTCATCCGCATCGCCAGCCCGACGATCCCGCACGCCTGGCAGCCGTACCTGGCACCCGCCTGAGTCGGCGCGGCTTTGTAGACGGGCGTCGGCGGTCTGCGAGGCAGGGCTATGGGGTGGCTGGCTGCCGAGCGGATCCGCCGACGCCCGCCAAACGCAAAGGGCCGCCCCGTCTCAGGAGCGACCCTTTGCAAAGGTGCGGGACGAAGCGGATCGGAGATTCGCGGCCGAGCGGGACGTGCTCCCAGCCTCTCTTCACCGCCGGTGCCCGGGCTGGATTCCGCCGGGCGACCCGCACAGATCACGTGTGTGACCTGCCTGTGACGGCGCCTAACACGCCGGCCAGTTGCCCTAGCGGCCCTGCACCTCCGGCGTCCCGAAAAGCATGTGATTCAAGTTAGGACCACCTCCTTTCTCCGGTGATCCCATTCAATCAGGTGACTCAGTCGGGCGTCCGCGGGGCCGCCCGCTCTTCGGCCAAAGTCCGAGGAGCGCGTCCCTTCTCGTGCGCGAAACGCTCCGCGAACTCCCGAAACCTTCGCAAACGTCCGATTCTCGCCGCGGTCCGCGGTGCAAGGACGCTTAGAAGGATCAGCGGCCGCGCTCCCGGCTGGACGATCACTTCCGCCCGATTGCGGCGGATGGCAGTCACGACCGCCTCTCCGACCCGCTCCGGCGGCACGGTGCGGACCACTCCCGGCGGCTCGCCGACCCGGTCTTGGAGGCGGCCGAACATCCCGACGCGGGAGACGAAGCCTGGACAGATTGCAGAGAAGCCGACCGGATCCTCGCCGTGCTCGGCGCGAAGCGACGCGGTGAAGCCGACCACGCCGTGCTTGGATGCGCAATAGGTGGCGAGATACGGGAAGGAGGTCTTGCCGGCCAGCGAGGCGATGTTGACCACGTGGCCGCGGCCGCGCTCCTGCATGCCGGGCATTGCGGACCGCGTGATCAGCATCAGCGCCAGCAGGTTGACACGGGTCAGCCCCTCGATCTCATCGGCCGTTCTCTCGAGGAACGGCCCGGCGAACTCGAGGCCGGCGTTGTTGACCAGGATATCGAGTGGCCCCAGTGCTTCCTCGGCACGGGCCACCAAACCTTCCGCCTCATCGCGCTCCATGAGGTCGGCAGGAACCGACTCGACCTCGACGCCAACGCCCTGAAGCTCGGCGATCAGCTCCTCAAGCGGCGCCTCCGGGAGATCGGAGAGCACCAGGTTGACGCCCTCGGCTGCCAATGCTCGTGCGATGTATCCACCGAGCCCTCCGGCGGCGCCAGTGATCAGCGCATTGCGGCCGCGCAGCTGCTCCACGCGGCCAGCCTATAGCTAGCCCTGGCCCTTGCGGTGGCCCTCGGCCGGCTCGGCGGCTTGCGGGGCGGCGCCATCGGTCGTCGCCTCCGCGCCATCGATCGTCGCCTCCGCGAGCGGCAGCGTCGACTCCTCGGCCTCTCCCTCCGCTGGCTCCTCACCCGACTCGACCACCAGCGCCACGGCGCTCACCCGGTCGTCGGCCTTCATGTTCATCACCCTCACGCCCTGGGTCGGGCGGCCCATCTGCGAGATGCCGCTCACCGAGGTGCGCTGGACCATCCCGTTCTGCGAGATGAACAACAGCTCCTGGTGCTCGCGGACGATCAGCGCCCCCGCCAGACCGCCCTTCTTGGTGGTCAGCTTCGCGGTCAGCACGCCCTTGGTTCCCCGCCCCTTGACCGGGTACTCGGAGACAAGCGTGCGCTTGCCGTAGCCGTTCTCGGTGACCACGAACAGCTCGGTGTCGTCGCGGGCCACGTCCATGGCCAGCACGCGGTTGCCCTTGTCGGAGACGTTCATGCCCTTGACCCCGCCAGTGTCGCGGGCCATCGGGCGCACCCGCTTCTCGGCAAAGCGCGAGGCATGGCCGGATTTCGAGACCAGCAGCAGGTCGTCCTTGCCGCCGGTCAGGCGGACCTGGACCAGCTCGTCGCCCTTGCGGATCTTGATCGCGATGATCCCGTCGGCGCGGATCGGCGTGTTGTAGGCGGTGAACTCGGTCTTCTTGACCTGGCCCTTGGCGGTCGCGCAGACGAGGTACTTCTCCTCCTTGAAGTCGCGGGTCGGGATCACCGCCATCACCCGCTCGCCCTCGCCGAGCGGCAGCACGTTGACCAGGTTGCTCCCCTTCGAGGTCCGCGACCCTTCCGGCAGCTCGTAGACCTTGCTGCGGTAGACCTTGCCCCGATTGGTGAAGAAGAGCATGAAGTCGTGGGTCGAGCAGATATGCAGGTGCTCGATGTAGTCGCCCTCCTTCATGTTCATCCCCATCACCCCGCGGCCGCCGCGATGCTGCTGGCGGTAGGTGGCGAGCGGCAGACGTTTCACGTAGCCCGACGCGGTCAGCGAGACAACCATCTGCTGGTCGGCGATCATGTCCTCGATCCCGACGTCGCCCTCGAAGTGGGTGATCTCGGTGCGCCGCTCGTCGCCGTAGGAATCGACGACCTCGGCCAGCTCGTCCTTGACCAGGCCCATCACCCTGGTCTCGTCGGCGAGGATCGCCCGCAGCTCACCGATCCGCTCCATAAGGTCGGCGTGCTCGCTGCGCACCTTGTCGGACTCCAACGCCGTGAGCCGCTGCAGGCGCATGTCGAGGATCGCCTGCGCCTGCTCGCGCGAGAGCTCGAACTTCTCGATCAGGCCGTCGCGGGCGGTGTCGGGGTCCTTCGAGCCGCGGATCAACTTGATCACCGCGTCGAGGTTGTCGAGCGCGACCAGCAGCCCTTCGAGGATGTGGGCGCGGGCCTCGGCTCGGCGCAGCTCGTACTGGGTGCGCCGGGTGACGACCTCGCGTTGGTGCTCTACGTAGTACTGGACCAACTCACGGAGGCCGAGCGTGCGGGGCACACCGTCGACGAGCGCGACCATGTTGACGCCGAACGACGTCTGCATGGCGGTCTTCTTGTAGAGGTTGTTGAGAACGACCTTTGCCGGCGGCCCGCCGCGCTTCAGCTCGATGACCAGGCGCATGCCGCTGCGGTCGGACTCGTCGCGCAGGTCGGAGATCCCGTCCAGCTTCTTCTCGCGAACCAGGTCGGCGATCTTGGTGATCAGGCCGTTGTCGCCGCCCTTCTTGACCATGAAGGGCAGCTCGGTGACGATGATCGCGTCCTTGCCCCCCTTCAGCGGCTCGACGTGGGCGCGTGCGCGGACCCGCAGGCTGCCGCGGCCCGACGCGTAGGCGTCGCGGATCCCCTCGGCGCTCATCACCCCGCCGCCTGGGAAGTCGGGGCCCTTGATGTGGTTCATCAGTCCCGCCAGGTCGATCTCGGGGTCCTCGACGTAGGCGATGGTGGCGCCGATCGTCTCGCGCAGGTTGTGGGGCGGGATGTTGGTCGCCATCCCGACCGCGATCCCCGTCGCGCCGTTGACGAGCAGGTTCGGGAACCGGGCCGGGAGGATCAGCGGCTCGCGCTGCGACTCGTCGTAGTTGGGGCCGAAGTCGACGGTGTCGGCGTCGATGTCGCGCAGCAGCTCGGTGGCGAGGCGGTCGAGGCGCGCCTCGGTGTAGCGCATCGCGGCCGCCGGGTCGTCGTCGATCGAGCCGTAGTTGCCCTGCCCGTCGACCAGTGGGTAGCGCAGCGAGAAATCCTGCGCCATGCGGACCAGCGTGTCGTAGATCGCGGAGTCGCCGTGCGGGTGGTAGGTGCCCATCACCTCGCCGACGACGAAGGCGGACTTACGGTATGGCCGGGTGGGTTGCAGCCCGAGGTCGTGCATCGCGTAGAGCACCCGGCGGTGCACGGGCTTCAGCCCGTCGCGAACGTCGGGCAACGCCCGCCCCACGATCACGCTCATCGCGTAGTCGAGGTACGACGAGCGCATCTCCTTCTCGAGCTCGCGCTCTTCTATGCGGCCGGTCAGAGCCTCGAGCGCCATTAGACCTCCGTCATTCGACATTCGTCACTCGTCGTTCGGGCTTGGGCTCCATCCGAATGACGAATGACCAATGACGAGCTTCTAAACATCGAGATTTGTCACTTCCTTCGCATACCGCTCTATGAAGGCGCGCCTTGGTTCGACCTGATCGCCCATCAACATCGCGAAGATCCGGTCCGCCGCCGAGGCATCGTCCATCGTCACCCGCTGCAGGGTGCGACTGTTGGGATCCATCGTCGTCTCGCGCAGCTCGTCGGCGTTCATCTCCCCCAGGCCCTTGAACCGCGACAGCTGCACTCCGTGCTTGGCCAGGTCCATGACCGCGCGATGAAGGTCGACGAACGAGAGCGCCTCCTCGCTGCGGCCGCCGAGCCTCACTTCGAAGGGCGGGCGGCCCATCTGCTTGAGCAGGGTCGCGTGCACCTCGGCGAACTTGCGGTACTCAGGGTGTTTGAACAGCTCATCCGGAAGCGTGTGGGTCCGGGCGAGCCCGGACTTGCGGTGGATCGCCTTCACGACCAGCGCCACCTTGCTGTCCTTGACGATCTCGGTCTCGAACGGCTCCTCGGCCGGCGCCTTCTTCGACAGCACCTTGCGGGCCCCGGCCAGCGTCGCCACCTCCTCATCGAGCAGCTGCGACTCCTCCAGGAAGCGCACCAGGTCGTGGCCGAACTCCGCCTGCAGCGATGACGCCCACCCCTCGTACTCCTTCGAGCGCCGCACGTAGCTCTGCCAGCGGCTCTTGGTCAGCTTCTTGGAGCGCCCGTTCGCGTCGCTGAGCTCGAGGTCCTCGACCTTGTCGCGCAGCAGCAGCTCCTCGAGCTCCGACTCGCGCTCTATGTAAACCGACTTCCCGCCGGACCTGACGCCGTAGAGGGGCGGCTTGGCGATGTAGACGTAGCCGACGTCGAATAGCTCCGGCATCTGGCGGTAGAGGAAGGTGAGCACCAGGGTGCGGATGTGGGCTCCGTCGACGTCGGCATCAGTCATCAGCACGACCTTGTGGTACCGCGCCTCCTCGATGTTGAACTCCTCGTGGACGCCAGTGCCGATCGCCGTGATCAGCGCCTGGATCTCGACGTTGGAGAGCACCTTGTCGATGCGATTCTTCTCCGCGTTGATGATCTTGCCGCGCAGCGGAAGAACCGCCTGCGTGTTGCGGTCACGGGCCTGCTTGGCCGAGCCGCCCGCGGAGTCGCCCTCTACAACAAACAGCTCCGCGTGAGCAGGGTCCTTGACCGTGCAGTCGGCGAGCTTGCCCGGCAGGGTCGAGTTCTCCAGCGCCGACTTACGGCGCGTCAGGTCGCGTGCCTTGCGCGCGGCGTCGCGAGCCCGCGAGGCGTCAACGGCCTTGGTCACGATCCGGCGCGCGTCGCCCGGGTTCTCCTCCAGGAACTCGCCCAGCTTGCGATTCACGGTCGCCTCGACTAGGCCCTGGATCGGCGGGTTTCCGAGCTTGGTCTTGGTCTGGCCCTCGAACTGAGGATCGTGCAGCTTTACCGAGATCACCGCGGTGAGCCCCTCGCGTACGTCCTCACCGGAGAGGTTCTCGTCCTTGTCCTTCAGCAAGCCCCTGTTGCGCGCGTGCGCGTTCAGGGTCCGGGTCAACGCGGAGCGAAACCCCGACAGATGGGTGCCGCCTTCCTGGGTGTTGATGTTGTTTGCGAAACTGAAGATCGACTCCTGGTAAGAGGCGTTCCACTGCATCGCCACCTCGACCTGGCCGTCCTCCTCATCGGCCTCGAAGTAGATCGTCTTGCGGTGCAGCGGCTCGCGGTTCTCGTTCAGGTGGTTGACGAAGTCCTTGATCCCGCCGTCGTACTGGAAGCTGATGCTGTCTCCTTCGCCACGCTCGTCGACCAGCTCGATCTTCAATCCGCCGGTCAGGAACGCCGTCTCGCGCAGCCGCTCGGCCAGGGTCTGGAAGTCGTACTCGATCTCCTCGAAGACCTCGAGGTCGGGCAGGAAGGTGATCGTCGTGCCTGTGGCCTTGGTCTTGGCGCCGCGCTTGAACTCCGAGATCGGCTTTCCGCGCTCGTAGTCCTGCGTCCACACGTAGCCGTCGCGGCTGATCTCCAGGTGAAGGCGCTCGGAGAGCGCGTTGACGACCGAGACGCCGACTCCGTGCAGACCCCCGGAGACCTTGTAGCCGCCACCGTCGCCGAACTTGCCGCCGGAGTGCAGGGTGGTCAGCACCACCTCGGCGGCCGGCCGCTTCTCCTTCTGATGCTGATCGACGGGGATGCCGCGGCCGTCATCGGACACGGTGCAGCTGTTGTCCGGGTGGAGGACGATCCGCACGCCGTCGCAGTAGCCGGCGATCGCTTCGTCGACCGAGTTGTCGACCACCTCATAGACGAGGTGGTGGAGCCCGCGCGGGCCGGTCGAGCCGATGTACATGCCCGGCCGCTTGCGCACCGCCTCCAGGCCCTCGAGGACCGTGATGTCCTTGGCGTCGTAGGAGGCACCGCCCTTGCGTGAGTCCTTCCCGGGACTCTTTTTGCTCGCTGCGCTGCCTTTGGGCGGCTTCGCTCGCGCCTTGCTGTCAGCCAAGAAATTCCTTCCGTTGGTCATAGAAAGCCCCGATCGCCGGTGGCCTCAAATCGGCCTCAACACCAGCGTCGGGGCAAACGATCAAGTTGACATAAAGGATACCAGTTTCGGCCCCCGGAAATACCCGCAAAGAGTCACAAAAACCCTGCAAATCACGCACTATTTCGAGACGGCCGGTCGAGCCTTTGGAGCAGGCGCCCGAAAACCAGTCCCCGGCTCATAGGCTGGCTAGCCAGCCAGCAGCTTCAGGGCCTTCGGGGAGCGCTCCCCGAGACGCTCGCCAAGGCGCTTCAGCAGCTCGCCCTCCATCAGGCTCAGCTCCTGCGCCCAGGTGGCGCTCTGGCAGCGGATCGTCAGCACCCCGTCGTGCTCCGCGACCGGTTCGGTGGCAGCGGCGATCGCTTCTCCCACCGCATCGCTCCAGACCGTCTGCGCCGCCGCGAGGTCGGTGCGTGGAGCGCTGCGTTCGAGGGCCGCGCGCAGCGCGTGCGAAGCCGGCCTGGGCATCGAGCGGCCCATCAGGCGACCGCCTTCAGCGCCGCTGCGGAGCCCGACGGCATTCGCACCAGCCGCTCTGCGGCGGGCGAGGGAAGGGCATCCTCGTCTGCGGCGCTGATCAGGCTTTGTCCGGCATTCGCGAGACGCGATGCCAGCAACTCGCGGTGGGCGGGATCCAGCTCGCTCATCACGTCGTCGAGCAGCATCAGTGGAGCTGGGGAGCCGGCGGCAATCAGGGTCTCACGCTCGGCGAACAGCAGCGCCAGCAACCCGGCGCGTTGCTCTCCCTGCGATCCGTACCGGCGCATCGATCGCCCGCCGATCGTCAGCTCGAGCTCGTCAAGGTGCGGACCCAGGGACGTCCTGGCTCGCCGCAGGTCGGAGGCGCGGCGCTCGGCCAGAGCCCCCCGCAGAGCCTCGGGATCGGCCTCGCTGCGAGCGGCATAGCGCAACTCCGCGGCCTCGACGCCAAGCTCGGCCGCCGATTCGCCAAAGCGGGGGGCAAGTTCGGCCGTCGCCTCGTCGCGCGCCTCGATCAGCGGCGTTGCGGCTGTCGCGAGGGCGGTGTCCCATGCGTCCAGCTCCGCCTCCGGCGAGAGGCCGGCGGTGACCCTTCGCAGCAAGGCGTTGCGCTGCGCGAGCCTCTGCCCGTAGTCCCGCCGCAGACCCGAGCGCGAGGGCCAGCGCGCGGCTATGAAGCGGTCGATATGAGCCCGGCGCTCGGCCGGCGGGCCCTTGACGAGGACGAGGCGGTCGGGGCTGAAGATGACCAGGTGCGGACGGTGGCGGGCGATCGTCTCCGGTGGCGCCGGCTCCCCGTCGAGCAGGTGGCGGCGGCCCTCGGCGCGCGAGACCGATGCCAGCAATGAGTGCGAAGTCTGCTCGTTCGCCAGGGCAACCAGCTCAGCGCGGGCGACCGACTCCCCGAAGCGGATCAGCTCCCTGCGATCGCGAGTCCGAAACGAGCGGCCGCTGAGGCCGAAGTAGATCGCCTCCAGCAGGTTCGTCTTACCGGTTCCGTTGTCACCGACGACAGATGTGATTCCGGGCCCGATCTCGATTTGCAATCGATCGAGGCTACGAAGGTCGCGAACGTCGAGGCTGACCACCCGCATCCGCAACCTCCGCGTTACACGTTGAGGCGGATCGGCATCACCAGATAGCGGAAGTCCTCGCCCTCGCCGGGTTGCAGCAGACCCGGGCGCAGCGGCGAGATCAGCCGCAGCAGCAGCTCGTCGCCCTCGACGCTCTCGATTCCGTCCTTGAGGAACTCCGGGTTGAAGCCGATCTCCAGCGGCTCGCCCTCAAAGGAGGCCGGCATGGTCTCGGTCGCATCGCCCACCTCCGGCGTTTCGGCCGCCACTGTCAGCTCACCGGACTTGAACGAGAGGCGCAGCGGGGCGTTGCGTTGGGCGAGCTGGCTGACGCGCCGAGTCACCTCCAGGAACTCCTCGCGAGGCAGTCGCACGTCGTGGTCATAGGACTCGGGAAGCAGTTGCGTGTGGTTGGGGAACTGGCCCTCGATCAGCCGCGTCGTCAACACGACCCGGCCGGCCACGAAAACTGCCTGATTGGGCAGCAGCGAGATCTCCACCGTCTCGGCTTCCTCGCCAACCAGGATGCGCGCCAACTCTCGAAGCGCCCGGGCGGGCACGTTCGCCTCCAGCTCCCCGCCCACCTCTGTCTCCAGTTCGGTGCGCTTGACGCTGAGCCGGTAGGAGTCGGTCGCGACCATGGTCATCTGACGATCCGCGGCGCTTACCAGCACGCCGGTAAGGACCGGCCGCATGTCGTCCCGCGAAGCAGCGCCCGCAACGAGCTCGACCGTGGCGGCAAATGCCGCTGCCGGAATCCGCAGCGGCTCGTCATTCGGAGCCGGGAACTGCGGGAAGTCCTCGGCGGGCAGGGTACGAAGGTGAAAGACCGCGCTGCCCGAGCGCAGCTCGACATCGCGCTCCGCCTCACGGGTCTCGATCGTGACCTCATCCACTCCCAGCGACCTCGCCACCTCAACCAGCTGCCGACCCGGCAACAGTACGGATCCATCGGCGTCAACATCACCTTCAAGGTCGGTCTGCAAGCTCATCTCGAGATCGGTCGCCCTTAGCGCCAGTTTTCCTCCATCGCTAGAAAGCAAGATGCCGCCGAGAGCTTGGGTCGTAGCGCGGGTGGAAACTGCGCGGCTAACGATTCCAAGACGCGCAACGAGGCCTTGTCGCTGTGTAGTGATCTTCAAAAGAGGCTGTCCTTAGTCATATTTAGGTTTGTGAATTTTGTGGATAGAGCTACTTTTTGGCTTTCCAGTGCCATATTTGCCCTGTGGGTTCCTGGAGCCGAAGGGTTGGATTCTTACAGCGCTGGCGGGCGTCAAGCGGCCGCGCCGAGCTGACTGTGGATGTTGTCGCGTAGACGCTCGAGTTGCTCGCGTGTCTCGGTATCGCCGTCAGCACAGCGCTGTTCAACACGGCGGATGGCGTTGAGAATCGTCGCATGATCGCGTCCGCCAAACTCGCGGCCGATCTGAGGTAGTGAGAGGTCGGTCATCTCGCGGCAGAGGTAGATAGCGAGTTGGCGCGCGCGCAACGGCGCTGCGGCTCGGCTTGGGCCAACCATGGAGGAGTGCGGCAGGTCAAATGAGGCTGCAGCCGCGCCTTGGATTGCCTCCACAGTGTTTGGTCTCGGGCGCGGGTCGGCGGGGATGACTTCCTCGACCAGCTCGGAGCTGAGGGGCCGCGCGCGCAGCGAGGCGTGGGCGATGACACTGGTCAGCGCTCCGTGCAGCTGGCGGATGTTGGCGTCGATGCGATGCGCAAGAACCGCCAGCGCGTCGCCGTCGGCGACCTCGACGTTCGCCTCGCGGACCAGGCGTCGTAGAACGCCCAGGCGGGTGGCGAGGTTGGGAGGCTCCACTGCGACCGTGAGGCCCCATTCGAAACGGTCGCGCAGCCGCGCGGCGAGGGTCGACAGCTCGCTGGGGATGCGATCCGCCGAGAGCACGAGCTGGCTCCCGGCCTCATAGAGCGCGTTGAAGGTGTGGAAGAATTCCTCTTCGGTGTGGCGTTTTCCCTCCAGGAACTGGACGTCGTCGATCAGCAGTACATCGATGTCGCGGTAGCGCCGTTTGAACTCCTCCGACCCGGAGGCATGAAGTGCAGCGACGAACTCGTTGGTGAAGCACTCAGCGGTCGAGTAGCGAACGTCGAGCTCCGGGGCGCTGTCGCGGAGGTAGTTGGCGATCGCGGCCAGCAAGTGGGTCTTGCCGAGCCCCGGCGGTCCGTGCAGGAAGAGCGGGTTGTAGGCCTCCGCGGGAGCCTCTGCGACAGCCAGCGCCGCCGCGTGGGCAAGACGGTTGCCCTCGCCGATCACGAAACGCTCGAAGGTGTAGTTGGGGTTCAGGACAGCCCCGCCCGCCTCCCTGTCGGTCCCGGGTGCTGACTCGAGCGGCGCGAAGCTGACCTCGCGAAGCCCGGCCGCCACCTGGGTCAGAGCCTGGCTGATCAGCGCCGCGTAGCGACGCTCGACCCAGGCACGGATCCCGTCCGGAGCTTTTATGTAGAGCGTGTCCCCCTGGGCCGCCGCCGCGCGCAGGGGCTCGAGCCAGAGCCTGAAGGTCGCGTCGGGGACCGAGGCGCGCAGCCTCTCGGTCACCGCCTGCCAGATCGAGCCGAGGTCCTGTTGCGCCGCCGTGTCGCGGAAGCCGTCCTCACCGAGGGGGCGGGCGGTCGGCTGATCTGGGACTTGCGGCACCTGGCGTAGACCCCTCTCATTGCGGTTCCGGCGGCGGCGGTGCCGGTGCGTTGGGTCGCCGCCACGTCGAAGCGGCGCCGACCATACGTCGCCCCTCGATCCGCTGCAAGACGCTCCCTCGCAATTCGCGCCGAAAACGTCCGGGGCGATCCGATCGGCGATCGGACTGACCGAAAGACCGCGAGAGACCGGACCGTATACTGGCGCCCAGGCCAGGCTATGAAGCGGACCTACCAACCGAAGAAACGCAAGCGGGCCCGGACCCACGGTTTCCGGGCCCGGATGCGCACGCGTGGTGGACGCTCGATCTTGAAGCGCCGGCGCCGCAAGGGCCGAAAGCGCCTGGCGCCCTGAGCATGGCCTTCGGGGACGCAGGCGCGCGCAAGCGGCGCCGCCTGTCACGCAGCGGCGAGTTTGATCGCGTCTACCGCGAGGGCTCCTCGCACGCCAACCGATTTCTGGTCGTCTACAGCTTCCCGCGCTCCGAGGAGGACGCCGACGAGCTGCGACTCGGGGTCTCGGTGGGCCGCAAGATCGGCCGGGCGGTGGAGCGCAACCGGATCAAGCGGGCGCTGCGAGAAGCGTTCTGGAGCCTCGAGGAAGAGCTTCCGGAGGGCCATGACTTCGTGCTGGTCGCCCGCGCCGAGATCGTGCCGCTCTGGGAGCGCGATGGAGCGCAAGGAATCCAGGCGTCGTTGCGAGAGGCCCTCGGAGCGGCCTCGCAGAAGGACCGTTTGACGTGAAACGGTTGCTGATGGCGCTGATCTCCGCCTACCGGCGCTGGATCTCCCCGGGCTTGCCGCGGCGCTGCCGCTACGAGCCGAGCTGCTCGGTGTACGCGATGACCGCGATTCGGCGCTTCGGGCCGCTGCGCGGCGCCCTGCTCGGCGGGTGGCGCCTGCTGCGCTGCAACCCGTTCTCGAACGGCGGCTTCGACCCGGTCCCCGAGCGCTTCACCCTGCGGGTCAAGCCGATCGACCCGGCCGACTACTACGGTGAGGCCAAGACGTGATCCCCCCCGCAGACATCTTCGCCCCGCTCGAGAACGTCGCCAAGTCGATCCTCGACTTCTTCCACGACGACGTCGGCTTCGCCTGGGGGACGTCGATCGTCGCGCTGACGGTCGTCATCCGGACCATCCTGATCCCCCTCACTTATAAGCAGATCAAGGGGATGCGGGCAATGCAAGCCCTGCAGCCGCAGATCAAGGAGATCCAGGAGAAGTACAAGAATGACCGTCAGCGCCAGCAGCAGGAGATGATGCGCTTCTGGCAGCAGAACAAGGTCAACCCCCTCGCCTCCTGCCTGCCGCTGCTGCTTCAGCTGCCGGTCTTCTTCGCCCTTTTTCGGCTTTTGAAGGGCGGCGCCTTCAGCGACGAGGTGAAGGCGAGCGGCGACCAGAGCTGGCTGTTCGTCAACTCGGTGATCGAGAAGCCCCACGGTGCGGAGCTGATCGTCCTGGTCGTGCTGTTTATGGGCTCGATGGCGCTCTCCAGCCTGGTGATGATTCAGTCCTCCCCCGGTGGCGCCGGCAGCCAGCAGTACATAATGCTTGGGGCGTTCGCCCTGCTGGGGGTCTTCTTCGTGCCCGGGTTTCCGGCCGGGCTCAGCATCTACTGGATCACGACCAACTTCTGGACCGTCGGGCAGCAGTACGCGGCGGCGAAGCTGATCCCCGCCCCCGCGGTGCCCACGCCGGCGCAGGCGCAGGCGGCGAGACCCCCGCCGCCACCGCCTCGGAAGCGCAAAAAGCGCCGCTAGGGCAAGGTGGCGGACTGGCCGCATCGACATAGACTCCCCCCATGGCGGCTGAGGCGATGCCCGAAGAGCCCGCGCAGCGGGTCCGCATCGTGCTCGAGCGCGTGCTCGACGAGCTCGAGCTGGAGGGCGAGGTGGAAGTTGACGAGGGTGAGGGGGAGATCACCGCCGTGGTCGAGGGCGACGACGACTACGGCCTGCTGATCGGCAGGCACGGGCAGACGATCGACGCGCTGCAGCTGCTCTGCTACCAGGCCGCCTTCCGCGGCATGCCGGAGCGAAAGCGGGTTGTGGTCGACGCGTCGGGATACCGGGAGCGGCGTCGCGATGCGCTCCAGCGGCGCGCCGACCGCGCTGCGGAAGAGGCGCTTAACCTTGCGCGCCCGGTGGAGCTGGATGCGATGAGCGCTCCGGAGCGCCGCGTCGTGCACGAGTATCTCAAGGAGCGTCCCGAGGTGGAGACCTACAGCGAGGGCACCGAGCCGCATCGTTGCGTTGTCGTGGCGCCGCTCCTTTCCGAGTGAGCAGCGGCCGAGCCGCGCCTGAGCCGCAGGGCCCGCCGGTCGAGCTCGACCCGAGGGCCCGCGAGGCGCTTCAGCGTGTGCTGGCTCTGTTGCGCTCCGAGCGCGCCTTGGTCAGCTCGGTCACCGAGCCGAAACGAGCCTGGCTGGTGCACGTCGCCGACAGCCTCACTGGGCTCCAGGTTCCTGAGCTTGTCGCCGCAACGGAGATCGCCGACGTCGGGTCGGGCGCCGGTTTCCCCGGTCTCGTGGTCGCGGCGGCCCTGCCAGGGGCTCGCGTCGACCTGATCGAGTCGGTGGCGCGAAAGTGCGATTTCATGCGTCGGGCGTCGGCGGCCGGGGGGATCGAGAACGTGCGGGTGATCAACGAGCGAGCCGAGGCCTGGGCCGCGCCGCCGGGCGGAGGTCGCGAGGCCTACGGGGCGGTGACGGTACGCGCTGTGGGGCGGCTCTCGACTCTCGCCGAGCTGGCCTCGCCGCTGCTGGGTGAGGGTGGCGTGCTGGTCGCCTGGAAGGGGCGACGGAACGCCGACGAGGAGGCCGAGCTTGCGGCGGGGGCAGAGCGGCTGGGGATGCAGCCGCGGGAGGTGCTCGCGGTGGGGCCCTACGCAGGCAGTCGGCACCGCCACCTGCACGTGATCGAGAAGGCCGGCCCCACCCCCGAGGGGCTTCCGAGACGGCCGGGGCTGGCCAAGAAGCGCCCATTCGGTAAGCGCCGAGGCGCTGGCTAGGCTCCGAAGGGATGGGTGCGGTCTATGCGATTGCCAACCAGAAGGGCGGTGTCGGCAAGACGACGACCGCCGTCAACCTCGGCGCCTGCGTGTCGGGGAGCGGCGCCCAGACCCTCCTGGTCGACCTCGACCCGCAGTGCAGCGCGACGCTGGCGCTCGGTGCGGACCGCGACGCCACCCCGTCGTCATATGACTGTCTCTGCGGGGAGGTGTCGGTGGCCGAGGCCGCGCGTCCGGCCGGGCCGGACAACCTCTGGTTGGTCCCCGCAAGCCGCGACCTGGCGGGAGCGTCGGTGGAGCTGCCACGGATCGAGCGCTACGAGACCCAGCTGCGCGAGCGTATCGGGCCGATTCGCGAGCGCTTCGTCTTCACTCTGATCGACTGCCCCCCGTCGCTGGGCCCGGTGAGCGTCAACGCCCTGGCGGCCGCCGACCGAGTGATCGTGCCGGTGCAGGCGGAGTATCTCGCCCTCGAGGGCCTGGTCCAGTTCCTCGACACGCTGGCGCTGATGCGGCGTGAATTGAACCCCCCGCTGGAGCTGTCGGGTCTGATCATCACCATGCATGACGAGCGCACCCGCCTCTCGATCGACGTGGAGCGGGAGTTGCGCGACCACTTTGGTGAGCTCGTGTTCCAGACCGTGATCCCCCGCAACGTCAAATTGGCCGAGTCCCCGAGCTACGGCGAGCCGGTGACCGCCTATGCACCCGCCTCGCGCGGGGCACAGGCCTACGGCGCGCTGGCGGCCGAGATCGTGGCGCGCGAGGCGGAGGCGGAGGCGAGATCTCTGCGGGAGCAGGCGGCGTAAGCGAGCGGCGCGGCATCGGGCGCGGACTGGCGGCGATCCTCCCCGAGGGTCCCGACGGGGACGCCGAGCTGCGCGAGCTGCCGGTGGAGCTGATCAAGCCGAACCCGAGCCAGCCCCGACGTCGCTTTGACCCCGAGTCGATGGACGTGCTCGTCGCATCGATCCAGGCAAGCGGACTGGTCCAGCCGCTGCTCGTCCGACCACTCACGGATGGAAGCTACGAGCTGATCGCCGGCGAGCGGCGCTGGCGGGCGGCCCAGGAGGTTGGACTTGAGCGGGTGCCGGCGGTGGTTCGCGAGTCCGCCGAAACCGAGCGCCTGCAGACGGCGCTGGTCGAGAACATGGTCCGCGAGGACCTCAACCCGGTCGAGGAGGCCCGCGCCTGCGCAGCGCTGGTCGAGGACCTCGAGCTGTCGAAGGAGGAGGTTGGCCGCAGGGTCGGCCGCAGCCGATCGGCGATCTCCAACCTGGTTCGGCTGCTCGACCTGCCCGACGAAGCGCTGGAGCTGCTCGAGAGCGGCGAGCTGAGCGAGGGACACGGGCGGGCGATCCTGCAGGTGCGCGGCAACGACGTGCGCCGGCGCCTGGCGCGCGACGCGGCCGCCGCCGGCTGGTCAGTCCGCGAGACCGAGAACAGGGCTAAGCTGGCTAGCCAGCCAAGCCGAGGAAGGACAGCCAAGAGGAGCCGGGCGGCGCTCGATCCCGAGCTGCGGGAGGCGCTCGACGACGCCGAGGAAAGGCTCGAGTCGGCGCTCGGTCAGGAGGTGAAGCTGGGGGTGCGCGGTGAGCAGATCCGCGCCGAGATCCGCTTCGATGACCTCGACGAGCTGCTCGCTCTGACGCGCCGTTTGAAGGGCAAGCGCGCGGCCTGACAGTCCCCGAGCGAGACGCCTGAGCGGCCCCGCGCGCCGTCGCTATGATCGGCCGCAAGCGGGCGATTAGCTCAGTCGGTCAGAGCGCTTCTCTGATAAGGAAGAGGTCCCTGGTTCGAGTCCAGGATCGCCCATACGGCGCCTGCAGGGCTTTTGTGATTGACGTCTGGCGCCCGCCCTGCAGAGAGGTACGCGACGGGTACACGCTCGGCGCCTGGAAGCGGCGGTGTTGCGCGGGCGAGAGGACCACGTTCGCCGCTCGCTGACGATCCCGCGTGCTTGACAGGTGACCAAAAGGTCACATATGATCAGCCCATGGACGCGGTGTTCAAGGCTCTCGCCGACCCGACGCGCCGGAGCCTGCTCGACGAGCTGTTCAAACAAGACGGGCAGACCCTCAGCGCGCTCGAGCAGCGGCTGCCGATGACGCGCTTCGGCGTCATGAAGCACCTTAGGGTGCTCGAGGAGGCGGGCCTCGTCACCACGCAGCGGCGTGGGCGCGAGAAGCTCCACTTCCTGAACCCGGTCCCGATCCGGCTCGTCCACGACCGGTGGGT
>JBBPIN010000026.1:0-38244 GCA_038040285.1 Actinomycetota bacterium
TGACAAGATCGGGGGACCCTCGCGAAAGGAACAGAAATGTCTGTGGTGACAATTCTCGTGGTGATCATCCTGGTGCTTCTCGTGATCTACCTGGCACGACGGGTCTTCTGACGGACCCTCAACCGTGGCAAGTGAGCTAGCGACGGTCGGGCAGCGCGAACTCGACGCGGGAAATACGCTCGAGCTGCGAGTGCGCCGGAGCTGGGGCTAGAGGGCCTGCGGTTGGACGTCCGACAGGCCGCGGGGCGGTCCTTTCACCCGCGCCTAGCGTCCGCTTCCTGGTGCGACAGGTGACGTACATGCAGGTACGCTTGATGCAGGTAACTGCGCGCTGGGTTCTTCGCGTTCCTCATCCCTCGAGCGGTCAGCCCCTAGAGAGGAACGAGGAAAGAGGTCCGCATGTCGGTAATTGTGATCATCGCCATCGTCGTGGCCGCGCTGATCGTTTTGGCTTTTGTGGCGGTCTATGTCCGACGCCGCGTGGAGCAGAGACAGGTCCTGCGCGAGCGGCTGGCTTCAGAAGCCACCGGACACCGTCAAGAGGCAGACGCGCATGCCACCAAGGCTCAAGAACTGGGCCCGGAAGCCGAGGCTCTGCGCCGGGAAGCCACCGAGCACGCCGCCGCCGCCGAGAAGGAGGCCGCCCGCGCCGAGGAGTTGGGCACGCGCGCCACGCAAGCCGAGCAACAGATTTCCCGCGAGGGCCAAAGCGCCGGCCGTCACGACGAAAAGGCGGCTGAGCTAGAGGAAAACCTCTAGCTTGAATCGAGTCCTGAGCTAGCTGCGGGTAGTTTCGGAGGCCACGCGCGGCCTTCCCGCGGATTAAGTCGAGCCGATGCGCGGCCTGCTCGTAGACGGCTGAACAAACCAGCAGCGTCGCGCCCGGCGCTACCGTGGTGTCAGGGCGCGGACCAGCTCAGCCGCCGGCCTGATGTCGTGGATGCGAGCCACGGTCTGGCCCGCGTACAGCGGGCCGGCGTCCAGCAGCGTCTCCGGCAGATCCTCCCTGGCGGCCATGGGTGAGAGCACCCGGCTTCCCGGGTTCTGGGCGCGGGCCATGCGATCTCGGACTGCGGGGGGCGTGAAGCGCGCACCTGGCGCCATCAGGCGGTTCAAGACGCGGTTAAGCAAAGGGCCGCGCGGATCGCGGCTCAGCCAGCGCTCGGTGGCCGCGTTGCCCACAACTCTGTGGGGCGCCGGCCAGCCGGCGCCAAAGAGCTCGGTCAGGACTGTCTGATCGGCCTCCACCAAGCGCTGCTTGTAGCCGGCATGCGCACGGCTCTCATCGGAGAGCAGGAAGCGTGTACCCGCCACCGCGCCCTCGGCCCCCGCATCAAGAGCTTGCCGTGTGTCATCGCTATCGGCGATCCCACCAGCCAGGAGCAGCGGATAGTCCAGCGGGAGCTCCGCACGGACCCGCTGGAGCAGGTCGAGCGCAGGCATCGTGCCGCGCACGTGACCGCCCGCTTCTACGCCCTGAACGATCACGCCGTCGGCGCCCGCGGCCTGGGCTGACATAGCCTCGGCCACCGAGCCGCACTGATGCAGCCAAACCCCCGGGGTGCGGCGCTTTGCGGTGCCCCAGAAGGTCACGATGGCGTCGGCGCTCGCCGCAGCCGCGAACCAATCGCGCCGGGCGAAGGGCAGCAGCACGTTTACGGCGACCGGCCGGCCTGTGAGCGCCCGCGCTGCCTTGAGCTCATGCGTTATCCCCGCCGCCCCGTCGGCCGTAATCGTCCCGAGCCCGCCGGCCTCCGAGACGGCGCTCGCAAGCCGATGGCCGCTGAGTCCGCCACCCAAACCGGCCTGCACGACCGGGACCTCGACCCCTAAGCGCTCCAGGATCACGACGCGTCCATTGGCCCGGAGCCTATGCCCGAGGGACAGTCGAGGGACAGTCGGACCCCGCGTCCACCCCCGTTCTGGCCCCCCTTCAGCGGTTCGACGGATCGGCGCGATCCTAGCTGCGATGCGAAAAGCGGCCCCTATGCAGGGGTTCCGCACCGGGTCGGGTCAATGTTCGAATCCCGGTAGCGGTGCCTAAGGCCTGCAAATCGCTCAGTCGGTCCACCAGTCCTGAATCAGCTCGCCGTCACCCTCGTGTCGTGGGCCGACGGCGAGCAGTTCGATTCCGTCGGACCCGGCCTCAAACTGGCGGATCACCCCGGGCGCGACGCGGATCGCATCGAGCGGCTCGACCTCGACGATCTCGTCGTCAAGCTTGACGCGGCCGGAGCCCGCGAGCACGACGTAAACCTCCTCTGCGTTCTCATGCTTGTGCGCGAATCCCTGACGCTTTCCGGACCTGAGGCGATGGTGGCTGAGACCGGTGTGCTCGGCCTCGAGGTCGTCATTGGCGAACCGAGCCTCCTGGATTTCGCCGATTCCGAACTTTGCGGCGGAGTCCTCGACATCGGTGAGTTTCTTGAGCGTGTACCGAGCGGCCAATGCGGCCTCCTTTCGGTTGCGAATGCTCGGGCTCGGGGACTGGCGGCGTACCGCTCCTCCTACCCCTGATTGATCTGATTGACGGCAAAGGTATTGCCGTCAGGATCCTTGAACCAGGCACGGTGGACATTGCCGCTCGCGGTGATGCGCTTGTCGTCGCTTCTCAGCAGCGGCTCGTCGTACTCCTCGAAGCTAACGCCCCTCGAGCCGAGCTCGTCCACGACCCGGCGGCGATCGCGCTTTGGCTCATCGTCCCCAGCTCGTCGAACAGCTCGGTGTAGCCGAGCAGCTCGGTGTGCATGAGCCCCGGTACCCCCCACTCCGTCATTCCTGAAAGGAATTCGTGCTATCGCCAGATCGCTCTTGGAAAACCGCCAGCGCTGCCGTACCGTGCTGCCATGTTCTTCCGCCAGTTTCTGAATGACGAGACCGCCTGCGCCTCCTACCTGTTGGGCTGCAAGAGCAGCGGTCAATTCGCAGTGGTTGACGCTCACGCCGATCTCGTGGAGGACTACATCTCCGCCGCAGAAGCCCAAGGCTCGCGGATCGCCGCGGTGCTAGAGACCCACGTCCAAGCCGACCATGTCTCTGGCCTGCCGGAACTCGTCAAGCGCACCGGCGCCGTCGCCCAATTGCCCGAGGGAGCGGGCGTCGAGTTCGACCACCATCCCCTGGCCGACGGCGAACTGGTCGAGTTGGGAAACACGGTGATCCAGGCAATCGCGACGCCAGGGCATGCCGCTGCCCACCACGCCTATCTGGTCACCGATCACCGTCGCGGTGATGCTCCCTGGATGGTCCTGACTGGCGACGCCCTGCTCGTCGGTGATGCGGGACGGCCCGACCTGCACGCAGGCGATGAGCACGGAGTCGAAGAGATGGCGCGAGCCCTCTATCGCTCCCTCACCGAGCGTCTGCTGGCGCTGCCGGATCATTTGCTCCTCTACCCCGCGCACTACTCTGGTTCGGTCTGCGGAAGGGGTCTGTCCGGCAACCCCGCTTCGACGATCGGCTTCGAGCGCCGCCACAACAGCGCCCTCGCCTTCGAGTCCGAGGATGCCTTCGTTGCGGCGCTCATTAGCGACATCCCGCCGGCGCCCGAGCGGCAGGCAGAGATCGTCGCCGCAAACCGCAGCGGCGGCTCTCCGGTCAAGACCGTTTGACTGGCTCCCCAGTCGAGCTCGGCCTGCGCCAAAATCTGGCGCAGTTTTCGCTCTTGGTCGCGGTCAACGCCATGGTCGGGGCGATGGTCGGCTTGGAGCGCTCGACGCTGCCGCTGATCGGTAGTCAGGAATTCGGTCTGACGTCAAGCGCTGCGGTTCTCTCCTTCATCGTGGCCTTCGGTCTTGCCAAGTCGGTGACGAACCTCGGTGCTGGGGCGCTTGCCGAGCGAGTCGGCAGGCGGAGACTGCTCGTCCTCGGCTGGGTGCTCGCACTGCCAGTTCCGTTGCTGGTCGCCGTGGCTCCGAGCTGGGCGTGGATCGTGGCGGCAAACGTATTCCTGGGCGTGAACCAGGGACTGGCTTGGTCGATGACGGTGGTGATGAAGATCGACCTCGTCGGACCTAAGCGACGTGGATTTGCGCTGGGTCTAAACGAGGCGGCCGGCTACGGGGGCGTAGCGCTGGCCGCCGTGGCAAGCGGTTGGCTGGCGGCCGATTTCGCCCCCCGCGACGTACTGGTGACGGCAGGATTCATCGTCGCGATTGCTGCTCTGCTGATCACCGTTCTGTTCGTCCGCGATACCGGGGAGCACGTCACCCTCGAGCAGGGGCGCGATTACGCCGGCCACGACGAGGCATCGCCACGGCTGCGCGAGGCCTTTGCCGCTGCCACCCATAGGGAGCCCGCGCTTCGCGCCTGCTCACAGGCGGGGCTGGTCAACAACCTCAATGACGCTCTGGCCTGGGGGTTGCTGCCCCTCTTCCTGGCCGCCGACGGCGCCAGCCCGAGGCAGATCGGCCTTGTCGCTGGCCTTTATCCGGCGGTTTGGGGCGTGGGACAGATTTGGACGGGACACTGGTCCGACAACGTCGGGCGCAAGCCCTTGATCGTCGCCGGAATGCTGTTGCAGGCCGCGGCCCTCGTGCTGCTCGCGGCGTCCGGAGGCGCCGTCTCCCCGGCGGCTGGGTCGGCGATCGTGCTCGGTGCTGGTACTGCGCTGGTCTATCCGACCCTGATAGCGGCCATTTCTGATGCCGTAACTCCGGTTGCGCGGGCGCCGATCGTCGGCGTCTACCGCTTCTGGCGCGACATGGGGTACGTCGTGGGGGGACTCATCGTCGGAGTCCTGGCCGACGCAATCGACCCGGCCGGAGCGATCGCAGTGGTTGCCGGGCTAACGGCGGCGTCCGGCATATGGGTCGCCATTGACATGCCCGGATCTCCCAAACCAGCCTTGGAGATCGGGCCGGCCCGCGCTTCTCGGCCGTCTAATCCTTGACCGCGCGCAGCGAAACGCTCTTCACTCCGTACTTGGCGCTGGCGTTCTGTGCCTGCTCGGAGATGAACCCGTAGGGGTTCTGGCGCATCTCCTCGATGCGCAGACCGGCGCCCTCGATCGCCGCACGATAGGCGTCCTCCTGCGCGGCGCCGCCTATGCAGGAGGCCCAGAGGTTTACATCGCAGACGATGCTCTCCTTGAGCTGCTGCTCGCTGACGATGTCGGCGATCGCCAGGCGGCCGCCGCGTCGCAGCACACGCGCCGCCTCTTGGAAGACCGGCTCCTTCTCGGGCGCGAGGTTGATCACCCCATTGGAGATCACCCAGTCGAAGCTGTCGTCATCAACCGGGAGCTTCTCGATCCGCCCCTCGCGGAACTCGACCTGTCCGATACCCGCCTCTTCGGCGAGCCGGCGCGACTTTGAAAGCTGCTCGGCCGTGAAGTCGATGCCGACCACCCGGCCGCCGTCTCCAACTTGCTGGGCGGCGAAGAAGACGTCCATGCCCGATCCGCTCCCGAGATCGACCACGCTATGTCCCTCGCCCAGATCCGCCAGATCGAAGAAGAAGCCGACGCCCGCAAAGGACTCGATCGCAGCATCCGGGATCTGGTCCAGGAGCTCACTCGGATAGCCGAGCCGCTCAGCAAGCCCCCGACCCAACTCGAAGTGGTAGTTGCCGCGGGGTTGCTGGGCGACATGGCGGTACATGTCCTTGACCTTCGCCTCGAGCTCCTCGGTGTCGACTGGGGCTGTCATCTCCGTCTCCTTGGCTGTTAGATCAGGCAGCTGTCTTGCTCGCCTGGCGCCGCTGGATCTGGCCGTATATGAGTGAGGGCAGGCACCAATTGGTGGTCATCACCGTTGCCGCGACCACGAGCAGCGGCACGGCGAGGATCCAGGCGACGGCGTACGAACCTGCGAGAAAAGCCACGGCTATGGCGACGATCCACGGGGTAGCGAGCTGGCATGCGAAGCGCCGCGGAGCGGGACTTCGTGGCACCGCGGGGCCGCCGAGGAGCGGCCTCATGACCGCGTCGTAGGCGTAGTCGAACGGGTGCTTCGGCATCACGAAGCCGCCAAGAAACGCCGTGCCAGCCATTGCGAATAGCAGCGCAGGAGAAGCGAGGGCCGTGCCAACCGCGATTCCCGTGAAACAAAGGGCGGGCGAGAATCGGAGGCCGAGCCACAGCCGGCGTCGGTCCGCATCGCCGACATCACCGTAGCCCTGCATCGTCAGGCAGTTACGGGACCAAATGGCGAATCGCTCGGTCACGGTGCAGAATCTATCGCCGGTGCAGCTATTCTCCAAGGCGAATCGTCGTATAGATGCCTTTCCCAACCGGCATAGTTGATGCACTCGATCCCGCCCGGCTGCGATTGCTGGTCGAAGTGGATCGCCGCGGATCGATCTCCGCGGCGGCGGAGGCATGTCAGATCAGCCAACCGTCGGCAACCAAGCAGCTCAAGACGCTGGAGGGGGCGATCGGGGAGAAACTGGTGGAGCGAAATGGACGGGCCAGCCGTCTCACCGAGGCCGGGCAGGTGATTGTGGGCCATGCCTCTCGCGTCCTCGACACCCTCCAGGGCCTCGAGGAGGAGCTCGTGGCCTTGCACGGCGCGGAGACGGGAACCCTGGCGCTGGCCGCATCGACGACGTCGGGGACATACGTTCTGCCCTCGATCCTTCAATGCTTCGCCGATCGCCATCCGGGGGTCGACGTCGACATCGCGATCGGCTCCAGCGCGTGGGTGGCCGAGCGGATAGCGAAGCGCGAGTTCTCCCTCGGCATTGCCGGCGAGGTCGGGTTGCCGGACGGCGTTCGCGCCGAGCCCTTCCTTGACGACGAGCTGGTCGGGATCGCCGCGCCCGGTCGCGTGAAGCTACGCCGCGGAAAGGCGACTGTTTCGGAGCTGGAGCGATGGACGCTGCTGGTCCGCGAGACGGGCTCGAGTACGCGGACGGTCTCCGAGCGCTATCTCGCGCGGGCCGGCTACCGTCCGGTCAACCGCTGGGAGCTCGATTCAAACGAAGCGATAAAGCGCTCGGTGCAGGCTGGCCTCGGCGTCGGGTTCGTAAGCAAGCTGGTCGTGGCCGACGAGATCGAGCGGGGCGAGCTGATCAGCTTCCGAATCGAGGGCGCCGAGCCGATGCGGCGCTCGATCTACCTCCTGCTCCCCGGCGACCGCGACTCGACGCCCTCCGAGCGGGCCTTCATCGCCACCCTCAGCGACTGCTGTGCCGTTAGCATCGCCGGCTGCACCGCGAAGGACTCGGATGGCAAACGCTGAGCAACGGAACAAGGCCACGGCACGACGGGCTCTGGAGGAGATCTGCTCCGGAAACGACGTCGAATCCGCCGACCAGTGCTACCACTCGGAGTTCGACGACCACGTCAACGCCATCGACTTTTACGGCATGGAGGGCATCCAGCAGTCGGTGGCCCTCTACCGGCAGATGTTCTCCGACCTTGTGATCAGGACCGAGGACCAGGTGGCGGAGGGTGACCGCGTTGCCAACCGCTGGAAAATGCAGGGCACTCGGGACGGGCGGGAGGTCAGCTTCACCGGGGTGACCATCAGTCGCTTCGAGGACGGGCGCATCCGCGAGGACTGGACGTATTTCGACTCCGCCGAGCTGGTCAAACAGCTCGAGGAAACGCCCGCTTAGATCTTCAGGCGCGCTCGGCCGCTGTGCGTCGATAAATCGAACCCCCCGGGTGCGCCCGGCACTACCGGTGCGAACGCATCTCCCCCGTGTACCGATCGGGGCTATTTGCAAACCGGGCCACACACTCGAGGGAGCAAAAGTGAAACTCGCGTCCTTCGTAAGACAGGGTGCCCGCGCAGTGCTCCGGATCGACGGCCATGCGACAGACCGGATCGATCGGCAGGCCGGTCTGCGAGCGCTGACCCTCGCGCACCGCTGCATGTAGGAGC
Organism: Actinomycetota bacterium; assembly: GCA_038040285.1. GTDB lineage: Bacteria > Actinomycetota > Thermoleophilia > Solirubrobacterales > 70-9 > Mayfieldus. The sequence goes on from JBBPIN010000026.1 coordinate 7,830, forward strand.
ACCGGCTCCCCGACGTTCTTGAGCTCGTGGCGGCCGTGCTGGCGGATCTCGACTCCCTCGACGGTACCGGCAGCCACTCTCGTCGCCTCGGTCAGGAGGACCTCACCGCCCGCGGCGATCCCGGAAACGCGGGCGGCGAGGTTGACCGTGGCCCCGAACCAGTCGTCGCCGCGCGCGGTGGCCGTTCCGGTGTCCATACCGACGCGCACCGTGGGAAAGAAGTGCTGACCACCGATCTCGTGGACGATGCGCAGGCCGAGGCGAATGGCCTCGCCCGCATCCTCGCCGCGAACCATCAGCGCGTCGCCGATCTCCTTCACTGCCTGGGCGCGATGCTCTGGCAGCAGTTCGCGAACCGAATCCGAAAAGTGGCCGGCAAGGTCCGCTGCGTCCTCGTCCCCCATCGCCTCCGTGAGGGCGGTGAAGCCGGCCAGATCCGCGAAAAGAAACGTGTGGTCCTCATGGTGGCCGCCCACGTGTCCACCTTATCCGCGCGACGCACGCGCCGCTAACCGAACGTGAATGCGTACCCGGAGATCCCGGCCTGAAGCCTCAGCGTCAATACATGATGCTCGACTCTCGGAAGATCGACGAGCCGGTAGAGACGTTGCTCCGCGACTCGGACATGCCCGTTTCGCACCTCTCCGCCGGCCAGGCTTGCGGCGATCGGCTTGCCGTCGAGGAGGACTTGGAGCAATCGCGGCTTGCCCGGCGAGCCGAGGACAAGGAAGACTCGACGGGCCGTGAAGTCGAGGCGCAAGCTTGCGTTCGCCCCGGCGGTTGCCCCCTCCTCGGTGATGTTCCAGCGGCCACCGTAGGCGGTGGCGTTTGGCGGCAGACCGCCGGCCAGCTCCCCGAAGTCGGTGTGGCCGGGGCGGAGCGGGCCGTTTACGAAGCTTTCGGCCCGGGCGGCGCCGAGGTATGTCTCGGGCGTCCTCAGGTTTCGCGAGGCGGTCTGGACCCGGGCGTGGGTCATGCCGCCGAGCCGCTTCGCCCCTGCTTCGGCTAGCAGCGAGCGGACCGCCTTCTCGCTCGTGTCGTAGTCGCCCTCGCCGAAGTGGACGTAGCGGATCCGGCCCCGGGCGTCGATCAGATAGTCGGCCGGCCAGTAGGCGTTGCGGTAGGCGTTCCACGTTCCCAGGTTGTTGTCCTGGGCCACCGGGTAGCGAAGCCCGTTCTGATCGATGGCGTCGGCCACGTTGGAGGCCTCCTTCTCGAACGGGAACTCGGGCGAGTGGACGCCGACGATCGTCAGGCCCTTGCGGTACTTGGCATCGAGCGCCTTTAGGTGCGGGAAGGTGCGGATGCAGTTGATGCAGGTGTATGTCCAGAAGTCGACCAGAACGACGCGGCCCCGCAAGCCACGCAGCGTTAGCGGCCGATCGCCCGGAGTGTTGAACCACTGCTGGGTGTCGGTGAACTCCGGAGCCCTGCCCAGCACAGGCAGCGGGCGGCCGGCCGCGGCCTGGCTTTCGCCCGCCTCCCCGGCATAACCATGGCCGGAGACCCCCGACAGCGCAGCCGCCACGGCGGGGTCCTGCTGGAGCTCTTGGCCCGGGGCGGTAAGGAAGCCCGGAAGGTCGCTGGCGATCGCTGTCTGGAAGCGGACGTCCAAGTTGGCGTAGACGAGTGCGGCAACGCCGATCATCAGCACGCCGAGGGCTTGCTGGACTCGAGCGCTTCGAGCCATTATGCGGCTCGCAAACCGCCGTCCCCCAAGCATGATCAGGTAGAGCGCGAGCGCTGAGCCGAGAGCGTATGCGAAAGCAACGGCCAGGCGGGCGCCGGTAAACGTTTGGGCAGCGGAGACCGTGATCACACCGGCGAGGATCGGGCCGGCGCATGGGGCGTAGAGAAAGCCGAGGCCCAGCCCGAGCGATAGGCCGGAGCCGAACCCTTCGCCGCCGCTTCCCCTCGGCGCGCGGCTGAGTCGGCTGAGCCGAGCCTCAAAGCGAGCGGAGAGAGCCGGCACCAGCAGCGAGACGCCGAAGCCCAGTAGTACGAGTACGGCGAAGGTCCGCATCACGTCGTTGGGCAGACCCAGCGCGGCGATCACGTAGACGAGGGCCACCGTAGCGAAGGTGAACGAGATGACGATGCCGGTGACGATCCCCAGTGGCCGTCGACGCCCTCCGGTGGCGCCCGCGGTCAGGAGGGCTGGCAGGACCGGAAGCACGCAGGGCGAGAGGCAGGTGGCGAAGCCGGCGATGAGGGCAAAGGCCAGCAGCAGCGGCATCGATCAGGCGGCCGCGGCTAGTGGCTCGCCCGCGGGCCGGCTGCGTCGAGCCCACCACAGACCGATCAGGGCGACCGCGAGAAGGGCGAGGCTAGTGACTTGCGCAACGTTGAGGCCGAAGGCGAAGCCAGTGGTGTCGCTGCGCCAGAAGAACATCACGAAGCGGGCTGCGCTGTATGCGGCGACCGTGGTCCAGAGCAGGGTGGTCGGACGGCGGAAGCGATCGCGTAGGGGCCAGAGAACAGCCAGCATCGCCAGGGCCAGGACAATCTCATAGAAGCCGCCTTGATGGTAGGCGACCTGAGTGCTCGGTACTTCGGCCATCGGGTTTAGGTAGCGAAAGCCCAGGGCAAGGTCGTCGGCGGGCCGTAGTGCTCGCCGCTGATCACGTCGCCGATGCGGCCAACGGCCATCCCGAGCGGAAAGCCGGCGGCCAGGGCATCGAGGTAGCGGAGGCTGAGCCGGGTCCGCCACAGGTACACGGCGACCGCTGCCGGACCGACGATCAGCGCACCGTAGAAGGCGAAGCCCCGGCTGCCCAGCCACTGATCGGGTCTGAGCAGCGCCGCGGCGTCGTTGAGGATCAGGTAGAGCAGGCGCGAGCCGACGATCCCGGCGAGCGCCAACAGCGCGATCAGGTTGAACACGGTGTCCCGGGAGAGCTCGAGCTCCTCCGCGTAGCGCATCGCGAGCCAGCCCCCCGCGACGATCCCTACGGCGATCATCAGTCCGTGCCAGGTCTGCATGAGTGGCCCGACGTGGAACATCGGGTCGATGTTGATGGTGATCGTCGCCATTGCTGAGACTACGCGGCATAGTAGTTAACGGTTCAAGCCACTATGCTGTCAGGCCAAGCTAGGCCCTTACGCCTCAAACTGTTCCAATCCGTGTAGCCGTGATGGCCGCTGCTGCACCCACAACCTGGACAGACAGCGGCGACTTCTACTACTCTAAGTCGTAACTGACGAGCGAAAGGAGGAAAGCGTGGCGAGCATAATCCCGATACTGGCCCCGCTGGCGCTGCTGGCGTGCCCCATCGGCATGGGTCTGATGATGTTCTTCATGGGCAAGGGGATGATGGGCGGCAAGAAGGAGGAGCCGGACAAGGCCTCCGTTGAGGACCTGCGCGCAGAGCAGCAGCGCCTGGCGGCAGAAGTCGAGCGCCTCGAGCAGCAGACGGGCGACCCGGAGCTGGCCGAGCAGCGATGAGCGCCGCGCTGCTGATCGTGGCGGTGATCGCCGCGGTGGCGCTCTGCCCGGCGAAGATGTGGTGGAACGCGCGTCGCGGACGTTGGGGCTGCCTCCCTGACCGCGCGGTCGAGGACGGAGAGACTGGCGACCTAGATGCGCTGCGGCGTGAGCAGGCCGATCTGGCTAGCCGAATCGCTGAGCTGCAGCGCTAGGCATAAGCCTCGGCCGCAGCCGCTCATGCCTCGCATCGCGGGCTGACTGGCACCGCTACCTGGTTCGCTGGAGCTGGATCGAACTTGCACCAGGTGAGCCGTCGGGCCCGTAGGTCGACGACGCCGAAATAGGGAAAGTCGATGCCACCTGCCCGGGCAGCGCACCTCAACTGGCGCCGGGCTGTCGGCCCCGCACGGGTTGGGGCGCACCGAACGCCCCGTACTGGCCCCGGCAGCTGCTTGCGGCCGGCTCGACTGCGAGCGTCGGCGGCGATCGCACGTTCAAGAGCGACTCGGGGGCTGACGCCGCGTGGGAGTAGCGACGAGTGCGGCGCCTGGTCCTTCTTAACGACAGCCCGGCCTGCTTCGTTGGCTCTTAGGAGCGCCGCCGCATCCTTCTGCTGGGAATCGTTCGAGCCCTGCAGCATCACAACGACAGCGATGGCGAGCGCGCCAAACAACAGGAGCGTCAGGACCCAGCGAAGCCAGAGCGGCGGCGCTTGCACGTTCAGGGGCGATGGCCGCCGGTCCCGAGCAGGAGTCGGCATCGTGGCGGCAGTGGTTGGAATCTCATTGGCCCGAGTCCGCCCGACAATCTACGACAACCCATAGGAGATCGATTCGCGGCGCGGACGGATGCCGCGTTGGGGCGGCGAAGGCCCACTACTACAATCGGTAGCAAATGCAGGAGTCAAGTTCCCCGCTGCGGCCTGGCACCCAGCGGCTCAAAGCGACGTTGGCCCTCGCTCTTGTTGCCCTCTTCGCTCTCGCTGCACAGACGCCGAAGGCGCATGCCCACGCCGCCTTCCTGGCCTCGAAGCCGGTGCCTGGTCAGCGGATCGTGCGCAGCCCGAGCCAGATCAGGCTCGAGTTCACCGAGCCGCTCAACCGGCGGCTGAGCAGGGTCACGGTCACGAACCTGCGCAGCGGCAAGACCGTGAGCGCCAAGACCCTGGCCGGAACCAGTCGCGACTTGATCGTGCACCCGGCCGGTCCGCTGCCAACCGCCGCCTATCGGGTTGACTGGTTCAGCGTCTCAACCGACGATGGCCACCCCCTGCAGGGCTCATTCAGCTTTGGGGTGCGCACCGCCGCTGTGGGGGGCGCTCGCATCGTCGAGGAGAGCCCACTGGCCCGCGACGGCTGGCTTCGGATCATCTTGCGGGCCGGCTTCTACGCCGTGCTCTTCTTCTTCGCGGGGGGAGTGCTCGGTGGGGTCCTGCTCTCGAGTGGTGAGAGCGCCGGCGGCTGGCTTGTGCCGCGGGGTCAATTGCGATCGCTGCTCGAGGATGCCGGCGGGGACCCGGAGCGCAAGGCCCTGCGGGCGTGGATGCGTACGATCGACGCTGGCTGGCTTGCCGCGGCCGGCGCGGCGGCAGTTGCTGCCGCCGAGGCGGCCGACGCGGCCGGGGGCCTGAGCCTCAAGGGCCTGAACGACTACCTGCTGACCAACACCGCTGGTCTTGGACGCGTGGCAACGGTTCTGGCCTTGGCCCTTGCTGCGCTTGCGGCGCGGCGTCTGCCGCGGTTGGCCGCCGCTTGCTGCGCCATGGCTCTGGGGGCGATTGCCCTAAGCGGACACGCCAACTCAGCCGATCCTTGGGCGCTTGCCGTCCTCACCGACTGGATCCACCTGATCGCGGCGGCCGTCTGGATTGGCGGCATCGCGCAGATCGCCGCCACCTGGGCCGGCCCCGTGATCCGGGGTCGCGAGGCCCTGCGTCGAGCTGTGATGACCGGGGTTCTGAAGCGCTTCGGGCGCGTCGCTCTTCCAGCCTTTCTGGTCGTCGTCGCCAGCGGCCTGGTCAATGCCCTGATCGAGCTCGGCCATCCGCAGGCCCTGTGGCAAAGCGGCTACGGACGGGCCCTCGCGGTGAAGATGGGCCTGGTTGGGCTGATCGCCTCCTTCAGCTACGTCCACGCCTTGCGCTTGCGCCCCCGCCTTCTGGGTGCCAATCCGCACCCCGACGCGAGGCTGGAGCGCCGCCACTGGCGCCTGCTGCGGGACGAGCCCTTGGTCGGTGTGGGCGTCGTCGCCGTCGCCGCCCTGCTCGTCGCCTATCCGTTGCCGCCGCGCCAGCTCGCCGGTGCCGCGCAGGCGGTGGCGCGTCCCGCCTGCAACCCCTGCCCGCTCCCTAGCGCCAAGGACGATCAGCTCGCCGTCGCCGACCACGTCGGCCCGGCAATCGCTGCGGTCTGGCTGAAGCGCGAGTCGAGTGGGCTCAGCGGCCGGCTGCGCCTGCTTGGCGAGCAGCTCAAGCCGGTCCCCGGCCGGCCAACGATCCCCGGCGCCACGCTCAGCAGCTGCGGCCCGGGCTGCTGGGACTTGCGGATACGCGGGCATCCCGCGACGTTCGACGTGAAGGCCCCGTTGGAGGGTCGAAGCTACGCGGTTCGCCTGCCGGCCCGCTGGGTTCAGGGCCCAGGCGCCAGCCAGCGGGCCCGCAATCTGCTGGTCCGTGTCCAGAACACGATGAATAGGCTGCGTAGCCTGCGCCAGTACGAGCGGGTGACGAGCGGCCCGGGCAGTCTCGCCGCGACCCACTTCCGGCTTCGGGCGCCAAACCGCTTCGCATACCGAACGAAGGCCGGATCGGAGGCGATAACGATCGGGAAACACTCCTGGGACAAGGTCAGCGGCGTCTTGATCCGCGGATCGGCGCATCCGTGGCAGCGCAGCCGCTACTCGGGCGGCGGCCCCGGATTCATAACCCGGACCTGGTTTCGCTGGACTCCGTACGCGCGGGCGGTCCGCTTATTGGACGTCCATCGTGAGCGTGGACACAGGGTTGCCGAGATCGGGCTGTATGACCAGGGAACCCCGACCTGGTGGCGGTTGCGGATAGATCTGGGCTCGATGCGCGCGCCCAGGACCCGCCTGATCGCGGAAGGACATTTCATGACCGAGCACTACTACGACTTCAACCGTGCTTTGACGATCGTGCCACCGGTAGGCCATGGGGGCTAAGGCACCCGCTGACGTCGAGCGCAGTCGCTGGCAGCGCGCCCGACAGGTCCTGGCCATCGCCGCCGTGTCCCTCTTCGTGCTTCTCCTGGCATACGGCCTGCTGAGCAAGGCGCCGAACGACAACATCGACGCCAGCCTGGCCAAGGCCCAACCTGCGCCAGCGCCGGGCATTGACTTGCCGGTGCTTCAGCGCGGCGCACTGGGCGGGCGACTGGGGCCCAAGCTGGCGCCGGCCCTTGCTGACGGGCGGGTCACCCTGCCCGAGCTGAACGGATCGCCGGTGGTCCTCAACTTCTGGGCCTCGTGGTGTATTCCCTGCCGCGAGGAGGCACCGATCCTTGAGCGGGCCTGGGAGCAAAACCGCGCCAAAGGGGTGCTCTTCCTCGGCCTCAACATGCAGGACCTGACCCCCGATGCTCGCGCCTTCATGCGCAGCTACCACAACACCTACCTCAACATCCGCGATCAGGGCAGCGACTCGGCGCACAGCTGGGGGGTGACCGGAGTCCCGGAGACCTTCTTCATCACACCTCGGTCCAAGGTCGTGGGCCACGTGATCGGCGTCGTCACCCCCGCTGACCTGAACGAGGGCATCGCGGCGAGCCAGTCAGGTCACACGGTCGGCACGTTGAGCGGCGGGGCCAAGCGTCCCACTCGCTGACAACCCCAGGTTTAGGCGACGGCCGTGACAGCCGCTGGGCGTTTCAGGTCTCGGCGGGTCCCCCGCAACCTTCCTCCAAGTCCCAGAGCGCCGCGATCCGGGCGGCCGAGTAGTGATGGCGGGCGATCATGAACCTGGCCTGGCCCTTGAAGGCCTGCCAGCGCCAGCAGGGGCAGCAGCAGGGACCGCCGAGGCTGGAGGCCTTGGTGCCCTGATGGTAGATGGCCTGGCCTCGCTTGCCGAGCTCAATTTTGCGGTAGCGCAACAGGCGCTTTGCCAAGCCGACGGAGACGTCGTAGGGGTCGCTCGGGAGCAGGCCGCTTCGCCGGTAGGGGCGCAGACCGCGGAGCTGCTGCGCGTAGCGGGCTCGGTCCATCGGGAAGCAGCAAGCGCCGCGCAGTCGCATGCGATTGGACATCTCGTGCAGCTCCCTCGCCCGGAGGTCGCAGCGGTTAGTTCGGGCTCGGGCGAGAAGGGAGAAGCGCTCGGCAACGGGCATCGCCGCCAGCACGCGCTCTGAGGCGGCCCTTCTCTGTGCTCGGCTCGGCGGGTCCGCATCCGTCAAGTTCAAGACCAAGACGATAGCCAGTGCGGCCAGGAGGACGACGGCGGCAATGAGACGGGGCGAGATTCGGGCTCTATGCTGCATCGCTTGCTTTATCGGCGGGGGAAGCGGTCCGGTTGATGGCGGCTACAGCTAGCCCGGCACGCCCTTTGGGTTCTGCCCTGGGGTCCCGTAAGCGACGACGATCTGCTGCCCCTCCTCGAGCGACAGATTGCCGAATGCCTTCGACGGCTTGCCGTCCACCCACATCCGGATCGCCTTGGAACCCCGGGCCTGGTGAGGGCCGAGCTGGCGCTTCGAGAACGGCACCCCCCAAACCTCGAAGAACTGGCCGAGACGAGAACCGGGCATCCCTTCGTTATGGATGGTGCCGCTGGAGTCGTGCGTGTGCAGGCCAGCCATCGACATCGACGGCTGGCTGGGGTCGATGCCGATGTCCGCCGGCACCTGGATCTGCTTGCCGTTTACGTAAACGGCGAGATGGGGGTGGAAATGCGATGGGCTGCCCATTGTGTCCATCATCGTGGGGACGTTGGCGGCCGTCTCCCGGTCCTGCAGGCCGTCGTAGTGTTGGCCGAACGGTCCGCCTGCGCCTGCTGAGCTCGAGCCTCCGCTGCCACCGGCGACCATCACAACGATCCCCGCAAGCACCGCGGCGGAGAGCAAACCAGCAAGTGCGTAGGCCCCAAGCTGGCGAGTGCGGGCGCTTCTTTGCTCTTCCTGCTCGCGCGCCAAACGCACCTGGCGCAGACGTCCCTTTTCTTCCTTGCGAGTTGCCATCGCTTACCCTCAAGTGCTACATCGCATAGTAGACGGCCAAGGGGCTAGTAAAGTCGTAGCTTCAACGAGCCGGCGAATGTCCGCGCCACCCTGACCAGCTCGAAAGACAGCCATGGCCTCAAAACGAAACGCGGTACTACCCCCCCTTCACGAGCTTGAGTCCGAGGTGATGGAGGAGATCTGGCGACGCGATGAGGCGACCGTGCGTGAGGTGCTCGAGGCGCTGAACAAAGGCCGGAAGCAGCGCGCCTACACGACCATAATGACGATCATGGCCCGCCTTGACGAGAAGGGCCTCTTGCGGAGGCGAAAGCGCGGCAAGACGTACGTCTACCGCCCGGTGATGAGCCGGGAGGATTACCTTGAGGCGCGGGCCGAGCTTCAGGTCGACGAGCTGGTCGCCGACTACGGCGACGTTGCCCTGGCTCACTTCGCGCGCCAGCTCGAGACGCTGGATCCGAAGCGCCGCCAGCAGCTGCGAAAGCTGGCTGAGGAGGCGTGATGCGCGGGGCCGGCCGCCTCTACCTGCTCCATCTCGTCGTTGCCACGCTTGCAGTTGCCCTGCTCGCTGGCGCCGCGGCGCTTGTTGTTGGCGAGCTGAGCTTCGCCCTTCCGTCTTCGCAAGCGATTTCCAACGCTTGTGTCGGTTGGGTGCAGGCCGGTGGTCCCGCCGCGCTACTGGGACTCTCGATCGCCGTCTTGGCGCTAACGGCCATTGGCCTCGGCCTGAAATCCGCCCACCGGCAGATTCAGGCGAGCCGTGGCTACATGGGCACGCTGCCGGTCAGCTCCGATTCAGTGAAGATTGGCGGGATCCGCTGTCGGCTCATCGACGTCGATGAGCCGCTGGCCTTCTGTGCCGGCTACTTGCGGCCGAGCGTGTGCCTGAGCAGCGGAGCGCGCGAGCAGCTCGCCGTCGCCGAGCTCCAAGCCGTCGTCGGCCACGAGGCGCACCATCGCGCTCGCCGCGACCCGCTGCGGCTCCTAGCTGCCCGTGCCCTCGCCGACTCGCTGTTCTTTATCCCGATCTTGCGGCGGATCAGCGACCGCTACTCGGCCCTCGGCGAGCTGGCGGCCGATGAGGCGGCGGTCCGGGCTGTTAGAGGCCGTGGACCGCTGGCCTCCGCGCTGCTCAAGTTTTCGGAGTCCGGATTGGACCCGGCACCCGTCGTCTCGATAGCACCGGAGCGCGTCGATCACCTGATGGGCGATCCCGATGCCACCCGCTGGAAGCTCCCCCCCTCGCCGCTTGGTCGCAGCGTGGTTGCTCTGGCTGCTCTGGGTGCTGTGGTCCTGCTCACCTGGCACGGCATCCTTAACCCGAACCTTCAGGTTCCGCTGGTTCTTGCCGCCGCCTGCATGGGGCTCATGGTCTGCGGTCCAATTGCGCTCGGGCTCGGGGTGCTGTCGCTTGCGCGCCGCGTTCCCCTCCTGCGCCGCACCTAGGCGAATGATGCCGGGGAAGACCCTGCTACAGGCTGTAGTCGATCACGGACTGGAGGCGACGAACATGACTATGTCTGATCCCAGTTTGCGGGTGGAGACCAAACGCGTCCGCCGCGCCCAAGACAAGGGGCATCAGGTTACGACCGCCAGATTGCTTTTTTCGAGCGCATCCAGTTCGGCGACGGGCGGGCTTGGGTCTGCTCGCAGGCCAGTGGACGGGTCCTCGAGCTGGCCTGCGGCACGGCGCGAAACCTGCCTTTTTACCCGCAGGACGTCGAGATCACGGGAATCGAGCTCAGTCCGGAGATGTTGGCCATCGGTCACAAGCGGGCCGAGAAGCTGGGTCACCCGGCAGACCCGCAACTAGGCGATGCCCAGGCTCTGGAGTTCGCAGACGAAAGCTTTGACACCGTTACCTGCACCCGGGGCTTTTGCACGATCCCTGACACAAGACGCGCCGCGGCCGAGGGCCCTCCGCGTCCTGCGCCCCAGGGGCCAACTGTTGATGCTGGAGCACGTCCGCAGCTCGGCGCGGCTCGTCCGGGGCCGTCAGCGGCTGCTCGAGCCGCTGGCCAACCGCTTCGAAGCCGACCATCTGCTGCCCGAGCCCCTGGATTACCTGCCCGACGTCGGTTTCGAGATCGACGAGATCAAGCGCTCGAAGTTGGGCATCATCGAGCGACTGCGGGCCCACAAGCCTCGCTAGACACATTCCCTGGCGTGGGCCGCCGCTAGCAGACGTCGCAGCAGGCCTCGCCGCGCCATGCTTCACGACCTCATTCACCGCGACACCAGCGATCAACAGCGCGGTTGCTGGGTCGGCCCACCACCAGCTGAACAGTGCGTTGGCACTTAGGCCGACGAGCAATCCCGCGGAGAGATATGCGCAGAGCAAGTTCTGTCGTCCCTCGCTCTTCGTCGCCGATGAGCCGAGCCGCTCCCCCACTCTGGCCTTCGCCGATGCAAGTGCTGGCATCGTGACCAGCGTCACCGCCGCCAGTCCGATACCGACCAAGCTCGCACTCGGATGGTCAGCTGCGAGCAATGTCCGCAGCGCTTCAACCGCCACGTAGGCGGCGACCAGGAAGAAGCTGAGACCGATTAGACCCTGCGCCCGTTGCTCCGCGCTTTCGGACTCGGTACGTCGATCGGCAAAGCGCCAGACGACGATCAGCCCGGCAAATGTTTCGACCAGGCTGTCGGCGCCGAAACCGACCAGCGCAATGGAGCCAGCCGCCACACCGGCCGCGAAGGCGATCGCCGCTTCAATGACGTGCCAGCCGACGCCGAGCCACGCCAACGGCGCGCACGTCAAACCAACTGGGCTCGCTGGCCGGTTGTCAGTGGCTCAGCTACGGCCACTTGAAGAGTCGCCCGTTCCATGACCAAGAGGTTACGGAGAAGCCCGACGAACCTTGGATGGCTCAGCAGCGATGACCCCCTGGCAGAAATCGCGCAGCGCTTCGGCGAACTTCTCGCTGCTCAGCGGGGCATCTTCGACCTCGACCGTCCGCGCCTTCGGGAAAGCCGCTGCCGCGTCGTCGAAGCCCTCCTCGGGGCTCATCAGGCACCCGACGTGCTTTGCGAACAGCATCGGGCAGTCGAGCTGGGCAAGCAAGTCGCCGATCTGTTCATCGTCGCGAGTGACCACCTCCCACCCGACGGCCAACAAGTCATGCGGGAAGCGCTCGATCATCCGTTCCGCATGATCCTCGCTGACCGAGCCCCCAGTCGCCTGCGCGATGCCATAACGGATAAACGCCTCGTGGTCTGTGTCGATCAACTCGGTCATCGCCGACCAGACTGCGCCATTGACCGGCGCACGGTCGCCCTCCCTACGCTGCGAGAGCCTGGCGTGGCCCAACGCAATGCCCAGAACCGCGTCGGGTCGTGCTAGCGCCAGTCGTGCGACGCTGGGGATGCCCCATCCATCGCTGGCGACGAAGCAACGCTCCCATCCGCGGTGGTCGACCTCCTCCAACCCCCTGGTGACGACGATCTCGCGATCGAGCTTCTCGGCACGCGGCTCGTCGCCGACGCCGGGCAGATCGAAGGAAGCGACCTCCGCCCACTCCTCCAACCGCGGCCTGATCGGCTCCCATTCGAGTTCCGTGAACGAGGGTACGAGCAGCAGCCTTGGCCGGTCCACGGTTCAATCAAACCCGAAAGACGTAGCTACCGCTGCACGCTAATCGTCGCCCTGATCTCGCCGCCGCCGGCGAATGATCGCCCACGCTCCGCCGGCCACCATTCCGCCGCACATCACGACCATCATCAGGACCATGGCGACGATCAGGACTGTGGACATGTCCATCATGTCGTGTCCTCAAGGTACTCGCATCGGATCGCGCAGCGCGCCGGTCGACCCCCGCGTCCGCACGCTGTAGCGGTCGATGTCGAAGCGACGAGTGCGCTGCCAGAGGCGCCAGGTGAATCCGGGCCACCAGACGTTGTTGTGGCCGTTGGCGTCGAGGTACCAGCTCTGGCAGCCGCCGGCGTTCCAGACGCTCTCGCTCAGCCGGTCATCGACCCTGCGGTTGTAGGCCTCGTAGACCTCGCGTCGGAGCTCAACGGATTCGAGTCCCCGCTCGTCCATCTCCTCGAGGCACGCCGTCACGTAGTTGATGTGGGCCTCGCTGGTGAAGACGATCGAGTTGAAGCCGCCGGCGCTGTTGGGGCCCACCAGCAGGAAGAGGTTGGGGAAGCCCGGGACGGCAGTGCCGAGGTATGCGCGGGGGCTCCCCTGCCACTCCTCGGCAAGGGTTCGCCCGTCCCTGCCACGCACCTGGATGAATGCGGGATGGTCGTGGACCTTGAACCCGGTCCCGAGGATGATCGTGTCGATCTCCCGCTCGACACCGTCGCGGGTAAGGATCGAGCGCGCCCGTACCTCCCGGATCGGGTCGGTGACCAGCTCGACATTGGGCTGCGTCAGCGCCGGGTAGTACACGTTGGAGAGCAGTATTCGCTTACAGCCGACCGTGTAGTTCGGCGTCAGCTTGGCGCGCAGCGTTGCGTCCGGCACCTGGCTGCGCAGGTGCCTCCGTCCCTGGCGCTCCAGCAGCTTGGCCAACCGGCGGTCGATGATCGTCACGAACACCGTTGCCTCGTGCGCCCAGTAGATCGCCGTACGGACCAGCCGCTGCAGCGCCGGCACGGTCCTGAACAGGCGCCGCTCGCGTTCGCCGATCGGGCGGTCCATGTCGCGAAGCACCCAAGGCGGCGTGCGCTGGAACAGGTGCAGCGTGCTCACCTGCGGCTGGATGTGGGGAACGAACTGGATCGCCGACGCACCGGTACCGATCACCGCGACCCGCTTACCGTCGAGGTCATGCTCGTGATCCCAGCCGGACGAGTGGAACATCGTGCCCTCGAAGCGCTCCAGCCCGGGGATGTCCGGTGTGGACGGCGCGCTCAACCCGCCGACGCCGGCCACCAGCACGTCGGCGCTCAGCGCACCCTGCCCGGTCTCCAGCCGCCAGCGGTGGGTCGCCTCATCCCAGGCAGCGTCCTGTACCTCGTGGCCGAAACGGATGTGGGGCACGACGCCGAACTCCTCCGCGCATCGCCGCAAGTACTCGCGGATCTCGGCCTGCAGGGGATAGGAGCGCGTCCAGTTCGGATTCGGCGCGAACGAAAAGGAGTACAGATACGACGGGATGTCGCACTGGCAACCCGGGTAGGTGTTGTCGCGCCATGTGCCGCCCACTTCGTTGGCGCTCTCGAGCACCACGAAGTCCTCGATTCCCTTCTGCTTGAGGCGGATCGCCATCCCCAGTCCCGAGAATCCGGCCCCGATGATCGCGACCCGAACGTGCTGATCGGTGTTGGAGCGACGACCGTCGGTCATCGTCAGAGAGTGCCCATGCGCCTCATCTCACGTGCAGTATGGGCGAGCCAGCGCATTCGCGGACGCTGCTTGTGCATCCGCACAAGCTCGCGGCGTGCGGCTCTGCTCCCGCGAGGCGGTGCCGCCGCGCTAAGTCTTCTCCCTACGAGGTCAGTGGGGGAAATGCGGGAAGTGGGACTTCCCGACCTTCCCGAGGAAGGGGATCAGGTTGTCGAGGAACTCGTTGTTGGGGCTCGCAGCGCTGGGGTCGTTGTGCGAATAGGTGTTCTGACGATTGATCAACGTCAGCTTGCTGTCCGGAATCCCGGACTGCTGCGCGAGGATGCGGGCCGTGGCCAGCACCCCCTCGCCGCCGAGCGCCGCCCCGAAGGCGTAGATCGGCGTGTGCTTGCCGAGGTCGTCGCCATGGATCGCCTTGACATTGAGGATGCTCTGCGCCGGGTTCGCGTTCCCGTCCGCGACCGCGCCGGAGTCGATCGTCAGACGCATCGGGTGATACCAGGCGCTGCCGTCGAGGCCGGCCAGCCCCTTTCCGCAAAGCATCGCCGCATAGCGCTGGATCGGTGTGATCGCGCCGGCCCTTTCCCAGCCACGTGGGTTGCCGCTGGCGGCGATGTGACCAGCATGTACCTGCGCAGCGATCAGATTGGGAGGCGAGCTCGGGACACTGACCGCGTAGCCGAACTGCGCCTCGTTGGTGGGCACCACTCCCGCCGGCAGAGGCGGCTTCAGGTTGGCCGGCAGCAGCGGGAAGCTGTAGCCGAGCGAGGGGCCGTTGGGGTCATACACGGTCCCGCAGGAACCGGTTGCTGAGAAGAGACCCAGGAACGGAGAGGGAATGCCTCCGAATGACAGCCAGGGCGAGCTGGTCTGCAGGCTCTGCAGCGATTGGGTCGCCTGCTGCGGGGTGACCGGGACCGGATTGCTCCCGCCGTCGATGTAAACGAGTCCCGAGAGATCCTTCGCCCCCGCCTTGCCGCTGAAGTCCCAGGTCGCGTAGGCGGTCGTGATCGACCCGCCGAGCGAATGGCCTCCCAGGGCGACCGTGCGGCCGAACCTGTGGGCGGCCTCGACGACGCGGTGCAGGTCCTCCATCTCGACGTTCATGCCCCACCCACGCCCGAACGCCACCGAGGTATCGGGAATCAGCTGGAAGTGGTCCGTGATGCTCGGGTTGTTAAGCCAGCCGAGGTAGTAGTCGGAGAGCTGCTGCGAATTCGCCTGGCCCTGTTTGAACTTGTTGAGGACCGACTGGTCCTCGAGCTGGTTCTCCCGCCGCTCAACCGACCAAACCTGCCAGCGACCGTGGGTCCGGTTGACGATGTCGTCCGCGAGCGGCTTGAAGTACCCGGCGCCGGCCGAGGTCCCGGGGTTGAGGACGAGGATGTTTCTGGCGAAGGGCGATCCAATCTTGAGCACTCCGACCCGGTCGAGGTTGTCGGGAGTGGCGGGGTCGTTGAACCCCTGGATCCACGAGAAGCGCACGCAGTGAATAGACCACGGGCAGGCGTGCAGTCCGTGCGACGCCGCGGTGGAGGGGGCAAACCCGGCAATCGCCAGGCCAAGGGCCATCGTCAACGCGAGCTTCCTGCTCTTGGAACGCATGCTTCCTCCTCCGTGAGTGCCGTGGACCGGCGAGCCGCGAGACCGGCTCCCGTCAGGCATCTGACGCAAGCCTAGCCCCAGTGCGTGGGATTCGGGCCAGCTCAGCCGATGAAGGCAGGCGCCTAGGGCTGCTGGAAGACGTGCAGGTAGTCGGTCGCCGGCCCGCCCTGTCCGAGCGGATTGAACGGCCCCTGCTTCACGCAGCCGACGTTGGGGATCCCTGCGGAGCTCAGGTTGTCGTCGAAGGCGTACTTCTTCAGCCGGTTGAAGTAGTCGGTCGCCTGCGCGACGTCTCCACCGGTCCTGACATTGAACGCCGGCAGGTTCGGGGTGTTGGGGTCGAGCTGGACGGTGTGCAGGGGCCCGCCTGCGCACTGCGCGGTCTCGAAGGACTGCATGCCGCCGCTGGCCACCCCGTTGTAGCCGAGAGGTTGTGTGTAGGGCTTGGTTCGGTCGTTGGAAAGCCGGTTGTTGAACGCGGCGAGGACGTCGGGCGAGAGGGGCGAGATGACCCGCAGGTACTTGAACGGCTTGTTGTTGCTCTCCACGCCGGCGCCGACCGCGTTGATCGCCGTGCTGGCGTTGCCCAGGAACGCCGTTATCTCGTGCTTGTACATCGACGCCGCCTGTAGCAGCGGGTTGAACTCCTTCAGGAACGGCGGTAGGCCGTTGAGCAGCGGTGGGAGGTCGGCGACCAGCAGCCTGCGCAGCGCGGGGAAGGCCTTCCGCGCTCCCGCGACCACCGGACGCAGCCCGATGAAGAGCCCGTTGAGCTGCTTCGAGAAACTCCCCAGGTCGCGAACGACCGGCGTCAGGTCCCGCGCCGACGGGCGCAGCTGACGGACCAGCGGATCGGTGTTGGCGGCGAAGCGTTGCAGCCGGGTCAGCGTCGCCCGCGACTGGTCGAGGAAGGTCGGGAAGGCTATGAAGGCGTTCTGAAGCTCGCGGTTGCGCCGCGCCGTGGTCGTGAAGACCCGATCGGAGTTCTGGATCAAGCCCCGGAGCTGACCTTGGCGCTCGCTCAGCGACTGGAAAACGGTGCCGCCGTTTCGGATCAGCTGCCCCACGGCGACGTTCTGGGTGTCGAGCACGCGCAGCAACCGGTCGGCGTCGGTGAAGGTCGGCTCCAGCTCACCGAGCGCGTCCGAGAGGGCCTTGCCCTGTCCCCGAAGCGCGATCGCGGCGTTCTGCATCCACCCTTCGAAGGCGAGCCGGGTCTTCGGATTGAAGGCGCGGAATATCTCGTCGAGCTGGACCGCCTGCGACACCTGTCCGTTGGGCAGCGTCCCACCATCGGACAGCTTCGGCCCGTTCGGCCCGCCCGGCGTGAGCTCGACGTAGGTCTCCCCCAGCAGCGTCTTCTGGCGCAGGATCGCCCGCGTGTTGGCGGGGATCGGCGCGTAGTTGTCGATCAGCTCCAGCGTCGCCAGCGCGTGCTTGCCGTCCGGAGACAGCTGGATCTTCTGCACCTTGCCGACCGAGACGCCGGAGATCCGCACGTCGGACTGGTTCGCGAGCGAGGCCGCCTCGCTGAACGGGATCTTCACGATGTAGCCCTTCGCCTTCAGCGGAGTCGGGCCACCGAACGTGATCCAGAGGAAGAGCAGGATCCCGAAGCAGGAGAGCGCGAAGCCGACGATCGTGCCCATCTGCCAGATTGTCGGCGCGCGCTTCTGCATCAGCCGCAGGCCTCCGCCTGGGTCGGGAAGTGGGTGAGCTGCGACAGGGTGAGGTCGAACGGGTGGGTGGACGAGATCGTCGCCGCGATGCCGGCGGTCTGACAGCTGCCCATGATCAGCCCCCGCCGCAGCGGTCCGTAGGCGTCCTGGTTGAGGTAGACCGAGTTGAGGTCGTGGTTGAGCCAGCCGAGGTAGAAAAGGGCGTTGCCGACGCTGGGGTTGGGGTTGTAGGCCAGCTCGTTGAGCCCGTAGTTGAGGTTGGAGAGCCCGGTCTTCAGCCCGGTGACAGACTTGTTCAGCGGATCCGCGCCCTGCACCAGGTGGCGGACCGGCGTCTGGATCTGGCGCGTGAAGGGTCGGATCTGGTCGCGGATCGGCGGAGTCGTGTCGCGGAACAGGCGCTGTGAAGCCTCGAGGCCGCCTTTCAGCGCCGCCGCCGAGGGAATCAGCGCCGGAAGCGAGCGCCGCAGCTGGATCGAAAGCTTGTCCGCGCTGCCGAGGCCGTTTCGAGTCGCCTGAAGGGTCGACGGAAGCTCCTGGAGCGAGGCGCGGATCGCTGCCTGCTGGTTGGCGAAGGAGCTGAACACGGCGTTGGAGGAGTCGACGAACTGGGACAGCTGCTGGTCATGGCGGCCCAGCTCCTGGGCGAGCAGCCCGAAGTTGTGGATCACGCGGGCGAGGTTGTGGCGGCGCGTCGCCACCGCCGTGTTGATGCGGGCGATGTCGCGGGTCGTCGGCTCCAGCCTGCGCAGCGCGGCGGAGAGCTGCTGCCCCTTCTCCTTGCTTCCGATTCCCACCGCCCCGCCGTTCAGCAGCAGGGTGAGGTAATTCCGGGTGTCGGAGTCCAGCGTGGCGAGGATCTCGTCCGCGTTGACCTGCGGCTTGGTGCTGGCCAGCGGGACCGTCGAGCCCTCCTTGATCTCGGGGCCGGACCTGCCCGGGTCCACCTCGATCACCATGTCGGCGAGACCGGTCTTCGGGCGCAGCAGCAGCGAAGCGTCGCGGTGGATCAACGGCGCGTACTTGGGCTCGATGTCCATCCGCACCACGGCGTGGCCGTCCTGGAGATTGACGTTGCCGACCTTGCCCACCTGGATGCCGGAGATGTCGATCCCCTGGCCCTGTCCTGGGGTCACCGCCTGTGCGGGCAGGAACTCGGCCTTCAGCTCGAAGAAGCTCTGTCCGAAGAACGGCACCCAGCTCGGCAACGAAGCCTTCTGCTGGCCGACGATCACCAGCGTCGCGGCGAGGCCGGCGAACGCCAGCACGATCACCGCCACCAGGTCCCGAGTACGTCCGCGCAGCGCTCGGCTCATGGCGCCACCGTCGGGCTCGGAGGACCGGGCTGGCCGGCCGGGCCGTTGAGGTTGGGAACCGACTGCGTGTCGCAGGCGACCTTGTGGTTGATCGCGGGCTTGGGCCCGAGAGCTGGCTGCGTTCCCAGCAGCGGCTTGATCGTGAAGCCGGTGAGAGCGTTGGCGTTGAGTCCCCCGCTCGGGTTGTTGACCCGCACCTTGACCGGACCTCCTCCGGACTGGAAGCGGACGTAGGGGCCGTTGGCGTCGAAGTTCTGGCTCTCACCGGCCAGGTCGACGAACCCGTAGAAGGCCTCCCGGTAGTTAGGCTCGCCGCTGCTGAAGGAGTCGTTGATCACCTGGTCGCCGGTCGGTATCAGCACGTTGGCGACGCAGTTGCTGGTCTTGGTCAGGCTGGGCAGGGCGCTGAGACCGGCCCCGATCGCTCCGGCGAGGCCGGGCGTGCCCTTGCGCAGCAGATGCGCGATGCCGCCCAGCTCGCGCTTCGAGAGCAGCGGCTTGGTCTGGTCCAACCACGGATCGGCGGCCCGGAAGGTCGCCGGCAGCTCGGCAATTCCGGGTCGCAGCTCGATCGCGAAGGAGCGCAGGAACGGCAGCGAGTCGTTGAGGTGCAGCAGCGAGGAGCGCGCGGTGGTCAGCGTAGGCGCCAGCAGGCGCACCGTGGAGGCGAGGTTGTCCGACTCCGACGCCAGCGCCCCGGTCGTCGTGTTGAAGTTGGTGATCAGGTCCTTGAGCTGCTGCTCGCGCGAGGCCAGGGCGCCCATGAAGCGGCTGGTTCCGCGCAGCAGGCCGGAGAGGTCGTGCGGCCCAGTGCCGAGGAAAGCCTCGCTGACGATCGCGGTGTTCTTGCCCGCCGCGGCGCCGTAGTCGAAAGTCTTGTTGAGTGCCTCGCCGCCGGTCAGGCCCTGCACGTCGGGGTCTTGGGTCAGATCCTGGGCGGCGGTCGGCCGAGCGCCGAGCGCCGTGCCGAATCCCTCCAGCAGCGCCCTGAGGTTTTGGCGCTGCGGCGACTGCAGCGCCGTCAGAACCTCGTCGAGCTGCACCGCGGTGGCGGTGTGGCTAACCGGGATCGAGCCGTTGCTTGGCAACTCCGGTTTGCTCGGGCTGCCGGGGTCGACGTCGAGGAAGAAGTTCCCCTCCAGGAAGATGCGGGGGCGGATCTTCACGAAGGCGTCGGTGTGGATCGGCTGGCCCGAGCCGTTGACCGTGAAGGTGACCCGGGAGTTGTCGCCCTCCGAACTCACCGACTTCACCTCTCCGACGTTCACCCCCGCGATCCGAACCGGCGAGCGGGTGCGGATGTTGGCCGCGTTCTGGAACGTCGCGTTGACCTCGTAGCCGGCGCCGGTGAACGGGAGCTGCTTGGCGAAGGCCATGTAGAAGCCGAAGATGATCAGCAGGACGACGAAGATTCCGACCGCGGTCGGGCCCGGGCCGCCGAGGCTGCGGAAGAACTGCTCGTTGTACCTGCCGCGCTGGCTGCGCTTCCGGGCCATCAGCCGCCACCCCCGCTCTTCTTCTTCTTCTTCTTCGGCTGGCCCTCGGTCTCCGTGCCCTGGTTACCTGGCACGTTGCCGATCACCGTCGCCCCCGCGTTGTAGGTCTCGTTTCCGGCCTCGCACTCCTTGGGCTGGCCCGGCGCGGCGGAGTTCGGATAGGGGTTGTAGTGCAGGTGGTTGGCCAGGTCGGGGCCGTTGGCGGGCGCCCCGGCCGGCGAGCCGATGTTGTTGGGGCCGCTCGGCGGTGCCAGCAGCGCGAAGCGCTGCCAGGTTCCGATCCCGTCCCCAAGACTGGGGATCGAGGCGCCGTTTCGCAGCAGCAAAGTGAGGTAGTTGCAGACCGTCTGCGCCGGCGTGATGAAGGCCAGGGTCGGGTCGAGGAACGAGTTGGTCTGGGTGAGCAGCTGAAGGCCGGGAGTGACGCCCGCCGTATTGCCGAAGTCGACCACCGCCTGGGCTGTGGGCGCCAGCTCCGCGTTCAGCACCGGCGTCTTGCGCAGCACCGGCGGCCCGGAGCGGGTCGCCGCCGCCAGCTGCGGAGCTGCGCTGACCAGCAGCCGTGAGCTGGGCTGGAGGTCGGCGAACAATGCCTGGCTGTCGCGCAGGAACGGCCGGATGTGGGGCATCGTCCGGATCGCCGTGTCCTCGGTCGGCGGGCCCTTGGAGATGAACTGCTGGATGAACGGCCGCGCCACCCTCGACAGCGCCGTGAAGGTCGTGTCGAGGGAGACGAACATGTGCGCCTGCGTCTCGGCCACCGGGGCGACCTCCGACGCGGTCGCCTCCAGGGCGTTGAAGAAGCGACCCAGCCCGGTCGACGGCGAGGCCAGGTTTCGCGCCACCGGGTCGAGGCGCTGGAGCACGGACGGCAATATCCCGATCGTGGCGTTGATGTCCGGCCCCCGCCCGGCAATCGCCGATCCGAACTCCAGCTCGTTGCGCTGGATCGCCTTCCGGGTCTGCGCGTCGAACATGTTCAGCACCTGGTCGATGTCGACCGTCTCCGGGCGCGCCGCGGCAAGCGACAGCGTGCTGGCCTCGGGAAGCCCCTTCTGCGAGTTCCCCGGCCGCACCTCCAGGTACTTGAGGCCGAGCGCCGACCTCGTGCGAACCGCCACGGTGGTGTCGGCGGGCAGCGGGTCGACGCTCTTGTCGAGCTTTAGGTTGAGCTTCGCGGTCGCCGTCCCGTCGCTGTGCTGCACCGGCTGCACCGACTCGACCGCCCCCACGCGGATGCCGCCGACCCGCACGTCGTTTCCCTTCACCAGCGAGTCGGCGTCGGGGACCTGGACCGAGATCCGGTAGGTGGGCACGAAGGGCAGCCCGTTGTTGGCGTTGTAGGCGAGGAACACGGCGACGATCACGATCAGCACGGTGAGCGCCCCGACGAGCGTCGGGTCCGCAGCCAGCCTTTGCATGCGCCGTCCCCTCATTGCCCGAGCAGGTATTTGAGGACGTCCCGTGCGCTGCCCCCAGCGCCGGGGCCGTTGGCGCCCTTCCCGGCGCCGACGGGTCGCGGCCCGGTCCGGGTGGGCTCATTCAGCGGCTTCGTCCGCCCGGCGCCGCGGCTCTGCTTGCGATTGGACCGCTCGGTGAGAGCGAGCAGCCTTCCGAGCCGGCCCAGGTTCGGCGTGCGCGCGACGCTGGCGCTGCCGGTGGCGTGCTTCCAGTTGGCCTGGCACTCGCCCGCCGGCACGGTCGCGTAGTCGATGCAGTTGGTGGCCAGCAGGTTCTCGCGCAGCAGGTGGCCGAACTGGTCGTAGCCGTTGGCCCAGCCGACGTTGTTGTAGAGGAAGCTCACCAGGTGCTCGAAGCCCTTCGTCGTCCGCACGCTCTTCAGCAGGCGTCCGAGATTGCTCAGCGGGCTGGCGCCGGCCTTCGCGAGGTTGGTCAGGTTCTGGATCGTCGGGTCGGCCTGGACCAGCAGCGGCCCTGCCTGCACCGCGGCGTTGCCGAGGCTGCGCAGCGAGATGTTGGTCGCCGTGGCGAACGGCGCCAGCTGCTTCGTGGCGACGGTCAACGACGGGGCGGCCTTGCCGAAGTTGGAGAACACGGGGGTCGCCTGGCGGCTGAAGCCCCCGAGGTCGCGCATCGTCTGACGCAGCTCGACGAGGGTCCGCGGCAGCTTCTGAAGGCCGCGCTCGATGTCGGCTCGGCGCTCGGCGGAGGCGGCCGCGGTCTCGCCGGCGGTGTCGATGAAGCCGGCGACGTGGGCGCGCTCGCGGGCGAGCGGCGCGAGGATCGCGTCGGAGTCGCTGGTCAACTTGGCGAGCGCGTGGTTCTGGGCGGCGAGGATCGCCAGCACGCGGTCGAGCTGGCGCAGCGCCGGGTCGGCGCGGCGCACCACCTCGGCGAGGTCGGGGCCGCGTGCCGCCAGGGCGGCGCCGAGGTCGTTGATGATGAGCCGGAAGCGCTCGGCGAACGGCAGACGCTGGATGTCGTTGACCAGGTCGAGGTCGGTGGCCTTGCCGTTGTTCTCGATCGGCAGCAGGTACTCGCCGGAGCCCGGCTGCCCATCCGGGACCTGGGTGAGCGAGGGCGGGGGCTTTGAACCGGGCGCCCGCGGCTGGGTCACCTGACAGTCGATGTACTTCTCGCCGATCAGCGATTGCGGCCTGATCAGGCAGGAGGCGTCGCGGCGGAAGTCCTGGAAGCCGGGGTCGGTGATCTTCATCACCACGACCGCCTTGCCGGGGATCGGATGCGGGCCGCCCTGGAGGCTCGCCGTCTCGTCCTTGCCGGTGACGTCGACCGAGTCCACCGTGCCGACGTTTGCGCCCGCCACGCGCACGTCCTCGCCAGGGACTATGAAGCCGCCGTTGTCGAAGATGCCGCGGACGTTGTAGGTGCCGCCGCCGCTGGAGCCGGCGGTGCCCGCGAGCACCAGGCCGGTGCAGGCCACGACGATCACGAGTGTCGCCAGCAACCTTCTCATGGGCCCGGTGGGACGTCGCCGGTGTTGCAGTCACCGGGTCCGAGGTTGCCGTTGTCGGTGAAGGGATTCGATCCGGGGATCGGCTGCGTCGAGCCGCCCGGGCAGCGCTTGTAGATGTTGAAGTTGAGGCCGTTGAACTGCTGGTCGGGCGGGATCGGGTCGAGGTTGCGGGTGATCGGGTTGACCGTGAATAGGTTCGCGTTCGCCGGCTGCACCCGCGCGAAGTGGCCGTTGGCGTCGTAGAACGCCGTCACCTGGCCGAGCGCGGTGAAGGCACCGAACAGATCGGGCGCGTAGGGACGGGCGAAGCGGATGAACGGGAGCGAGGCGTTGCTCGCGTTGACCGCGGCCGGGAAGGCGGTGCGCGCCCTGGGCTCCAGCTTCGGCAGCGCCTTGACCGAGTCCGCGAGATCGTTGTTGGCGCCGGGGAGGTTGACGACCTTGCGCAGGTCGGTGAACACCGGAACTGCCCGATGCAGGACCGGCTGGACCTTGCGCAGGAACGGGTCGAGGTTGCGGGTCGCAACCTTCGAGGTGTTGACCAGCGGATCGAGGTCGTCGAGGGCGGCGCGCAGGTTGACGAAGGTCGTGTTGCCCTGCCGCAGGGTTGAAGGCAGCACTGCAAGGCTGCGGTCGAAGGCGCGGTTCTGGCTCGCGATCGCGCCCAGCGCCTGATTGGAGTTGGAGATCAGCCCGGAGAGGTCATTGCTTCGCTCGCTGACCGCGGTGAACACGCGCGAGGAGTTGACGATGAAGTTCGTCAACACCCCCTGGTCCCGGTTCAGCTCCTGCAGCACGCGGTCGGTGGCGCTCAGGGAGGGCGCGAAGTACTTGTAGGTCTTGTTCGCCTGCGGCCCCTTGCCGACGTAGGTCTGATCGAAACCCTGGATCAACAGGCGCAGCGATTTGCGAGCCGGTCCGTTGAAAGTGTCGAAGAGCTGGTCGAGGTCGACCGGCGTCGTCGTGTCGGCGCCGGTCAACGTCGCGTCCTTGGCCAGCTCCGGGGCGTTGTTGGGCCCCGGTGTCAAAGAGACGTAGTGGTTGGCGACGCCAGACAGCGAGGTGGCACGGATCACCGCCGTGGTCCCCTCGTGCAGCGCCTGGTCGAGGGTGATCGACACCTCCGCCTGGTTGTTGTCGGTCAGCTTGATGTCGTCGACCGAGCCGACCGGCGCGCCCCCGATCAGCACCTCGTTTCCCTTCACCAGCTGACCGCCGGTCTGGAACAGCAGGTTGTACTTGTGCGCCCCTCCGCCGCCGAGCAGCAGCATGGTGACCAGGAGCACTACGGCGACCAGCGCTCCCACGGCAAGCACGCGCGAGGCGACCGAGCCGCGGTCGCGGCTGCGGTTGCCGTCGCCGGCCGGAGCGCCGTTTCCGGGCTCCCCCTCGCTTGGGTCGGCTGGCTGGTTTCGCGAATTCGCCGGCGTCGATCCGTCCTTCACCCGGAGTCGCCGAGTCCTCCCGCCCGACGACGTCTTTCCTGCGCCACAATCGTATCCCAGCAGAGCGCCTGCACAAACTCAAATATCGACGCCTGTACGGACGTTTGCACGTCGCGCCCACCCCCTTAACGCCATCTCAACGCCCGCCTGGGCCGCTCCCATCCTGACCTTCGGTCAGAGTTAGGCTATGCGAACGGCAGTGATCTCCGACCTGCACCTGGGCACGATCGTGTGCGCCGACCTCGCTCGCGACCCTGAGCTCTGCGTAACGCTGCTCGACGAGCTGGCGGGCGCCGACCGTGTGGTGCTGCTCGGCGACGTGCTCGAGCTTCGCGATCGCCCCGTCGGGGAGATCCTCGAGCTGGCGTCGCCCTTCCTCGAGCTGCTCGGTGCGGCGATGGGCGGCGGCGAGGTGGTGCTGGTCCCAGGCAACCACGACCACCGACTCGCCGAGCAGCTGCTCGAGCGCCATTCGCTCGGGCATCCGAGCCGGCTTGGCCTCGAGCATCGATTCGAGCCGACCTCGGAGCTCGCCGCGGGTATCGCTGAGCGGGTTCGCCCCGCGCGACTTAGCCTCGCCTACCCCGGCCTGCGCCTGCGCGAAGACGTCTGGGCCACGCACGGGCACTACCTGGATTGCCACATGGCGATACCGACGATCGAGTGCCTGAGCGCCGCCGCGACGATGCGCGTGGTCGGGGCGATCCCCGACCCGGCGATTCCGGACGACTACGAGCGCGCAATCGGGCCGATCTACGGCTTCAGCTGGGGCTTTGCGCAGGCCCGGGGGCCGCAGCGAATCGGCGGCCGGGCGCGGCCGACGACCGCGGTCTGGCGGCGCCTGAACGGGGATCGCTCCGGGGGCTTGAGGAGTCGCTTCCTCGGTTCTGTCGCGTTCCCGGCCGCCGCCCGTGGCCTCAGCCGGGCGCTGAAACGGCGATTCGACACCGACATCTCACCACCGGGAATCTCACGCGCCGGCCTGTTGGCGATGCGCGAGGTTCTCGGGCGCCTGGGCGTCCAAGACGACTACGTCGTGTTCGGTCACACGCACCGCCCCGGTCCCTTGGACCGGGACGACCTATCCGAATGGAAGCTCGGCAACGGCGGGCGCCTGCACAGCACCGGGAGCTGGAACTACTCGCCTGGGCTTTGCGGCCCGACCCCGGAGCGCAGCCTGTTCTGGCCCGGCACCGTCACCTGGATCGGAGACGAGGGCCCGCCGGAGCGTCGCGAGCTACTGCACGGGCGCTCGCACGCCGAGTTGGATGCGGCGATGCGCCGGACGGTGGCGGCGGGCAAGCGGGCCGCAGCGAGGGTCTAGAGCCAGTCCGCTATCAACGCGCCGATCCGCTCGCCGGCGTCCTCCTGGAGAAAGTGCGAGGCGCCCTCGATCAGCTGCGGTTTGGGCCGCCCAATCGAGTCACAGAAGCGCTCGCCCACGTGTGGCGGGATGATCGGGTCCGAATCGGCCCAGAGCGTAAGCGTCGGTCGGTCGTCCTCGCGTAGCGCTTCGAGAACCCGCTGGCCAGCCTCGGCCCCGGGAGCGCCGGGCTCGGTGGGCAGCATGAGCGGGAAGGCGCGTGTCCCGGCCTTCGACGCCGGATCGGGAAACGGCGCCTCGTAGGCGGCGGCGACCTCGTCGCCTGGGTCCTCGAGGCAGGCGCGACGAACCAGCATCCCGACGGGGAGGTCCTCGGTGCGCTGCACGAAGTCGCGGAAGGCAATCCAGGCGTCGGTCATCTTCTGGTGGCCGGTGAACAGCCCGGTGTCCATGATCACCAGGCGCGAGATCCGATCCGGGTGCTCGACCGCGAGCCGCAAACCGATCGGGCCGCCCCAGTCGTGAACGACCGCCGTCGCGTCGCGAAGATCGAGCTCAGTGAGCAGCCCGGCGGTCATCTCGACGTGGCGGTCGTAGGAGTACCAATCGATGTCGGTGGGCTTGTCGGAGCGCCCGAAGCCGGCGAGGTCCGGGGCGACGCAGCGGTAGCCGGCGTCGCGCACCTGCGGGATCACCTTGCGCCACAGGTACGACCAGGTCGGCTCCCCGTGAAAGAAGACGACCGGCTGCCCGTCGCCCGCGTCGACGTGCGCGAGGCGCAACCCGTCGACCTCGCGGTAGTGGGGCTCGAACGGGAAGTCGGGGAGCCCCTCGAAGCGCTCCTCGGGAGTGCGGACCGCCTCGACGCTCACCGCGCTACGGCCCCGTCCACGATCCCGCGTAGCACGGCTTGCCGCCGCAGGTGTCGGTGATCACCCCGTTGGGCTGCAGGAACCCGGAGACCAACTGCTGCTCGGCCAGCGCCCGACGTGGCGCCTCGTGCGGGTCCTGACCGGAGCGATTCGGCGTGTTGGTAAGCGGCGGGGGGTCAACCCCAATCTGGTTCGACGGATTCGCCGGGTCCGGCCGGATCGGCCCGATGTCCCAGTAGAAGATCGCCGAGCCACCGAACGGATAGCTGCTGATCCGCGGAATGCCCCAGAGCTGGTCGACTCCGGGCCAGCGCCCGGGATCGAGCACCGGCGCATGGGCGGCGGCGCCGATCGTTCTCGCCTCGGTGTCGGCCGCCCAGGTGGTGACCTGATGGTCACCGAAGCCGACGTCCAGCAGCACCTTGTGTGAGGGCGTGTCGGGCAGCGGGTCGGTGGTCATCCGGTGCGCGTAGCCGTTTGCATCGGCGCGATCCCAGAGCATCTGGATCACCGAGGTGCCCAATGCCTGCGTGAGCTTGTCCGGATAGGCCGGGTTGAGGAATGCGGCATAGGTGTCGAAGTCGACCGAGCGCTGCAGCAGGACCGAGTAGTTCATGCCCGGCACCCCGAGCGAGGCGCGGGTGAAGTCCGGGGACACTCCGGTCAGCGCGCCACCCAGGATTCCGCCCTGGCTGTTGCCGTTGTAGTAGAGGTGGCTGGGATCGATGACCCCCGGCGAGCCGGTGGTCCCGTCGACGTGGAAGGCACCGCTGCTGAGGAAACCCGAAGGGTTGTCCATCAGCCGGCCCAGGTAAAGCTCGTCGAGGAGGCCCTGCTGGGTTCGGTCGCCGAGCTTGGGGAAGTTGGAGAGGTTCTGAAGCGTGGCGATCGCGTTTGGGATGTCTGAGTTCGAGAACCCGATCTCATCGGTGGCACAGAAGGTGATGTCGCCGAACTGGCCCAGCGTCTCCTGGGCGTCCGACTCGACCTCCGAGGCGTCGCCCAGCAGCCCGTGGCCGTATAGCGACGGGCGGCTCGGCGCGGCGCCGGGATCGATCGCCGCGCGCGGGATCACGCAGTCGAAGTTGGCGGTCCAGTTGCCGTTGCGAGTCGGCAGCCCGTTCGAATCGAGCTGGAAGGTGCCGCCTGGAGCGCAGCTCGGGGTGAGATAGCAGGGCACCGTGAACGTGCCCTGGACCTCGCGGGCGGTGTCCGGGTTCTGCGCGGAGCTGAAGTTCTGCACGCTCGTGACGCTGAACGCGGGGGCGTTCCCCTGCACGACACCGTCGGCGAGATTGATGTCGCCGAGCTGCGCGAAGGCATCGTTGCGGATGTGAAGCATGCGGGCGGCGATGTTCTGGTCGCTGGCGACCGTGAAGTCCCAGGCGAGGTAGAGGTCCTTGCGCTTGATGTGCGCCTTCTGCAGCGTCTTGAAGATGCCTTCGAAGTGCTCGCGGCGCTGGTTGATCACCGGCGAGTCGGAGCGCAGCTTGTCGCGGTAGTAGCGGAAGCCGTTCGGGGCCGGGATTTGTTCGCCATCGGCGGTCCGCAGGTCGCGCAGGGCGACGATGTAGCGGTCCTTCTGGGCAAAGTTGACGGCCGGGTGGATCAGCAGCGCGGCGCGGTCGGGATTGCTGGCGTTGGAGTCGATCTCTGACCAGATCGGCCAGCGCCTTCCGGTTGTCGCGTCGATTACCACGATCGGCTGATCCGGACTCGCGTACTCGCCGATGTGGTTGATCGGCACCGCGCCCGTCCTCTGCATCGCGGCGATGCTGTCGAGGCCTGGGACCTTGAGCACGATCGTCTGACCGGGGCTGAAACCGTCGTTGAGGTTGTAGGGGGCGGTGTCGACCCGCTGGCCGGCCGTGTTGGGCTGGGTGGCCTCGGTCTTCAGGTTGATCCGCCGCCCGGTCGCCGTGCTGGGGTCGGCGACCGTGTAGTAATCGTCGGGGAAGGGCAGCAGGCAGAGCGAGCCCTGCTGCTGGCCAATGAAGTCGCAGTGATCGGCGTTTGAGAGGTCGACCGGCGGCGTCCCGGTTTTGGCCGCAGCGCTGGCCGGCGTCGCACCCAGGCATGCGATACACGCCAGCAGCGCAACCGATCGCTTCGAAGTCACTCTCATCCGACTGTCCTGCGTTGGGGCGAGTGTCGTCCAGCCCCAGTGCGCGGGACCGTATCACCGCGGCGGCGGGGTCAGGTGAGCACGGCGAACTCAACGAAATCGGTCGAAAAGGTCTGCTACCCTGCCGCGCTTCGTTATTCTGGACTAACTCAATCAGGAAAGAGAGAAACCTCCAACATGCCCAAGGCGATATCACCCGGCCGCCGACGCTATGTCTCGGCGATAGGCGCGGCCATATTTCTGCTCACCGCTCTGCTGGCGACCGTCGGCTGCGGGAGCAGCAACGACAACGGGGGAGGCGGCAGTGGCGGCAAGGTCGACGTGGTCGCCTACTCACCCGTTGAGACTGTCTACGAGAAGGGACAGGAGGCGACGTTCAAGAAGACCCCCGACGGCAAGGGCGTGACGTTCAGCAACTCGTTCGGCGGCTCCGGCGACCAGAGTCGCGCAGTCGAGGCGGGTCAGCCTGCGTCGATCGTGCACTTGTCCCTAGCCAGTGACGTCACCCGCCTGGTGGACGCTGGAAAGGTCTCCGCCGACTGGGACAAGCAGAAGTACAACGGCATCGTCCAGGACTCCGTTGTCGTTTTGGTCGTCAGGAAGGGGAATCCGAAGGGGATCAAGTCCTTCGACGACCTGATCAACAAGGACGTCAGCATCGTGACGCCGAACCCGTTCAGCTCTGGCGGAGCGCGCTGGAACCTGATGGCCGTCTACGGCAGCCAGATCGAGGAAGGCAAGTCGCCGAGCCAGGCCCTGGATGCCGTGAAGTCCGTGCTCTCCAAGACGAAGGTCCAGCCGGGCAGCGCCAGCGATGCGGATGCCGCCTTCGTCCAAGGCCAGGGCGACGTGCTGCTCTCGTATGAGAGCGACGCGATTACCGCGCAGAAGGCGGGCCAAGACATCGACTACGTCGTCCCCGACAACACGATCCTGATCCAGACCCCAGCCGCGGTGACAAAGGACGCGCCGGATGTGGCGCAGAAGTTCCTTGACTTTCTGTGGTCGGACGCGGGTCAGAGGATCTGGGCCGATTACGGCTACCGTCCGGTAAATCCGAAGCTGGTCGATCCGCAGCAGTTCCCGACCCCGAAGGGCCTGTTCACGATCGACAAGTTCGGCGGCTGGGACAAGGTCAGTACCGAGTTCTTCGACGAGACCACCGGCAAGATCGCCGGGGTCGAGAAGGACCTGGGGGTCTCAACTGCCGGCTGAGGCGTCGACAGCGACCGTTGCACGTCCGCCCCGGGCAGGCATCAGCCTGCCCGGGGCGGACGCCGCCCTCGGGCGTGGCCTTGTCACGCTCTATTTGAGCGTCATGGTCCTGCTCCCGATCTCGGCGATCGTCGCCAAGTCGACAAGCAGCGGCCTGGGCAACTTCTGGGATCAAGTCAGCAGCCCGCAGGCGGTGGGGGCGCTGAAGCTGACCCTGATCTGCTCGCTGATCGTGGTCGCGATCAATGCCGTGATGGGAACCGTGATCGCCTGGGTGCTGGTCCGCGACGACTTCCGCGGCAAGGCGCTGCTCAACTCGGTGATCGACCTCCCATTCGCGCTGCCGACGATTGTCGCCAGCCTCGTCCTGATCACGCTCTTTGGCAACAACAGCCCGATCGGGATCCACCTGGCCTTCACCAGGGCGGCGGTCGTACTGGCGCTCTGCTTCGTAACGCTCCCGTTCGTCGTCCGCGCCGTGCAGCCGGTGC
>JBBPIN010000027.1:0-36406 GCA_038040285.1 Actinomycetota bacterium
CTTCTCGGCGCCTGGGGATGCGGACTCGACACCGGTTTTTGGTAGGCACGAGCTGGTGTCGGCTGGCGGCTACCCGAAATTTGCCGCGTTGGGTCAAGAATCGAGCCCGAGGGCCCCTTGGGGGGCCCTGTAGCGCCGGTGGCTTAAAGCTGGCTTCCCGCCGTGCCGATCCGCTCACCGGCGATGGATGCGATCGCAGACATGCAACCCGCGATTTCGCTCGCAACCGGCGACGATGCCCAGTTCCGGTTCCTGGCCGAGAACGCGACCGACATGCTCTCGCGCCATACGGCCGACGGGATCTTTCTCTACGCGAGTGGCGCGCTACCAGGTGTCGACGAATCGGCGGCCCATCGCCGGTGGTTCGGCCGACCGGGCGGCGCCGAGCGTCGATGCGATGAGGTGCCGAGACTCGGCCGGGTCGATGACGTCGTCGAGTTCGAACAGCGTCGCCGCGTTGAGCGCCTTCGCGTGCTCGTGCGCGGCGGCGGTCAGCTGCCGCACGCGCTCCTCGCGCTCGGCCTCGTCGGCGATCGCTTCCAGCTCGCGCCGGAAGCCGAGGCGGACCGCACCATCGAGGCCCATCGGCCCGAGCTCGGCCGTCGGCCAGCCGACGGTCAGCAGCGGCTCGTGCAGGCTGCCCGCCGCCATCGCCTGGGCGCCGAGCCCGTAGGCCTTGCGCAGGATGATCGCCACCAGGGGCACCCGAAGCGCGGCCCCGGTGACGAACATGCGCGAGCAATGGCGTACGAGCGCGGTCGCCTCGGCGGCGGGGCCGACCATCATTCCCGGGGTGTCGATCAGGGAGACCAGCGGCAGCCCGAAGGCGTCGCAGAGCTGCATGAAGCGAGCCGCTTTGTCGGCGCCGTCGCTGGTGATCGCCCCGGCGAGGTGCATCGGGTTGTTGGCGACCACTCCGAGCGGGCGTCCCTCGATCCGGGCAAGGGCGGTCACCATCCCGGGCGCGAAGCCCTCGCGCAGGAACACGACCGAGTCCTCGTCGGCAAGGGTCTGGACCACCGGCCGGACGTCATAGGCGCGCCTGCGGCGCTCCGGCACCAGCTCGCGCAGCCGCGCCTGATCGGGTGCCGTGCCCGCAGCGGTCTCGCCCTGAAAATACGAGAGCAGACGCTTGGTCACGATGACGGCTTCGGCCTCGTCGGCGACGGCGACGTCGATGACTCCGTTCGACGCCTGCATGTTCGCCGGGCCGACGTCGTCGGGGTCGACCGAGCCCAGCCCACCACCCTCGATCATCGCCGGCCCGCCCATCCCCAGCGAGCTGTTGCTGGTCGCGACGATCAGGTCCGCCGAGCCGGCGATCACGGCGTTGCCGGCGAAGCAGCGCCCGGCGACGATCGAGACCCGCGGCACAAATCCCGAGAGGCGCGCCCAGAGCGCAAAGGCGCGGGTCTCGAGCGCCGAGACGACCGCATTGTCGGTGTCCCCCGGCCGCCCTCCCCCGCCCTCGGCGAAGAACACGGTCGGCAACCGCATCCGCTCGATCAGCTCGAACAGACGGTCCTTCTTGCGGTGCCCGATCGTCCCCTGGGTGCCGGCGAGCACCGTGTAGTCATAGGAGAGCACGGCGCAGGCGCTTCGCTCGCCGAACAGGTCGCCGTTGACACGGCCGGTGCCGGCGACGAGCCCGTCGGCCGGGGTGCGCTCGAGCAGCTCGGAAAGCTCGCGGCGGGCGCGCTGAGCGGCGATCGCCAGCCCGCCGTATTCGACGAAACTGCCCGGGTCGACGAGGTCGTCGACGTTCTCGCGGGCGGTGCGGGCGCCGGCGGCATGACGACGCTCTACAGCCTCGGGGCGCGCCTCGTCGCGGGTCAGCGCCCGCCGCTCCAGCGCTTCGGCTAGGTCGGCCCGGGTCGCGTCCGCGGCGTCGGCGGGCCCCTCCGAGTGGGGTTCATTGCCCCTCACGGGCGAAGCGTCGCACACGCCGCGACGCGGGCGAGACGCCGGAGGTCAGGATTGCCGCGCGGGGCGAACCCTAGAGCTTCCGCCATATGCCGACAGATCGGCGAGGAAGGCGAGGATCACGATGAACCACTCGAATCCGTTTACGCCTTCGTTGCCGAAGACCCACATCGCCGCATAGGCGAGCGTCGTCCAGGGGAGCAGGAAGAAACCGATCAGCGGCACGACCCAGCTGTCGAATGCGCGGCTCAACCAGTCGCTGAACAGCCAGATCACGAACAGCGCGAGGCGCGGTGAGATCAAGGCGAAGAGGACGACGAAACAGCCGATGCGTGCAGCCTATTCCTCGGCCGCGGCTTGCGCGCCCGGCTGATCCTCGGAGGAGTCGCGTTCGACTCCGCGCCGATGAAAGAAGGCGCCGAATGAGCCCGCCAGTATCGCCACGGCGGATATCGCCCACGCCTGCAGGAAGATGTCGAGCACCCGCGCCGGTGTCGAGATTGGGTTCGGTAGCTGGGACGAGACGGTCAGAAGCTGCGTGCTGGTCCAGAAAACGGAGTCTCCGAACGTCGTGATCTCGGTGCGGTCTGCATGTCGCTCGAAGATGAAGATGAGCAGGCTCGCAACAGCGTCCAGAGCGACCGTTGCGACGAAGAGGGAAAACAGCCGCGAACGCAGACGATCGTGCGTCGGCGTGACCCCGCGCGCAACCATGAGGACCTCGCGGCTCCCGGCTCGAACCGGCTTCTCCACGGGGGCGAGTATCCCCGAGGCGGCGGTCGGCGAATGCGCGCAGCGGCTCGGCGCTTAGCTCGGCTCAGCGAAGGACCCTGAAGGTCCACGATGCGGGGGTTGGATCCTCCACACCGTTGACGATGGCTCGAGCTCGGAACCTGTAGCGACCCGGCTTCAGGTGCCGGAAGGTGTGAGGCGACCGACACTTGGCCCATCCCTTCGCATAAAAGCACTGGAAGTGCGCGCCCCTGACGTCAGAGGAGAAGGCGAAGGTGACCTTGCGCTTGTGGGTTCGGTGGCGCGGATGGTGGGTCAGGAAGGTCTTGGGCTCACTCCCCGGGCCCACGGTCGAGGCGGGCCGCGGGTTGATCTTAAACGATCGAGTCGCGCTTTCGTTGAAGCAGTCGGGGGAATACTGGGGACATTTGTAGTAAACCGCCTGCCAGTAGTACGTGCCCGGCTTGCTGGGCCAAACCGTGTCCGAGTTCGGGCTTCCGGTGAAGACCAAGGGATCACCACTGGTTGGATCGCCGGGGACAATGTCGATCTGGTTCAAGAGCCTGCCGTCGGAGCGGGTGTCGGTATCTCTCGAGACGTAGAAGTCCATCTGGTCCGGAAAGGGGGCGGTGACTGACGCCAAAAAGGTGATCTGATCACCCGAGGTGAACGAAGCTCCAATGTCTGGCGACACCTGATGCGGCGCGCCCACCGCGAATGCCTTCGTAGTGACGCCCAACGCGATGCTGGCGACGGCGATGACGATGGCCAGGCGGGCTCTCATGGGGTCAGCTCAGCTTGTCGGCGAGACGCGGCGCCGGGGCCGGCGCGGGGGCTGGTGCGGGAGCGGGCGCAGGCCCAGACTGGGGTGGGGTCGACTTGGGCGGCGTCGACTTGGGCGGAGGCGTGGACGTGGGCGGAGCTGACACAGGAGCGGGCGCCGCGGGGACGGGCGCAGGCGTCGGTTTTGGCAGATGCGACCTCGACGCGGTCTGGTTCGCTTGCCGCGAAGCGCGCCGGGCGGCGGCCGCGGCGGCGGCGGCCCTGCGGAGTCGCTCCTTGGCCAGTGCCCGCAGATGTGCGCGATGCGCCGCCCGGGCTCGGATGACCGACACCGGGACCCGCGACTTCACGCTCAGCGGGGCGACCGGGCGGTCGGGCACACTCGCGGTGGGGCTCGGCGCGCTCGCCGAGACCGAATGCGCACCGTTTCCCAGCTTCGCGTCAACTCCGGCGACCGCAAGCAGAGCCGCGGCGATCGCGGCCGCCCCGATCGGCATCAGACTCGCCCTGCGCCACGCCTTCTCTGTCGTGTTCCCCTCATTAGGCGCCCCCGCGATCGGCGGTTTCGCCTCCCGCTTCTCGGACTGCGGAGCCGCGACCCGCTCGGGCTCCCCGTCGAGCATCCATTCGCCTGTGACCCCCTCGAGCCGACCGGACCTGCCGATGCGGTCCATCTCCCGCTCCGCGTCGGCGGCGGCGCTGGCCCGGGTCGAAGCCGACAGCCGCCTGGCGAGCCGGTCGCGCCGTCGCGAGTAATCCGCGAATGCCGCGCTTAACTCGAACATCGCCCCGACACCCCAGGGCTGAGCCCAGTCGGCGGGCATGTCTTTGTCGAGAGCGGGCGGGCCTTTCGGCAGCGGCGGAAGCCTGTCCCCGCGGCCGACCCGCCCAGCCAGGAGCCCGTATTCAAGGCGGACGAGCATCGTGATCAGGATCAGGTCTCGGTAGCGGTCGCCGCGATGCCTGTCAGCGCCCTGAAGGCGTGCCGCGAGCGCCCTACGTTGATGCTCGATGACCAGGAACGCGTCCCTGTTCGCCCGCGTGGTCCAGGAATCGCCTGGCTCACCGGTCTCCTCTTCTGGGATCCGCCTATCGATCCGCTTGGCGCGCACGAGCTCGACGGTGGCACGGAACTCCTTCTCCAGCTCCGGCGACATGAGCTGCCCCGGCACCGGCGCGGGCGGTTCAGGCACGGTGATCTTCTATCGCTCTGATCTCAAAGAACCTCCAGTGGAAGCAAGCGGAGGCTGCTCAGATGGTGCGTCTCCCGCCCTACGAATCAGCCGGTTCAGCGTCCGTTCAGGGTCCGTCCGTCTACATCCACATCGATCCAACTGCGTCGCCAAGACTCTAGCCCATAACTTGACCACCTGAGCCCCGCAACGCCCTCGTAATCGACAATTTTGGGGTTGATACGACCCCAGCAGTAGAGGGATGTCCGTCCCGCTAAGACCAAGTCTGTGAAAGTCCGCGTCAAGCGGGCTTTCTCCTCAGTCGGGGCGACTGGATTTGAACCGGCGACCTTTCGGCCTCCAGCCGAGCGGAGCTATTTGCTGCGCGATCGCGAAGCGCTTCGAGACGTGGTTCGCTTGGCGGTTGAGCGTCCCGCCGCCTTGCGGCGTGCACCCTTGCGGCTCGGCGCCTTCGTCTTCGAGGAGCGCGACAGCCGCTTCTGCAACTGATCGATGTCGCGCTCGAGGGCCTTGCTGAGCTTGCCGCTGTCGCGCCGAGCATCGCGGACGAACCGCTGGAGGTTCTTGTAGAGATCTTTTCCGCCTGCGCCGACGTCCTTGCTTAAGTCCTTGCGCAGCGCCGTCAGTGCATCCTGGGCGGCATCGAGCGACTTGTTAAGGCGATTGATCGCGGCTGGCTGCTTTGCGGGTGGGCGCTTTCCCTTTGCGGCTGGGCGCTTTCCCTTTGCGGCTGGGCGCTTTCGCGCCGCACCACTACGGCGAGATGCGGATTTCTTCGCAGGGGGCATAGAGCACTCTCCTTGGATCGTTCTTCGATTACTCGGAGGAGCCTATTGCGATCTCGCCGCCGCTACCGAGCTTCCAAGCCATACGCGGCTCGGCTCGGGGGACGAGTCAAGGGGAAACCGCCTAACGAGATCCTAGTCGGGCCGACTGAATTTGAACCAGCGACCTTTCGGCCCCAGCCGAACGGCATCCGTGTAGATGCGTCCCTGGGCGTCCCCAGCGTCCCCATCGCTCCCGGGCGTAGACGATCTGGACAGATAGGACGCAGCAGTCGGTACCAATGCGGTACCACGAGGGGGTCGCGGGTCCGAAGCGGGGGCCCGCTACGTCTCTCCGAGCGACGCACGCATCTTCGGCGAGTGGCCCTGGTCGCGAGGACCAATCTGAAGCCTCGCTACGGACCGCCCCCGCCTGTGATCTTGAACTCGGGGCTCGTGCCCTTCAGGCAGATGTGCTTCTGGCCGGGCTTCACGTACTTCTTGCGAAGGGCAACCGCCGTGTACTTGCCGGGGGAAGCGAAGCTGCCGCCGAGGGACAGCACCCATGCGCCGGTCTCATCGCTCTTCGTCTGCCCCACCAGGGCACCCTGCCGGTAGACGAGGACCTTTCGGTTCTGCTTGCACTTCTTCAGTGACGATTTCACCTGCCCCGCGAAGGAGTCACCGGTTGGGCTTCCCTGGAGCGCGATGGTGACCGTCGTCGGGAACTTCTTCGTGTGCGCACTGGCGATGCCGCCCAGCGCAAGGGCCAGTGCTGCGATCACTACCACCGCGGATGCCGCGCGCCTCATTTTCCACCTCCTCATTCGACAGAACGGACCGTCCAAGTCTAGGAGACGGGGCGGCCGGCCACAGGGAGATGTTCGGATGCGCCGCAGTCTCGCCGGTGCGTGCCATGAACGCGGTGCACCGTCCAGCCGTGCTCCCGAATCCGCTCCCTTACGAGGGGCGCCCACCGCGTCGCGCGGCGAGGCGCCCTTTTAGCCTTGGGTCAGCCCTCGCAGCTTCGGAGGGTGTCCCGCCCGGCGCCGCCGCGACAGCGGTCGAACCCACGTCCGCCGGCCAGCAGGTCCGGGCCACGGTTGCCGCGCAGGCGATCGCGACCGCGCTGACCGCGCAGCTCGTCGCCTCCGCCGCCGCCCTTGACGAGGTCAGGCCCCGGGCCGGCCTTCACCAGGTCGGGCTGAGCTCCGCTGTTGACGAAGTCGGCGCCACCCCCGGCGCAGACCAAGTCCTTGCCGTCCCGGGCGAACACGGTGTCGTTGCCGGCCAGCGCCAGGATCACGTCGTTGCCCGGCGTGCCGACCAGCAGGTCATCGCCAGAGGTGCCGACGATCGTGGCCTTCTTGTTGGCGCAGGTCGAGCCCTTGGGCGCGGCCAGCACCTTGGTGGCCTCCGTGTCGGAATTGTTGGCGGTCTGCGGATCGGTGACGTCGCTGGTCACCGAGGCCGTGTTTGAGATGTCGCCCGCCTTGGTTGCCGTCGTCCTGATCGTCACGGTCGCGGTTCCGCCGTTGCTCAGGGCACCCAGGTTGCACTCCACCTTTCCGCCCTTGCCCTTGCCGGGCGGGCTCTGGCAGCTTCCGCTCGAGGCGGTCGCAGAGACGAAATCAACCTGCTTGGGAAGGTCATCGGTCACGACCACGTTGGTGGCAGGACCAGGGCCCGCGTTGCTGACCAGGATCGTGTAGGTCAGAACCGCCCCCTCCGTTACCGGGTCCGGGCTGTCCGATTTGGTCAACGACAGGTCAGCCTCCGGGCCCGCCGCCACACCGCGCGATGGACCGCCCATCGCGAGCAGCGCGAACAGCGCCAGCGACGTCACGGCGATCCCCATCGCGGCCAAACCGGTGCGGTGTCGCCTCAGCGTGATGCGAAGTTGGTCAGTACCCATCACTTCTCACCTCCGATGTCCGAGTCCCTCAAGAGTAGGCAACACATCGGACCGCTCAATGTTGCGCGACTCGTCGCGCTCAACTACGGCCGGTCGTCCTTCGCTACCGCCCGAGCCGCCGGATGCCGGAGGCGGAGTGCAGGCAGGGCTGGCCGCCCTCCCGTTCGTCCACAACGTCCGCGCCCGTGGACGATCTGGACAGATTGGACGCATCAGTCGGTACCAATGCGGTACCAGGCCGCGGGTGGAATCGGGTCCACCGCAAGTCCGCTACCCAAAACTGCCCTTGCGGGCCCCAGCTCAACGACATAGGTTCGAAGCATAGGAACGGGGGATCGAGAGAGGAGAAGCACGATGCGGCGCATGACGCAATTTCGTCCATCGCCAGCTCTGCTGCTGGCTTTGCTCGCGATCGTTGTCGCGAGTGCCGGCAGCGCGACTGCCTTGCAGCTCATAACCAGCAGCCAGGTCAAGAATGGAACACTGAAAGAGGCGGACCTGAGCAAAAAGCTTAAGAACAAGATCTTCGATAGCACTGCCTTCGCGAAAGTGGACGAGAACGGAACTCTCCTCGATGGCAGGTGGGCCACCTCGGTTAGCCGCACGAGCACCGGCGATTTCCAGGTGAGTTTCAAGAAGCCCGTCGACGGTTGTGCCGCCCTTGCAACCCCCCGGGGAACGAGCAGCAACGAGTTCTACGGGTTCGCCACGACCTACACCCCGCCCGGGAAGACTGCGCGGGTCGTGCTGCGCAACGCCGCAGGTGTGAAGGCGGACGGGGCCGGATTCAACCTTGGCCTGATCTGCTAGCGAGGGCACGTCCGAGCCCAGGCTCGCCTTCGTACTCAATGAGGAGTCGACCGACGATCCGGTGACCGTCTAGGCTGGTTTGCGTGCGTTCCGCGCGGGCACTGGTCGCTGTTCTTGCCGCCACAGCCGCCCTCCTTCTGGCCGGCGCGCCGGCAGCGCAGGCTCAGGACCCGGGGCGTTGGCTGCTGACCGGAGCGAGCTCGGTTCCAACCTCCTACTGGCAGGGGCTCACATCCGATCCGGCCGAGGCGAATCTGTACTTCATCGGGGTCTTCCAGGGCTTGTGGCGCACCACTCCACAGCTGGGCCAGACGGCCGGCGTGGCGAACGTCATCCCAGCTGCGGTGCAGAGCAGCGAGGGCTACAACCACATCGGCGACCCGACTTGGAACCCGGGCGAGGGCGGGCGAGTGCTGCTGCCGATGGAGTGCTTTACGCCCGGCGTCGGCAACACCTGCGGCACCGGCGCGTTCGGCGTCGCCGATCCTGCGACGCTCGCGTTTCGCTACTACGTGAAGCTCGACCCGGCGGAGATACCGAAGGCGATGTGGGCCGAGACCTCCCCGGACGGCTCGCTGGTCTGGACCAGCAGCGGCAATGACCTGCTCGCCTACCGTTCCAGCGACATCTCGGCGGCAAACGCCGGGCCCGCGGGGCCGGTCCTGCACTATGCCCACCGCCTTGCCGGCGCCGTTCCGCCGACCGGCGTCACGGGAGCCGTCTTCTGGGACGGCCGGCTGCTTCTGGCCGGAGAGAGCAACGGCACCTACCAGGTGTGGGCCGTTGACACTCGCAACGGCGAGCGGCAGCTTGAGCTCGAGATGCACATCTGCGGCGAGTCCGAGGGCCTCGACGTGATCCCCACCCTCGGTGGCGAGCTGCACTGGCTGATCGCGCCCTTCGATCCGGGCTGCCAGCTCACCTTCGGACCGACGAGCGCCTTGCTCCACTTCATTCCGAACCCCGGCCGCGCCCGCTTTGACGTAGCGGTCCTCACCACCGCGGTCTCGGAGATTCCGGGAACGGTGAGCGTGACCGTCCGGGTGACGCGCGACGGCCGACCCCAGCGCCAGGTGAGGGTCAGGTTCGCGGGCGGGACGGCGCGCACGGACAAGCAGGGGGTCGCAACCGTCTCCGTCGCGCTCGAGCGTCCGGGGCGCTTCAAGGCGCTCGCGCTGAGGGGCCGAAGCTATGGCGTGTCGGAGCTCGTCCCTGTGGGGATCGCGTCCACCGCCCAGCCGGCGGCCGCGCGCCGCTTACCCGCGCGTTAGCGCTAGCGCAGCGATCTTCCGCGCCCGAGTCGCGTAGCCAGCGCCCGCGGCGGCTGCAGCGCTCCTCAGGCCAACGCCGCGGCTGCCGCGCGCCCGGCAGTCCGGAGCCAGGCCTCCGGCTCCTGGTCGACCAGGATCACCCGCCGCCCGGGGTCGGCGAGCTCCGCGGTGGCGACCAGGCCGGCGAGCCCGCCTCCCACCACGATCGCGTCCGCCCTTGCCTCTGCCCTGCTCATCCTGCGCGGGCCAGCGCCTCGGGGCCGATCTCGTCCACCGACCGGCAGCCAGCGAGCCCCATGGTCAGATCGAAGTCAGCCTGGAAGTTCTCGATCAACTCGCGAACTCCCTGCTCGCCCGCGATCGCCAGCGCGTAGCAGTAGGGGCGTCCGAGGCCCACGGCCGTCGCGCCGAGGGCCAGGGCCTTGAACGCGTCGGCGCCGCCGCGGATCCCGCTGTCGATCACGATCGGGATGCGGCCGGCCACCTGCTCGGCGATCCCCGGCAGCGCCTCGATCGATGACGTCGCGCCGTCGACCTGCCTCCCACCGTGGTTGGAGACCCAGACGCCATCGATGCCCTCCTCGACCGCTCGGCGGGCGTCCTGCGGGTGAAGGATGCCCTTGAGGACGATCGGCAGCCTCGTGCGCTCGCGCAGGAAGCCGAGGTCGTCCCAGGTCAGTGAAGGCCGCGAATAGATGCGGACGAAGGTCTGCACCGCCGCCCTGGCCTTGCCCGAGGTGAGCGCGCGGTCAAAGCGGTCGGGATAGGCCCGGGTCAGGTCGACGAGCGTCTTCAGGGCCGCCGGTGTGGGCCGCGGCTGTGGCACGTCATGGGCGTCCTCACCGCCCTCCGAGATGATGCGGTCGAAGACGGGGTCGCTGGTGTACTGGGCGATTCCCTTACCACGCAGGAAGGGCAGGTAGGCGAGGTCGAGATCGCGCGTGCGCCAGCCGAGGATCGTCGTGTCCAGGGTGACCACGATGGCCCTGCATCCGCACGCCTCGGCGCGGCCGGCGAAGCTCTCCACGAGTTCGTTGGAGGTGCTCCAGTAGAGCTGGAAGAAGCGCATGCCCTCGCCGAGCTCACGCGCACAGTCCTCCATCGGGCGCGACGCCTGGTTGGAGAACGTCATCGGGACCCCCGTTTGCGCCGCCGCGCGCGCTACCGCAAGATCGGCTTCGTCGTCGACCATCTCCAGCACGCCGATTGGCGAAAGCAGGAAGGGCGAGCCCAGGCGCCGGCCGAAGAGCTCGACGCCGGTGTCGCGCTCCGCCACGTCGCGCAGCATCCGCGGGACGATGCGCCAGCGGTCGAACCCATCGCGGTTGGCCTGCACGGTGCGGCCGCTGCCTGCGCCACCGGCGATATAGGCGAATGCCTCCTCTGACATCGCCTCGCGAGCGCGCTCCTCCAGCGCTACCGCGTCGGTCGGAAGGCGCGGCCGGCGGCCACTGACCCCACCGAGGTAAATCGCCTCCTGTCGGTCCGGGCCGCGCACGAGATGGGACCCTAACGTCCGCCGGTCAGGACGCCCACCACTTACTATCGATCGCCGCTCCCTTGCCGGATGTCTCGGGCGACCCGATCCTTGAAGGGTTTCAGGCGATCGAAGAGCTCCTCGGGAAAGGCTGTTAAGTCGGGGCGACTGGATTTGAACCAGCGACCCTTCGGCCCCCAGCCGAGCGACTTTGGGTGTAGATGGGTCCTATGAGCGTCAGAACGTCCTATGCGTCCACGCTTCTGGACGATCTGGACAGATAGGACCCATCAGTCGGTACCAAAGCGGTACCACGAGGGTCGCGGGTTCGAATCGTGGGCCGCTACGTCTCTCGGAGCGACGCACCGGACACCGCCCCTAGCGGTAAGGACTTGTTGAAGCCCTTCGGTAGGACCGGCTAGGGCCACCGGGACCGGCCGCGCTCAAAGCCCCCTGTTCCCGCGAGCGCCGGGCCTGACGCCCCGGCTCCCGTTAGCCGAGCTGCCCCCGGATTGCGCCCGCCGGATCCGCGGTCGAGTGGTAGTTGACGTAGAAG
Organism: Actinomycetota bacterium; assembly: GCA_038040285.1. GTDB lineage: Bacteria > Actinomycetota > Thermoleophilia > Solirubrobacterales > 70-9 > Mayfieldus. Next base: position 11,425 of record JBBPIN010000027.1, read on the forward strand.
GCGTCCGGATTGGCGCAGATCGCCTGTCCGAGTGCGGCATTGGACACCTCGCCCTTCTGGCTGATCTCGCGATCGCTCGCCGGCCCGCCGACAAAGATCGCCTGGACGATCGCGCCGTTCACCCCCGACGGCGCGGCGTGGATGTGCCCCGCGATGAACGTCTCCTGGCCGGGGTTGCTGAGGTGCGCCTTGAACTCGATTGTGCCGTCATTGCGCACCTTGATCTGGGTGTGGCCGCTCGCGATCGAGGTCGTCGGCGGCACCTCATTCTGGGCCCGAAGCTGGGTGTTGGCGACGCACATCGTCGCGTTCGCGCTCCCCTCCGGGCCGGCGTTGGCGGCAGCGACCGGGAGCGCCAGCGCGGCGAACGCGAGCACTGCAGCGACGGGGACGGGGCGCATCGCAACCTCCTGTTCGTTCATTGGCCCAGAGCGGCGACCAGCGATCCGATTCTATACCCACCGTGCTGCGCTCCCGGCCCGCCGGCGACCACAGTGCCGCCAGCTCCCGGCGCGGGATAGGGACCGGTCGGCTTCGCTAGAAGGGCAGCACGCGACGGGGGCCCCGTCGAGCTAGGCGCGTCCGGATTGCCATGGTTTTCACGAGTACCACCCCATTTCCATAGGGCTGGCGCTGCCACCCTTGCCCGTGGGGATTTCCAGCCGCTAGTAGCGTCTAAAAGGGTCTAGCGAAACGGCTAGCGAAACTCGCCACGCCTACTCCCGCAGCCCGGCGGCTTCGAGGGCCTCTGCGCGGTCGAGGTAGACCCGGGCGCGGGAGATGCGGCCGTCCTCGAGGCTGAAGACCGTGCCTCCCTCGCCCTCGACTCGGATTCCGCTCGCCTTGCCCTCGCCGCCCTGCCGCCAAAAGAGCACGACTTTGTCGCCGGCGTCGATCAGCTCTTCGCCTTCAAACCAGTAGTCATTGAACTCCTCGACCCACACCTCCCATCTGTTAGGTACCCCTGCTCGACCGCGGTATGGGCCCGCTCAGCGGGTGCCAGACGACGTCCTCGGAGAAATACGAGAGCGACGTCTCGAAATCGCCCTGCTGGAAAGCGTCGATGGTGGCGCGCACGATCTCAACGTTCTCCTGCGACATCGCCCGCGCAGTATCTCGCTCGGGCCCGCGGGTCGCCAGCGCCACGGCACCCAGGAATCGTGGCACTGGGGAGTGTGCCTCAGTCAGCGCCGATAGATCCTGTGGGCCAAGTCTTCTGCCGGTTCGGACGAGTTCCGGAGCTGCGCCGGATGTCGTACGTAGACCGGCACTTCTGCGTTCGCGTGAAGCGGCAGCGCGCCCGTGGTCGCCCGATCACGATCCGCTCGCCCTCAGCGGTACAGAGAGCTCGCGACGCGAGACGCGCAAGAAAACGGACCCCGCGCCGGTCGGAACCTTGGGGCCGGGCGGGCGTACGCAGCCGCTGCAAATCGAGCGGTTTCTTTCAGTCGGGGCGACTGGATTTGAACCAGCGACCTTTCGGCCCCCAGCCGAGCGGAATCTGGTGTCGATGTGTCCAATGAGCATCAGAACGTCCTATGCGTCCACGTCCGTGGACGATCTGGACATATAGGACGTAGCAGTCGGTACCAAAGCGGTACCACGACGGTCGCGGGTTCGAAGCGGGGGCCCGCTACGTCTCTCCGAGCGACGCACAGAGGGTCGTTGAACGGCGACGCTGGCCCGCGAAGCTGGCCGCCTAAGTCTGGTGAGATCTCAGTCTTCCGCTCCGTCCGCCGGTGTAGAAGTCCGGCCTGTCAATCATCGTGCGCGGCCGCGGCGCACGGCGAAGACTCACAGTCCATGTCCTCGCCTTCGCCACACGTGAATGGCTCCGCACGGTCGCGCGGGTGACCGCTCGCTCGCGCACGACAGAGCCGAACTGCCGCGCGGTGAGCGACGTGAGCCCAGCATCCGTGCGCTGAGGAAGGGCGGGAAGGCCCTGCGCAGCTGATTCAACTCAAGGGGCACCGACTACTGCGTGCCCCGCCAGACGTAGGTCAGGTTGATTCCCATCACGTCGTCCCACCGTTGCGAGTTGTCGTAGCGGGCGGTGACGCTGTACTGGTGACCCGCGACAACCTTGTTGTGCAGGACGCACGGGCTGATCGTGGCGAGGTGACGCGGGTTCTCGTGGTAGGTGGCCGTCCCCGTGCACTTGCCGTTCTCTTGGGTGGCGTCCTTGAGCGTGATGTCGATGCCGCCGTCGTGCAGGTGCCCTCCTGAGAAGACGGCGATTCCGTCATAGGGCGCCGCCCAGGAGCGGGTCTTGGTGTGGACGCTGCCGGGACCGCCGTTGCCGGGCACGTCATAGGTCGAGTTTCCGCAGCCGGTCACGTCCTGGAAGTAGACGTCCAGCGGACGGGAATTGGTGGCGTTCGCGCCGGGCTGGTACCCGAGGGTGTACTCGATGTAGACCGTCTTCGCGGGCGTGCCGTGCGCAGTCTCGTTCATGAGGTGGTAGATCGAGCCCCATTGGTCGTTGGCGCCGACGAGGTAGGCGTAGGGGCCCCAAAGCGTGATCGGCGTGCGCTCCATTCCGGCGCCTATGAATCGCTCGCGCCTACCGGGACAGAGCCGATCCGTGCGCGCCGAAGTGGTCATCACGATGTGATGCAGGTGAACCTCGTGGGGACTGACCGGCGTGCCGTTCTGATCCACAACATTGAACTTGGCGCTCTTGAGGCCGAAGGCACCGGCGGGACGCGGCATACCCGACGAGGGGAAGCCCTGGACCTCGCCTCCCGGGCCGAGCGTGAACGGCCCGTAGCGGAAGGTCTGCGTAACGGTCTGGCCTCCCCCGGGGGGAGCATTTACGAGCGGCTCGCAGCCCGCGAAAAGCGCCACGCAGCCGGCCAGGACTGCAAGAGTGACTGCTCTGGCACGCATCGGATGATCTGGCACGGTGCCTCCCCTCGAGGTGGGCTGTGGATGCCGGCGGCTCAGTAATCGGCATCCTATCCGCCGCCGATCGCTGGTCAACCAGCCGGGCTTGGTCGAAACAACCGGCGACGCTCCCCCCGCCGCGTCCCTCGCATACGCTCGAAGCAAGCCAGTTCACCGGGGGCCCACGAACCCGGCCCTGGGGGGCAGGACAATGCCCGATAAGGAGGTCATATGAGCACCGCTACGGCCGCCGGGACGCCGGGGACGCGACTCTGGTTACACCTAGTCGGGGCGACTGGATTTGAACCAGCCACCTTTCGGCCCCCAGCCGAGGGCCAAGCAACAACGCGCGGATCTGGGACTTGGAGGGCCTAGCGCCCATTCCCACCGTGGGAGGTCAGGGTGCCGCGAAAGCTCCTCAACCTCGTCCTGCGCTAGCGGGCGACCACGCCCCAGCACGCGGCCGGGACGAGCAGCTCGCCGTCCTGACGGTACTGCGCCAGGCTCTCTTCGATAGCGGCCCGCGTGTCCTGTCTCTCTTGCTCCGGCAGCTCATTGATCACCCGCGCGATCGGTCCGGCCAGCCGCGTGAGCGTGTCCCAGAGGTCGTCGGCGGAGTAACGCCACTCGAACGTCAGCTCCTCGAGGCGGGGCTCGTCGAAGCCGGCGCCGGTGACGAGCTCCGCGACGCGGTCGGCCTCGCCCATGGCGAAGATCCCCGGCGCCCCCGGCTCGGGCGCAGGCATATGCCCGCGCTGGACCAGCGTCATCCCCGGCAGCGCGGCCCACGGGTTGCGGTCCGGCGTCTGCCAAACGGCGAAGGCGAGTGTGCCGCCGTCGCGCAGGACCCGCCGCGTCTCGCGCAGCGCTGCGGCCGGATCAGCCATCAGCATGTAGCCCCACCGGGACAGCACGCCGTCGACGCTGTCGTCGTCGAGGTCCATCCGCTCGGCGTCGAGGACGCGATACTCGACGTTGGATAGGCGGATGCGCCCGCCGTTTCGGCGTGCGGCCTCAACCATCTGAGTGGCGAAGTCGGTGCACAGCACCTTCCCGCTCTCGCCCACACGCTTCGCCGCGATGAACCCGAGGTCGCCGGTGCCCGCCGCGACGTCGAGGACGGTCTGGCCGGGCTGTGGGTCGACCCTGTCGACCAACCACTCGTTGATGGCCCCGGTGATGCCCAGGATCCACTCGCGGCGATCCTCCCAACCCGGGGCCATCTCGTCCCAGGTCTGCAGGCTCGTCTCTCGGTACGTCTGCAGGTCCATCACGTCCTCCTCTCGACGATCTGGCTGGACGCGACACTATTGGGTCCGGCGCGTGAGCGCCAGACCCGTCGCGGGCGCCCCCGTCGCCCCCGTTATGGAGGTCGTGGCGACGGGCTTCCCTTAGTCGGGGCGACTGGATTTGAACCAGCGACCTTTCGGCCCCCAGCCAACCCTGCCGTCTCTATCACGACTACGACGGCTCGATTTGGATCGGCGGCGAGACGGGTCTAGGGTTGGCGTAGGGCCCGAGCCATACTGGCCGGTGGGCCCGACCAAGTCGAATGCTCCGCCCCCGCCTTCTCCTTTGGTTACTCACGCCCCTGACGCTGGCGCTCGCCGGCTGCGTCGCGGAGCGGCCGGCCGACCCGGTCGTGTTCACCGGCGCCAACGTCCCCCGCCTCCAGGGCGTAGCGCCCGGGAAGGTGATCGGATACCGCTACCGCAACGAGCGCTGGGAACAGTCGCCGGTGCAGGTGGACGAACGCGCGGTCATAGACCTGGCGAAGCCAAAGAACGCAACACCCGTCGGCCACACGTTTCTCAGCTACACCGATCCCAACACGTTCACCGGCTCAGACCCCAACACGAACCTGGACGCCAACGACGAGATCGTTTTCATGGGCATCGACGCGGGAGCCAAGGCCCCCGCGGGCTCGACCCCGCCTGGAGTAGTCGCCGGCTCCGGGGTCGAGGTGAAGATCGTCGACTCGCTCGGCAACCCGACCCCGGCATACCTCTACCTGTTTCACCAGACGGGCAACCTCGACCCGGGTGCTGGCAGGCGTTACGTGGACTACCGCTTCAACCTGCTCTCGGGCAACTACAAGGCGACGTACAACCTCAACAGCGGGCCCAACCCTGAGGACTCGACGATCAGCACCGACTTCTACTCGCACCACTTCTCCGACCGCTGGATCGACGATCAGCTCAGGATCACCGCCCCCAACGCCAGCGGGGTGGACCTCCTCGACCGGCACAAGAACCTGTTTGCCCCCGGCGAGTGCGTGCGGAATGAGAACACGTTCTCAAACGGGGCGGGCGCGCTGATCGCCAACAAGAACGGCCCCGTACGCGCGATCCGCTCCTACATGGGCGCCAACTCCGGTGTCTACACCCACCGCGAGCACCTCTTCTACCAGCGCCGCCAGGACATCACGACGTTCCTGCGCGTCCATTCGATCCCCGGCGTGATGGACTTCTTCGACTACACGGCCGCCGCGACGGGCATGACCTACATGCACGAATTCGACCAGCGCGGGGCGCGGATCGACGGCGTGCCGGAGTCACCGACGCCCGGGCAGATCAGCTGGGAGACGGTGGATGGAGCGCAGGGGTCGCTCGGGATCGTGCATACCTTCAGCACCGACCTTTCCAGCTTCAACCACACCTCCTACTACCTCGACAAGCAGAATCCGGGCGGCGGCTCGGAGACCCAGTGCACCGGCGACGCATCGGCCTATGGGGCGAGCGGCCCTCGTGTCGCCCAGGCGTTACCCAACACCGACCCGACCCTTGGGACGGCGAATCGCTTCACGGCCACTCGGAGCCTCTTCTACGACTCCCCGGGCAAGACAGACGGCCCGCGCCGCAAGGCGCAGGTCACGAGCCCGCTTCAGACGACGTTCGCCAACTGGCCCTGAGAGCGGGGTCAGCCCTGCGCGGGCAGCGTGGCGCTTGGCGAAGAACCTCTGTGAAATCGAGACGGCTTGCCTCTCGGCCACGAACGCCGCTTCTGCGGACGTAGCCAGCGTCGTACGGGCTTCCCTTAGTCGGGGCGACTGTTCCAATTCGGCGCTGTAGAGCGGGATTGAGGTGCCCAGGTGTCGCGGGGGTGTCTCGGTCATTGGCCCGATGCCCTTCGCAGCGGCACGACGTTGGCTCCAATCGCCCGGTCGATCTCCTCCAAACCGCCCACGTCGCCGTGGCCGTACAAGTCCTCAATCATGCGCGGCGTGTCGCCGAGCTGCGCTCCGACGACCCGCGGAGGCTTCTCCATCGTCACGAACAAGTGATGCCCGAGGAAGTGGCGCAGCTCGTGGGGGTCCACGGGACCGAACACGGCGGTGATCCCTTGCCAGTAGTAGGCAAGCGTCGAGGCGGTCATGCTACCGCCGCGCTTGGCACGGAAGATGCGCTCGCCCCGCTGCCCCCTGGGCAGGGTTAGCAGCGCATCGCGGGCCTCGGGGAACAGCACGATCGCGCGGGGCTTTCCCGACTTCGGAAGATCGACCCGGCCCCGATAGAGACGGCGGCGGACCATGATCCGCATGCGGTCGAAGTCGACGTCGCCCCACTCCAGGGCGAACACTTCCCCGACCCGCATCCCCGAGTAGGCGGTGAAGCGGACGAAGGCTCCGAGCCCGTGCTGCTGCTCGGCAATCTGCGCCAGCCTTTCGACCTGCTCGACGGTCAGCGGGTCCACATAGCGCCGACCCGGCCCCTTCCTGACAAGGCCCCGGAACGGGTTGCGCTCGATGATTCCCTTGCGCTCGGCGTCGCTGAGCATCGTCACCACAGGGGGCACGGCCCAGCGGTTCTCACGTGCCCACCGCTCGGCCTCGGTGGGGTCGATGGTGGACAGGCGCCGTGTCTCGAAGGTCTGCCGCCAGCGGTTGATCGCCGACGTGGCGGTGTCGAAGGTCGAGTCCTTGACGCGGGCCTGGTAGCCCTCAAGCCGGCCCGCCTGCGCCCGCTGCAATCGAGGCTGGCGGTGAAGAAAGCCGCAACACGCGAACCACAAGTGCGGTAATGGCGGGGATAAGCTGGATCCATCCGGGGATCGCGGTAAGGGTGTCCGAGCCATTGGGAGCTGGGATCTGAAGGGAGTGGAAATGAACCGACGGCTTCTTCTGTTGGTGCTGGGTGGTTTCGCGTTGTTAGGCGGTGCCTTCGCCGGCGGGTACTTCGTGGGCCACGATGAGGTCGGTGAACTCAATGACGAAGTCGCAAGCCTGGAGTCGGAAGTTAAGGACGTCGAGGCCGAAGCCAACGAGGCGGCCGCTGACTTGGAGGCTGCGACCGAGGAGCGCGACCTCTTGAAGAATCGCCTCGCGGCTGAGTTTGAGATTTCTGGCCAGGGAGGGACTTCGGGGAGTACGAGCACCTTCGATGGGGACTTTCCTTTTGATGCGGCTGGCACCGTTGGGCCGTTCGTCATCAAGCCGGCTGCGCTTGACGAAGAGTCGGGCGGCTGGGTCCTAACGATGACGGTGAACAACGGCGGCGACGAGCCCCTTGATCCGTTCTGTGGGGATGACGGGGGTGCGATGGTCGATACCGAGGGCCGTACGTACACCGCCACTTCTGTGCTCGCCAATGACACCGAGAACTGCGGAGATTCCCTCCAGCCGGGAGTGAACGGCACGTATGCCCTGAAGTTCGAGTCGGCTCCGGGCACAAAACCAGCCGGCTTTGCCCTGTGGGGCGATAGCTTCGTGGTTGACGAGGCGGACGCTAAGACCTGGGCCGCTCCGTGAGCTTGCCCGGGGTAGGTCTATGTAATGGCGCGCGCCGGGCAGTGGAACAGTGAACCGGGAGCCGGCCCTAAGAAAGCCCCGCCGCTACTCCCGCAGCCCAGCGGCTTCGAGGGCCTGCGCCTGGTCGTTGTAGTACCCGATCCGAACGATCTTTCCGTCGCGATAGTCGACGACCGCCGCGTCCAGCCGCTCCAGATCAATGCCGCTTCCCTTCCCCTTCACGACCATCCTGAAGAGGGAGATCGTGCGGTCCTCTCCCACCGCCCGGATCTCGAGATCCTCGATCCTCCAGCTTTCCCAGGTCTCGTCCCATCGAGCCATCCAGGTCGTCAAGGGAATCAGCACCCGTCGACTCGGGGATGTCTGTGTCGTCTATCTCGAACTCGGGACCAATCTCGGTCGCAGCAGCCTCGTAATCACCGCGGACGAGCGCCTCGACGAATCGGCGCGCGGTCTCGACGTTCTCCTGCGACATAGCTACTCCCGCAGCCCGGCGGCTTCGAGGGCTTCCTGTCTGCTCGGGTAGTCGCGCACCGAAACGATCATTCCGTCGCGGAGCAGGTGGACACTTGAGATCTGCTCGTCGATCTCGATGCCACTCTTCTTTCCCCGAACGACATATCTCGCCACCACGAGAACTCCCGCTTCACCGAGATCCATCATTTCCTCCACCTCGGCGTGATAGTCCTCGAACGCGTCGGGGATCTCCTCGAAGCCGAGTCGAAGAACCGCCTCATGGCCGGACACGGTTTCGACGCCCAGGAGTGGGCCGAGCACAGTTCTCCACTCCACATCAGGGTGGAGCAACGGCTCAACACTCGCTCGATCGGAGCGGCTGACGCCGTCGAGTACCCGCCGCACAATCTCCACGTTCTCCTGCGACATCGCCCGCGCAGTATCGCGGGTCGGCACCCGACTCGCGGGGCCCCTCCGGCTCCTAGTCCGGCTGCTGCGCCAGCGGGTCGGGCTGCACCTGCAGCAGAACGCGGCTGCCATCCGGCCGGATCGCGATGCAGCCGATGTGGCCGGGGACGAGCGGTGACGTCGAGCCGATCGCGTGGACGTCCTCGCCGTGGTTGGCGAACGTCATGCCGTCGCCGCCATCCATCCCACCGCCGTCGACGACCAGAGCCTCGGCGCCGTCCGGCATCTGGTCCCACGAGATTGAACGCTGGTCGAGGTCGAGCTCGGGAACGCGCTCGGCGATCCGGTCGAGCAGCTCGAGGCGGTCGGCGTCGTGCTCATTCATTGCGTCTTGACCATCTCATGCCGACCGGCGGAAGTCGCCTTGCCGGCGATCACCAGCCGAACCGCCTCCTCAGCCTCGTGGCGCTCGAGTACGTCGATGTCGAGGGTGTCGTAGACGACGCGGCGTTGGACCGCGTTCAGCGTCGCCAACTTCGCGATGTCGAGCGGGAGGTTCATATCGAGGATTCTGCAAGCCATTGCCGACGCCCTTTCGGCTGCTAGATCGGTCCTGCTCGCGCTTCGCATGGCGAAACCGACCCAGATTTGAAGCGCAGAGCACCCTCGATCACACTGAACGATCCAGTAGAAGAAGAATGAGTACTACTACTACTACTACTTAGGTCCTTAGTACTGAAGGGGTTGAGGCGGTTAGCGCCGCGCAGCGCATCGAGCCGTTTGAGCAGCTTCTTGCGCAGCGGCCGGGTCCAGGTCAGCTTGATCGTGTAGACGCAGTGCCACCACTTCGCTCCCGGCCGGCGCTCGTATCTCCAGTCGATCCAGCCCCAGCCCCGCATCTTCGCCAAACAGCGGTTGACCGTCTCGCGGCTGAGCCCGGTGAGGTCGGCGAGCAACTGCTGAGAGGGCCGGCAGGTCGGGCCGTTGAAGGCGAACTCCTCGAGCTGCTCCAGCACGGTCATGACGGTTCGGACGTGGCCGAACCGCGACCACTCCGGCGGCCGCTCCCGGCCCGCAACGGTGTCCGGCATCAGCTGCTCGGCGCTGACTCGCGGCGCGTCGTCGAACAAGTCCGACCAGTCGAGGCCGATACTGTCGAGGACGCTCTGCCGTGAGCAGCCGGCAAAGCAAGTGAGCAACATGCCTCTCTCCGTGGGCTTGACGCCGAGCGAGGGGTGCTGATCGTCGTGAGCCGGACAGTTGGCCGTCTTCCCGCGAACCCGGCTCCCTGCGCGCCTCAGAGCCTCTACCACACGCTCCTCACTGCTCGGTGGACCGGTCATAGACACCGTGGGTGTCTCCCAGGTGTCTAGGTTCTTGCGGACCGCTGCGGGGTCGTGCGTGGGTGTGCGTGCCTGCGCCTTGCCTGCCAGGCACAGCCGGAAAAGTCGGGGCGACTGGATTTGAACCAGCGACCTTTCGGCCCCCAGCCCAATGGTTTGGGTTATGCCGAGTCCGATTTGGCTTGTTCAAGCGGGCTGGAGGCTCCTGAGGTGTCCTGAGTTTCGCTCAATTTGGACCCCGAATTGGACCCCGCGCCCTTTTCGCTTGAAAACGCAGCGTTCACCATCGCGACCTCGTGCGCCGAGGGCGCGTAGTGGGCATAGATCTGGGTGGTCTTCGCATCAGCATGCCCAAGGAACTCCTGGATCGTCCGCAGTGGTTGCCCGGAAGCCGCCAGGTGCGTTGCGAAGGTGTGGCGCAGGTCGTGAAATCGAACGGTCCGCACCCGAGCCGCGCGGCACGCCGCCTTGAAACGCCTGCTGACCTTGGTCGGATCGAGGGGGTGTCCGGTTTGCGGGTGTGCAAAGACCAAGTCGTCAGCTTGGTCGAACATGGTTCGCTGGGACCAGCGATCAAGTTCGCGAACCAGGCGATCCGCCATGGGTACGGAGCGACTAGTGGAACGGTCCGACTTGCCAGCCCCCGAGTGCTCCCCCAGCACATACGTGCTGCGTACGCGGATTCGTTGGGCCCGCCAGTCGATATCGCGCCACCGCAGTCCGAGAAGCTCCGACCGGCGCAGCCCGCTCATCGCCGCCGTCAAGACCGTGATGCGAAGAACTGGTCCGAGGACATCCGGCGGCACCGGAGGGGCCGGGCCGGCGCGCCCGCGCCGCGATGAGGCGGGCGCGCGATCCACGGTAACGTCGGGGATGGTCCGGAGGACCGCGTCCAGCTCCGTCATGGTCAGGAATTGCAGATCTGGATTTGCGTCTCCCCCGCGACGACGCCTCGGTCGCGCGGCATGCCGCACAGGGTTATCGCGAGCCCATCCCCGCTCGATCGCATGCTCGAACAGACCATGCAAAAACACGAGCACGTTGCGCACGGTCTTGTCTCTCAGACCGGACGCGAGCATTACTGATGCCAGCCCCTCGACGTCAGCTCGAGTGACACCGCCCACCGGTTTCGCGCCGAGCTGTGGATCGACGTGGACGTGCTGCATCGATCGGCAACCGACGAGATACGACTTCCTTGCTCCTTCGAGCGACAGCTTTCGGCGGAGCGAATCTCCTGCCTCAGTGACAGTCGTGGCCCGATCGGCCGTCAGGCGTGGACGGTGATCTTCCTCCTGCTGTAAGCGACTGAAGCGCCGCTCCGCCTCGCTCCGAGTGAGCCCTTGACGCGACCCTGGCATACGGATGGCGCCGATCCTTCGGTTCAGCTTGCGACCATCGGGCGTTCGCCAGCGCCCGTAATACGCGCCGTGCTTCTCATAGAGCTGACCGGTTCCGTAGCTGCGGCGCCGAGCGCTCATGTCACGCGAGCGGCATTGGCGGCAAAGGACACGACAAATTCAGACTGCCAATCGGCGTGCTGGTCCCAGATCACGATCGCGGCGATTATCACAGCGCCAGTCGACGATCCGTACAGCAGTCGATCAACCAAGAGATCGGCGCTCCCTGGTCCCTTGCCCGGGACGCCAAGCGGCTGGTAATGCATCTGTCCTCCAAATTGCGTGGGAGCTAGGCGTCTAAGCCCGGGCGCTCCCATTCTCGCCCCTGTGGCGCCCGGCGGCCGCGGGAGGAACGCCATCCTCGATCTCATGGACCCAAACTTCGATCGCGTCGAGCCGATAGCGCACGTACCTGCCGAGCCGAACGTGCGGAATCCGTCCCGCGCGCGTCTCGGCATAGACCCATGAGCGCTTCACCTGGAGAAGTTGGGCAACTTGGTCTGCGGTAAGAAGCCGTTCCGTCATGCCCGATAAGGGCCCAGCGCGCAGCGCCGGGCCCTCATCCGGTGCGACGGCGAATCTAGAAGCCACCTTGGCTTTCCTCGGAGGCTGCATCCGCGCCGCCAGGCTCGGACTCGCGCTTCCGATCGAGGAACTCGACTCGCCCAGCGACGCTGTGACGCGAACGCTTGGAGCCGTCGTCGGCTTCCCACTCGCGGTAGACCAGCCGGCCATTGACGGCCACCTGGCGACCCTTCGCGAGGTACTTCGCGCAGGCCTCAGCCTGGCCGTCGAAAGTCGATACGTCGACGTAGGTGGGGTCGTACTGACCGTTGTCGACCGCGATCCGCAAGTCGCAGACGGTCTTGCCGCCGCGTTCCTGCAGTTCGGGGTCGCGGGTGAGGCGACCAGTCAATGAAACGGCGTTCATCTGTACTCCCTTCGGTTGGAGATCTGACTTCTCGACGCGGTCCCAGCGCGCCACTGGCGCGACAAAATGAGCGGAGATTGGAAGTCAGCTCCTCGATCGAAGCGGCAGGACAGGGAGCGCTTCCATGGTCGCCGTGGCCTGAAGCAGCTGGCGACGTCACAAGGCGGGTAGCGGCGGCCCGCGAATCGCGTCAACCCCAGATGGGGTACGGCGCCGCAGCCTTGACCCGTCCCGCGAGCGCCGCTTTTGGGCAGGTAGGTCGGGGCAGAACCCCCGACGTTGGGAAGCCAAGCAAGAAGGCCTCATGCGCCGGCTCCTGAGACTGGGAAAACCTTGACCCACGGCTCAGGAGGGACGAGGGCTCCTGTCGCGCCAGGACTCAACGAGTCCTGCCAAGAGACGTGGATGTGGTTGCCCTCGCCGTGGCCTGGAAACCCGTTGTAGCCGATGAACCTGATCGCGGGCACGAGGGGGCATGCGCCGCCGAACTCCGTGTTCAGACCGCTGTAGCCGCAGCTCGGGATCCAACCCAGGTCTTCAGCTAGTCGCTGGGCGCTTTGCACCCAGTCCTGGTGGGAATTGCCGGCAGCGGGCACCATGTCGAGTGCGGTGCCCTCGCCGTGTGACTCATGACCTGTTTCTCGGCCTGCGGTGACGCGAAGTCCGTAGCTGTCAAGGACCCATTCAGCATCAGGGAGGATTCGAGCGTCGACGGGCTCGGGGCTGTAGCCCGGCGCCATGAAGCGGTGCGGCAGCATCACGTAGCGACGCGGCTGAGACAGCTTGATCGCCTTGCTCAGATCGGCGGGTCCAGTGCTAGCCGAGGCACAGCCAACCGCCGCAGTGCTAACGGCCGCTCCTGTGAAGCGATGTGCGTCCGAGAGAACCTCTTGCACGTAGGGCTCGGCATGGTTGTAGGCGAGAATCGCGCCGTGCCAGTCCCGCGGAGCACCGGAGGCATGTAGGTAGTTCGCTGCCGCGAAGATCGCATCCCATGGATCACCGATCTCCTTTCTCCCGTCCCCGTTTCCATCGACGCCATAGGTCGCCCAGGTAGAGGGCAGAAACTGCATCCATCCCTGGGCGCCGGCGCTCGAGGTCGACGTGTTGCGCCCGAAGTCCGTCTCGACCTTGTTGATTCCCGCGAGGATCGAAGGGCCCTGCGGTCCAAGCCGGTAGGCAACCGCAGCCTCCTCGTAGATGGGCGCGAGTTCAGCTGGCACGGTCGAAGACAGGCCTCCTACAGTGCCTCCGCAGTTGGAGCTGGCGCCGAGGACCGCGATCGCGATGGCAAGCCCAACGAGCGCGAGAAACACTGCGAAGGGAAGCCCGAGCATGAGTCGCGGGGCGCGGGAAACAGAGATGCCCGCCTCCATCGAGACTCCACGCGCTCACTGAGATCCGGCCGAATCAAGCCCGAACGATGGCCAACGCGGCCCCGTGCCATGCCTACCGAAGCGCTTCATGTAGATCCCCGACGAGCATCTGCGTGTGCAGACCTGTCCAGGTGAAGCGTCGATCGCCTCGTTCGAGAGTGAGGCAAAACCAGCGGCAGACGGACAGTGACAACGGTGAGCTGGCGAATTGCTCGACTGGACGGCCCAAACACTCTCCGGGCGGAAGCGTCTACTGCGGCGGCCAGGCAGTGATGTCTGAAACGATGGGCGTGTCGTGGAAGTAAGTGGCGCGACAGCAGGGGTTAGCGAGTCCCAGCTGAGCGCGGCCGAGCTGGGTTTCCTCCAACTGCTCCGACGCAAGCGGTTCTCGCGCCAGTTTGTGGACAACCACGGCGCTGACCTAATGGCGAAGGCGGAGTTCGAGTACTCGCGCCACCTTGCTCGCGGCGGAGAGGTCATCAACCCCACCGGTTGGTTGATCAACTGCGCATGGCGCAGAACGCAAAACCTTCTTGAAGAGCAGGGTCGTGCCCCGAGAATGGTTGGCGTCGACGCTGTCGGTCCGCTCGTTGATGAGTCGGCACTGACCCCTGAGCAGCAGGTAATGGATGCTGATCGGACGCGCAGAGTTCGAAGCGCGATTGACGGGCTTTCGGCGGAGGAGCGCCAGGTGATCGAGCTTTGCTACTTCGAGGGAATGTCAGTGCGTGAAGCGGGACGCGTGCTGAAGTGGGACAAGTCGAAGGCAGACCGTCGCCACCGCGCTGCCCTGGAGCGAGTCCGCGAAGCCCTCGGTGTGGAGAACGTCGATTCGCTCGCGATCGACCTTGGGCTGGCGGCCTACATCTCGTTGGCGGCTGAGGAGGGAACGGCCAGGAGCCTGCCGATTGGACACGAGGCGCTGGCGAACGGCGCAAGCAATGGGATTGGAGAAATAGTTGCCCGAGCCCATGAGCTAGCGCGACGTTTGCTGATCAGCGGTGGCGGCGAGCCAAGCACTACTGCGGTAGCTGGCGGGGCGGCGCGCACAGCTGGCGCATGCGGTGCCGCTGCACTGGCTTGTCTGGCCAGCGGCGTCGTAGGTCCTGGTGTAGGTGGCGTGAATGTCGTCAGTGGCGGACACGAGAAGCCTGCGGCCCATCGGATCCACAGGGACTCTCAGACGCCGCCCACAGCCGCGTCGTCGGCGTCCTCGCTGCCGGCACCCTCACCAAGCCCGGTCGTATCGAGTCCGACCAGCAGAAACGGCCACGCCAGCAAGGCGAAGGCAAACAGCACAGGCTCATCCTCAGCGAGCCAACGAGAATTCGATCCGTTCGCAACTGGCCCGAGTTCCGGCAGTTCGGCTACCAGCTCAAGCGCAAGCTCCGGTGCTACCGCGAGTTCGAGCAGCACTCCCCCTCCGTCGCCGGCGCCAAGCAAGCCTCACGGCGCAGAGTTCGGTCTCTAGGACCGTCCTCAAGCATCGACGTACTTTTCTGCAGAGAGAGCGAAGTCCTGATCAGCAATGCGCGCGAATGCTCCTAAGCGATGACGACGCGGACCAAATAGGCGCCGCAGCTCGGGCGAGGCACTTCGCGCCCCTGACGGACAAAGGCATCACCAGCAGCCCTGTCCGAAAGGAGGCGATCTTGTCCTTGCTCGATGCCCTCAACCTCTACGCCTTTCAGCTTCTCGCAGACATCAGCGTGAAGCCGAACCCGAACGGCCTGCCGGGCACCCCTGCTTTGGAACGCCTCCTCAACGGCTTGGCCGCTGTCGCTCTGTTGGGTTGCGGAGCGGGGCTGGTTATTGGAGCGGGACAGTGGGCACTCGGTAACCGCTCCAACAACTACAGCCATGCTGCTGACGGAAAGGCCAAGGTGATGTACAGCGCTGGGGGCGCGTTCGTGGTCGGCGCTGCGGCCGCGATCGTCAACTTCTTCTACGCATCCGGCTCTGCAGTCCATTAGGGCGATGGCTGGGGCATGGGCCTACAGTCACGCCGCTCGCAAGCGACAGGGATCGTCGTGGTATGCGGGGGTGGCAGCTGCTGCCGCGCTCGTGCTCGGCCTGGTGGTTGGACACTCGATCGCCGGTGCGCCTACCGCAACGCCAGTCGCCTCTCCCGGAGCGGGTCCATCACACGTTCTCAACGGTGTGCCGCGGGGTTATGCGCGCTCGCCGAACGGAGCCACCCAGGCAGTCGCCAACTACCAACAGGCGATCGCTGACCCGGCGATCCTGCGCCCTGAAGTCTTGCGCCGTCGGATTCGCACCATGGCGACTCCCGACTACGCCTCGACAATGCTGCGCGCCAACACGCCGGGCGCGAACCGAATCGGGGCGGGACCTATCGGGCAAGGCCTTCGTCACGGCACCCAGACTCTCTTTAGCGCCGTGCCGATCGGCTACCGCGTCGAATCCTTCTCCCCCGCCCGAGCACGAATCTTGACCTGGGGCTTCACGCTGCTTGGCAACGCTTCAGCGGTCGAACCGGAGGCCTACTTTGGCGTCGCCCACACGAGCCTCGTTTGGCGTGAAGGCGACTGGAAGATTGCGAATACGCGGAGTGGCTTCGGCCCCACGCCGAGGATCGAGACTCCCGCCGGGCCGGTCGGCGGCTTCGACGCCCTCGAGCTGGCCAAGCGCTTGAAGGTCTATGGGGTCGCTCCGTAGACGCCTGGCTCTCCTTGTCGCCCTCACGCTGCTCGTCGCTGCCGCGCTGGCCGCTCGCCCCGATACGCCTACAGCAAAGGCCAACCTTGCCTGTGACGCTGCCAGCGGACCCGCTCACGTGGTGACAGGGGGAGTCGGTGCCCTGACAGGAGGAGCGATCGGGGGCGGCAATCCAGTTGGCGATGTGTGCAACGACGTCACCAACAGCGCAGTCGGCACGGTCGTCTCGCCGGTCGCAAACGCTGTGAAGCGGATTGGCAACGGGATCTTCAGCCAGGTCACGAGCTGGGTGACCGACGGCGCCACTTGGTTGATCGGCCAGGTGGTGACTCTCATTGACGAAACGACTACGCCGGATCTGACCACGAAGGGCTTCGTGCGTCAGTACGGGCAGATGGCGGCTATCGCGGCGTTTCTCGCCGCCGCCATGCTGCTATTGGCAGTTCTAGAAGGACTCGCGCAAGGCAACTCGGCCATGTTGGCGCGGGTCGTGTTCGTCAATCTACCGCTGGCGTTTGTGGCCACCAGCGTCGCTTACGTCGTGGTGCAACTGCTCATCGCTACGACCGATGGGCTTTCCCACGCGGTGGCCGTGTCGACAACCAAGAACAGCCACCAGTTCTTTCAGGGGGCGATTCACGGGCTTAGCCAGGCCGGTGGAACGGCTGGCGCTGTCGGCGGGACCGCGACCGCTGGCGCAGGGCCAGGGACCGCTACGGGGGGAGCTGCAGGGGCAACGGCGGCGCCGCTGTTCGTCACCTTCTTGGCGGCAATCATCGCTGCCTTCGCTGCCTTCTTCGTGTGGATCGAGCTGTTGATGCGGGACGCGGCCGTCTACGTGGTTGCTCTGTTCATGCCGATGGCGCTCGCCGCCTCCATTTGGCCCCGTTGGACGAGTGCTCTGCGGCGCACAAGCGAGCTCCTATTCGTTGTCATCGCTTCGAAGTTCGTCATCGTCTCGATCATCTCTCTGGCGGCGGGTCTGGCTGCCACCAACAATGGCCAGGTCGAGCACATCCTGGCTGCCGCTGCATTGATGCTTCTCGCCTGCTTTGCCCCGTTCGTTCTCTTCAGGCTGGTTCCGTTTGCCGAGGGCGCGGTCGCGGGTGCCTACAGCCGCCGCACAGCGGGAGCCGGAGCAATGAACGCAGCGCAGTCGGTGAGCCCGGCTCAGCTCATGCGAAGGACGGCCCGATCGAACTGGAACGACGGTGGCTCTGGCTCGACAGGACAGGGTGGTTCTAGCGGTGGCGGACCTGGCTCAGGGCCGAGTGGCGGTCTCGGTGGCTCTGGTGGAGTCGGTTCTGGCGGTGCAGGCGCAGCAGGGGCAGAGAGCGGGTCTGCCGCAAGCGCGACTCCAGCGGCTGCATTGGCACTACCGATCGCCGCAGCGAAGGGAAGCCAGGCCGCTGCGCAACGCCTTGCCACGACCGGGATAAGCGAAGAGACAAACGAGGTTGCCAAGGGGCAGCCCACCACACAGCAGGGCGGAGGGCCGGGGATCCATGACGACGGCACCGCTCAGACGCCAACCGGGTCTCCCGGTCAAGAACCGCTGCGGCCCGCACCGGATCTTCCTGCCACGAAACGCCAAGGCGAGTGAGTGATCCGTGTCTGAGCAGGTAGCGCGCCGTCGCCGATATCGGTTCGGGCCCTTGCATCAGCCCGGCGTCGTGGGGCTCCTACGTTTCGGTCAGCTGGTGGTTGTCGCGGTTGGGGCCGCCTTCGCGCTGCTGGCGCTGTACGTCCTGCGCGACTTCCTCGGCTTGCTGATCGGTCTTCTCACGCTGATCACCGCCGCGGCGGTGATCTTCCTGCCCGTCGACGGCCGGACCCTTGATGAGTGGGCGCCGATAGTCGTGCGGTGGGCCCGGCGCTCGACTTCCGATCGCCGTGGCTATCGCTCGATCAGCGTAAGTGCCGGCGTCCAGCTGCCCGACGGCGGGCCTGCCTATGAACCCTCGCTGCCAGCTGAACTCGCCGATCTGGACATGCTCGAAGTCCCCTACGGTCAGGATGAAGTCGGTGTCATCCGGAATCGCGACGCGGGCAGCTACACAGCCGTGATCGCGGTCCGCGCTGGTGCCTTCGGCTTACGTGATCCGTCAGAGCAGGAGCGCAAGTTGGACGCTTGGGGTGCAGTCCTCGCCAGCTCGGCCCGTGACGGCAGTCCTGTGCGTCGCTTGCAGTGGATCGAACGCACGCTGCCAGCCCAGGGCGATGAGCTCGCCGCCTACCTCCAAGCGGAACGGGACCGCAGCGTCCCACTCGACTCGAACCTAGTGCGCTCCTACATCGAGCTTGTTGAGTCGGCGGCCCCGGCCACACAGGAACACGAGATCCTGCTCGCGCTGCAGATCGATCAACGGCGCGGCGCTCGCGAGCTGAAGCGCTTGGGCGGCGGCGATGAAGGTGCCTGCGAGCTTCTACTCCGCGAGGCCGAAAGCTTCGCCGAGCGACTCTCCATTGCTGACGTGACGGTGTTTGGCGTTCTGCGTCCCCGCCAGTACGCCGAGCTTGTCCGCGATGGCTTTGACCCCTATGGACGTCGGGGGCGCGCCCGAGCGGCTCTGAGAGATGAAAGTCGCGAGGGCGTCGACCCCGCAAGGATGGGACCGCTCGCAGATCAGACCACCTGGGGCTATTACCGCAGCGACTCTGCGCTTCACGCCACCTACTGGATTGCCGCCTGGCCGCGTAGCGACGTGGGCCCCGCCTTTCTGGCCCCGCTGTTGATGCAGACCACGGCCGTTCGAACCATCGCAGTGACGATCGAGCCGATTCCCTATTCGACCGCGATGCGAAAAGCCGAAGCAGCACAGACAGCTGAGGTTGCGGAGGAGATTCAGCGCGACCGTCAGGGGTTCATGACCACCGCTCGTCTGCGCCGACGCCAGCAAGCAACCGCACGGCGCGAAGAGGAGCTAGCCGACGGACACGCCGAGATGCGATTCGCTGGCTACATCACCGTCTCCGGAGCTTCGCTCGAGGAACTGGACCGAAGCTGCAGCGACGTCGAGCATTCAGCCCAGCTCGCCCGGCTCGAATTGCAGCGCCTCTACGGTGAGCAGGACGTCGGCTTCACGTTCACGCTGCCGCTCTGCAGAGGTCTGGCGTGAAGAGGAGATCGCCCGAGCTTCTGATCCCCGAGCACTACCCGCAGCCTTCGCGCCCCCGTGGTGCGAGTCCATGGCGCAGGCGACGACGCGGTGAGCGGCCCGGACACAGCGCCACCACTGCCCACTTTCAAGCTGCCTATCCGTTCGTCGCAGAAGGTGGCTTGGGAGCGCCGGGCACCTATATCGGCCGCGATGCCTATGGAGGGGCTTGGCTTTATGACCCCTGGACTCTCTACGAGCACGGCCTGCTGCCGGGACCCAACATGCTGGTGCTCGGGCAGATCGGACGCGGCAAATCAGCGTTCGTAAAGAGCTACATCCTGCGCCAGCGCGTCTTCGGCCGCCAGGCGTGGGTGCTCGATCCCAAGGATGAGTACACGCCATTGGCGCGGGCGCTCGGTGGACACCCGATAGCGCTGCAGCCGGGTGGAGATGTTCGCCTGAACCCGCTCAGTCCACGCGGTGGCCGTGATGCCCAGCTCAGCCTGCTTCGCTCCGTAACCCAAGCGGCCCTGCGTCGCGAACTCAGCCCCGATGAGGACGCGGGCCTTCGTGTCGCTCTCGACCTCGTCAACACCGAATGCGAGGTTGCCGAACCGACCATCCCACAGATTGTGGAGGCGCTTCTTCACCCCCGCGAATCGATGGTCGGTGAGCTTGCCACGACCCGTGAGGATTTCGCTATTGAGAGCCGGCAAGCCGCATTGGCACTCCAGCGGCTCTGCGAGGGCGACCTACGCGGGATGTTCGACGGCCCCACCAGCGGCGGCCTAGATCTAGATGCTCCGCTTGTCGTCCTCGATCTGAGTGCGGTTCAGGACTCGGCTGCACTCGGGATCCTGATGACTTGCGCTGCCGCCTGGCTGCAGGGCGTCGTCATGGATCGAAGGAGAGAGGCGGATCGCAGTGGCGATTCCGGCGCCAAGGTCATCATCGCTCTCGATGAGGGTTGGCGCATTGCCAGCCACATCGGCGTCGCGGAGTGGCTGCAGAGCTCGTTCAAGCTCTCGCGGGCTAACGGCGTCCAGAACGTGATGGTCGTCCATCGGTTGTCGGATCTCGGCGCAGCTGGTGCCGCCGGTTCCCGAGAAGTTCGGATCGCTGAGGGCCTGATTGCCGACGCCGATACGAAGGTGATCTACGCGCAGCCGCCCGACCAACTGGGGGCGTTGCAAGAACTCCTGAGTCTAAGCAGCACCGAGATCGAGATCGTCCCAACGCTGCGCCGCGGTGAGGCGCTCTGGTTGGTCGGTCGACGTTCTTTCCTTGTGCAGCATCGGCTCTCGTTGATTGAGCAGACGCTTGTGGACACCGACGCTCGCATGGTCGACCACCCTGACCTAGCGGCGCCCGAACAAGCGGATCAGTGAGACAGACACCGGCATCTAGGGACGGTCTGCTCTTGCCGCTGGCCGCAGTCGTCGTCGGGTTGTTGGGGCTTCTTTGGCTGACGGGTGTGATCTCCGCTGGCCTGTTCGGCACTGGTTGGACGCCCCTCACGCCCGACCAGCTCATCGCAACGGCCATCCGCCTCCCGGCGCACCTGGGCGAACCGCGTGCGGCGTGGCCGGCAGGCATCCAGCGCGCTCTCCCGCCCGCCCTCGGCTTCTACTCCACGCTGGGCATGGTTCTCGTGGTCGCCCTGACTGTCGCCGCATCCATTGGGCGTCTGTTGTCCACACGGCTCTTCAACGGATTGCGGAACCCGGATCAGGGTCGGCCGGCGAGCGCTCGCTGGGCGAGGTCCTCGGACCTGCGCGACCTGCACGTCAAACGCGCCGAAGCTGGTCGGCTGACTCTTGGATGCCATGGTCGCCAGTTGCTGGCCGCAGAACCCCGCCAGTCAGTGGTTGTCGTCGCCCCTTCACAGAGCTGGAAGACGACGGGCCTCGCAGTGCCGGCGCTTCTGGAATGGGCTGGACCCGCGATAGCAACATCGGTCAAGACCGACCTACTGCGCGACACGCTCGAGCGTCGCCGTCAACTCGGCGCAGTGATGGTCTTCGATCCTGCCCGGGTCACTGGCCTTTCGCAGCACGTTGTGAGAACGACGCCACTGACGAGCTGCAACACCTGGCGTGGAGCACTGCGTGTCGCCAACTGGCTAGCCACCGCTGCACGTCCTTCCAGTCATGGACTTGAGGACGCCGACTTCTGGTTCGCGGCGGCAGAGAAGCTTCTGGCCCCGTTGCTGTTCGCGGCTCGCAGCGGCGGGCTGACGATGGCCGACGTCGTGCGTTTCCTCGATGAAGGCCCATTCGCTGAGGAGGAGGTCAGCCTCTTGTTGGAAGCTGCCAGCGATCCCGGAGCAAAGCAGGCTTGGCGAGCGAGTTGGAACCGCGAGGAACGGCAGCGAAGCTCGATCTACACGACCGCGGAGACGATCCTCGCTGCCTTTGCCGACCCGCGTGTCGTGGAGGCGAGTACCGGGGCCGACTACACGCCAGCTCGCCTGCTCGACGGGCGGAGCAACACGCTGTATCTCTGCGCCCCGGCTCACGAGCAGCAGCGCCTTCGACCGCTCTTCTCGATGATGGTTCGCGAGCTCCTGGCGGTCGTCTATGAGAGCGCAGCCGCCACCGGCAAGCCGATCGACCCGTCCTTACTGCTGGTCTTGGACGAGGCGGCGAACATCGCGCCGATTCCCAACCTGGACGAGATCGCCTCGACTGGAGCCGGACAGGGGATTCAGATCCTCTCTGTGTTTCAAGACCTGGCGCAGCTCCGTAGCCGCTATGGAGAGCGAGCCCAGACGATCGTCAACAACCACCGCGCGAAGATCTTTGGCACCGGGATGTCCGATCCCGAGACGCTTTCCTACGTAACCCGCGTTGTGGGGGCCGGCGAGTTTCAGCAGCAGTCTCAGACCGCCGGCGAGCTGGGGCGAAGCTCTACAACCGAGGCGACTACCTACCGCGAACTCACTCCCGCGAACGTCGTGCGCGAGGCGCAGCCCGGCACGGGCTTGTTGATCTACGGGCACCTTCCACCAGCAAAGGTCCGATTGCGCCCCTGGTATCGCGACCGCGGCCTTAGGAAGCTCGCCGAAGAGGGACCAAGGATCGACCGGCTGCACACATGAGAAGCCCCGAGACACGGCAGACGGTGGTCAATCAGGGGGTTCAGCTGGCGGACGACCAGCAATCGTGGGGCGACGGCGCAGTCCCTTTGCGACGCGGCGTAGACCACGAGGAGCGCCTTCGCATCGTGCCATCGTCTCCTCGAGCTGCTTTCCGACGCGGCTTGGCAGTCGCTGGGCTTTGCACCCTTGCGCTCGGACTAGCGGTTGTCGTGATGTGGACCCTCAACCACGGAGCCGATCCTCAGATGCAGACGACCCCGGCCAGCAAGAGCCGCGAGCCCGTGAATCAAGGTCGCCGGGCAGATCGCGTGCCAGCCGATCGGCGAGCGACGTATCGCAAGCCGGACGTGCGAGGCCAGCGTCAGATCAAGCAGGGCAAACGAGACCGCGGGCACACGTCGCCGGCCACCGCGCACCCGAGTCCCTCCACTGATCCATCGACGCCAGCACCCGTCGCGCCGACCACAGTGTCAAGCCCCCCGCCCTCAGCACCTTCCTCAGAGCAACACCCTGAATTCGGCCTCTAAACGAGGCAACCGGCGCAAAAACCGGACAGACGGTGACAGAATCCCAATTAGGAGGAGGACTCCATGTTGGCGTGTCACACGACCGAGGGGTTCGGCGCAAGTAGGTGGGCGCGGGCATTGCTTGCCTCGATTGTCGTACTGACGTTGGGGTCAGGTGTCCTCGCAAGCAAGACCTTCGCTGGCACCTATACGGCCAGTGAGTGCGCCTCGTGGAACACGCACTCGGAGGCGCAGTACAGCGAGGCTGACCATCACATGCTTGCCGTGTTCCGAGACTGCAGTTCGGGAGGCAATGGTCTGGGCATCGCGCTTCCGCAGGCCTATTGGGCCGGCGGGGTTGGCCGTTGGACGCTCTACGCGCCGAGCGGTACGCACATGGTCAGCGTCTCGGGGGCCGCAAGGGGAGTCAGCGCTGATGGCTGGCAGGCACAGATCGCAGGCTGTACTCCGTCGACTTGCAGCGTTCTTGGTCCCTTCGGAGGCGGCAACTGGGGGGCATTTGGGCTTGGGGCGAGCGACTACAACAACTGGTGGGTGCAGCTGGTCTGCGTAACCGGCAACTGCTACGGCAGCTTGCAGGCCGGCGCCTTCGTCAGGGACGTGACGATGGTCATGTCCGACGATTTCTCACCCAACGTAAGCGAAGGCGGTCAGCTCCTAAACGGCGAGGTCCAGCGCGGCACCGGGCTCGTTGACGTTGGAGCGACAGATGTAGGGGCTGGGTTGAGCTCAGACTGGGTGCTCGTCAACGACCAAGAGGTCGCGAGACAGAACTACGCTTGCGGCGGAACCCCGATGCAGCCCTGCCCATCCAATGGCGCCACCCTGCATTTCAATCTCGACACGCAAAGCTCACCATTCCACGACGGCGAAAACACCGTCCAGGCATGTGCCAGCGACTATGGAGCGCCACCGAACGTCAGCTGTACCGCTAGAAAGACGGTCAGCGTGGACAACTCGTGCACGCCTTCGTCGGTTCCGGGTGGAAGCGATCTGAGCGCAGTCTTCGCCCGTAGTGGAACCGACACGGTCGACGTCAAAGCCGGCCAGGGTGCCGCTCTCACCGGGCAGCTCACCAACCACACGGGTGACCCTGTGCCGAAGGCGACTCTCTGTGTGCAGGAAGGCGTTGCAGGCGAGGGCCTCGACAGCGTAGGGACGCTGACCACCAGCGCCAGCGGTCACTACAGCTACGGCGTCGCTCCAGGCCCAAACCGAAACCTGCGAGTCGGCTATCGATTCAACCGCGACCAGGTCCAACACAATGCGCGCTTTAACTCACGGCTGGCGCCGAAGCTGAAGCTCTCCAAGCGCACTACGAAAAACGGCAACGGGATAAAGCTCTTCGGCACGATTCCTGGTCCACAGAACGACGAGCGAGTCGTGATCCTGCAGGCTCGCTACCCGCACAGCAAGCGCTGGAACACGTTCGAGAAGGCAAAGACCGATGCCACTGGGCGCTACGTGTTGCGCTATCGGTTCACATCCACATTCGTGACGACCAACTACCGGATGCGCGCTGTGGTTCCAGAGCAAAACGGATACCCGTACGACGGCGGGGCTTCGCGACCCAAGAAGATCAAGGTGATCGGCCGCATGCCACACGGCCACCACCTCTAGCGGGACCTATGTTTACGTAGTGCGACCTCTTCGATATTCCATCAACGTCACATTGGACGGATGCTGCGATCACCGTGCAATGTCCGCGGACGAAGAGACACATCGTCACGCGACGAAGATTCTCGACCAGGCCGACGCTCTCCTCTTCGGCCGGGTGACTTACGAGATGATGGAGTCAGCCTGGCGGCCGCCGGGGCAGACGGAAGCGATGCCTGATTGGATGGCGCCTTTCGGCCGGACGATCGACGCGGCAAAGAAGTACGTCGTGTCGAGCACCCTGGACCGGGTCGATTGGAACGCGGAGCTCGTGCGCGGGGATCTGGGAAAAGCCGTTCAGGAGCTGAAGCGGGAGTCGGGTAAGGGACTGCTCGTGGGAGGCGTGAAGCTTCCGCTGGCGTTGGCGGAGCTGGG
>JBBPIN010000028.1:0-35844 GCA_038040285.1 Actinomycetota bacterium
CGGCTGCGCGGCGCTGCGAGGCCGAGCTTCGCGACGCCGGCGTGGGCGCCGCCGCTCGCGGGCTGATCTGCCACGTCGCCGCGGGCGAGGGGGCGGACGGCCTCGACCGCGCCGCGCAGGCGATCACCCGCCCGCGAGATTGCGCTGTCTGCGTCTTGCACGTCGAAGCCGCGCTGTGGCTGGCGGCGCTCGATCACCCGGGGTTGGCGGTCAAGGCTGCGGTGATCCGCGCCGAGCTGCCTCGCGACAGGTCTCTGGCGGCGCTGGCGGTGCGCGATCTGCGAGCCCGCGGGCTGGCGGTACGGGTGGCGCTGCACCCGATCGGCTGGGCCGCAGGGCGCCGGGCCCTCGCCGGCGTACCGATCGGCGGCGCCGACCAGACGCGGCTGCGGCGCTGGACAGCGACCCTGCTGGGCGGCGCCGTCCTTCGATCCGCACAGCGAGCGGAATCGACCGGTCCGCTCCGAGCCGCGGCTGGCCAGGCGCTGCCGGCGGTGATGGGCGGCGTGGCGATCCTGCTGATCGCCGCCCTGGCGATGGTCTCGATCGCGGGCGCGCTGACCGGTAAGGGCCGCTTGCAGCGGTCCGCCGACCTGGCGGCGCTCTCGGCCGCCCGCTCGATGCGCGACGACATGCCGCGCGTGACGGCGCCGCCGCGGTTGCCGAACGGCGCTCCCAATCCCGCCCATATCGACCGCGCCATCTATCTGGCAAGGGCGCGCGACGCCGCCTTCGGGGCGGCTCGGGCCAACGACACAGACCCGGCACGGTTGCGGGTCTACTTTCCCGACGCCAGCGCCTTCCCGCCACTGCGCGTCCGGGTCACGGTGCTCGCCGACCTGCGCCCGCCGGGCCGTGGCGAGGTGGCGGCGTGGGCGGTCGCCGAAGCCTCGCCGGCTACTGGTGGGGAGGGGGAGATGCCGGCGCAAGCCAGCGGCGGCGGCTACTCGGGCCCGCTCGTCTACCGCAATGGGGAGGGGATGCGGCTCGACGTCGCGGCGGCGTTCGACCGAATGGCCGTGGCCGCCAGGCACTCCGGGATCGCGCTGATCGTCGTCTCGGGCTTTCGCTCCGACGCCGAGCAGGCGCAGCTCTTCGCCCAGCACCCCGATCCGACCTGGGTCGCGCCGCCGGGACATTCGCTGCACCGCTGCGCGACCGAGCTCGACCTCGGCCCGGCGACGGCCTATGGATGGCTGTACGCGAATGCCCGTCGCTTCGGTTTTCTGAAGCGCTACTCGTGGGAGCCCTGGCATTTCGGCTATACGGCCGGTCCGCCGCCGTGCTCGGCGGCCGGCGACCGAGGTGGACTGGAGACGGTGGAGGGTGGCGGTGAGTTGGAGGGCGGCCCCTCCCAGAGCCTGCCGTCGTTCGTGCCGCCCCGCTTCCGCGACCCGCTACTGCGCTCGGCGGCACGCTGGAACGTCTCCGCCGCCCTGCTAGCGGCGCAGTTGATGGCCGAGTCGGGCTTTGACCCCTACGCCGTTTCTCCCGCCGGGGCGCAGGGGATCGCCCAGTTCATGCCCGCTACCGCCGCCTCCTACGGGCTGCGCGACCCGTTCGACCCCGAGGCCGCGATCGACGCCCAGGCGCGCATGATGTCTGGCCTGCTGCGCCACTTTGGCTCGGTGCGGCTGGCGCTCGCCGCCTACAACGCCGGCTCCGGCGCCGTCGACGCCTGCGATTGCGTGCCGGCCTACCCCGAGACGGTCGCCTACGTCGCCCGCATCCTCGCCCTGCTCGACGGCTCCGGGGCGCTGCTGTCGCCGCCGTTCGACGTGCGGCTGGTCGCCTGAGCGGACTCGTGCGCCGAGAAAGTAGGCCGCCGCTCGATGGCAGCCTGGTCAGCCGCAACCTGGTGGAGCAAGCGACCTGCAGCCGTCGGGTGCCGGGTTCACCGTGATCTCGGCGATCTGCTCGTGGAGGTTGACCAGCTGCATCTTGGCCTTGACGGCCAGCGTCGCGTCCAAATCCTTCTGACGCTGCCGCCTGCCGTTACCTGCTTGGTGACGTCGTAGGGGTGGATGTTGACCAAGTCGGTGACGTCCGAGTCGATTCTGATGCGCATCTTGTCGCCCAGGTCGTAGGCCAGCTCCTTGACCCCATCCACCGGCTTGCCGTCCTTGATCGTGATCACCTGAAGGCCGGCGCTCCGTGCGTCGCCGCTGTTGCCCTTGATCAGAAGGACGAGCAGGACCACAGCCACCCCGACCAGGACCCCTGCAGCAAAAGGTACGAGCTGGGCGCGGTTCAGTTCCATGCTTGGTCTCCTCATCGGTGACCTCGAGTAGGCGTTTAAGAAACGCAACGGACCGTCAGGGGGGGCAGAGCAAGTCCTTTCGAAATGGGACCAAACTCGTGGGAACCCTGGCCCTTCGGGTTGCGCTAGCGCAGTCCTGCTGCCGATCGGCCCGAGCGGAAGCGGCCCTGGGCTACTCCCGCAGCTCCACCGCTTCGAGGGCTTCCTTCGTGTCGGCAAAGACACGACCCTCAATGGCTACCCCGGCCTCGATTCTCCAGGCGATGACCTCACGCACGTCCACCGAGGCACCGGTTCCGGCACCACTGCCCTGCCAATGGGTGACGGTGATCACCCAATCGCCAGCGTCGATCAGCTCCTCGATCTCGGCCTTGAAGGCCTCGAACATCTCCATGAACTGGGACATCGCCTCCACGCACGCCTCGCGCCCACGGATCACCGGGGGTGTGTCGGGATAGGCAGCCATTGCGTAGTAGACGACGTCAGGGGCCAAAGACTCGTCCAACCGGCCAGGTCGCCACGGTTGAAGGCTTCGTTGGCCCGCCGAACACCCTCGACGTTCTCCTGCGACATCGCCTACTCCCGCAGCCCGGCGGCTTCGAGGGCCCCGTCTCGGCTCGTGAAGCCCTGAACGCGGACGATCCTGCCATCGCGAAATGTGTTAAGCACCGACCAGACCTCGTTGATTTCGAGCTTGTGCATTCGCCCGCGCACTCGCACGATGACGACGACCTGATCGCCTGCGTCGAGGAATTCCTGCGGCTCCATGAGGTACTCATCCCAGGCCGAAACGAAATCGGCCCAGAAGCGCCGGATGCCTTCGTATCCCTGATACGTGCTGCCGGCCAACAGCCCCTGCGGGACGGGGACCCATTCGACATCCGGGTCGAAGAACTCCTCGAGGGCCGCGTCTGTTCTCTCGACTTCGTCGAGCTCGTTGGCCCGCGCAAGCTCAGCAAAGACTCGACGCGACAGCTCGATGTTCTCCTGCGACATCGCCTACTCCCCCCATCCCTCGTACGCGTTGCTGTGCCACGATGTCGAACCAGTACTCGCGAAAGAATTCACATCGTCCGTCCGGCGCAAGGCGGGCGATGAAACATCCAGCGATCGTGGTTGTCTCACCTCCCTTGGTCGCTGTAACCCAGAACTCAGCGCCGACATGATTGCCTTCGGTAATGGGGTGCCCCATCCGGACGCTCACGTCACCTTGTTCGGCTTGCTCCTTCCGAACGTAGCTTTCGAGTGCCGCCCTTCCCACGACCGTCTCCTTCGTGGGGTGGGCGACATAGACCACCTCGTCGCTGAACAGATCGACGAAGCGGGGAACATCCCAACTCGCCCAGGCGCGTCCATAGCCGTTCACGAAAGCCGCGCCACTCGCCTGAATGAGAGTCATCGCCGATCCTCCGATCCACTACTCCCGCAGCCCGACGGCGCGCAGAGCCTGTTTCCGGCGAGGAACGCTTCCTGCATCTTGCGCACGATCTCGACAGTCTCCTGCGACATAGCCCGTCCAGTATCTCGCTCTGGCCATGGACCGCTAGCGCTGCTCCCAAAAGCCGGCAGTGGATGTACGTGGGGTGGCAACGAGGTGGCAATTGAACGCAAGGGGTGTCGGAACAAGACCGCTTCCGAGCTGCTGCGCCGCCACGGCTCACTGGAGGCTGTGCTCGACGGAGCGATCCGCGAGAGCCGCCCCCGCTGCGCGGAGCGCTGGCGGAGGGCCGTGAGGAGTTGCTTGCTTTCAAGCAGATCGCGACGCTTCAGGACGCCGGCCTAGAGTGGCCGCCCGATCGGGAGACGGACTGGGCGGCCGCCGCAGCGGCGGCCCGCGAGCGTGGCATGGAACGGCTTGCTGAGCGGCTCGGGCAGGTTCGGACGCGCTATGGCTAGGGTGGGTTTCCGAACGTCAGGCCCCAGCCTCATGCCCGCGCCACGGATCTCTCAGCTGAGCGTAACCGTCACCATCGTTGCTGTCGCCGTACTGGCGGGTTGCGGCGGCGATGGGAGCGAGTCGACAAACGAGTCGAGAGAGATGCATCGGGCACCGCAGTCACGCCTGCCTCTCAGGCCCGAATCGAAGGACGGCCCGCTCACGGTCGCCACCGCCGGGGATTTCGGCATAGAGGCGCCGGGCGTGGCGACCCTCGAGGCGATGGCGAAGTTGAAGCCCGACATGTACCTCGCGCTCGGCGACTTCAGCTATGCCGGTCCTAACTCCTACCGCCAATTCTGTGGGCTCGTGCGTTCGAAGATCGGTCCGGTGGCGCCCTTCGAGATCATCTCGGGTAACCACGAGGAAGACCCGGGTGAGGACGGCTCGCTCGATCACTACGCGCATTGCCTTCCGGACCGCTTGCACGCGGTGGGCGACTACGGAAGGCAGTACTACTTCGATCTCGGACGGCTGGTCCGGTTCATCATGATCTCACCGGACCTGACGATCGACGGCGTGAACTACTACTACGGCAAGAACGACGACGGCACGGACAACGCGAGGCTTGCGTGGCTCGGCGCGACCATCGACCAAGCGCGCGCGGCGGGAATCGAGTGGGTCGTCGTAGGTATGCACAAGAATTGCATCAGCGTGGGCGAGTACTACTGCGACGTCTACCAGGATCTCTTCTCGATGCTCATCGAAAAGAAGGTCGACCTCGTCCTCAGCGGCCACGACCACACCTACCAGCGCTCGAAGCAGATCACCGCCCCCCGCGACCGCTGCAAAGCCGTCATCGTGGCCCGCTTCGATCCCGATTGTGTCGTCGACGACGACGACTCGTATCAGAAGGGAGCGGGATCGACTTTCGTCATCTCGGGGGCAGCCGGTGCGGAGCTGTACCCCGTCCACGCAAACGACCCCGAAGCCGGTTACTTCGTCGCGACCATGGGCAAGAACAGCGGCAGCCGGCACGGCTTCACGATGCTGACCATCTCGCCACTGAAGCTGGCCGTGCAGTTCGTCGGATCAACCCCGGGGTCGTTCGCCGATCGGTTCGAGATCGTGAGTGAGTGGCGCGGCGCTCAGGGCCCCGCGGCCCGAGGGGTAGCCGCCCTGGGGGGCGCCTAGTGTTGGTCGGGGTTGACTCTCTCCAGCCGTCGGTTGATCTCAGCCAACCATGCGCCACCGTCGTCTTGCTTCAGGTCTGCCAGCTCGTTGGCGATCTGCTTCATCTGGACGATCACGGCGTCGTTCTTTAGATCGTCTTCGCTAAGCCCATCGAACCACTGCACGAAGGATTCGCTCTGTTCTTCGGCGATCTCATCCGGCCACCCGCCCCTCCGTCACCGAGCCGTCTGCGCAGGCGTCCCAGGTGGTTCGCGGAGCCGCGAGCGGGCGGTCTGGTGCGAGCTTGGCCGCCGTGACGAACCGTGCTCGGTCGGCCTCGAGCAGTGCATAGGCCATCACGAGCTGGTCCCACAAATCTTCGTCCACAGTGTCTGCGAGGCGAGAGCGATACTCCTGCCACGCCGAGTTCGGCAGGAAAGCATTTACGTCTTCGATGGCAGGCCAATCCGTGCCTGCAGAGGCACCGCGAAAAATCATCTGCAGGTGGAGCAGTTCCCCCGCGACCACGAGCAACGTTCAACGGAGATAGGAGGAGCTGCATGACGACATCAGGGGCGCAGGAGTTGCTGCACGACGCACGCTTTCCCGGCGAGGCGGACGAGTACCGGCGGGCGCGCGCCGTTGACCTCTTGTCGGGGCGACGCTACCACCGCGGTCGTGAATCCGCTCGGCTGAGGGATACACGCCACGCTACGGAAACCGAAGCTCCATTCGCTCGTGATCTTGACGAGCTGCCCGTGTTACGGCAGGCAGTCCTACGTAGGAGGAAAGGATGCGTCGTAAGAGCGTCGACTTGCCGCCGACTGATTCGAAGGCCCCCGGAGAGGAAACGACTTCAGACGGCGATCAGATGGCTCCCGATGCGGAGCAATCGCACTCCGAGAACGACCACAGTTCATACGAGACCTCAACCAGCCCGCGGACGAGGCTCAGCGCGCTTCAAACCGGGGCGAAGCATCCAACGGGGGCGGTCTAGTTGCGCAAGATCTCGACGTTCTCCCGTGACATCGCCGGCTCGGTATCTCGCGCCGGCTAGACCTGCTGGTGCGGCCCCACGTCTACCTGCACCGCTCGACGCGCTCCTCTATGGAGGAGGGCCATTCGACTTCCGCATCTCGCGCGAAGCGGAAACGCGGCCAGGGCTCTGTTTTCGGAAACCGGCTCTGCTCCTGAGCATGGAATCGGTAGCGAGGTGTTGGTCATGCCGATCATCCGGAGCGCGAGCGCGGCGCGCCCTAAGCGGCACTCTGGCCTCGGGCGCGCTGCCGCGAGCCGGATTCTCGATCGTCGTGGTGAGCCGGATTCTCGAGCTTCACGCCTCGCTCTAGGGGATCGCGATTCGTAATCACGGCCGCGGGGGCGAGCAAGATGATTCGCCTCAAGTTGCGCCTCCTTCTTCTGGGCGTGGTCTAGAGGGCGGCCCGGTCCCCCGAACCGCGGGGCACACGACGGCAGCCTGCCGCCCCTCCCTAACCCAGTGCTGGCGTCAACCTAAAGAGAGCTTGAAGGCCGGGGCGGTCCCCACCGGGGCCCGAGCCGTCCTTCAGCCGGGCAGCTCCGCAGCGAGGTCTGTATCGCGGCCGATGGCGAGACGAGCCAGTTGGTACCGGTCCCCCACAGGAAGGCTCAGCGGTCCTCCCCCGTAAAGGCAGGCGGCCTTGTAGCCATAGCGCTCGAGAGCAATTCTCACAACATCTGCGGCAACACCCCTGTCCCCGTAGGGAAACGCGAAAAGGTCGACGGGCGTTCCTAGCCGATCTTCGAGCGTGGCCTTGGACTGAACCAGCTCCTGCTCGATCTCGGCGATGCTCAGGTCCGAGAACGCGCGGTGGGAGGCGCCGTGGGACTGCGCTGACACGCCGTGCCGCTCCAACAACTCGAGCTCGCTCCAGCTGCAGATGGACTCCTGCGGTTGGTGGCTCTCGAGATCGAACTCGTTGGTTCCACCGATGTACCTCGTGGGGACGAAGACCACGCCGGGAAACCCGAAATCGAGCAGATGCGGCAGCGCGATTCGCGCCACCGAGCAGTACGCATCGTCGAATGTCAACAGAGCCGCGCGCCGTGGCAGCGCTGTGGGGTCCTTCAACCCTTTGAGAAAGGCGGCCGAGTCGATGGGCTGCCAGCCCCGGCTCCTGAGATGCTCAAGGTGCCGAACGAAGGTCGCTTCCGGGACGTAGTACCACGTATTCCATCCATTCGATCCCGGTGAGCCAACCTTGTGATAGCTCAAGATCGCGAGCAGAGACCCGGTCACGATAGGGCTCGCTCGAGCAGCAGCTTGCACGTCTTCTTCGGTGCGAAATGCTCCTCCGCCACCTGGCGGGCAAGGGCGCATTGCCGGGGGTAGTCTGCTACGACCGCGTCGAGGCAGTCGGCCGCCTCTTCGAGGGTTCGGAACCGAAACACTCCCTGCCCATGCGGCAGGACGCGGGTCGGACCGCTGTCCTGGATCACGGCCGGCTTGCCGCTTGCCAGATAGCAGATGGTCCGATCACTCACCCAGCCGGTCTGAAGCTTGGCGCAGGAGGGCTTCGCCGCGCTGAACTCACCTTTGGACCGTTGGATGTAGCTCTGGTAATCCCAAGGGGTCGATGCGACCTCGTAGGAATGCACCACCCCCCACCCGCGTGCTCTCAGCGACGCACGCTCGGCTTGATCGTACTTCGGCAGCCGTAACCCCTCGTCGGCCTCAAGGCAGAGGGCAAGCTCGAGCGACTCGCTCGTTTGTTGCGGAAGATCGAGGAATGGCAAGAAACCGGCGCGCTTGGTGTTTCTGTAGGACTGGTCGAGGTACGTCACCCAATCGGAGTTTTGCCAGTTCGACACCGTGGTGAAGGAAGCGTCCCCGTTCACCGGCGCGGCAGACCACCAATCCAGGGCGACGCACGGCGGGGTGTACAGCCAGGTCAGCCCGTTCGTCCCAAAGCGCCTGTTCACTCCTTCCCCGATCGTGAAGTAGAGGTGGTGGCAAGGAACGGACATCGCGTCCTCGCTCATCCAGATCTGCGTGAGACCGGGGTCGATGTCGAGCAAGGCCGTGCGGCGAAACAGCGGCCGCAGCTCATTCGGCAGGACATACGACATATTCACGAGCAGGTCCGCGTCTTCCGCTTCCTCGATCGTCTTGAATCCCGCCAGGAAATCGCCCGGCGAGGGATCGCCTGTTCCGTTGTAGAGGGCGATCGAGTCACCCAGCCCGTAGCGCTCGAGCTTGGCTTTCAGCATCGGTGCCAGCGTTCTGAGCTCGGAGGCGGAGGTCGTCGAATCGAGCCCCTCCAGCCAGACGACCTCACAGCCGAGCGAGCGAAAGCCGAGCGCCCAGTTGAGATAGGCCCAGATGTTCCCCCCACCTTGGGGCCAGGCGATGGTGTTCGCCCCAAGCCAGACCACAAGGCTCATGCCGGAAAACTAGCGGCTGCGCGGCCCCGAATCCCGCTCCCCGAAGTGGGTTCCCCAGTCGACGGTCGCCTACGTCGCCCGTATCCTCGCCCTGCTCGACGGCTCCGGGGCACTGCTGTCGCCGCCGTTCGAGGTGCGGCTGGTCGCCTGAGCGACGCCCGGATCAGTAGGCTGCGCAGGTGAGCGCGAGGCTCATAAAGAGAGCTTGGTCGGGGGCCGAGCGCGAACAGATTGTGTGATGGCGATTGCAGAGGCACAGGGCGTCGAGGGAGTCAAGGAGCTGGTCGGCAAGCAGGTCGGTCCCAGCGATTGGCGCGAGGTCGCGCAGGAAGACATCAACGCCTTCGCCGACCTCTCCGGCGACCACCAGTGGATCCACGTCGACGTCGAGCGGGCCAAGAAGGAGAGCCCCTTTGGCGGCACGGTCGCGCACGGCAACCTGACGCTGTCGCTGATCGACGGCTTCCGTCAGGACCTGATCTCCGCCAGCGGATTTGTCCTCGGCGTCAACTACGGCTGGAACAAGGTCCGCTTCCCGGCTCCGGTGCCGGCGGGCAGCCGTGTTCGCGCCAGCGCCGAGGTCGTAGAGCTGGACGAGGTCAAGGACGGCTGGTGGCAGATGGTGACCCGTTTCACGGTCGAGGTCGAGGGCTCCGAGAAGCCCTGCTGCGTCGCGGACAGCGTCGCGCGATTCCTGCCGGCGCAGGAATCGAACGGCTCCTAGCGGAGCCGTCGATCCGAAGCTGAAGTCGAAAAGCTGGGGCCGCCGCGCCCCCCTCGCCCTACTTGACCGTCAGCGTGCCCTTCATGCCCGCGTCCGCGTGGCCGGGCACCGTGCACAGGAACGTGTACGTCCCGGGCTTCAGCGTCGCCGTCACCGACTTGGTTCCTCCGGAGAAGATCGGCGTCGCGGCCACCTTCTGGCCGCTGGAGGTCTCGATCGTGAAGTCGTGCGCTATCGGGGCGTCGTTGGTGAAGTCGAACGTGTCCGAGCCCGCCTTGGCACTCAGGCTGGTGGTGTCGAACTTGAGCGCGCCATTGGGGTCGGCCGAGATGCTGACCGTCTGGCCCCCTCCGCCGCCGCCACCGCCGGCAGCGGCGCCGGACGAGGTGCTGGTCGCGTTGGTGCTGTTGTCGTTGCTGCTGCTACCGCAGGCGACGAGGGCGATTCCCGCGAGCGCGAGCGCGAACAGGGCCAGGACCTTCTTCATCGGGGAGCTTCCTTTCCAGGTGGCTTGTCTTCTCAACTCTAAAACGGTCATTCAACCGCGATACGAGCCGAAGTGCGTCCAGGTTCAGCTGCCGCTGAACTCCGGCTCCTCGCCGGCGAAGAACGCGGCCACGCCCCCCTGCAGGTCCTCGGTGCCCATGCTGTCGGCGATCCCATGCCGCTCGAGCTGCAGGTGGTCGGCGAGGCTGTTCTCGAGGCTGACCCGGCAGAGCAGCTTCGCCATCCGCACGTAGTGCGGCGCCTTGGCGGCCAGCTTGGCCGCCTTCTCCTGCGCTCGCTCCATAAGCGCGTCGGCCGCCACGACCTCCGAGACCAGTCCCGCCTCGAGGGCGTCCTCGGCGGTCAGGTTGGGGTCGTTGAGCAGCAGCTCCAGCGCCTTGCTGGGACCGATCACCCGCGGCAGGAAGTAGGTCATGCCGCCGTCAGGGGAGGCGCCGATGCGGCCGTATGCGCAGGCGAAGAACGCCTCCTCGGAGGCGATCCGGATGTCGCAGGCGAGCGCCAGCGAGAAGCCGGCTCCAGCGGCGGGCCCATTGACCGCGGCGATCACCGGATAGGGGATCCGCTGCATGTCGATGATCGCCTGGTGCAGGACCTCGGCGCCGCGGCGCACGTTGGAGGGCAGGTCGATCTCGTCGGACTCGACGCCCTCCCGGAACCAGTTCACGTCGCCGCCCGCAGAGAATGCCCTCGCGGTGCCGGTGATAACCAGGGCGCGGAGGGGCGCCAGATCGGCGAGCCACGAGAAGGCCTCGACCAGCTCGCCGATCATCTGCGGGCTCATCGCGTTCAGTGAGTCGGGGCGATCGAGGGTCAGGGTGCCAATCTCGCCGTCGACCTCGATTCGCAGCGTCTCCAGATCCGGCGGGGCGATTGTCTCGGTGCTCATCTTCTCCATCCTTCGTGCGGGCTTCGCGGGCACTGTGCCGCGGTGCGACCGGTTTGGCCGTGCGGCCAGGAGCCTACCCTTTGCTTGATGGCGACAAGCGACACAGAACGCGAACAGCGGCTCGCCGAGCAGCGGCGCGCCCTGCCGGACTCGCCGGGCGTCTACCAGTTCTTCGACGAGGACGGCTCGGTGCTCTACGTGGGCAAGGCTCGCTCGATCCGCAAGCGGGTCGCCTCGCACTTCTCGGGCGCCCAGACCGAGCTCACCCGGCGAGTGGTGCGAATCGACTTCCTGGTCACCGCCTCCGAGGCCGAGGCGCTGCTCGCCGAGCAGAGCTTCATCAAGCGCCACCGCCCCCTCTTCAACATCCGCCTGCGCGACGACAAGTCCTACCCCTACGTCAGCATCAGCCTCGACGAGGACTATCCACGCGTCTACTTCACCCGCGAGCGGCACCGTCCCGGCCGCGCCTATTTCGGCCCCTTCTCGAGCGCCAAGCGGGTGCGCGAGACGCTCGATCTACTCGGCAAGCTGTTCCAGTACCGGACTTGCGAGGGCCCCGAGCCGGGCCGCCGCTCCGGCAGCCCCTGCCTCGACTACTACATCAAGCGTTGCGGGGCGCCCTGCGTCGGCTACGTGGGGCGCGAGGAGTACCGGCGCAACATCGACGCGATCATCGACTTCCTCTCCGGCCGCTACAACCAGGTCGAGCGCTCCCAGCAGCGCAAGATGGAGGAGGCGGCGGAGGCGCGCGACTTCGAGCGCGCGGCCGTGCATCGCGACCGGCTGGCCGCGGTGCGATCGCTGTTCGAGCGCCAGCGCGTCGCCGGCGGCTCGGTCGGCACCGCCGACCTGATCGGCGTCGCCGCCGAGGGGACCGACGCGAACGCCCAGGTGTTCCAGGTCCGCGACGGGATCCTCGCCGAGCGCCAGAGCTTCTATCTCGAAAACCAGGGCGAGCGCGAGCTGGCCGAGGTCGCTGAGGAGTTCATCGGGCAGTACTACGCCGCCGCGCCCACGGCGCCGCGACTGTTGGTGGTCGGGCCGTACCTGCGCGAGCGGGCGCCGCTGCTCGAGGAGGCACTCAGCGAACGGCGGGGCTCGCCGGTCGAGGTGCGGGTCGCGGAGCGCGGCGACAAGCGGCGTCTGCGCGAGCTGGCGGAGCGCAACGCGAAGCTGGCCCTCGACCAGGATCGGCTGCGCCGCGAGCACCGGCGCCAGCGCCGGGTCGAGTCGCTGTCGGCGCTGCGCGAGGCGCTGGGCATGGAGGAGCTGCCGGTACGGATCGAGGGATTCGACATCTCCAACCTCGGGCCTGAGCACACCGTCGCCTCGATGGTCGTCT
The DNA here is from genome assembly GCA_038040285.1 of Actinomycetota bacterium. GTDB lineage: Bacteria > Actinomycetota > Thermoleophilia > Solirubrobacterales > 70-9 > Mayfieldus. Next base: position 12,198 of record JBBPIN010000028.1, read on the forward strand.
TCGAGGGCGGGGCGACGAAGAAGGCCCACTACCGGCGCTTCCGGATCAGGACCGAGGAACGAGGAACGCGCAACGAGGAACGACCGACCGGAAACGGATCGCGGCGTGGACCTGACGATGTCGCCTCAATGGAGGAAGTCCTGGCCCGCCGCATAAGCCGCTACCTGGAGCAGGCCGACCTCTCCCCGCACGAGTCGGAGCGCGACGAGAGCTTTGCCTCGCTGCCCTCCCTGGTCGTGATCGACGGCGGCAAGGGCCAGCTCTCGGCCGGGATGCGGGCGCTGCGACCGTTCGCGGAGCGCGGGGTGAAGGTGATCAGCCTCGCCAAGCGGCTCGAGGAGGTCTTCGTGCCGGGACGCTCGGAGCCGCTGCAACTTCCCCACGACTCGGAGGGTCTGAAGCTGCTGCAGCGGGTGCGAGACGAGGCGCACCGGTTCGCGATCGAGCACCACCGCGGTCGCCGTGACCGGGCGATGACGGGCTCGGTGTTCGACGAGTTGCGCGGGGTCGGTCCGGTCCGCAAGCGGGCCCTGCTCGCGCACTTCGGCTCACCGGAGCGCTTCATGGCCGCCAGCCGCGAGGAGTTGGAGGCGGTTCCGGGAATGCCGGGCAAGCTGGCGCGGGAGATCCACGAGCAGCTGAATCGGACCGGTTGACCTGTGAATCTTCGAGACGACGAAATGAACAAGCAGAAAGGGGGAAAGCAGGTAACGATGGTGGTGATCACCGGCCACTCAGGGGCCGGCAAGTCGGAGGCGATCGCGGCGTTCGAGGACGGCGGCTACTTCTGCGTCGACAACCTGCCGCCACGGATGATCGGGTCGCTCGGCGAGCTGTTCCGTCACCAGGGCAGCGGCGTGGAGCGGGCGGCGGTGGTGTCCGACGTGCGCGGCGGTGATTACTTCGATGACCTGCTGCACGTCCTCGACGACCTCGACGTCGATGGGCTGGCGCCCAAGGTGCTGTTCCTGGAGGCTGACGAGCAGACGCTGGTCGACCGCTACAAGGAGACCCGCCGCCGTCACCCGCTGGCGCCCGACGGCCAGGTCGTCGACGGCATCCGCGCCGAGCGCAAGATGCTGACGCCGCTGCGCGAGCGAGCCGACGTGGTGATGGACACCACCGACCTCAGCGGCGGGGTTCTGCGGCGCCGGATCGCGGAGGAGATGCTGGATGCGGGCGAGGACCAGCGAATGGCGCTCACCCTGCTCACCTTCGGGTTCAAGAACGGCCCGCCGCGAGAAGCGGATCTGATCCTCGACGTGCGCTTCCTGCCTAACCCGCACTACGAGGACGGGCTGCGCCCGCTGACCGGGCTCGACCCCAAGGTGGTCGAGTACGTCGAGGCCGGCACCCAGGCGGGCGAGTTCTACGGGCGGCTGATGCCGCTGCTCGACTTCCTGATTCCCGCCTACGTGGCGGAGGGAAAGACCCACCTGACGATCGCGATCGGCTGCACCGGCGGCCGTCACCGCTCGATCACGGTCGCCGACCGGATCTCGCGCCGTCTGCAGAGTCACAGCGACGTGGTGGTGCGGATCAAGAACCGCGACGTCGAACTTGACTAATTCGTCGACTGACGAACCCTAGAATCGCTTCGCGATGCCGGACGCGGTCATATCTGTTCGTGGCTTCACCAAGAGCTACGGCGATGTTGAGGCGGTACGCGGCATCGATCTCGAGGTCGAGCGGGGGGAGGTTTTCGCTTTCCTGGGCCCCAACGGGGCCGGCAAGACCAGCACCGTCGAGATGCTGGAGGGCTACCGCCGCCGCAGCGGTGGTGACGTGTCGGTGCTTGGGGAGGACCCCCAGACCGCGAATCGCGAATGGCGGGAGCAGATCGGCATCGTCCTTCAGGCCAGCAAGCTCGACCCCTATCTAACCGCGCGCGAATCGCTCAGCCTCTACGCGGGCTACTACGGCCAGCCGCGGCCGGTCGACGAGGTGATCGAGCTGATCGGATTGCGGGAAGAGGCTGACACGCGAGCTCGCAGGCTCTCAGGAGGCCAGCAGCGGCGCCTCGACGTGGGGATGGCGCTGATCGGTGACCCCGACCTGCTCTTTCTCGACGAGCCGACGACGGGCTTCGACCCTCTGGCGCGGCGCCAGGCCTGGGACGTGATCGCCGAATTGCGGGAGCTGGGCAAGACGATCTTTCTCACCACCCATTACATGGACGAGGCGCAGCGCCTCGCCGACCGGGTGGCGATCATCGCGCGGGGCGAGATCGTCGCCAGCGGAACGCCACAGGACCTTGGCGACCGCGAAAGCGAGCCGACGACGATCAGCTTCCGCCTCGCGGACGGGCTCGACGTCGGTGATCTCCCCGAGCGGCTCGGTGAGCTGAGCGCCTCCGGGAACGGGGCGGTGTCGTTGCGAACGGCGACCCCGGTGCAGGCACTGAACACGCTGACCGGTTGGGCGCTGGAGCGCGGGGTCGACCTCGAGGGGCTGGAGGTCAACCGTCCCTCGCTGGAGGACGTCTACCTGGAGCTGACGACGCAAGCGGAGGGGGAGCCGGAATGAGCGCAGGCGCTCTGGTCCTGCATCAGTTCCGATACGACCAGAAGACCTTCTGGCGCAACCCCGCCTCGGTCTTCTTCACCGTGATGTTCCCGGTGTTGTTGCTGGTGATCTTCGCCACGGTGTTCTCGGGGCAGACCGTGGATGTGGGCGGCGGCATCGACGTCGACACCTACTACGTGCCGGCGATCATCACCCTCTCCGTGATCTCGGCGACGACGCAGAGCCTGGCGATGTCGCTGACGATTGCCCGCGAGGACGGGCGCCTGAAGCGCGGGCGCGGGACCCCGATGCCCCCGTGGGTGTTCATAGCCGGTCGGATCGGCAACGCCATCGTCGTCTCGCTTCTGATGCTCGCCCTTCTCGCCTCGATCGGCAAGGTCGCCTTCGGCGTGCCCATCCCATGGTCCAGGCTTCCTCAGATCGTGGTCACGCTCGCGATCGGCGCCGCCGCCTTTTGCTGCCTGGGGGTGGCGCTGACGGCCGCGATTCCTTCCGCCGACGCCGCCGCCCCGATCGCCAACTTCGCGCTGCTGCCGCTGTACTTCCTTTCCGGCGTCTTCATCCCGGAGGATCAGCTGACCAGTGGGGTGATTCACTTCGCTGACGCCTTCCCGGTCCGCCACTTCTTCGAGGCCTTCTTCAGCGTCTACGTGCCGGCCGGCGCCGGGGGATCCGGGATGCAGTGGGGCCACCTCGCGGTGGTGGCGGCCTGGGGGGTCGCCGGACTGCTGGTGGCCGTGCGGTGGTTCCGCTGGACCCCCAGAGAGGGCTAGGAACCTAGGAGCACGACTGATGTCGGGCCGCCCCTATAGGTTTGGCCGGTGATCCACCACGTCGTGCTGGGTGTCTCGGACCTGGAGGGCAGCGGCGCCTTCTACGACGCGCTGCTGGCGCCGCTCGGCTGGCGCCGCCACCTCGAGGATGAGGGGGTGGTCGGCTGGGGCATCGCTAAGCCTGTCTTCTTCGTCTCCGAGGATGCCGCCGCCACGGCGACCCACGGCCTGGTCTGTTTCACGGCGCCTGGCATCGCCGCCGTCAAGGCCGCCTGGGAGAGCGGGCTGGCGCACGGCGGGAGCGGCATCGACGCGCCCGGTGAGGCGCGCCGAACCGGGTCCGGCTCCTACTCGGCTTTCATCGCCGACCCCGACGGCCACAGCGTCGAGGTCACGGTCGGCTCGGATTGAGCACGCGCGGCCAGGGGCCTGCGCCGAATCCATAAGATCAGAGGGCAAGCCACCCGAGGAGGGAGAGCAATGCCAGTGAAGGTCGGGATCAACGGCTTCGGCCGCATCGGGCGCAACATCTTCCGTGCCGCCCACGCAGCCGAGGCCGACCTCGAGTTCGTCGCCGTGAACGACATCACCGACCCGGCAACGCTCGCCCACCTGCTCAAGTACGACTCGATTCTGGGTCGGTTCCCCGGCGAGGTGGAGGCAAGGGATGACGCGATCACAGTCGACGGCAAGCAGGTCAAGGTGCTCGCCGAGCGCGATCCGGCGGCGCTTCCATGGGGCGAGCTGGGCGCCGAGGTCGTGATCGAGTCGACCGGCCTGTTCACCGCTCGCGACGACGCCGCCAAGCACCTCGAAGCCGGCGCCAAGAAGGTGATCATCAGCGCGCCCGCCAAGGGCGCCGACTTCACCGTGGCGCTGGGAGTCAATTTCGACGCCTACGACCCCGCCGAGCACCACGTGATCTCCAACGCCTCCTGCACGACGAACTGCCTGGCGCCGGTGGCCAAGGTCATCCACGAGGCGGTGGGGATCGAGCGCGGCCTGATGACCACGATTCATGCCTACACGGCGGACCAGCGGCTTCAGGACATGCCGCACAAGGACCCGCGCCGCGCCCGTGCGGCGGCGATCAACCTGATCCCCACCTCAACTGGCGCCGCCAAGGCGATAGGCCTGGTTCTGCCCGAGCTCGACGGCAAGCTGAACGGCATCGCCGTACGGGCGCCCGTCGCGACAGGCTCGGTCGTCGACCTGGTCTGCAGCGTCGCCAAGGAAACGACGGCGGAGGAGATCAACGCCGCCGTCCGGGCCGCCGCCGGTGGGCCCCTGGAGAACATCCTCCTGTACACCGAGGACCCGATCGTCTCCACCGACATCGTCGGCGATCCGCACTCGTCGATCTTCGACTCCGAACAGACGATGGTGATCGACGGTCGCATGGTCAAGGCCGTCGCCTGGTACGACAACGAGTGGGGCTACTCCAACCGCTGCGTCGAGCTGGCGGCCAAGGTGCTGCAGCCGGTGGCGGCGGGCGCCGGTTGAGCGGGCGCGCAAGCGAGCATGCGGCCCCGGCGCGCGGGACCTTTACGAAGGTGAGCGTCCGCGACGCCGAGCTGGAGGGCCGCACCGCCCTGCTGCGGGTCGACTTCAACGTGCCGCTCGAGGACGGCGAGGTCGCCGACGACACCCGCATTCGCGCCGCGCTGCCGACCGTCGAGCTGCTGCGCGAGCGCGGCGCCGCGACGGTGCTCGTATCCCATCTCGACCGTCCCGACGGCCCCGACCCCAAGCTCTCGATGGGACCGGTCGGTCAGCGACTCGCCGAACTGCTCGGGGCCGAAGTGCGCCAGGCGCCCGAGGTGGTCGGCGAGCAGGCCTCGCAAATGGCCGCCGATCTGGGCCCCGGCGATCTGATGCTGCTCGAGAACAGCCGCTTCGAGCCCGGGGAGACGAAGAACGACCCGCAGCTCGCGGCCGCGCTCGCCGCGCTCGCCGACCTCTACGTAAACGACGCCTTCGGGGCCGCACACCGTGCCCACGCAACCACGGTCGGGGTCGCGCGGCGTCTTCCCGCATACGCCGGCCTGCTGCTCGAGCGCGAGGTGCGCGAGCTGACGGCAGTGGTCGAGGAGCCCGCCGAGCCGCTTGTCGTCGTGCTCGGCGGAGCGAAGGTCAGCGACAAGATCGGGGTGATCGAGCGCTTCCTGGGCATTGCTGAGGAGATCCTGGTCGGCGGCGCGATGTGCTTCAGCTTCTTTCGTGCCGAGGGCCGCCCGACTGGCGACTCGCTGGTCGAGGAGGAAGGGGTCGAGCTTGCAAGGGAGGCGGTGCGCAAGGTCGAGGGCTCCCGCTGCCGGCTGCTGCTGCCGACCGATTTGGTGCTGGCCGACCGCTTCGACGCCGACGCAGAGCGCCGCGAGTCTGAGTCCACCGACGTGCCCGACGGCTGGATGGGCCTCGACATCGGGCTGGCCACCGCTCGGCGCTATGCGGAGTCGATCGCCGAGGCGGGCACGGCGCTGTGGAACGGGCCGATGGGCGCCTTCGAGTTGAAGCCGTTCGCGGCCGGGACGAGGGCGGTCGCCGAGGCGGTCGCCGACGCCCCAGCGACCACGGTGGTCGGCGGCGGTGACACCGTGGCGGCGCTACAGCGCTTCGGGCTCGCCGATCGCGTCGACTGGCTGTCGACCGGGGGCGGGGCCTCGCTGGAGCTGCTGGAGGGCAAGCAGCTGCCGGGCGTGGAGGCGTTGATGGATGCTGGGGCGCGCAAATGAGCGATCGCACGCCGTATTTTGCGGCCAACTGGAAAATGAACAAGACGATCGAGGAGGCGGAGGCCTTCCTGGGCGCGTTCCTGCCCAAGGTCCCCAATGACGGCCCCGAGGTGATCGTCTGCCCTTCGTTTTTGGCGCTCAAGGCCATGGTCGAGCACTGCGCCCAGAGCCGCGTCCGGGTGGCCGCCCAGAACATGCACGAGGAAGCCGCCGGCGCTTTCACCGGAGAGGTCTCGGCGCCGATGCTGCGCGAGGTCGGCGTCGACGCGGTGATCCTCGGGCACTCCGAGCGCCGCCAGTACTTCAACGAGAGCGACGAGGCGCTCGCTCGCAAGGTCCCGGCGGCGCTGTCCGCGGGTCTGGAGCCGATCGTCTGCGTGGGCGAGACCGAGGAGCAGCGCGACGCCGAAGACACGCACGCGGTGCTCTCGCACCAGGTGCTGATCGACCTCGCCGAGGTGGGATCGGCGCAGGTCGACTCCGTCGTGATCGCCTACGAGCCGGTGTGGGCGATCGGGACCGGGCGCACTGCGACCCCCGAGCAGGCTCAGGAGACGATCCTGTTCATCCGCAACCTGGTGCGCGCCCGCGAGGAGGGTGCGGCGGAGCGGATTCGGATCGTCTACGGCGGCTCGGTGAAGCCGGACAACGCCGCCGATCTGATGGCCCAGCCCGACATCGACGGAGCGCTGGTCGGGGGAGCGAGCCTCGATGCCGATGACTTCGCGGCGATAGTCGCGGCTGCGCAGTGAACGAGGTCAAGCGCGGAGAGACGAGGATCCCGCCCGGGCCCGGGAGCGTCCCGGTCCCCTCAGTGGCGCTGGTCATCCTCGATGGGTGGGGACTTGCTCCGCCCGGCCCGGGCAACGCGATCGAGCAGGCCGACACCCCCTGCTTCGACGAGCTGTGGTCCTCCTACCCGCGCACCCAGCTCTCCGCCTGCGGGCCCGATGTCGGGCTCCCGGAGGGCCAGATGGGCAACTCCGAGGTCGGGCATCTCAACCTCGGTGCCGGGGCGGTCGTTAAGCAGGATCTGATGCGGATCAACAACGCGATCGCCGACGGCAGCTTCTTCGAGGACGAGGCACTGAAGGCGGCCTGCGAACGGGCCCGCAATTCGCCGCGTGGCCGGCTGCACCTGCTCGGCCTGGTCTCCGACGGCGGTGTGCACTCGGGATGGGAGCACCTGGAGGCGACGATCGAGCTGGCCGCCGCCGAGGGGGTGCCCGACGTCGTCTTTCACGCCTTCACGGACGGGCGCGACACGGCGCCAACCTCGGGCCGTGGCTACGTCGCCGAGTTGGATGCCTGGCTGCGCCACGCGGGGCGGATCGGGACCGTAAGCGGTCGCTACTACGCGATGGATCGCGATCGGCACTGGGAGCGAATCAAGCTCGCCTACGACGCGATCGTCCATGCGCAGGGGCTGACGACGGACACGCCCGAGGAGGCAGTGCGATCGTCGTACGAGCGCGATGAGACCGACGAGTTCATCAAGCCCACCGTCGTTGGCGACTACGACGGCGCGGCCGCCGGCGACGTGGCGGTCTTCATCAACTTCCGCCCCGACCGCGCGCGGCAGCTGACGATGGCGCTCGCCGAGCCCGACTTCGACAAGTTCCCGCGCGGCGACGGACCGATCCTCGACCTGACGACGATGACCGAATACCGCAAGGGCTGGCCCTACCCGGTCGCCTTCCCACCCCAGGAGCCCGAGGAGACGCTGGCCGCGGTGCTGGCGGAGGCCGGCGCCAAGCAGCTGCACGTGGCGGAGACCGAGAAGTATGCGCACGTCACCTACTTCTTCAATGGCGGTCGCGAGGCCGAGTGGGAGGGGGAGGATCGCGAGCTGGTCGACTCGCCGCGCGACGTCGCCACCTACGATCAGCAGCCCGAGATGAGCGCTCGCGCCGCCGCCGACAGCTTCTTCGGACGCTGGCGGGAGGGCGGTTACCGCTTCGGGATCATCAACTTCGCCAACCCCGACATGGTCGGCCACACCGGGGTGATTCCGGCCGCAGTCGCCGCTGTACAGGCGGTCGACGGCTGTCTCGGCGACGTGGTGTCAGCCGTGCACAGCGCGGGCGGCGCCTGCATCGTCACCGCCGACCACGGCAACGCCGACAACATGCTCGAGCCCGACGGCTCGCCCAGCACCGCCCACTCGCTGAACCCGGTGCCGCTGATCGTCACCGTGCCCGGCCTCGAGCTGCGCGACGGGGGGATCCTCGCCGACGTCGCGCCCACAGCCCTGATGCTGCTGGGGATGGAGAAGCCGGCGGCGATGACCGGGCGCTCGCTGGTCGCGTGAGAACGGACCCCAGCCGCCTCAGGTTCGAGATAAGCGCCCGCGACGGGTCTGCGCGAGCGGGCGCTCTGCACACCGCGCACGGAGCCGTGCGCACCCCGGCCTTCATCCCGCTGGCGACCAAGGCGACCGTGCGGGGCTTGGAGTCCGCGGAGGTCGCCGAGCTGGGCTACGAGCTGGTGCTCGGCAACACCTTTCACCTCATGCTCTCGCCGGGCACCGAGCGGATCGCCGCGCGCGGCGGGCTGCACGGCTTCATGGGCTGGGAGCGGGCGGTGATCACCGACTCGGGCGGCTTTCAGGTCTTCTCGCTGGCGCACGGCAACGTCGCCGACGAGATCAAGGGCACCGGACGGCGCCCGAGCGAGCAGGGAGCGATCCTCGAGATCGGCGAGGAGGGCGTGCGCTTCCGCTCCTACCTCGACGGCTCGGAGCGATTCATCTCCCCGGAGATCTCGATGGAGGTTCAGGCGGCGCTTCGGTCCGACATCGCGCTCGCCTTCGACGAATGCACTCCCTACAACGCCGATCGTGACTACACCGCCCGCTCCACCGAGCGCACCCACCGCTGGCTCGATCGCTGCCTCGATTGGCACGGACGACACGGGCCCGCCACCCAGGCGGTGTTCGGGATCGTCCAGGGAGGGGTGCACGAGGACCTGCGGCGCGCCTCGGCCGAGCGGGTCTCGGAGGCATCGGTCGACGGTCTGGCGATCGGCGGCACCTTGGGGCGCGACAAGGACGAGATGCAAGGGGTGCTCGACATGACCCTGCCGGGGCTGCCGCCGGACGTCCCCAAGCATCTGTTGGGGGTGGGGGAGGTCGACGACTTCATCGCCGGCGTCGAGCGCGGCATCGACGTCTTCGACTGCGCCGTCCCGACTCGCCTCGCCCGCCACGGCGTCGCGCTGGCGCCTCTACCCGAGCAGCGACGCTGGCGGCTCGACCTGCGGAAGCCAGACAACGAAGGCGACCAGCGGCCGCTGGTCGAGGGCTGTCCCTGCCGGGCCTGCCAGGAGCACGATCGCGACTACCTCAACTACCTCTCGCGCTCACAGGAGCTGACCGCGGTGCGATTGCTGGCGCTCCACAACCTCACCTACATGGAGCGCCTCGCCGCCGGGGCCCGCGACGCGATCGCCGCCGGTCACTTCGCTGCCTACTCCTCCGCCATCCTCGCCGGAGCGACTCCCTGGGACGCCGCGAGCCAAACCCCGAATGACGAATGACGAACGACTAGCTGTTACTTCGTGTTGTCCTGGATGTTCTGCTTGATGTCGTCGACGCCCTTCTGGATGCTGTCGAAGGTGAAGTTCTTCAGCTTCACGCCGGTCGACTTGCTGGTCGCGGCGATCACCCCGATCGCGACCGCGGCGGCGATCAGCACCAAAGCGATCAGCGCCCCGATCCCGCGCAGCGTGCGCCGCATCAGAGATGGGCGGTGTGAGGGTGTTTGCGGTGGTTGTTCGGCGCGGGCGCGCCGCGCAGGTGGCGCCGGTGGGGCTGGGCGACGCTCATGCTCCATCCGCCGCGTCGCCGGCTCCTGCTCGAGCCGGCGCGTCGCCAGCTCCTCGTCCAGCGCCAGCGTCACGTCCGTCCCGGCGAGGCCGAGGCGCAACCCCTCGGCAAGCTGCCCGGCGCTGACGTAGCGGCGCTCAGGATCGCCTTCCAGCGCCCGCAGCACCGCCGAGGACAGCGTCTCGGACACCTCGTCGTTGTACGTGCGCGGCGGCAGCGGCCTCTCGTTTTGCTGGCGGACCGCAAGCTCGGCCAGCGATGCCCCCTCGTAGGGCAGTCGGCCGGTGAGGAACTGATAGAGCACGACTCCGAGCGCGTAGACGTCGGAGGCCGGTGTCGCCTCTTCGCCTCGGACCTGCTCGGGGGCCAGGTAGGCGGCGGTCCCGACCACCGATCCCACCTGCGTGATCCGCGTCTGCTCGGCCGCCCGGGCGATGCCGAAGTCGGTCAGCTTGACGCTCATCTCCCTGCCGTTGCCAGCCGGGCCGCCGACGATCATCAGGTTCCCGGGCTTGACGTCGCGATGGATGATCCCGTGCCGGTGTGCATAGTCGAGCCCGGCGCATGACTGCACGCCGACCTGCACGGTCTCGGCGGGGTCGACGTGGTCTTCGCGCTGAAGGATCTGGGCCCCCGAGCGCCCCTCCACGTACTCCATGACGATGAAGTGGCGGTCCTCGTCGACACCGGTGTCGTAGACCTGCACGATGTTGGGGTGGATCAGCTTCGCCACCGCCAGCGCCTCGCGCCGGAAGCGGGCCACGAAGCGCTCGTCGTCGGAGAGGTGCTCGGCGAGGATCTTGACCGCCACCGTGCGCTCGAGGATGCGGTCGGTGGCGCGGTAGACGTTCGACATCCCGCCCGAGCCGAGCCGATCCTGAAGCTCGTAGCGCTCTGAGAGCAGGGCCGCCATCAGTCGCCGCCCTGGTTTCCGCTCTGTCCGAAGGCCTTCTTCTGCTGTCCCGGCGGAACCACGCCGCCACCTTCACCCGGGGTTCCGCCGGTCGAGGTCCCCGGGGGCGTGGTCGGGGTCGAGGGCGTGGTCGCGGGGGTCGTCGGGGCCGTGGTCGAAGTCGTGGTCGAAGTCGTGGTGCTCTTGGTCTTTTCGTGCTTCTGGGTGGTGCTCTCTTCGGTGGCGGCCGGCTCGACCGCGGTTGTCTCGGTGGTCGTCTCGCAGGCTCCTGGTGAGTTGACGACGTCCGCGAGCCGCTGCGCGCCGTCGCTCAGCCGGGCACGGAGCTGCGCATCGACGGTCGTGGGCAGGGCATCGATCTCGTCCTGGACGGTCGCCACCTCCAGGCTCGCCGAAGAGCAATCGCCGCTCTGAGCGTCGGCCTTGACCTGGTCCAGGTTGTCGAGAATCTGCTGCGCGTTGTTCCCCGGCAGCAGGCCCTTCTCGTCCCGCGTGCCGCAGGAAACGAGCCCCACGGCGACCGCTGCGCCGAGCGCCAGAGCGAGTATCGGAAGTGCCAGCCTGGCCACGGTCGTGAGCCTACTGACCGACGTAGAGGCGGTCGCCGAGGTGGTGGGGCAGTCCCGCGTCGGTGATCGCCTTCGCCGCCAGGTCGATGTCGTACTCGACGCGGTGGTACTGCGCCGTCCACCCGTCGGTGTCCAGTTCCAGCCATGCGGCGCGGGGATCGCCGTCGCGCGGCTGGCCGACGCTTCCCGGATTGATCAGCCAGCGGCCCTCGCCGAGATCGAGGGTGGCGCCATCGAGTGCCTGGACGCCGCGCACGTCCCCGTCCCCGTTCGAGTCCGGGCCGGAGAAGAACAGCGCCACGTGCGAGTGCCCGATCAGGGCAACCCGCCTGGGCTGCAGCTCGAGGCAGTCGCTGGCTTGCTCGATCGAGAGCACGTACTCCCAGACCGGGTCGCGCGGAGAGGCGTGAAAAAGTGACACCTCCGCGCGTTCTCCCGCCGGCTTCAGCTCGCGCAGGAAGTCGACGGTCGACTCCTCGCAGTTCTCCTGCGTCCATGTCACAGCCTCCGCGGCCGCCGGGGAAAAAGCGGATACGTCGAGCTCGCCGAGCACTGCGAGGTCGTGGTTTCCGACCAGGCAGGGGTCGCAGCGATCGCGGACGATCTCCGTGCAGCGGTCGGGCTCGGCGCCGTAGCCGACCACGTCACCGAGGCACCAGACCTCCTCGACGTCGACGTCCTCGATCGCCGCCAGCACCGCCTCGAGGGCGGGCCGGTTTGAGTGGATGTCGGTAATCACGGCTGCGCGCATCGGCCGGCTGGGACGGGTCTCGGGCACACGCCCGGGCGCATGGCCGGGCGAAGAGAGCCGTCTATCGTAGGGACGATGGGCATCGCAGTACGTCCTCGGCCCGGCCTCCCTGCGGGGCGCTCCGCCGCGGTGCGCATCGGGGCGGTCGCGGTCGCCGCCGTGATCGTCGCCGAGGCCGCGGTCTGGGTGATGCGCCCGCGGGGCGAGATCCTCGATCCCGCCCCGGTCTCCGAACACGCCTATTTCTCGCAGCCCCAGCTCGACCGGGCGAGCGACTTTCGGGACGGCCAGCGGTTACTCGGGTTGGGGACCCTGGCCGTGGAGGGGGCGGTGCTGGTGGTGCTGGCGATCTGGCGCCCTGCGCCGCTGCGAACGGCTCTGCGCCGCGCTTCGCGCCGCCCCCTGCTCGGCGCCGCAGCGGTTGGGGCGGGAATCTCGCTCACGCTGGCGATCGTCGCGGTGCCGTTCGGGATCGCGGCGCACGAGCGGGCCCGCGACGTCGGGCTCTCCACCCAGGACCTTGGATCGTGGTTATTCGACGCCGGCAAGTCGGCGGCGATCGGGGCCGCGCTGGCGGCGATCGGCGCGACGATCGCGGTCGCGATGCTGCGCAGGCTGGGGCGCTACTGGTGGATCGGCGGCAGCGTCGCGGTGGTGCTGTTCGCCGTCGTCTTCAGCTGGCTCGGGCCGGTGCTCGTGGAGCCGCTGTTCAACAAGTTCGAGGAGCTTCCGCCGGGCAAGACCCGCTCGCAGGTGCTACGCCTCGGCGAGCAGGCCGGGGTGAAGATCGGCCACGTCTATCGCGTCGACGCCAGCCGGCGCTCGACCGCGATCAATGCCTACGTCGATGGCTTGGGCCCGAGCAAGCGCGTGGTCGTCTTCGACAACACGCTGCGCCAGCTGCCGCCGGCCCAGCTGCGATCCGTGCTTGCCCACGAGCTGGGCCACGTGAAGGGAAACGACATCGTGCGCGGCATCGCCTGGCTGGCGCTGGTCGCGCCGTTGGGCGTGCTGTTCATCCAACTCGCCGGGGGGGCGTTGGCTCGGCGCAGCGGCGACGACCCGCGCTCGCCGACGGCACTGCCCGGGCTGGCTCTATCGATGGCCGTCGCGCTCTTCGTGCTCGGGATCGCCTCGAACCAGCTCTCGCGGCGTGTCGAGGCACGGGCCGACAGCTTCGCGCTGGAGCTGACCAAGGACCCGCAGGCGTTCATCGGGGTGCAGAAGAAGCTGGCACTCACCAACATCGCCGAGCCCGACCCCCCGGCGGCATTGCAATGGCTGTTCGGCACCCACCCCGACACGATCCAGCGGATCGGCGTCGCGGTGACATTCGCGCGCCAGCAGCGGCGGTGAAGACCGTTTTGCTCACCGTCGGGCGGGTCCAGCCGCCGTTCGTCGACGCCGACGCCCACTACCGCAAGCTGCTCGGCCGCTACCAGCCACTGACCGTGGTCGAGGCCCGCGATGACGCCGATCTGTTGCGCAAGCTGCCCGAAGAGGGGCGAGTGGTGGCGCTGGATCGCGAGGGAGCAGCGCTCGACTCGCTCGGCTGGAGCCGCTGGCTGGACGAGCGCCGTCTCGAGGCCCGCGACGTCTGGCTGATGATCGGCGGCCCCACCGGTCTGCCCGCTCAGGCGCTCGACGCGGCGCAGGAGCGGATCTCGCTCGGGCCGCCGACCCTGCCGCATCAGCTCGCCCGGGTTGTCGCGTTGGAGCAGCTGTTTCGGGCCGCGAAGATCCTCGCGCGCGAGCCCTATCACTGTTGATCCATACGATTAGCCAGTGGCCGAGGCCAACCCGATAGCGGAGCTGCGCGGCGCCGTTCGCGAGGTTGCCCAGCAGCTGTCCGGCAAGGGGGCCGGGGCGGAGGCGACCCTGGAGCGCCCCCCACAGGCCGAGCACGGCGACTACTCCTCCAACGCCGCGATGTTGCTCGCCGGGCCACTTGGGAAGCCACCGCGCGAGGTGGCCGAGGAACTGCGTAGCCCTCTTGCCGACCGGTTGGGCGCCAGCGCCGAGCAGATCGAGGTCGCCGGCCCCGGCTTCGTCAACCTCTTCCTCTCCGAGCGCTGGTACCGGCAGGCGATCGCCGGACTCGTGGCGGCCGGTGAGGACGCGGGCATCCGCCCCGCAGAGGAGACGGAGCGGGTGTTGATCGAATTCGTCTCCGCCAACCCGACCGGGCCGCTGACCGCAGCCGGAGGCCGTCACGCCGCCTACGGCGACGCGATGGCGCGGCTGCTGGAGGCGACCGGACACGGCGTGGGGCGGGAGTACTACTCGAACGACATCGGCGGTCAGATGGATCGCTTCGGACAGTCGATCGCGGCGGCGATCGCGGGCTCCGAGCCGCCCGAGGACGGCTACGAGGGCGCCTACGTCGCCGAGCTGGGCGAGCGCCTCGCCGCCGAGGGCATCGATCCCTCAGACCCGGACGCATTGGCCCAGCGCGGCGCCGAGCTGATGCTGGAATCGATTCGCGAGACCCTGCTCCGTTACGGGGTCGAGTTCGACACCTGGTCCTCGCAGCGGTCCTTCGAGGAAAGCGGCGCGGTCGAGGCGGTGATCGACGAGTTGCGCGAGGCCGGGCGGACCTTCGAGAGCGAGGGAGCCGTTTGGCTGGGAACGACCGAATTCGGCGACGACAAGGACCGGGTGCTGCTGCGCTCCGACGGCGAGCCGACCTACTTCGCCTCCGACATCGCCTACCACCGCGACAAGCTTGGGCGCGGCTTCGAGCACCTGATCGACGTGCTCGGCGCGGACCACCACGGCTACGTAGAGCGGATGTGGGCCGCCCTACAGGCCTTGGGGTTCGACGGAGACGTATTCGAGGCGCAGATCATGCAGTTCGTCCACATCGTCGAGCGCGGCGAGCGAGCCCAGATGTCGAAGCGGCGCGGCGATTTCGTCACCCTCGACGAGCTGCTCGACGACATCGGGGTCGACGCGACGCGCTTCTTCATGCTCCAGCGCAGCCACGACAGCACCGTCGACCTCGACCTCGAGCTGGCCCGCGAGCAGTCGAACGACAACCCGGTCTACTACGTGCAGTACGCGCACGCCCGCATCGCCAGCATCCTGCGCAAGGCGGGCGAGGAGGGAATCGACGTCGAGGCGGCGCTGGCGACCGACCTCTCAGCCGTCGAGGCGCCCGTCGAGCCGGCAGAGCGGGCGCTGGTCAAGCGGCTTCTGGAGTTGCCTGATGAGGTACTGGAGGCGGCTGACCGTCGCGCCCCGCACCGGCTTTGCGCCTACGCCGGCGCGGTCGCCGCCGACTTTCACGTCTTCTACCGCGATTGCCTGGTGGTGGGCGCCGAGGGCGAGGGCGTGCAGGAGTCGCGCCTGGCGATCTGCGTGGCGACCAAGCGGGCCATCACCCGGACTCTCGGGCTGCTGGGGATCAGCGCCCCGGAGCGGATGTAGGGCGCTGCGGAGCTACTGGCACCCGAAAAAGCCGATCCCCCCCACCGCGCCCCAGGCGTTGTGGCCGTCTTTGGTTTCGTTGTAGGCGAGACAGTCGTAATGGCTGCCAGGGCCGATTACATCCTGGATGGCCCTGTCCAACTCTTCCCAGTCTCCGTACGACGCGAGCAACACGCAATCGGTTTCGGTGACGCCCTTGATCGGTATGGCGCGGCAGACGCCGTTGATCCTGTCGAGGACGCAGAAGGCCCGAGCCGCCCCGGTCCCCTCCTGAGCTGTGCAACTCGAGATGAGCCGGCCGCTGAAGTCCTTCGTGAGGGTGATGTTCCTTGTGCCATCGCTGAAGTTGTAGACCGTGGCCCAGCAGCCGGACAGCACCAAGGCCGCGGCGGCCAGCAGGGCCACGACCCCGGCCTTGCCAAGCATCTTCCGCCGCTTGAGGTGAATTCCCATTCCCCTCCTCCTCAGACACCTGACGCTACAGCCACGTCCTTCCGGTGTCTATTGCGACTTCTGAGTAGCTTGTAACTGACCCTCCGTCAGTTACTGCCTCTTCAAGTAGTCGGAGGGAACCGCCTCTGATTGTGAGTAGCTTCCATCGATCGGGGTCGCCATCGCGGCCCTCCCACCCAAGGCTCGGGTCAGGGAAGTGACTGGTCGGGATCGAACAGAGGTGAAGCGGCGCGCGGCTCTGCTCGGGCTTCTGGGGTCCGCCTTCCTTGTGGGTGGCTGCGGAGGTGGAGGCGGGGCCGGGAACCAGGACACTCTCGCCGCGGCGACGAAGCAGCCCAGCTCCCAGACCGGTGATCGACCGGCGAGCATTCGAGGCGGGGATGGCTCGGCATCGAAACGCGCAGGCGACGGAGGGTCGCCGCAGAAGGCGAAAACGAAGGAAGGCAGCGGAGCCGCCTTCCGCGCCGCTGCTTCGTCCCCAGGCGTCTCCGAGCCGCAGCCAGGGGACGGCGGGCCCTGCTGAGCAAGGGCCCAGCCCAGGCCGAGGCAGCCACGGCGGACACGCCGGCTCGGCCGGAGGTGGCAAACCAAAAGGCAGTGGCAAGGGACCGGGCGCGGGCAATTCGGGCCACGTCGTGGTCCCGCCGCCAACCGGGACCAACAGCGATCCCTACACGGTGGCCAGACAGTTCTGCGGCGATCAGGCCAACGTTGACCTCGTACCGCCGGAATACCGCAGCAACGTGGATTACCTAGCGCAAATGTACGCTCAGATCTTCGACCCCGATCACCAACAAGCGGCGCAGGCAGGCTGCCTCGCGGGCCTGCACGACCTGGGCCTGTAGCGCGCTAGGAGACCCCGGCGAGATCAATCTCGTCGAAGGCGGTGGGGGCGAGCTCGTCGTACTCGGCGTCGGAGACCAGCACCCCCGGCCTCAGGTCTGCCGTGGTGCAGGTGCCGTCGAGGTCGGGGTCGTCGGACTCGCGGTCGCACTCGATGTCGGTGTCGGGGGTCACGGTGCCGCTGACCGTGCCGCCGCGGATCAGGTTGAGGGTCAGCGTGAGACCGTTGAACGAGCCGATGTAGCCGATGTTCTCCTGCCCGTCGGGGACCCCGTCGCCGTCGGTGTCGGGGTCCGTCGGGTCGTAGCCGATCTTCACCTCGAGGCCGTCCTTGAGCCCGTCGCCGTCAGTGTCGGGGTTGCGGGGATCGGTGTCCTCGTCGATCTCCTCGCCGTCCTTGAGCCCGTCGCCGTCGGTGTCGGCCTTGCGCGGGTTGGTCTTGTACTTGAACTCGTCGCGGTTGTTGAGCTTGTCGCGGTCCGGGTCGCGCTTTGCCTGCTTGACCTTCAGCGAGAGGTTGTTGTGCTTCTCCCAGCTATCGGGGAGCTGGTCGTGGTTGCTGTCGCGTGCCAGGGCCGGGGCCACGAAGATCGTCAACAGCGCAGCCAGCGTCGCCGCGGTACCCGCCACCAGCTTTCCCCAGCCTGCTGCCCTCATGCTGCAGCATCGGCCTCACGCCTGCGGCGCCTTAACGCGTGGACCTTTATTGCACCGCTACCGCGTCTATTCTCCCGCCGCCGATGCGAATCACCTACATCGTCGGGACCCGGCCCAACTTCGTGAAGATGGCGCCGGTGATCGCGCGGCTGCGCGAGCGCCTGCCTGACGCCGAGCATTCACTGATTCACACGGGCCAGCACTACGACCCGTCGATGTCGGAGATCTTCTTCGACGAGCTGGGTGACCTGCCCGAGCCCGATCACGTTCTGGAGATCGGTTCGGGATCACACGCGCAGCAGACGGCGCGCGTGATCGAGCGCCTCGAGCCGGTCATAGATGCCGAGCGCCCCGACCTGATGATCGTGCCCGGCGACGTCAACTCGACTCTTGCCGCCTCGCTGGTCGCCGCCAAGTCCCTTGTGCCGCTGGCCCACATCGAGTCGGGGCTTCGAAGCTTCGACCCGACGATGCCCGAGGAGATCAACAGGATCGTCACCGACCGCCTCTCCGACTACCTCTTCCTGCACTGCGACGAGGCGGTCGAGAACCTGCGCGCCGAGGGCGTCGCCGAGGACCGCATGCACTTCGTCGGCAACACGATGATCGACACCCTGGTCGCGCTGGAGGATCGCTTCCGCTCGCTGGAGGCGGCGAAGGCCCACGGCCTCGAGCCGGGCTCCTATCTGCTGGTGACCCTGCATCGGCCGAACCTCGTCGATGGCCCCCTGCTCGGGGCGGCGATCGAACGCCTCGCCGAGGTTGCGGAGCAGATGCCCGTGGTCTTCCCGGCGCACCCCCGGACCCGCAACGGCCTCGGCTCGGCGCCGGGTTGGGTGATCGATCCGGTCGGCTATCTGGAGTTTCTCTCGCTGGAGGCCGACGCCGGCGCGGTGCTGACCGACTCGGGCGGCATCCAGGAGGAGACCACCTACCTAGGCGTTCCCAGCTTCACGCTGCGCGACAACACAGAGCGCCCGGTGACGATTCGCGCCGGAACCAACACCCTGCTCGGCCTCGACCCCGACCGCATCGCCGAGATCCCCGCGCTGCTGGGTAAGCGAAGCGACCCCCCAGCTGCGCCGCCAAAGTGGGACGGCAGGGCAGCGGAGCGGGTCGCAGAGGTGATCGCCGCGGCGGCCTGACCTTCGTGGTCGCCACCAGGGTTCTCAGCGTCAGGCTAAGCCTCGATCGACGAGAAGAGAACCAGACGCAGTCCGTTCGGATCGGCCAGCACCAGATCCCGATGGCCCCACGGCTTGTCGGTCGGCTGCTGCGTGATCTGGAGTTCTCTCTGATGGGCGCGGTCGTGACAAGCATCGACGTCCTCGACCTCGATCAGCAACGAGCCGCGCGGGGCGACGAACTCCTTGCCCGCCGGGAGCATGAGGATCTCGATCAATCCCGACGCAGCGCTGAAGATCGCCCCCTTGTCGTCGGGCCCGCGATCCCAGCCATCGACGATCGGCAACGCGAGATTGTCCCTGTAGAAGGAGACCGTGGCGTCGTAGTCCTGCGCGTAGCAGGCGAAGCGGAACTCGCCTCCTCTCACCGCTCTCATTGCCGCTGAACCTTGCCGCCCGATTCGGTACCAATGCGACCTGCAGGGGCGCTAGAGGTCATACCGCGCCAGGTCCGACTCCAGCCGTTCGGCGTCCTCGCCGCGCGGGGCCGCTGGCTCCGGCTCTGGCTCCTCGGGCTGCGCGGAACGCCGCCAGCGCCTCACGCCGATCCCGAGCGCCGTCGCCGCCAGCAGGGCGGCGATGATCGGGACCAGGTAGGCGGTGAGGTCGAACCCGGAGCCCTGCGGCGTGGCGAGCACCGAGCGCCCGTACTCCGCGACCAGCGCGTCCTTGATCTGCTGCTTGCTGCGGCCCTCGGCGATCAACTTGTGAATGAAGACTCGTTCGCGATCCGCCTGCGGCGACTCCGAGAGCTCCAGCAGCGTGCCGCAGACCGGGCACATCACCTCGTCCTCGATGTCGGGGAGCGAGGCCCGCGGTTGGGGACGGAAGCCGGCCGCCGCAGGTGCGAGCAGCGCGGCGAGCGCCAGGGTCAGAGCAACGATCCGGCTACCCGTTCGCATGACCGCCTCCAAGCAGCGGCGCCACGAATTGGTCGAGGTAGCTGCGGTCCACCGGGCCGCGCCGGATCAACACCAGCCGCCCCTGTGGGTTGACGAGAAAGTTCTCCGGGACGCCGCTGGTGCCGAAGTCATGCGCACGGTCGCCGTCGCGAAGCTGCGGGTAGGTGAGGTTGTAGCGATCGACGAATGCGCGGCCGTCGTCGCTGAGGTCGCGGGTGTCGATGCCGAGCACCGTGAACCCCTGCGCGCGGTGCCGGCGATAGAACCCCTCGAGCGCCGGGGACTCGTCGCGGCAGGGCAGACACCATGAGGCCCAGAAGTTGACCAGCACCCAGCGGCCGCGGTAGTCGGAGAGGCTTCCGGTCCCGTTACCGTCGAGGCGGGGCAGGTCACCGCTCGGCGCCGCCTCGCCGACCGCGATGTTCGCGCCGCCCTTGCTGAGCAGGCCGAAGCCCAGCAGGCCGGCCACGGCCAGCACGGCGAGAAAGACGATGAAGGAGCGGCCGCTCACTCCGCCAAGGTTAGAGAGAGACCAAACCGCGCCGGCGTGGTTAGATCTGTTCGTGGCCACCGCCAAGCAGGCCGAGAGGACCGCCCGCGAGGCGCTCATGCACGCCTACCTCGAGGCCTGGAACCTGCACGACCCCGATGCGGTGGCGGCGTTCTTCTCCTCCGACGCGGTCTATGACGATCGCGGCGCCGGCACCGTCGCCCGCGGCGTCAACGAGATCCGCGCCCACGTCGCGTCGGTTCAGACCGGCTTCTCCGACCTTCGCTTCGAGCTGCTGCGGGCGGCGCACGGCGAGGACTTCAACGCCGGGGAATGGACCGCGACGATGACCCACAGCGGCGAATTGGAAGGGCTTCGCGCCACCGGCCGCCGCGTTAGCAGCGCAGGGGTCGACGTCGCGACGCTTGACGAGAAGGACCAGATCACGCACCTGGTCAGCTACTACGACGGCGCGGCGATCATGCGCGAGCTGGGCGTTCTGCCGCCGCGGGGATCTCGCCTCGAGCGGGCGCTGGTGCGCGCCGCCTCGCTGCTGCCGCGCCGCCCCTAGAATCGGACCCACGCGGACGTAGCTCACCTGGTAGAGCGCGAGCTTCCCAAGCTCGAGGTAGCGGGTTCAAGTCCCGTCGTCCGCTTAGGTTGAACCACGACGCCATGGCGCGTCAAAGCGCGGCAGAATGGCGGTGGCCCTGGATTTTCGTTGTCCCGCATTGCTCCGGGCCTCAAGCGTTTTAGTGCGCTTGTGGAGCGAACTAGTAGCCCGCTGGTAGCAGGAGGGCGAGTAGCGGAGACCGAACTGGTAGCGCTGGCGAAACACTGGACCGAGCGCCTTGTGCCTTGAGACGGCTCTTCTAAGGCGCGGGCCGGAGGTTCGAATCCTGCCGGGGGCCACTGACCCTGCTAGAGGTCGAACCGTGGGCAAACCAGCGAGGGACCCGAGCTGGGAGGCGAGAGTAGGGTTGATGCGTGGGCGGCGCGGGCCTGAGCATCACGGCGGAAATCGACGGCCGGAGCGTCCCGCGCAGCGAGGTGCTCGCGTGGGAGACGCGCCGGGCGAGCAAGGTTTGCAAGAAGCTCGGCATCAGCGCGCCGTCTGGTGACGGGGTCGCGCAGCGACAGGGCCTGGTCGCCAGGAAGCTGGAACTCGGCCACGACGCCCTCGAACGGCTGCTTGCCCGCGAGCTGCGTTGGTCTGAGCGGGGTGAGCGGGTCATCGCCGGGTTGTCGCGGGGACGACGCCGGCTGTGCACCGTTGAGCTGACCGGCGCGCGCGGTTCCGCCGAGAGGATGCCCCAGTGGTACCAAAGCGCCATCGAAGTCGGGGACGAGGCTGCCCTGATAGCCGCCTGCCCAGACCACTATGTCCTTCGCGCGGGTGATGATGGCCTTCAGCGGGTCATCGAGACAACGGGCGGCTCACCACTGGCGATGCGGATATTCCTCGACGACAGCGACCTCACCGCCATAACGACTCGCGCGGACCCGGCATTCCCCGTTCAGTGGGTTGCTGCCGGCCGCGACAGCAGCGGCCAACCGGTCGGCGCCATCCGCCACCAGTTCCGAGACGAGCCAAACGGGTTCAAGGCTCGTCTCACCGTCGAGTTCCCAGCCGCTACCCCGTCATATTTCATCCGGGAGCACCGGTGGCACCTGGCCTGCGAGTTCTCCAATTGGATAGAGGCCGCGAACTCTCTCGCAGGATGATCGCGTCGCTTCGAACCGCCAGGCCGGATCAGAACGTCGAAAGCGAGCGCGTGGGCGCGGCGAAAAGCGGCCCGCGGCCGCATTCCCAAGCGGAATGATCCATCTGCCGCCGCCGTTGTAGCGGCACTCTAGATCCCCGCAGTTTGCGGGCGATGATTGGCTCTTTGGGCACCAGTGCCCAAACGTCGGACGGTCGCAGCGCCGGCTCGATCTCGGCATCCGTAACCCGAAGGTCGCTGGTTCAAATCCGGTCGCCCCGACTGTTTGAGGTCAGCCGTTAGGGCACGGCGCACTCGCTAACCGTCTCTCTATGACGACCAGCGAGAGCGCGGTCAACGCCCGGTGCGCTGTCGCAATGCGCGAGGAGCGAAAGTGCCGAAGCGGCCTCGTCAACTACTCCCGCAGCCCGGCGGGCTCAGGACGCGTCATCACGATTCTCGATCAGCGCACCGCGCGCACGATCTCGGTCGGGACCGAAGGCGGCATCCACGCGCACGATCCGTCCTTCGCGGAACGTGTAGCGCACTGCGCCCCATTCGTCGAGCTTGATCCCGCTAGCCGATCCCTCGGCGTAGACGTGGGCGACGACCAAGACCCGATCGCGCCCTTCCTCGATGACTTCCTCGATATCGCCGCGCCAATTCCGCCAGGCCTCGTTCCAGATCTCCATCGTGCGGCAGTGCCCCTCGGGGCCGTAGTAGACGGAGTCGAAGCCGATCGGCGTCCCGGATTCCAGCATGATGTGCGTCTCAACCTCGGGGTCGTCAACGTAGGGAACGAGCTCGAAGTCGCCGCGCATCCACCCGTCAAAGGCGAGTCGCGCTGCTCGCCGCAGCATCGCCTTGCGCATTCGCGACCCCTGTGGCAGGCGCAGCACCGTTTGTGTTGCACGTGGGCCCATGCTCGGCCACCGCAGCGCGGCGCGCTCAACCATCGTGCGTCCCGCTGCGCTTTCCTGCGACACGGTTCCGAGTATCCCCCAAGAAGTGTCGCTTTTCCACGCCGAGGAGCAGCGGTGGACCTCGTTCCGCTCGCTCTCGCTTCGCGCGAAAAGCGGAAGTGCAGACTGCGCTCCATGGCACCAAGGAGGCTTTATTGGGGGCGCCCGCCCGATTCAGGCACGGAAATCGGCTCAAACAAATGACGGTAGGCCACGCCGCTTTCGCTGATCGTTCGGAGCTGCAGCGAGCGGGCGCTCACTGATCGACCGCTGGACTCTCGCTTTCACGCGATTGCAGCAGCCCGCTCACCCCGTCGCTTCGCTCTTACCTCTTGTCCAACCGATAACCCACGCCGTACGGGACCGACTGATCGCCGAGCGCGAAAAGCGCTAGCAAGGGAGAGGCCGCCGCCTCAGGCTGCAGCCATATCGCTCGAGCCAACGCTGCGGGGTCTCAGCGCAATAACGTTGGTACATGTCGAGGATTGAGCGGGATCCTGAACGCGGCCGAGCGGCTGCAGCCAAGTTGAAGGCTCTCGGCGCGAAGAGAATCCTCATCAAGGCAGCCGAGCAGGGTTACATCACGCAGCTCGCATGCAAGATGCCCGAATGCTTCTGCCCCGAGGAGCTTGGAGGCGCGTGCTACTTCGAGCCGGTGACCCCCGAGTTGAGCGACTGGATGCCTACCGTCGAGCACTACCCGCTCTCCAATAGAGAGGGCGGCAAGGAAACCGTGGACAACGTCCTCCTGGCGCACCGCCTCTGTAATCGCATCGACTACTCGATAAGTGACGGCCGTTCGTACGCGAGCGATCTCAAGAGGATTAGGAAGGCCCGTGAGGATGCGATCCGCCGCAACAACGAAGGACCGGACGCCCTAACGCGAATCTAGGCGGGGTCGCGCCTGCGTACGGGCTCTCGCTTAGCGCGA
>JBBPIN010000029.1:0-20388 GCA_038040285.1 Actinomycetota bacterium
TCGGCGGCGGACGGGCCGGGATCATCGAGACGACCTTCAAGGACGAGTGCGAGACCGACCTGTTCGGCGAGCAGTCGGTTCTATGCGGGGGAGCCACCGAACTCGTGCGGGCCGGCTTCGAGACCCTCGTCGAAGCTGGATATGACCCGCGCCTCGCCTACTTCGAGTGCCTACACGAGCTGAAGCTGATCGTCGACCTGATGTACGAAAAGGGCATCCAGGGCATGCGCTTCTCGATCTCCAACACGGCCGAGTACGGCGACATGACCCGCGGCCCGAAGGTGATCGGGCCCGAGTCACGGGCGGCGATGAAGCAGATCCTCGCCGACATCCAGTCCGGCGAGTTCGCCAAGGAGTGGATCGCCGAGAACCGGGCCGGGGGCGAGAACTTCCAGCGCATGCGCGAGGAAGCCGCCGGTCATCAGGTCGAGGAGGTCGGCAAGGAGCTGCGCGACATGATGCCCTGGATCGACCAGGACTTTTAGGGGCCTGCAAACGATGAGTCTTCCGCAGGTTGTGTCACGCGAAGAGTGGCTTGTTGCACGCAAGGAGCTGCTCGCGAAGGAGAAGGAAGTCACTCGAACACGGGACGCGCTGAACGCTGACCGCCGCCGGCTGCCGATGGTCGAGATCGACAAGGAGTACGTGTTCGAGGGCCGGGACGGCGAGGCGAGTCTGCTCGACCTGTTCGAGGGGCGCCGCCAGCTCATCGTCGACCATTTCATGTTCGATCCGATCTGGGACGACGGCTGCCCGAGCTGCTCGGGTCGGGTCGACCAGTACGGCAATCTCGCCCACCTGCACGCTCGCGACACCACGATGGCCGCCGTCTCCCGCGCGCCGCTGGCCAAGATCGAGCCCTTCAAGGCGCGCATGGGCTGGACCTTCCCCTGGTACTCCTCGTTCGGCAGCGACTTCAACTACGACTTCCACGTCACGCTCGACGAAGCCGTCGCACCGATCGAATACAACTACCGGGACAAGGAGGAGCTCGAGCAGGCGGGCTCTCACGACCCCAAGGGTGAGCTTCACGGCACCAGCGTCTTCCTGCGAGAAGGCGACAGCGTCTTCCACACGTACTCGACCTACGGGCGCGGGACCGAGCAGGTCGGCGGCACCCACTACTACCTCGACATGACGGCGCTCGGCCGACAGGAGGAGTGGGAGGAGCCAGCCGGTCGTGCGACCGGTGTGCCGTCGGCGGGCGATAGCGGCGTTCGGTATCACGACGACTACGACGCCTAAACCGACCCCCACCGAGAAAGGATCATCCAATGCACGTAGCGGAGTTCACTTTGCACGCCAAGCCCGGACACTTCGAGCAGGTGGCCGAGATCTACTAGTTCGCCGCCAACTTTCTCAGCGGTCATCCCGCGCTCGAGAGCGTGTTGATCCTCGGCGACGAGGCGGCCGGTCTGGTGCGGGGCATTGGGGTTTTCTCGGATCGCGAGGGGGCGGACGCCGTCAATAGTGACCCCGAGTTCGCCAGCTTCAATGACCGCATCGGGCCGCTTCTGGCAAGTTCCTCCGAGCGGGTCGAGCTACAGCTCCTTCACCACTACGTCAAGTAGCGCGGTCGGCTACGCGTCTGGAGATTCGCCGGGCCGAAGCGCTCTGTCTCGTCCTCCGGCAGGACGATCGCGTTGACGCCGAACGCCTCGACCCCGGTTGGAACTTCAGCCAATGCCTATTGGCCCGCGGCCGAGCCGCCCAGAGCCGGCTGGCCTGCGGCCGGAACGTCGCCGACCTGCACCGGCTCGTCACCGACGGGTGGGTATTCGTCGCGCAGCAGCAACATGTACCCGAACGCGCGCGCGTGCCAGCCGTTTGCGAACGCCAGCGCGTTGTGGATGCCCGCCGGCTGATAGCCGCGGAAGACGATCGTGAGCCAGGCGACGACCGCGGCCCCGAGGTGGATCAGGTTGATGGCGTACTGGACAAGCAACAGCGGTATCACGAGGATGATCCGGAACAGCGCCTTGAGCCGGCTCTGCTTCTCGGCCCGCGGTGCGACCTGCAGGCGGACCGGGTAGGTGGGATCGGGCCCGATGCCGAAGGGCGGGAACTGGTCGGTCTGCAGGTACCCCCAGGCGAAGAACCGGGTGAAGTACCGCAGCACCCCCGCATTGAAGTCGTAGGCCCATTCGGGATAGCGACCCAGGATCACGAGGGCGAACCATGCGATTACCAGGACCACGGCGGCGGCGATCTCGTAGATGTAGGCGACGATCAGCCAGGGGATCGCGAGGATCAGGCGGAAGAACGTTGTCAGCCTGTTCCTCTCTCGAACGTAGTCAGCTTCATACGCAATTGGGTACATCTAGTCCTCCGATCTCGATTGCCGGTTTGGGCTACTGGGGGGGTGTAGCTGGGTCCGGCGGCACGGGCGGGGGAGGCGGGGGAGCGGGTTGGCTTGCGGCCGAGGACTCCTCGAGCGAGAACGGCGGCCAGTCCTCGGTCAACAGCGCGAAGTACGCGGTTGCGCGCGTCGTGTAGGCAAGCGCCGAGCGCAGGGGATCGAACAGCCCCTCCGACAGCTTGCCCGTGAAGACGATCGCGAACCAGGCGATGATCGACACCACGAGCGCGATCAGCGACTGGACATAGGCGAGCAGGATCACCGGGATCCCGACGATGAGGCGGAGGCCCGCCTTGAGGCGGCTGTATTCGGGCATCGGCGCCGGGATGCCAATCCGCACCGGGTAGCCCTCGTTGGTGTCGCCGTTGAACGGCGGCCACTCGTCGGTGAGCAGATAGATGAACGCGTTGGCGCGGCTGTTGAAGCGCACGTAGCCGGCGACGAAGTTGTAAAGGCCCTCCGGATAGCGGCCGGTGAAGACGAGCGCGAACCAGGCTATAAAGACGGCGATACTGGCAACGAACCCGTAGAGCCCGGCGACGATCAGCCACGGGATGGCGACGATGTAGCGCAGGAGCGTGGTCAGCCGGTTTCTGCCCTCGCCGGCATGGTCGGCCTGATAACTGACTGGGTACATGGGAGTCCTCCGATCGGCGTGGATTGGCCCACCCCTCAGGGCCGCGTGCGCAGAGTAGACCGCGCCGCCGACACCACTCGGGTGAATGGACGGATAACCCGGCCACAGCGACCAATAACCTGTGAATCCCCTGCCTACCGCAGGCACGACCCATGAACCCAGGAATCTTCAACAAGCAGTACCTGATGACCGCCGGACCGACGCCTTTGCCGCCGCGGGTCTCACAGGTGATGGCGGAGCCGATCACCTACCACCGCGCGCCCGCGTTCGTCGAGGTCTACGAGCGGGTGCTGGAGCGCCTGCCGAAGGTGTTCCAGACCGGCAACGACGTGCTCTCTTTCGCGGCCTCGGGATCGGGAGCGATGGAGTCGGCGGTCGCAAATCTGGTCGTGCCGGGCGAGCCCGCAGTGGTTGCGTCGTCGGGCAAGTTCGGCCAGCGCTGGGCCGAAATGTGCGCGGGGTTCCGCGCCGAGACGACCCACCTCGAGTTCGAGTGGGGCGAGAAGGTCGATCCCGACCAGGTGGGCGAGGCGCTGGCGAGATTGGGGCGCCCCGCCCGGGCGCTGTTCACAACCCAATCGGAGACCTCGACCGGGGTCGTCAATGACGTGGGCGCGCTGGCCGACGTCGCGCGCGCCAACAACACGCTGCTCGCGGTCGACGCGATCTCGGGCCTCGGTGCCGTCGATCTGCCCCAGGACGAGTGGGGGGTGGACGTGGTGATCGCGGGCTCGCAGAAATCGCTGATGACGCCGCCCGGCCTCGCCTTCGCCTCGGTCTCGGAGCGGGCGCTGGCCGCCGCCGCCGAGAACCCGGGCCGCCGCTACTACTTCGACTGGGCAAAGACGGCGAAGGGCCAGCGCGAGCAGCCCGCCAACAGCCCCTTCACACCGGCCGTGACCCTCTGGCGCGCCCTCGACGTGGCGCTGGAGCTGATCTTCGAGGAGGGGCTCGAGGACGTCTTCGAGCGCCACGCGATCCTCGCCCGCGCCGCCCGCGCCGGCATCGAGGCGATGGGCCTGGAGCGCTTCGGCCCCGACGACCCGGACGCCAACGTCGTCACCGTCGCGCGGATGCCCGATTCGATCTACGGCGAAGCGGTGCCAAAGCTGATGCGCGACCGCCTCGGAATCACCGTCGCCGGCGGCCAGGGCCACCTGAAGGGCAAGATCGTGCGCATCGCCCATTGCGGCTACTACGGCGCCTTCGACATCGTCGTCGCCCTCACCGGGCTGGAGATGGCGGTTCGCGAGCTCGGCCACGACGCCGAGCCCGGCGCCGCGGCGGGAGCCGCGGAGCGCGTCTTCGCCGAAGCCGGCGTCGCCCCTGAGCCCGTCAGCTAGTGGCGGACGAGGCCAAGCGCGTCCTGGTCAAGGAGCGGATCGCCGATTCCGGGGTCGAGCTGCTGCGCCAGAACTTCGACGTCGACCTTGGTCTCGAGATGTCCGATGGCGACCTTGCGGATCGAATCGGGGACTACGACGCGATCCTGATCCGCTCCGGCACCAAGCTGACCGCCGATCTGATCGAGCGGGCCAAACGCCTGAAGGTGATCGGCAGGGCGGGGACCGGCGTCGACAACGTCGACATCGAGGCGGCGACCCGCCGCGGGATCATCGTCGCCAACGCGCCGGAGTCCAACTCGGTCGCGGCGGCCGAGCACACGATGGCGCTGATCCTGGCCCTGTTTCGCAAGGTGCCGCAGGCGCATCGCTCGCTGACCGGGGGCGCGTGGGAGCGGTCGCGCTTCGGCGGCACAGAGCTCTACGGAAAGACTCTCGGGGTGATCGGCTTCGGGCGCATCGGCCAACTGGTCGCCAAGCGCGCGCAGGCGTTCGAGATGGAGGTTGTCGCCTTCGACAAGTTCGTCTCCGCGGAGCGCTTCCGCGAGCTCGGCGCGGAGGGCGTGGGGGACACGGCGGAGCTCTACGGGCGCGCGGACATCATCACCCTGCACCTGCCGAAGACCCCGGAGACCGCGAACTGGATCGACGCCGCCGCGATCTCGCAGATGCGCGACGGGGTGATGATCGTCAATTGCGCGCGCGGCGAGCTGATCGACCTCGACGCGCTCGTCGAGGGACTGGAGTCGGGCAAGATCGCCGGAGCGGCGCTGGACGTGTTCCCCGAGGAGCCGTTCACCGACCATCCGATATTCCAGCGCGACGACGTGGTCGTCACTCCCCACCTGGGCGCCTCGACGACCGAGGCGCAGGACCGCGCCGGCCTGGTGACCGCCGAGCAGGTCACAGCCGCGCTGACCGGGGGCCTGGTCACGAACGCGGTCAACATCGCCGCCGTCCGCCCCGAGGAGATGGAGGCGCTGGCCCCGTTCGTGCCGCTGTGCGAGAAGCTGGGCCGGCTTGCCCAGGGGCTGGGCAACGGCTCGATCGACCGCGTCGTGGCGGAGTTCCGCGGCCGGATCGCCGAGCACGATACCCGCCTGCTCGGGATCGCGGTCCTGGTCGGGATCCTCTCCGGTCACACCGAGGAGCCGGTCAACCTGGTCAACGCACCGCAGATGGCGGAGGAGCGCGGCATCGAGCTGATCGAGCAGCGCGACTCGGTCTCAGGGGACTTCACCGAGCTGGTCCGAGTGCGGATCGAGTCGGGCGATGAGGGGGTAGAGGTCGCGGGCACCGGGGTCGGGCCGCGCAACGAGCCCTACCTGGTCTCGGTCTGGGGCGAGGGCTTCTACCTGCCGTTCGCCGATCACCTGGCGGTGTTCCGCTACACCGATCAGCCCGGCATGATCGGCAGGGTGGGGACGGCATTCGGTGGGGAGGGGGTCAACATCATCTCCGCCGCCGTTGGCGCCGAGCAGTCAGGCGATCGCGCGGTGATGGCGCTGACCACCGACGCCCCGGTGCAGCAGTCGACGATCGACAAGATCATCGAGCTGGACGGATTCTCGGTCGGCCGCGCAGTCGACCTCTAGCTCGCCGCCGTCCCATCGAGGATAGATTGACGCCCATGCGCGCGGTGGTGATCACCAAGCACGGCGGTCCCGAGGTCCTGCAGGTGCAGGAGCTGCCCGACTCGCCGGTCGGACCCGGTGAGGTGCGGATCGCCGTCAGGGCAGCGGGGATCAACTTCGCCGACACCCTGGCTCGCACTGGCCTGTACCCGGACGCGCCGCCGCTGCCCTGCGTCGTCGGCTATGAGGTCGCCGGCGAGATCGAGTCGCTCGGGGAAGGTGTGGAGGACCACAAGGTTGGCGACCGGGTGTTCGCCGGCACCCGGTTTGGCGGTTATCAGGAGCTGGTCAGCGTGCCTTCCGACATGGTCTTTGCGCTGCCGAAGAAGCTCTCGTTCGAGCAGGGGGCCGCCTTTCCGGTCAACTACGCGACCGCGCAGGCAGGGCTTGTTGTGATGGGCGGCCTCGATGCGGGCGAGCGGTCTCTGATCCACGCCGCGGCCGGAGGCGTCGGGATCTCCGCCACCCAGATCGCCAATGTGCGCGGGGCCGAGGTGTTCGGGACCGCGTCGGCTTCCAAGCACGATGCGATCCGCGAGCAGGGCGTCGACCACCCGATCGACTATCGAAACAAGGACTTCGCCGAGGAGGTGATGCGGATCACCGACGGCGAGGGCGTCGATGTGATCCTCGACGCGCTCGGTCCGACGAGCTTCCGCAAGGGCTACCGGATCCTGCGCCAGGGCGGGCGGCTGATCATGTACGGCGCCAGCGAGGTGCAGACCGGCGAGACCCGCAACCTCGTGACCGCGGCGCGGACGGTGCTGAAGGCTCCGCTGGCGACGATGCCGTGGTGGAAGAGCCTCGGGGTGATGAACGAGAACAAGGGGGTGTTCGGGCTCAACATGCTGAGCTGGTGGGACCGGGAGGGAAACCTCGACCGCGTGATCGAGCCCCTGCTTTCGCTGCTCGCGGACGGCCGTCTGCGGCCAGTGGTGGCGGAGACGTTCCCGTTCGACCGCGCTGCCGATGCCCACCGCTTCATCGCCGAGCGCCGCAACATCGGCAAGGTCGTCCTCGTCCCCTGACCGCATCGCAGTCGGGGGGGTCGTGTTCTAGTCTCGCGCCCATGAAGCAGGGGACCTTCATCACCGCCCTCTGTCTGGCGGCCGGCTTGGCCACGGCTGCCCCTGCTGCCGGCGCCGGCACCGGCGTCTCGGTGCGAACCGGTCCGAGCGGACACGGGGCACGGGCATCGGCGCTGCAGCTCAACATCACCGGCTCGCCGCAGGCGGACGAGATCTCGGTGGCGCTGGACGGGACCCAGACCCAGTTTCTGATCACCTCCAGGAACCCGATCACGGCGGTGCCGGTCCAATGCACGCAGATCTCGACCTCGCAAATCAGCTGCCCGACGTCGGAGTTCGTCGCATTCTCGGCTTCGCTGGGCATCGGCAGGGACACATTCTCGGTCGGGCCGTCGATTCACATCCCGGTGTCGCTGAGCGGCGGGATCGGCGGCGACAGCCTGCGGGGCGGCAGCGGCTCCGACACCATGCGGGGTGGAGCCGGCGACGATCGCCTGCTCGGGGGCAACGGCCGCGACACTCTCAATGGCGGCAAGGGCGTCGACGTCTTGAAAGGCGGCAAGGGCCGAGACGTGCTGAAGGGCGGCAAGGGCCAGGACAGGTTGCTGGGCGGGCCCGGCCGCGACGTCGAGAGGCAGTAGCGCCCCTAGGAGCTATCGGCGCCTGCTGGTGCAGCGCGTCGCAGCCGCAACCGTCCGCCGACCAGCAGCACGGTGAGCACGAAGCCGCCCAGCGCCAGCAGGCCATCGAGCCGGAACGCGCCCTGTAAGCCGTCGACGAAATTGTCGGCCGAGGAGAAGACGGTGGTCGTGAGGCCGAGCCCGATCGACCCCCCGGCGATCTGGAACATGTAGATGATCCCGCCGGCGAGGCTGGTGCGGGACACGTCCACCGAGGTCACTCCGGCGGTCGTCGCGGTGGAGTAGAAGAGCCCGATTCCGATTCCCAGCAACACCATCCCGGGCACCAAGGCCGCATAGCCAGAGCCCGAGTCGATCTGCGAGAACAGCAGCGGCCCGGCGGCGATTCCCGCGGCACCGACCGAGACGATCGGCTTCGCCCCGATCCGGTTGTAGAGCGGCCCGGCGATGAACGAGACGAGAGCGAAGGTGGCGAGGAACGGCAGCATCCCCGCGCCAGCCTTCAATGGCGAGTAATCGAGCTGCGTCTGCATGAACTGGGGCAGGTAGAGAAGCGCGGCGAAGAAGGTCGCCGACATCAGCAGGATCGCCAGGCAGGAGGCCGTGAAGCTCTCGTTTCGCATCACGTCCCGCGGCACCAGCGCGTGCTTTCCGGCGCCGCGCTCGATGAAGGCAAAGACGATAATCAGCATTACGGCGATCGCCAGCAGCGCCAGGATGCGCGAGTCGCCCCAGCCCCACTCGTCGACCTGGTCCAGGGCGACCAGCAGCGCCACCAGGCCGGTGGAGAGGGTGGCGATGCCCCAGTAGTCGACCCGCGTGTCCTCGCTCTCCGGCGTCGGCTGATGGACCGTTAGGTAGGTGACGATCACGGCGAAGGCGGTCACGGGGACGTTGAAGAAGAAGATCCAGCGCCAGCTCAGCAGGTCGGTCAGGGTGCCGCCGAGCAGCGGCCCGATCGCGTTGCCGATCCCCGCGGCGCCAAGGATCAACCCGCCGGCCAGCCCGGCCTTGTCCTCGGGCAGCGCCGCGTAGGTCATGCCGAGGATCGCCGGCCACATCAGCGCCCCGCCGACCCCCATGATCACCCGCGAGCCGATCAGCCACGTCTCCGTCTGGGCGGCTCCGCCGAGCGCCGACATCGAGGCGAAGATCGCCGAGCCGACGAAGAACGCCTCCCGACGCCCGAACAGGTCCGCGAGCCTGCCCCCGGTGACGATCAGCACCCCGAAGGTCAGCGCGTAGGCGTTGATCACCCACTGGAGCGTGTTGATGTTGGTGTGGAAGTCCTTTTCCATCACCGGCAGCGCCACGTTGATCGCCGAGAAGTCGTTGGCGAGAACGAGGACGGCGAGGCCCATCGCCAGCAGGGCGAGCCAGGTCGCGCGGGGGATCGAAGTGTCTTCGCCGGCGTCGATGGGCTGGAGCCTAGGCGGAGAGGAGGTCGGCATCCTGAAGGATGGACCAATAGTGGGGTTGACCATCGGTCAGGTCAAAACTAGATTCGACATGTGATCAGGAGCGGGTCTCGTCCGATCCTCTGCCTGGCGGCAGCCGTGGCCGTTTCCCTGTTGGCGCTGCCTTCGCCTGCGTCTGCACATCAGACGGTCTCGATCGATCACGACATCTTGATCATCAAGGGCGACGAACGAAACGACCTGGTCACGATCGATTACGACTCGATCAAGGACGAGTACATAATCGGTCACGACATCGAGGACCCGATCCCGGCCGGGTGCTACCGGGACAGCGTGGAGCCGTTTCACAAGCTCCACTGCCCGCGGTCCCTCGTCCATGGCATCTTCATCGAGACGGTGGATGGCTCCGATTCGGTCGTTTTCGGGTTCGACACCACCGGTTTCCCGGGGCCGATACTCGTCCAGGTCTCCACGGGGGCTGGGAATGACAAGTTCGTGGGGGGACCCGAGGACGACGACGTCGACATGGGCGACGGCAACAACAACGTCGATACCAGCGGCGGCAACGATCAGGTCGCAACCGGTGATGGCAACGACAAGGTCGACACCGGACCCGGAGACGACAAGGCATTTGCCGGCGGCGGCACCGACAAGGTCACGACCGCAGACGGCAATGACCTCGCGAACCTCGGGCCAGGCAACGACACGGGCAAGGGCGGGCCGGGCAACGACACGCTGAAGGGCGCCAAGGGCGGCGATCACCTGTTCGGGGGAGCGGGCGTGGATTGGTTGATCGGTGGACTGGGAGGAGACTTCCTGTTCGGGGGCGGGGACAACGACAAGTGCAAGGGCGGGCCGGGCAGCGAGCACGAGTTCGGCTGCGAGATCGGCTTCAACTACTAGGGCCGCCCGAACGGCGTTGCCTCGAACGGCCGGGCGGTGTGCGCTAACCTGCGCAGGTCTGATGACGCATCGCCCCGACAGCCTCGCGCTTCTCCTTCTGCTCCCCCGCTAGGGGGATAGAGCGCTGGGCGGCGCGGAGCCGCGAGAACAACACAAGGTCATCGGAACAGCAAGCAGAAGGAGGTAGGGCAATGGGCCCCGACGTATCAGACGCAAACCGCGTCCACATCTTCGACACGACGCTCCGTGACGGCGAGCAGTCGCCGGGCATCTCCCTGAACACCCAGGAGAAGGTCGAGATCGCCCAGCAGCTCTCGCGCCTCGGGGTCGACGTGATCGAGGCCGGCTTTCCGATCACCTCCCCTGGCGACTTCGAGGCTGTGCAGGAGATCTCGCGGCGCGTCGAGGGTCCGGTGATCTGCGGCCTGGCGCGCACCCACAAGGCAGACATCGACGCCGCTTGGGGGGCGGTCAAGGACGCCGCGCGCCCCTCCATCCACACCTTCATCTCGACCTCCGACATCCACATCGAGCACCAGCTTCAGACCACCCGTGACGACGTCAAGGGTCAGGCCAAGGCGGCGGTGGCGCTGGCGCGCTCCTACTGCGAGGACATCGAGTTCTCGCCCATGGACGCGACCCGTGCCGACGTCGAGTTCACGGCCGAGGTCTGCGCGATCGCGGTCGAGGAGGGGGCGACGGTGATCAACATCCCCGACACCGTCGGCTACACGACGCCGGACGAGTACGCTGAGTACTTCCGGCGCCTGTATGAGCTGGTCCCGGCGCTGCGCGACGTTCGTACCTCCGTCCACTGCCATGACGACCTTGGCCTCGCGGTCGCGAACTCATATGCCGGCGTTCTCGCCGGTGCGCGCCAGGTCGAGTGCGCGGTCAACGGGATCGGCGAGCGAGCGGGCAACTGCTCGCTGGAGGAGATCGTGATGCTGCTTCGGACGCGCAACGACGTGCACGGGCTCGACACCAGCATCGACAGCCGCGAGCTGGCCCGCACCAGCCGCATGGTCTCGCGCCTGACCGGCTACGTGGTTCAGCCGAACAAGGCGGTGGTCGGCCGCAACGCCTTTGCGCACGAGTCCGGGATCCACCAGGACGGGGTGCTGAAGGAACGCACGACCTACGAGATCATGGACGCGACCGAAGTCGGACTCGATTCGAACTCGATTGTGCTCGGCAAGCACTCCGGCCGACACGCGCTGCGCGACGCGCTCGAGCAGCTCGGCTTCAAGGTCGAGGGCAACGCGCTCAACCAGGCCTTCGCGCGCTTCAAGGAGATCGCCGACAAGAAGAAGCAGATCACCGCGCTAGACCTGGAGGCGATCGTCTCCGACGAGATGCGCGAGCGCAGCGAGTCCTACGCCCTGGCCTGGTTCGAGGTCGAGGCCGGCACCCGCCACGCACCCGTTGCCGAGGTCGCGGTGACCCTGCCGAATGGCGAGGAATCGGTGGCGCGCTCTTCTGGCGACGGCCCGGTGGACGCGATCTTCCGCGCGATCCAGGAGGCCGCAGGGGCGGAGGCGGAGCTTCGGCAATACCACGTCGAGGCGGTGACCGGCGGCGAGGATGCGCTCGGCGCGGTCACGGTGATGCTGCACGCGGCGGGTCGCCTGGCGACAGGCCAGGGCGTCGCGACGGACATCCTCGAGGCCTCGGCCCGCGCCTATGTGCGGGCGCTCGGCAACGCGCTCGAAGGCGCCGCGATCCGCGAGGCGGAGGCGGCGACCGCCGACGCGGCGTCGGAGCCGACTCCGGGGCCTTAACGGCCCGGGCTAGCCCGACCTGGAGCCGAAGTCGATCGTGAAGGTGGCGCCGTGGTTGCCCCTGCCGGGGAAGCCGTGCGCGACGCCGACCCCGAGGTCATGGAAGCCGCCATCGAGGATCGCGGCTCGGTGGGGCGGGCTGTTCATCCACGCATTGGAGACGGATTTCGGCGAGCCATTGCCCCTGGTGCCGCCGCCGATCACTTCGCCGTACCGGTAGCTGCTTGCCCCGGCGAGGTATCCGCTGCCCCCGATCCGGGTCTGGATCGACCCGCCACCGGGGCTGTCGTGGGAGAAGTAATCGCGTTGGACCATGTCGCTGCTGTGGCCCTGGGCGGCCTTGCGTAGGCTGTTCTGCGAATGCAGCGAGCCGAGGCCGTGGTCGTGCCGAATGTGGTTGATCAAGCAGAGCGTCGCGCGGCGAAGCTCACCCAGCGAGTGGCGGGCGGGAATCCCCCGGGCGTCCTTGCAGCCGACCCCGCGCGCAAAGCCGGGGGCGGGTCGGAGCGCGGCGACCGCGAAGGTCAGGGTCGCGGTGGCGAGGGCGACCAGGATCGCGGTCGCGAGGCGGCGTTGTACGGGGAGCGAATGATGGTTGGACGACATCGAGCGCGGCACCTAAGCAAAGAGAACAGTCGGACTTACCCACTTTTGTTGGAAATTCCGCTTCATTCTTACAAGGAATCGGTGAAGCTTGCGTAAGGACCCCTTCACAAAGACCGTTTCAAGCTGCTCGGACGGATCCCTTCAACTAGATTTCGGCTCATGAGCGCGACGCTGGAGGGACGCACGGCGGTTGTCACGGGCGCCTCCTCGGGCATCGGCGAGGCGACCGCGCTCGCCCTGGCTGGCGCAGGCGCGACCGTGGCGCTGGGAGCGCGGCGCAAGGACCGCCTCGAGGACCTCGCCGGCCGGATCGGCGCCGAGGGCGGCAGCGCTCACTCCTTCGAGGTTGACATCGGCGTCGAGGGCGCCGCCCGCTCCTTCGTCGAGGGCGCCGCCGAGCAGATGGGCGGACTGGACATCCTCGTCAACAACGCCGGTGTGATGCTCCTTGGCCCGATCGAGGGGGCTGACACCGAGGAGTGGCGGCAGATGATCAACGTCAACGTGCTCGGGCTGCTCTATTGCACGCAGGCCGCGATGCCGCTGATCCGCGATGGCGGGGGAGGGGACATCGTCAACATCTCCTCCGTAGCTGGGCGCCAGGCGGCGATGGGGGCGGGGGTCTACAACCTGACCAAGTTCGGGGTAGTCGGCTTCTCCGAGGCGCTGCGCCAAGAGGCGGTGTACTCGGGGATCCGGGTCACCGTGGTCGAGCCGGGATTCGTCGAGACCGAGCTCCAGGGTCACAACAAAAATCCGGTCGTCGTGCAAGCGATCGAGAAGATGCGCGAGCAGACCGGCGAGGTGCTGAAAGCGGAAGACATCGCGGCGGCGATCCACTACGTCGTCAGCCAGCCGCAGCGCGTGAACATCAGCGAGGTCCTGATCAGGCCGACCGGCCAGCAGCGCTAACGAGCCCAAGCTACATACGTTCGTACGTGATAACGTACGCCATCGTGAGCGCCGTTGCGACCGCAAAGCCCGCGCTGCCCACTGCGCCTGCTGACGAAGTCCCGGCGATCGGGACCCGCGTCCGCGCACTGCGCGAGGCGATGACGCTATCGCTCCGTGACCTCGCCGAGCGAAGCGGGGTCAGCGCACCGATGCTCTCGCAGGTGGAGCGCGGCGAGACCAGCCCGACGCTCGCCGTGGCGGCGAAGATCGCCACTGGCCTCGACCTGACCCTCTCGCAGCTGCTGCGGCTCGACGAGAGCACCCATGCGGTGGTCACCCGCAAGGGCAAGCGGCGCCGCTACTCGCACGGGGGACACCAATACGAGGAATTGACCCCGCCACTTCCAGGACAGCGCGCCGACGTCTCGTTGCACGTCCTGAAGCCGGAGGCGGCGACGGGAGGCGCCGGCGACCCCCCGTTTCACGAGCCGGGCAGCCGCGAGACGGCGGTGGTCATCGACGGCGAGCTGACGCTTGTGATCGACGGCGCCAGCCATGAGCTGGGAACCGGCGACAGCGTCACCTTCGATGCCGACCTGCCTCACCATTTCGAGAATCATGGGGCCGAACACACCCGCTTTCTGGCCGTCGTAGCCGCTGGCCTTAGGAGGTCGTGATGCCGAAGACCCTGTTCGAAAAGATCTGGGAGGCGCATGAGGTCTCCGACGGCTTGATCTACGTCGACCTGCACCTCGTCCACGAAGTCACCTCTCCGCAGGCCTTCGAGGGCCTGCGCCTTGCCGATCGCGGCGTGCGGCGCCCCGACAAGACGATCGCCACCGCGGACCACAACGTCCCCACCGACGGCACCGCGACCGCGCGGCTGATCGCCGACGAGCTGTCGCGCAAGCAGGTCGAGGTTCTGGAGCAAAACTGCGAAGAGTTCGGCATCCCGATCTACTCGCTTGGCTCCGACCGCCAGGGGATCGTGCACGTGATCGGCCCCGAGCTGGGGGTCACCCAGCCCGGGCTGACGATCGTCTGCGGGGACAGCCACACCTCCACCCACGGGGCCTTCGGCGCCCTCGCCGTCGGCATCGGCACCTCCGAGGTCGAGCACGTGCTCGCGACCCAGTGCCTGGTCCAGAAGCGGCCGAAGACGATGCGGATCGACTACCCCGGAGAGCTGGGTGCTGGCGTCACGCCCAAGGACCTGATCCTGGCGACGATCGGCCGGCTCGGCACCGGCGGCATGGTCGGCCACGCGGTCGAGTACGCGGGCCCGGCGATCGAGGCGCTCTCGATGGAGGGCCGGATGACGGTCTGCAACATGACCATCGAGGGAGGCGGCCGGGCCGGCATGATCGCCCCCGATGAGACGACCTTCGAGTGGGTCGAGGGCAGGCCCGGCGCACCCGACGACTTCGACGCCGCGCTGGAGCGCTGGCGCTCGCTACCCACCGAGGACGGAGCATCCTTCGACACCGAGGTGCACATCGACGCCGGCGAGCTGGCGCCGATGGTGACCTGGGGTACAAACCCCGGGATGGTGGTCGAGGTGACCGACTCGGTACCCGACCCCGCGACGCTTGGCTCCTCGGTCGACCCCGAAACCGCGGCGCGCGCCCTTCAGTACATGGCGCTCGAGCCCGGTACGCCGATGCGGGAGATCCCACTCGACCGCGTCTTCATCGGCTCCTGCACCAACTCGCGGATCGGCGATCTTCGAGAGGCGGCCTCGATGGTCGAGGGACGCCACGCGGCCGACTCACTGCGGGCGATGGTCGTCCCCGGCTCGCAGCAGGTCAAGGCGCAGGCCGAGGAGGAGGGGCTCGACGAAGTCTTCCGTGGCGCCGGCTTCGAGTGGCGTAGCGCGGGCTGCTCGATGTGCCTGGGCATGAACCCCGACATCCTCGCCGAGGGCGAGCGCTGCGCCTCGACCTCGAATCGAAACTTCGAGGGCCGTCAGGGCAAGGGCGGGCGCACACATTTGGTCAGTCCCAAGATGGCAGCAGCAGCCGCGATCGAAGGACATTTCGTGGATATCCGAGATTGGAGCCATTCGTAGGTCGTCATTCGTCATTCGAGGTAAGCGCGAATGACGAGTGACAAATGACGAGGAGCGATTCGTGCGCGCCATAGAGATCATCGAAGGCCGAGTCTCCTTTCTCGACCGCGCCGACGTCGATACCGACCAGATCATCCCCAAGCAGTTCCTGAAGCGGATCGAGCGAACCGGCTTCGGGGAGTTCCTGTTCTACGACTGGATTCGTGACGGCGAGATCGAGCTGGAGCCCAACCCGATCCTGGTCACGGGACGCAACTTCGGCTGCGGCTCGTCGCGCGAGCACGCTCCCTGGGCCCTTCAGGACTTTGGCTTCGAGGCGATCGCCGCGCCGTCGTTCGCGGACATTTTCTACGCCAACTGCATGAAGATCGGGTTGCTCCCCGTGATCCTCGAAGAGCAACACTGCCGCGGCGTGGCCGAGGCGGGGGAGGCGCGGATCGACGTCGACGATCAGACCGTCGACTACGCCGGCGGCGTGGTCAAGTTCGAGATCGACGAGGAAGTAAAGCACCGGCTGCTGCACGGCCTCGACGACATCGGGGTCACGATTCAGAACTCCGGCGCGATCGACGAGTTCGAGTCCGCGGGCAAGGCCGACGCCGGCCCCGTGACGACGGCGCTGTGAGCGCGAGGCTCAAGCAAGGAGCTTGATGGTGGGCCGAGCGCGAACCGAGGGTGATGTGAGCGGGCCGCAATGGAGAGCCCGTGTCCACTAGAGCGGCCCACACCGGGCCGCGCGAGTGGGACGCGGAGGTCTACGACCGCGTTTCCGATCCCCAATTCGAGTGGGCCCAGGAGGTGCTGGAGCGCCTGCCGCTGCGCGGTGACGAGACCGTGCTCGACGCGGGTTGCGGGTCGGGTCGCGTGACCGTGCTGCTCCTCGATCGGCTTCCCGATGGCAAGGTGATCGCGATTGACGGCTCAGCCTCGATGGTCGCCAAGGCTCGCGTGACGCTCGGGGATCGAGCGGAAGTTCGCGAGGGCGACCTTGCGAAGCTCGATCTCCGCCAGGAGGTCGACCTCGTCTTCTCCAACGCGGTCTTCCACTGGATCACCGACCATGAGAACCTCTTCGGACGCCTGTCTGCGGCCTTGCGTCCGGGTGGCCGGCTGGTCGCCCAGTGCGGAGGCAGCGGCAACGTCGCGACGCTCGCCGCGGCGATCATGGAGGTCGCCGCGCAGCCGCGCTTCGGCGAGCACTTCGCCGGCATGAGCGCGATCTGGAACTTCGCCACCGCCGAGGACACCGAGGCCGTCCTGCGCACCACCGGGTTTGAGGAGGTGCGCTGCTGGCTGCAGCGCAAAGAGGTTCGGCCCGCAGAGCCGATCGACTTCCTCGCGACGGTGACGCTGGGCCCGCACCTCGAGCAGCTACCGGATGAGATGAAGGAGCCGTTCATCGCCGCGGTGGCCGCCCAGATGGGCGAGCCCCTGGTACTCGACTACGTTCGGCTCAACATCGAGGCCCGGAAACCGAGCGCGGAGCCGCTGCCGTGAGCGCGCGGATCGTGTTGCTGCCCGGCGACGGGATCGGGCCGGAGATAACCGCCGCCGCACGGCGCCTGCTCGAGGCGGTCGGCGAGTTCGAGTTCGACGAGCGTGAGGTGGGCGGGGCCTCGATCGACGCCCACGGCACGGCGCTGACCGACGAGGTGCTCGACGCCTGCCGCGCCGCCGACGCGGTGCTGCTGGGCGCCGTCGGCGGGCCGAAGTGGGACAGCACCGACCCCGACGCGCCTCGTCCCGAGCAGGGGCTGCTGGGCTTGCGCAAGGGTCTCGGGCTGTACGCCAACCTGCGCCCGGTGCGGCCCAGCCCGGCGCTCGTCTCGGCCAGCCCGCTGCGCGAGGAGTTGATCGCCGGCACCGACCTGCTCGTGGTCCGCGAGCTGACCGGCGGCATCTACTTCGGCGACAGCGGGCGCGACGGCGACGCCGCCCACGACGACTGCCGCTACACGGTCGCCGAGATCGAGCGCATCGCCCACACAGCCTTCGAGGCCGCAGGCCAGCGCGCCGGCGACTCGGGCCGGGCAGCGCACGTGACCTCGGTCGACAAGGCCAACGTCCTGGAGACCTCGCGGCTGTGGCGCGAGACCGTGACCCGGGTCTCCGATGACTACGGCGACGTTGCGTTGGAGCACATGCTGGTCGACAACGCGGCGATGCAGCTGGTCTCCAAGCCGGCGGCCTTCGACGTCCTGGTGACAGAGAACATGTTCGGCGACATCCTCAGCGACGAGGCCGCGATGCTGACTGGCTCGCTGGGAATGCTCCCGTCGGCCAGCCTCGGCGGCGACGGCCCGGGCCTGTTCGAGCCCGTGCACGGCTCGGCGCCCGACATCGCAGGCAAGGGGATCGCCAACCCCCTCGCCACCTTTCTCTCGGCGGCGTTGATGCTGCGCTATGGCTTCGAGATGCCGGAGCAGGCGGCGGCGATCGAGGAGGCCGTCGACGCGGTTCTAGAACGCGGGTTGCGAACCCCGGACCTGGCCAGCGTCGTCACCGACACTCCGCCGATGCCCGACCTGCCCCCCGAGGTTGAGGTAGGCACCAGAGAAATGACCGAGGCCGTGCTCGCCGAGCTGGCGGTCTAGCCGCGCGGGCTAGGGCGACGTCACTGCCCAGAAGCCCGTCGCCTCATATGCGCCGACCAGATTCGACTTGACTTGCAGCCCGAATCCGAGACGGCTCGTGTTGAGGATCGTGACGGGAGTGGTGTCGAGATTGGTCTTTCCAGTGATGTAGACGCAGAGCTGCCCGCTGGCGGCGTTGGGCGTCTGCTGGTTGCCGCCGCCGACACCGGAGCAACTTGCCGAGCTGGCGCTCGGGTTCGCAACCAAGTCGATCACGTTCGCCTGCGGAGCACTGGGAGCGTTGTTGAGCGGGAACTGGAAGCTGGAGCCGCCAACGGTCGTGGCGGACACGGCGGCCCCCGTGTCTCCGATGTCGAACATGCCCCGCAGCGTCTGCCCTGTGCGCAGCGTTCCGAGCAGGGGAATCGCCGAGTCGGCGATCTTCGCCCGCGTCACCGACTGGTTGGAGATCTTGGCGGTATTGACGGCGCCGCTGGCGATCTCCGAACGGCCCACGGCCCCTGTCTTGATCTTCGACGCGTTGACCGCGTCCTTGTGGATCTTCTTGCTGGTCACGGCCCCGTTCTTCAGCTGCCGGGTGCCGACCTTGAAGCGCTTGGCGACCGCGAATCCGACCCCCGTCAGCACGAGGAATACGGCGATCGTCGCCATCACGTTGGCGTAGGTGAGCTTGGAACGCATCCGCTTCAGCACGAGAAAAACCTCCAGGGTGGCCGTTTGGTCCTAGTAACCCAGCGGGGCAACTTTAGTCTCGCCTGTGGTCGCCGCCATCGGGCATACTTCCGGCACTATGGAGAAGGCTGAGCTGATCTGGCTGAACGGCAAGTTCGTCCCCTGGGACGAGGCCAAGGTCCACGTGCTCAGCCACGGGCTTCACTACGGCAGCGGCGTCTTCGAGGGGATCCGCTGCTACGAGACCGAGCGCGGGCCGGCGATCTTCCGGCACCAAGACCACCTCGATCGGCTCGCCAAGTCGGCCGAGATGTTCTACCTCGATCTGCCGTTCTCCACCGAGGAGATCCGGGCGGCAACCCATCAGCTGATCACCCGCAACGGTCTGCACTCCTGCTACATCCGGCCGCTCGCCTTCCGCGGCTACGGCGAGATGGGCCTTTACGCGCCGAACGCCCCTATCGACGTGATGGTCGCGGCCTGGCCCTGGGGCGCATATCTCGGCGAGGACGGAAAGCGCCACGGGATCCGCGCCCGGGTCTCTTCCTGGCGGCGCATTTCACCCGCGGGGCTGATTCCGCACTCCAAGGCCTCGGGCCAGTACCTGAATTCGATCCTCGCGAAGACCGAGTCGGCGAAGGCGGGCTACGAGGAGGCGATCCTGCTCGATGAGCGCGGCTTTGTCTGCGAGGGCTCGGGCGAGAACGTCTTCGTGGTTCGCGAGGGCACGCTGGTCACCCCACCGCACGCCGCGTCGATCCTCGACGGGGTGAGCCGCAAGTCGGTGATCCAGATCGCGCGTGACCTCGGCTACAACGTGGTCGAGCGCGACGTCGCGAGGGCGGAGCTGTACCTGGCCGAGGAGATCTTCCTCACCGGCACCGCCGCCGAGCTGGTGCCGGTGCGCGAGATAGACGACCACGAGATCGGCGAGCCTGGCGAGATAACCCGCCACGTGCAGGCGAAGTACGAGGACGCGCTCTACGGGCGCGCCGAGGAATACCTCGAGTGGCTCGACTTCGTCGAGCAGGCGGCGCCTGTCGACGAGGGGAGTAGAGTCACCACCTGATGCAGCGCCTTTTCGAGGTAATCGGGCGAATTAGCGCCGCCGCTGTCGCCTAGCGACCAGCGGCAAGCGCGTTTGCGCGCACCAGGGCCGAGAGGCCTCCCGCCCGAACCCTCGAAACCAGGAAGGCATCAGATGCAACAGGTGAAGCTCTACGACACGACCCTTCGAGACGGTATGCAAGGGCAAGGCATGTCGCTCTCGGCGCGCGAGAAGCTGCGCATCGTCCGCGCCCTCGACCGGCTCGGGGTGCACTTCATCGAGGCCGGATTTCCGAGTTCCAACCCGAAGGAGGCGGAGCTGTTCGAGCTGCTCTCCGATCAGCCGCTGGAGACGGCGACGGTGTGTGCCTTCGGCATGACGCGTCGGCGCGACGTCGCTGTCGAGGACGACGAGGCGCTGCGGGTG
The DNA here is from genome assembly GCA_038040285.1 of Actinomycetota bacterium. Taxonomy (GTDB): domain Bacteria; phylum Actinomycetota; class Thermoleophilia; order Solirubrobacterales; family 70-9; genus Mayfieldus. The sequence goes on from JBBPIN010000029.1 coordinate 20,053, forward strand.
CTCGTCGGCAGCTTCGCGCCGGCCGTGACCCTGGTCGGCAAGACCTGGGCGCTTCACCTCGAGAAGGTGACCAAGGTCTCGCGCGAGGAGAACCTGGCGATGATCGCCGATTCGGTGAGCTTCTGCCGCGGGGAGGGAAAGCGGGTGATCTACGACGCCGAGCACTTCTTCGATGGCTGGCGCGAGGACTCCGGCTACGCGATCGAGTGCCTGCGCGCCGCCGCCGGCGCCGGGGCCGAGAACGTGACCCTCTGCGACACCAACGGCTCCAGCCTGCCCCACCAGGTCGCCGAGGCGACAGCCGCAGTGGTGAGTGCCCTCGATGACGATGCCGAG
>JBBPIN010000029.1:20398-30259 GCA_038040285.1 Actinomycetota bacterium
CTTAGTGCTGCAGCACCGAAGATTTGTGCGGCGCGCCCCCCCCGGCGCCGGGGCCTACAACTTCACCATCTCCCACACAACCGACACAACCATCCCCCACCAGGTCCCCGAGACCACAGCCGCCGTGGTGAGCGCCCTCGATGGCGACGTCGAGGTCGGAATCCACACGCACAACGACGCCGAGTGCGGGGTCGCAAATTCGCTGGCTGGCGTCAGCGAGGGCGCGCGGCTGGTCCAGGGGACGATCAATGGCTACGGGGAGCGTTGCGGCAACGCGAACCTGGTCTCGATCCTGCCCGCGCTGCAATTGAAGATGGGGTTCGACGTCGTCTCATCCGAGCAGCTCTCGACCCTGACCCAGACCGCCCACTACGTCGACGAGATCTGCAACGCGACGCCGGACCCGGACCAGCCCTATGTGGGGCGAAACGCGTTTGCGCACAAGGGCGGCATGCACGTCGCCGGGGTGAGCGCCGACGTGCGCACCTTCGAGCACACCGATCCGGAGCTGGTCGGAAATCGCCGCGACGTCCTGGTCTCCGAGCTATCCGGCAAGGGAACCGTGGTGAGCCGTGCCGAGGCCGCCGGGATCGCGGTCGACGACGAGGTCGCGCAGCGAACCCTGGAGCGGCTCAAGGAGCGCGAGCACCGCGGCTACCACTACGAGGCCGCCGACGCCTCGTTCGAGTTGCTGCTGCGCCGCGAGGCGGGCGAGTACGAGCCGCTGTTCCGGCTCGAGAGCTTTCGGGTGCTGACCGAGAAGCGCGAGGACGGGCGCGTGCAGACCGAGGCCACGATCAAGATCTGGGTCGACGGTGAGCGCTACGTGCGGGTCGCGGAGGGAAACGGACCGGTCAACGCCCTCGACCGCGCCCTGCGCGGCGCGATCACCGACCGTCATCCGCACCTAGCCGACATCGAGCTGACCAACTACAAGGTCCGGATCCTCGACGAGGACCATGGGACCGGTGCTGTGACCCGGGTGCTTCTCGACTCATCCGACGGCGAGCGGGAGTGGGGCTCGATCGGCGTCTCGGAGAACATCATCGAGGCCTCCTGGGAGGCCTTGGTCGAGTCGCTGGAGTACGCGTTCCAGCCCCGCTCGAGCAAGGGCGAACAGAGCAGCGCGCAGGCTGAGGGCTCAGGAGCTTTGGCGGCCGGCGACTAGGCTGGGCTGCGGTGAAACCGCAGAGCAGCGAGCAGATCCCCCTCTCGCGCCCCGAGCTTCGGGAGCGTGAGGAGACGCTGCTGCTGGAGGCGTTTCGCTCCGGCAGGCTTTCTCTGGGCCCGTTGATGGAGCGCTTCGAGCAGCAGTTCGCCCGCTGGCTCGGGGTCGATGAAGCGGTTGCGGTCTCAAGCGGGACCACCGCGCTTCATCTGGGAGTTCGCGGCCTGGGGTGGGGCGAAGGCGACGAGGTGCTCACCAGCCCGTTCAGCTTCGTCGCCTCCGCCAACTGCCTGCTCTATGAGCGGGCGCGGCCGGTGTTCTGCGACGTCGACCCGGTGACCCTGAACCTCGATCCGGCGGCCGCCGCCGCCGCGGTCACCGAAAAGACCACGGGGATCCTGCCGATCCACGTTCTCGGTTGGCCCGCTGCGATGCCGCAGCTCGAGGAGCTGGCGGCCAGACAGGGCCTGGGCATCCTCGAGGACGCGTGCGAGGCGATCGGCGCAGTCGACTCGGAGGGCCGGCGTGTGGGAACGCGCGGAAATGCGGCCGTTTTTGCCTTCTATCCCAACAAGCAGATGACCACTGGGGAGGGAGGGATGCTGATCCCGCCGGGGCCCGACCAGGCCGCCCGCTACCGCAGCGAGCGCAACCAGGGACGCGCCGACGACATGACGGTCCTCGAGCACGAGCGGCTTGGTTTCAATTACCGGCTTTCCGAGCTTGCCTGCGCCCTGGGCATCGGCCAGATCGAGCGCATCGAGGAGCTGCTGCTGCGCCGCTCGTACGTCGCCGCGAAGTATGAGGCGCGGTTGACTGCGCTCGCGGCCGACCACGGTGGCGGTGGGGAGGATGGGTTGCTGATCCCCGCCGCGGAGCACGGTAATGAGCGCCGGAGCTGGTTCGTATACGTCGTCCAGCTCCCTGTATCGATCGACCGCGAGGCCGTGATCTCCTCGCTCGCCGAGCAGGGGATTCCCTCCAAGGCCTATCTGCCGTGCCTGCACTTGTTCCCGCACCTGCGGGAGCTCGGCTACCGGGAGGGCCAGTTCCCAATCGCCGAGCGTGCCGGCGCTCGCTCGCTCGGACTGCCCTTCTTCACGTCGATGCGCGAGGCCCAGGTCGACCTTGTCTGCGAGGCGCTCGCAGCCGCGCTGGCTCAGTCCATGGACCGCTCTTCGACCACCTCGTAGACGCCGTCGGCGCCGTAGGACTCGACGAACTCGTCAGCCTTTGCCCGCCGGTCGTCGTATTGGGCGCTGTCGCTTTGGCTGGCGCGCAGGTCCTCGACAGCCGGCTAGATCCTGCCCACCTCGGCCATCCAGCGCACCGTGCGCCGGATGCCCTCCTTCCAGGGGGTGAACTCGACGCCGAGCTGGTCGCGGGCCTTGGAGTTGTCCACCTTCGCCCCCCAGAGCAGGAAGTGGAGCTGGCCGCGGCCGAGCAGCGGTGGGCGACGAATCAGTCGCGAGACCCCCTCGCCTGCAGCCGCCATTCCTCTTGCCAGCGAGACCGGCAGCGTGGGAGGGACCCAGCCGCGGCCCGCCTCCTCGACCGCCGCAGCGACGATCTCGCGCATCGACGCGAAGCCGTCGCCGAGGATGTAGCGCTCGCCGGGTCGGCCGCGCTCGAAGGCCGCCAGGTGCCCTTGCGCGACGTCGTCAATGAAGCCGAGGGTCATCCCGCCGGGTGGCACGGCGGGCAGGCGACGGCGGACCGCATCGCGGATTGCGCTATCGAGGCCGGACTCCGCCCACGGCCCCGGTCCGTAGACCCCGGCGGGGTTGACGATCACGACCTCGATCCCATCGCTGGCCTCGGCAAGGACCAGCTCCTCGGCGTGCTGCTTTGAGCGCTCGTACGCCGTCCCCTTCGGATAGTCGGCGAGCTGCTCCTCGGTCATCGTGCCGCCCGTCGATGCGTGGAAGACGTCGAAGGTCGAGGTGTGGACGACCCGGCCGACGCCAGCATGGTGGGCCTCGGCGACCACGTTGCGGGCCCCCTCCGCATTGACCCGCTCGAACGTGCCCGGGTCGGAGAGCCACTGCTCGTAGATCCCCATGCAGTTGAAGACTCCGTCGACGCCCTCGACGGCGGGCTGGATCGCCTGCGGCTCCGTCACGTCGCCCTGCACGAGCTTCACTTCGGCGGGCAGGGCCTTCCCGGCGGCCGCGGGGTCGCGCACCAGCGCCACCAACTCGTCGCCGCGCTCGACCAGCCGTCGCGCCACGGCGTTGCCCACTTTGCCGGTCGCGCCCGTGACCATGAACCGCATCGCCGCAGCGTATCTGGCATCGAGCGCGCCGCAGGCAGCGATAATCGCCGCCCGATGCCACGCTTTCGCAAGGACCCCGACCCGCGCTTCTGGCGGCTGAACCGCTCGATCGAGTTCGACTGGCGGCTGGCTCCCTACGACGTCGACCAGTCCCGGGCGCACATCCAGGCCCTGCGTGAGGTTGGAGTGCTGACCGACGATGAGCTATCAGAGCTCGACCGCGGGCTGGAGGCGATCGGCGCCGAGTTGGAGCGCGGCGAGTTCCGCTTCCAGGACTCCGACGAGGACATCCACATGGCGATCGAGCGCCGCCTCGGCGAGCTGGTCGGCGACGTGGCGGGCAAACTGCACACGGGTCGCTCGCGAAACGACCAGGTCGCAACCGACGTCGCGATGGCCGTGCAGTCGCACTCTCTGCGCGCGGTCGAGCTGCTGCGCGCGGTGATGGGCCGCCTCGTGGACCTCGCCGAGAGCCACCGGGACTGGACGATGCCCGGCTACACGCACCTACAGCGGGCCCAGCCGGTCTACCTGGGCCACCACCTGCTGGCCTATTTCTGGATGCTGAGCCGCGACGTTTGGCGCTTTCAGCTCGCGCTCCACACCGCGAGCGTGATGCCGCTCGGCTCAGGGGCGCTGGCCGGCGTCAACTGGGAGATCGATCGGCGGGCGGTTGCCGACGAGCTTGGCTTCGACTACGTCTCTCCGAACTCGATCGACGGCGTCTCGAACCGCGACTTTGTCCTCGACTATTTGGCCGCCGCCACGGGCTGCGCGATCCACCTCTCGCGGCTCGGTGCGGAGATCGTGCTCTGGTCGAGCAGCGAGTTCGGCTTCTGCGAGCTCGATGAGTCGTTCTCCTCCGGATCCAGCATCATGCCCCAGAAGAAGAATCCCGACTCGGCGGAGCTGCTGCGCTCCAAGTCGCCTCGCGTCGCCGCCGACTATGCCGCCCTGGCTGGCGCGATGCACGGATTGCCGCTCACCTATGCCAAGGACATGCAGGAGGACAAGGAGCCGCTGTTCGACGCGATCGACACGGTCGAGCTGTGCCTCGAGATGACGGACGGGATGTTGGCCGGGATCAGCTTCGATCGCGAGCGCTTGCAGGCCGCGGCGGCAGACGAGATGCTGGCTGCCACCGAGATCGCTGACCTGCTGGTGCGGCGCGGCGTTCCGTTTCGCGAAGCGCACGAGATCGTCGGCGGTCTGGTCCGCCAAGCGCTCGAGCAGGGCAAATCGCTCTCCGAATTGAGCGCAGAGGAGCTGCGCGGTTTCTCCGAGCACCTCGACGAGGAGTACTACAAGGTGCTTCGGGGCACCAGTTGGCTGGAGTCGAAGACGATCGAGGGCGGCACCGCCTCGGCGCGGCTGTCCGAGCAGCTGACGACCGCCCGCGCGGCGCTGCGCGGTGTCGATGCGATCATCAGCGAGCGGGGGTCGTGAGCGAGGCGTTGGGACCGGAGTTCTTCGAGCGCTCGGTCCATGACGTGGCCCAAGAGCTGATCGGCTGCACGCTCATGCACGGCGATTGCGGCGGCGTGATCGTGGAGACCGAGAGCTACGAGCGCGACGACCCCGCGTGCCACGCCTACGTCGGACGCACGGCGCGCAACGAGGTGCTGTTCGGCCCGCCCGGTCACGCCTACGTCTATCTGTCCTACGGGATCCACAGCCTTCTCAACGCCGTCGCCGAGCCGGCTGGGGAAGCCGCCGCGGTGCTGATCCGGGCCCTGGAGCCAACGGTCGGCGTAGAGGCGATGCGTCAGCGCCGCGGCCGCCAACGCGACGGGGAGCTGTGCTCGGGGCCGGGCAAGCTCACCGAGGCGCTGGGCGTCGGCCTATCGGACAACGGCGCCAGCCTCAGCGCGCCGCCGTTCACGGTCCTACCGCCCGAGAGTGCATGGAGGGCGAACGGGGTCACGGCCGGACCGCGGATCGGGATCAGCAAGGCGACCGAGAACCCGTGGCGCTTCTGCGCCGTCGGTTGCCGTTTCGTCTCCCGTCCCTGGCCCGTCGATCAGGCAGCATAGGTGTTTGCCGGCGCGTTGCGCGCCGGCACAGGCATGTCAGGCGGCGAAGCCGCCGCAAGTGGTGTTCCTCGCCGCCGGAATCGAGCAGGCTTGGTTAGCCGGGGGAGACGCCGCCGGCACCCGTTGCTGCGCCGCCACCGCCACCACCCGGTGTGGGTGTGGGTGCCGGAGCTGTCTGCTGCGGGGCGGCGTTGCCGGCCCCACCGCCTCCGCCTCCACCGCCGCCGGTGGAAGTGCTGCCGCTTGATGGTGCCGGAGCCGTGTAGCTGCCGGACGAGGTCGGCGGGACATAGGGGGAGGTGCTCGTGCCGCCGTTCTTCTTCGCCGCCGCGTGCTCGGCCCTGATCTGCTCCCAGGCGCCCATCACGTCGTGCCAGATCAGCGCCGGGATCGTGCCGCCGTCGACTGGGGCGCCGCCGTACTCGGTCAGCATCGGGGTCACCGAGTCGGCGTGGCCGACCCAAACGCAGGCGGTGGAGTCCCGCGTCGCACCACAGAACCAGGCATCGCCGTTGTTCTCAGTGGTACCGGTCTTGCCCCACTCGTAGCTCGAAACGCCGGCGGCGTTCTGGCCGGTGCCGCCGCTGATCACGTTCGCCAGCAGTTGTTTTGCCGTGTTGGCCACGGACGTCGGCATGACCCTCGTCTTGACCGAATTGTTCTCGTCGACCGTGTGGCCGTCCCCGGTGCTGACCCGTGTGTAGGCGATCGGATCAATCCCGGGGTCGGGGGCGAGGGTGCCGCTGATGCGGAGTCCGTCCTCCGCCAGGGTCTCGTACGCGTGCGCCATCTCCAGCGTATTGACACCGACCTTCAACCCACCGAGCACCATCGCCGGGTTGACTGAAACCGGGGAGATGATCCCCATCCTGCGCGCGGTCCTGGCGATGTACTTGGTGCTCTCCTTGGGGGTCTTCTTCAGATTCAGCCCGAGGTCCGCGTACACGGAGTTGTCGGAGTACTGCGTCGCGGTGATCAGCGAGGCCGACCCCAGGTAGCTGTCGCCGTAGTTGTGGACCGGGAACAGCTGTTTGCCGTGCTTGCCGAAGTGGAAGACCTTGGGTTGTGAGCTGAACACCTCATACGGTGAGTGCCCCAACTCGAGCGCCGAGACCAGGGTGAAGGGTTTGAAAGACGAGCCGGGCTGCCTTGTCCCGTAGGCCGCGATATTGAATGGCTGGGTGTCGTAGCCGGGACCGCCGACCATCGCTTTCACACCCCCGGTCTTGTTGTCGATCACGACCGCCGAGGAGGTGATGCCGAGTGCGGCGGTGCGGTTGTAGACCGCGGCCTCGGCGGCGCTCTGGAGACCCAGGTCGAGGGTCGATTTCACCTTCAGGCCGCCGAAGAAGGCCTTGCCGGCTCCGTAGCGGTCGACCAGCTGCTGCCGCAACCAGCTCGTGAAGTAGGGCGCCTTGGAGTCGATCTTGGGTGGCTGGATATCGGAGGCCGAGGGAAGGGCCGATCTCACACCCTCGGTGTACTGCTGCTGGGTGATGTAGCCCTGGTCGAGCATCTTCGACAGCACCTCGTCGCGGCGGTCCTTGGCGGCGACCGCGTCGCTCTTGGGGTCGTATGCCGATGGCGAGGAGATGATGCCGGCCAGCATCGCCGCTTCCTGCGGCAGCAGTACGGATGCGCACGGCTCGGCCTGGGTCCCGCAGCCGGGGTGGTTGTAGCCGAAGTAGGTGCGGGCGGCCGCTTCGATCCCGTAGGCGCCCTCGCCGTAGTAGATCGTGTTCATGTACTCGGTGAGGATCTTGTCCTTGCTCCAATGCTGCTCGAGCCGGTAGGCGAGCGCCGCCTCGCGGAACTTCTCGAAGATCGTGCGGCTGCCCTGCGCCTCGAGGGCGTTCTTGACGAACTGCTGGGTGATCGTCGAGGCGCCCTGCTTTGCGCTGCGCGAGAGGACGTCCTCGACCAGCGCCCGGGCGATCCCGTGGTAGTCGATGCCGCTGTGCTGATAGAAGCGGCTGTCCTCGATCGAAACGGTGGCGTTCTTGACGTTCTGGGAGATCTGCCCGGAGGTGAGCAGGAATTTGTTCTGGTCGCTGCTCAGGGTGCCGATCGGAGCGCCGGTGTCATCGAAGACGACGCTGTTCTTCGCGGCTCGGAACTGGGCGAAGTTGTAGATCGCCGGCAGGTCGGTCGAGACCGCGGCCATCATTCCGAACACGGTGGAGACCAGGGCCAGTACGGCGAGACCGGCCAGGACGAAGAGCATTCGAAGCTTCTTCAGCCGCGGTCTCCCACGGCGCTGCGGGAGGCTCGGCGGTGCGGGCGGCGGGGCGATGCCGTCGGGTGGCTTGCCGTTGCCCCCGCTCCCGTCGCCATCGGCAGGAGCGGGCGACTGCGGGGGTGCGGGGATCTCACGGTCCACCCGTGTCGCGCGGGCGTCACGGTGCGGCGCGGCGGTGGCCTGATCGGCGGGCTGGGCGCCTTCGGCGTCCGACTCGGTCGAGCGATCGGGCTGGTCCGTACCCGCTGCCTCGTCGTCGCCGTTCGAGAACTCGAACTGGATCTCGGAGGTCTCGACGAAGCCTGGTTCGCTCGGCGGCTCCGCCGGGGTCGGCGGTTTTCCTCTGCCGTTCTCGCGCCTAGGGCGCTTGGATCCCGACTCTGTGCCTCGTTCCATCAAAGAGCGCCTGATCGGGGCTGGCGTCGCCGCTATTGAGAACGCGCCAAAAGACCGTGCCGCCACCCTTTGCGAGCAGCGAAGACGGTAGCCGCCAAGCCGGTCGGGCAGTCTAGCATTGGCCCCATGGCGGACCCGAGGGCTGAGGCGGAGCGACTGGCGACGCATGCGGTCGACGTCCTACCCGAGGATGCGCTCGCCGAACAGCTCGAGCTGGGGCGTCCACTGAGGGTCAAGTTGGGGATCGACCCGACCACGCCGGATATCCATCTCGGACACACGGTGGTGCTCTCGAAGCTGCGCGAGTTCCAGGACGCCGGTCACGTCGTCGTACTGATCATCGGCGACTTCACGGCGAGGGTGGGGGACCCGAGCGGACGCTCGGCCCAACGCCCGGTGCTCTCCGACGAGCAGATAGCGGCGAACGCCGCGACCTACCAGGAGCAGGCCTTCAAGGTGCTTGATCGCGATCGCACCGAGGTGCGCTTCAACAGCGAGTGGTTGGAGATGGGCTCCGGCGAGCTCCTCGGGCTGCTCTCACGCGCGACGGTCGCCCGTCTGCTGGAGCGCGACATCTTCGAGCGCCGGATCGAGGCGGATGAGCCGATCTCGGCGCTGGAGCTGACCTACCCGCTGCTGCAGGGCTACGACTCGGTGGCCATCGACGCGGATGTCGAGCTTGGCGGCACCGATCAGAAGTTCAACCTGTTGTTCGGCCGCGACATTCAGAGCGCCTACGGCAAGGCGCCCCAGTCGATCATCACGATGCCGCTGCTGGTTGGGACCGACGGGGCTCAGAAGATGAGCAAGTCGCTCGGTAACTACGTCGGGGTCACCGATGCCGCGGAGGAGATGTTCGGACGGCTGATGAGCATCCCCGACGATCTGATGTCCGACTACTTCCGCCTCCTGTTTTCCTCGGACGTGCCGGACGCCGAGCCGAACCAGGCAAAGCGCGAGCTGGGGCGCCGGATCGTCGAGCGCTATCACGACCCGGCCGCCGCCGAGGCGGCCGAGGAGCACTTCGACCGGCTGCACGTGCGCCACGAGCTACCCAAGGAGATCGAGGAGGCGACCGTGGCCGCCAACGGGCCGGTGCACCTGCCCGCCTTGCTCGCCGAGCTGTTCGGCTTCAGCCGAAGCGAGGCGCGACGGTTGATCGAACAGGGCGGGGTACGGATCGACGACCGGGTGGTGGACGGGGGGGAGCTCGACCTGCCGCTCGACGGCCTCGACGGAGCCGTGGTGCAGGTTGGGAAGCGGCGTCACAAGCGGCTGCGCATCGAGCGCTGACCGCCGTGGCTGTCCGGGCACGCCGCCGGCATTGAGCATCGTGCTTGGCGGCGCTATACTCCTCGGTCGCACTTGAGGCGGACCTTGAAAGGAGCGTCCTAGAGCCGAGAGCCCATACCGACCCGATCTGCGGGACCGGTGCGGCCTCTCTGGCGAGAGGCCTTTTTTCTGCCGTTTCAGGCGTTTCCCGGCGGCGAATCCCGTCGCCCCAGGCGCCGCGGTCTTTGAAAACTGAGCAGCGTGCACACCCGCCGGGCGAACATGCCCGTGCGGGGAGTGCTGAGCCCGACCCGTTCCGCGCATTTCGCGGGACGGGCCAAGACCCGTCATGCCGGCCGCCGAGTATGTGTACGCGGCGGCCTGCCAAGCATGACAGCTCTTCGTTTTTGTTTTACTTTTTACGGAGAGTTTGATCCTGGCTCAGGACGAACGCTGGCGGCGTGCCTAACACATGCAA
>JBBPIN010000030.1:0-27704 GCA_038040285.1 Actinomycetota bacterium
ATCGTGAACCGAGCCGAGCATCCGGTAGCAGTGCGCGTGGAGCTCGCCGCGGTGGCTCCACCAGACGGGCGAAGGCGTCCTCATCGCCGCCTCGAGCGGCTTCGAGTAGCTCCTGCTCCTGAATGGTCGAGCTTGTGGAAGGGCTGGTCATCCCCAGACAAGACTAGAGCGCGGGGCAAACTCATCGCGCACCGATTAGTCCTGGGCCGTTGGTCGGTCTAAGTGGTGGGGAATCATGCCCGCAACCCCGCTTGTCCACCTGGAGCTGCACACCGGCGATCTTTCCAGCGCCCGCGATTTCTATGCGCAGCTCTGCGGCTGGCGCCCGCAACGAATCGACGCCGGCTGCGGCTCCTACCTGGCGCTTGGGCTGGGCGGCGGAATCGGCGGCGGCATCGTCGAGTGCGAGGCGCGGCGCCCGCTGTGGCTGCCGTACGTCGAGGTCGACGAGATCGCCGAGGTCACGGAGCGGGCGCCCCTACTCGGGGCCTCGGTTCTGCTGGAGCCCCGCGAAGGCCCGGCGGGTTGGCGCAGCGTCGTCGCCGCGCCCGCCGGCGCGGAGATCGCCTTCTGGCAGCCCAAGGAGCATCACCGATGAGTTTGGCCGCCGCGCGGTCTTGCAATAATCAGGTTGAGTAGCTACGAAGTAACCGCGAGGATCGCGGTCTCCGACATGGGCCGGGCAACGGAGTTCTAAGACCGAGGGATCTCGATCGGCGACCGATGAATTCTGGGACTTCAGCCGGTCTTAAGTGGAAACCTGCACCGCGAGAAGGAGGCAAACGCGATGACGGAGCACATGACTGACAGGAACCGCTGGATCGCCCTTTACGTGCTCTGCGTGGGGATGCTGATGATCGTCCTCGACGTCACGGTCGTGAACGTCGCCCTGCCGTCGATCCAGGACGACCTCGGCTTCTCGCAGTCGAGCCTTGCCTGGGTCGTCAACGCCTATCTGATCACCTTCGGCGGCCTGCTCCTGCTCGCCGGGCGGTTCGGCGACATCCTCGGGCGCAAGAACGTCTTCATGGCCGGCTTGGGTGTCTTCATCGCGGCCTCGCTGCTGTGCGGGCTGGCGCAGAGCCAGGAGGTGCTCGTCGCCGCCCGCTTCATCCAGGGAATCGGCGGGGCGATGACCTCCGCCGTGATCCTCGGCATGATCGTCACGATGTTCCCCGAGCCGCGGGAGCAGGCGAAGGCGATCGGTGTCTATGCCTTCGTCGCCTCCGCCGGTGGCTCGGTCGGGCTGCTCGCAGGTGGCGTGCTGACCCAGTCGATCAACTGGCACTGGATCTTCTTCGTCAACATCCCGATCGGCATCGCCACTGCCGTCCTGGCCATGCGCCTGCTCGACAGGGACGAGGGCATCGGCTTCGGCGAGGGGGCCGACATACCGGGCGCGGTGCTGATCACCAGCTCCCTGATGCTCGGCGTCTACACGATCGTCAAGCCGGCGGCCGACTACGGCTGGAGCTCCGGCCGCGCGCTAGGGCTCGGCGCCGCCTCGCTCCTGCTGCTCATTGCCTTCATCGTGCGCGAGGCGACGGCACGCAACCCGCTCATCCCGCTGCGGATCTTCCGCTCGCGCAACGTCTCGGGGGCCAACGTGGTGCAGGCGCTCCTCGTCGCCGGGATGTTCGGGCTGTTCTTCCTTGGCGCCCTGTACATGCAACGGGTGCTGGGCTACGACGCACTGCAGATCGGTCTTGCCTTCCTGCCCGCCACGATCATCATGGGGACCCTGTCGATCCGCTACACCGAACCGCTGATCACGCGCTTCGGCGCCAGGACGACGCTGCTCCGCGGCATGGTGCTGATAGCGGTCGGGCTCGCCCTGTTCACGCAGGCGCCGGTCGACGGCAGCTACGTGCGGCACGTGCTGCCGGTGATGATCCTGCTTGGCTTCGGCATCGGCCTCTGCTTCCCGGCGCTGATGACCGTGGCGATGTCGGGCGCCACCCAGGAGGACGCGGGCCTGGCCTCCGGCCTCGTCAACACCTCGGCGCAGGTGGGCGGCGCGCTCGGCCTGGCGGTCCTCGCGACCCTGTCTGCCACGCGCAGCAACAACCTGATCGACGGCGGGCACGGCACCGCCTCCGCACTGACCAGCGGCTACCACCTGGCGTTCCTGATCGGGGCCGTCCTCGTGGTGGCCGCCATCGTGGTCGCTGTGACGGTCATCGAACCGGAGACGCGGGCCGAGGCGGAGGTCGCGACCGAGGCCCCGCAGGCCGGCGCCGAGCAGGTGTGCTCCGAGGCCGCGTAGCTCGCCCGCGAACGCGGGTGATCGAGTCCCCTGACGTCACCCACCTCAAGTACCGCGTCGTGAAGTGACCTCCCGCGCGAGGGGAGCGCCTCGAGCGATGATTTTCGTCACGCCCGCCGGTCTTACTTGGGAACCCAACGAACAGGAGGATCGAGATGGGAAAGGTAGTCGTGACGGAGTTCGTGTCGCTGGACGGCGTGATGGAGGACCCGGGCGGAGCTGAAGACTTCGAGCACGGAGGGTGGACCTTCGAATTCGACCGCGGTCCCGAAGGGGACAAGTTCAAGCTCGACGAAGTCCTGGACGCCGACGCTCAACTACTGGGGCGGGTGACTTATCAAGGTTTCGCAGAGGCCTGGCCATCGATGACCGACGAAGCCGGATTCGCCGACAAGATGAACAGCATGCCCAAGTACGTCGTCTCGACGACCCTGGAGGAGGTCGAGTGGAACAACTCGACGCTGATCAAGGGCGATGTCGCGGAAGAAGTGTCGAAGCTGAAGCAGCAGCCGGGTGGGGACATCCTGGTCGCCGGCAGCGCAACTCTCGTACACACGCTGATGGAACATGACCTGGTGGACGAGCTTCGGCTGATGGTCTTTCCGGTCGTCCTGGGGAGCGGAAAGCGTCTCTTCGGAGAGGGCAGCGATAGGACTGATTTGCGACTCGTGGATTCGAAGAGGCTCGATTCGGGCATCCTCATCCTCACCTACCAGCGGGCAGAAAAGTAAGGGGAGGGCTCCGTCCCCAACCAGCAGCAGGGCCCCGGACGAACGCCGCATTCTCCGGCTTTAGGTCGGTTAGTATCGGCGTCACCGGCAATTGCATGCTTCGCGGGGATGTCGGTCGGCGTTCTTGGTAAATGCGGCTCGACGGTTTGTTCAACGTGACCGCGACGATTCAAGGCAACGACATTGGCATCCCGCCGGGGACGAATACGACAGATGCCTACAAGTTCAAATCCACATGCGGTTCAGGCGCCTGCTCCAGGGTAGGGCTCATCCGGAAGTCGGGCGGCAGGAACGTCAAGTCGACCCTGCACAAGACCGCGCCTGGCGTCTACAAGGGCACAGAGGGCCCTGAGCCATACACATGCGTTACCCCGCGGGACGCGCCGGGCCAGTTCACCGGCGATCACAAGATCAAGGTGACGAAGTCGGCCGACGGTCTGGCGAAGAAGATCTCGGAAAGGACCCAGATCCACATAACGGACTGCACCGAGACGTTCGAGAACGTCAGCCTGAAGGGCAAGCTGAAGAACTGAGCGGGGTTCCGGGTTTGCCCATGAGGTGCTCGCTTCCGTGATGGACAAGAAGCGGGAGTGCGGCTTGCTAAGCGGAGGGGGTGGGATTCGAACCCACGAAGGACCCAAAGGCCCTTAACGGTTTTCGAGACCGCTCTGGTTTCGCTCTTTATCCCTGCAAATCGAGATACCGCATTTCTCGCGCGCCTCTATTTGCGCCAGTTTTCGCGCAACCTCATCGCGGTGGTCAGCGTATCCGTACAAGAATGCCAACGGGCCAGGTGGGGGGCTTCTCGTTTAGCCGGTGGGCGGGGATCGGCTGGGATCGGCACCGAATAGGCGCTATCGATTTCAGGGTCGAACCGGTCATCGTCCACTCGATGCAGGCTTGGTCGCGCTGTTCGATCCCGTCCTCCATGAATCACTGGCCGTCGAGCTGCTCGACGCCCCAGCGGGCGTCCTCGGCGATCGCCTGCGCACTCTCGTGCGGACCGAGTCGCGTGTAGTAGTGGACCGCGTATCGGTGAAGTGAGAGGCGATTAACTCGACGTCGCCGGTGTTCAGGGCCTGGTAGTAGGGGCGGATGCGATCGAGGTTCGACTCTTCAGCGTGGCCGGCCGCAAAGATGCGCCACAGCGTCATCGGGGTTGGCTATCGTCTTGGCGATGAACGATGAGGCGAAGCCGATCCGGGTTATCGTCGCCGACGATGACGAGGACATCCGCCAGCTGCTCGCCGACATGATCACCCGCGACGAGTCGACGGAGCTGGTCGGAACGGCGGAAGACGCAAACAGCGCTGTAAAGCTTGCCGAGGAGACCGACCCCGACGTCGCCGTCCTCGACTGGATAATGCCGAACGGGGGAGGCCCCAAGGCCGCCACCGACATCCTCGCTCACCGGCCTGAGACCCGGATCGTCGGTATCAGTGCCGGTGACGCCACCTCTGCCTCACTTCAAATGGGCACCACCGGCGCGGTCGCCTTCCTGCAGAAGGGATTCAGCCGTTCGGACCTGGTCGAGGCGATCCACAGCGCCGTCCGCTGGTAGGTTCCGCAGCTTGCTCAAGGTCCGCTGTCCCGCTTCGCGGGCAGCTTCGCCTGCACCAGCTCGACAAGCTCCTTCGGGCTGAACGGCTTGTTGACGTACTCGTCGGCTCCAGCGTCAAACCCCTCGGCGATGTTCGCTTCCCTGACCCGGGCGCTGAGGGCGATCACCGGCATGCCGTTGCTCTCGTCGTCGGCGCGGATTCGACGGATGACCTCGAGCCCATCCATCTTCGGCATCCGCACGTCGACGATGGCCAGGTCGGGCCGACGCTCCAGCACCGCCTGAAGAGCTTCCTCTCCATCCGACGCCGTCACCACGCCGTAGCCGGCCTTCTTCAAACGAAGTGCCACCAGCGTGACGATGTCCAGATCGTCATCGGCGACGAGCACAAGCGGCGCCGACGGAGCTCCGTTCCCGGCGGCCGTCATGCGACCTCCATCCGCTGGTGATCGGTTGCTCTCGATTCGGCGAGCTCTGGCACCGGAAGCCGGAAGCTGAACGTCGTCGAGACGCCTTCCTCGCTCCTTACCGAGATCGTGCCCCCGTGCGCCTCCACAATCGCCTTGCAGATCGCCAGGCCGAGGCCCACCCCGGAGACGGCCTGGCGGACGGCGCCGGAGGCGCGGAAGAACCGGTCGAACAGGTGCTCCTGCTCCTCGGGGGGCAGGTAGCTTCCCGTGTTCTCGACCTCGACCACGATCGCGCCGTCCGAGTTGGAGCTCCTCACGTCGATCCTCTCCCCCGCGGGCGTGAACTTGAGCGCGTTTGAGATCAGGTTGTCCAGCAGCTGGGCCAGACGGTCGCGATCACCCTCGATAGGCGGCACCGGCTCGCTGTGCACCTCGAGAGCGATCTCCTTCTCCTCGGCGATCGGCATCGCCGCCTCTACCGAGTGCGCCACCAAGGTGGCGACGTCGCCCACTTCCTCCGCGGTCACGGTGAAGGTGCCGGCCTGAACCTGAGCGACCAGCAAGATGTCGCCGACCAACCTCAAGAGCCGGTCTGCGTTTCGGCGGATCACCTGCAGGTGATGCAAGTCCTCGTCGGTGAGGTTGTCCTCGGCATCCTCCGTAAGGATCTCCAGGTAGCCCATGATCGAGGTAAGCGGTGTGCGCAATTCGTGTGACACCAGAGCGAAGAACTCGTCCTTGAGCCGCTCCGCCTCCCGCTCGGCCTCCTGCCTCTCCGTGATATCGCGGATGAAGGCGTTAAAGACATAGCTGTCGCCGACCCGGAGAGGCGAGATCGTCAGCTCCACTGGGATTTCACGGCCGTCGCGATGCAGCGCCATCTGCTCGATCGCCTTGTTCAGGACCGGCCCTTCGCCGGTGCGAAGGAAGTGCTCGAGCCCCCGCTTGTACGCTTCGCGGTCGGCGACCGGGACGATCGTGTCCACCAGCTGGCGTCCGATCGCTTCTTCCCGGGTCCAGCCAAAGATGCTTTCGGCGCTTGGGTTCCAGCCGCTGATCGACCCGTCGGAGTTCATCGAGACGAACGCCTCACCCGCCGTCTCCAGGATCAGCCGCAGCCGTTCCTCGCTCTCAAGGAGTGCCTGCCCGCGCCGGGCAGTCTCTTCGGCGTGCTCACGGATGGTGCGCACGAGTCGCTGTGCGGTAAAGCCGACCACCAGCGAGATCGCCATCCACAGCAGGGCTTCCCGCAGCTCCGACGCGGAATAGATTCGGTTGTGAAGGAAGACCAGCGGCGCCACGAACATGCTGAACGCCGCGACCATCGCGACGGCAAGCTCGGAGCGAGTTCCGTAGAGCGCCAGCCAGAAGATCGGCAGCAGCACCAGCGGCACGTAGCCGGAGGGCCCGCCACCCGCGGTCTGAACGAGCAGGGCGACGACGATGAAGTAGGCGATCGGGGGAACCGCCGCGGCAGACTGCGGCAGCCGCTTCCACGGTATGAAGACCACGGCTGCGACGATCAGGGCGAGCAGGGCCGCGGCGGCGATCAGCGCCGGCGAGTTCAGCGGCCCGGAGGAAAGCGGCACCGCCGCGAACGCCAGCAGCGCGATGGCGAGAAAGGGCGCGGAGCGGCGAAGAAGCCCCTCGCGGCGCAGGGGATGCTGATCGTCCATCATCCGATCAAGTAATCGGCGCCACGAAGCCGTTTCTCAAGGGCTGCCGGGGTTGTAGCGGTAGCCGAAGCCGCGCACCGTCTCCAGTGGCTCCACCCCAGCGGCTTCGCGTAGCTTGCGACGCAGGTAGCCGACGTAGAGCTTGACCTGCTCCCTTGAGGCGCTCGAGGAACTGCTCCAGGCGAGCTCAAGCAGCTGGTCCTGGCTGAGCACCTGATTGGGGTTGCGGACGAAGGCGGCCAGCAGCCTGAACTCAAGCGGGGTGAGGGAGAGCTCGCGACCGCGCACGAGTGCCTTCGCCTGGGCGAAGTCAACCTCGACGAGGCCATCCGAGAGCACTTCAGGGCCGGTCTCAGGCTCAGCCCGGCGACGGAGCAGAGCTTCGACCCGGGCGGCCAGCTCCTGGCGGCCGAAGGGCTTGGTCACGTAGTCGTCAGCGCCCGATTTCAGCCCGCGCACCTTCTCCATCTCCACCCCGCGGGCGGTCAGCAGCAGCACCGGCACATCGCTGAGGTCGCGGATCCGCTCCAGCACCTCGAAGCCGTCCATGCCGGGCATCGACACGTCGAGCACGACCAGGTCGGGTCGGCTGGCGTAGAACTTGCGTAGACCCTCGCTGCCGCTTGCTGCCTCGAGCGTGTTCATGCCAGCGCGCACGAGCAGCTTTGCGACCATCGCGCGCAAGTCGTCGTCGTCGTCGACGACGAGCACCTGGGCCGGGCTGGCTGGTGGGCTCATGCTCTTACCTGATTCAAACCTTCGGCAGCCCAGTTCTTTCCTTCGGAGCCCGAAAGTCCTCCCACGAGCCTCAAATGAGGCATTGACATGCAAGCCACACAACCCACGGCGGGCCATGGCAAGCCCGGCGAAGGAGGAGTCAAAGTGAACGCAACAATCAATGACGCCGGGAAGGCCCGCAAGCTTCTGCTCACGGCTCTCGTCGTGGGCGGGCTCAGCGCGCTGGTCGGGCTGGGAACGTATTCGGCCTTCACAGCAACCACGACCAACTCCGGCAACAACATCAGCTCGGGCACGGTCAAGATCGACCAGCACACCGGGGCGACGACGCTTTACAACGTCACCAACCAGAAGCCGGGCGATTCGACCACCAAGTGCCTGCGGGTCAGCTACACCGGTTCACTCACCGCCTCCGCGGTGAAGCTGTATGCGTCCGCGGGAATCACCAACGGGACCCAGTACAACCTCGAGATCGACCGCGGCTCGGGCCTGTCGACGCTCGACGGCACGATGTCGTGCGCCGGCTTCAACCAGACCTCGGTCGCCTACAACGGCAACCTCGGGTCCCTCGGGTCCACCTACGCTGCCGGTGTCGACGGCAAGGCGGCGTCGGCGACCTGGGCCACCAACGACACGGTGGATTACAGGTTCGTCATCACCCAGAGCGACGACACGACAGCGAACGCTCACACCTCGGTGCTCTCGAGTGGAACCCACTCATTCACCTGGGAGGCCCACAGCTAACGCCTCCGACTCAGGTTGGGCTCGACAAGAAAGGGGCCGCCTTCGGGCGGCCCCTTTCTCTTGCCTGATCTACCTAATTTCGGGGTTTGGCGCCTGGACGGGCGTACTACCGCAAAGCCCTGAACTTTGTCTGAGCCCCTCAATAGGCGGCCTCAGCCTGCCGACAGTGCCTACAGCGGCCGGCTAATGCCGCTGATCGACGATGGACCGAATCCAAAACAAGCGCAAGAAGGCCTTGGCTGCAGTCGCCCTCGTGGGCGCTGAAGCCGAAAGCCTGCCGAGCGGTCAATCCACCGCCACAGGTGCCGCGAAGGCAGGCGCCGGCAGCTCCGCGAAGGCAGGCGCCGGCGGAACGCTCCGCAAGGCGCTGCTTACGCTTCTCGCCGTCGGAGGCCTGGGCGCCGCCGCGGGGCTCGGCACGTTCTCGGCCTTCTCCGCGACGACCACGAACTCGGGCAACAACATCAGCTCGGGCACGGTCAAGATCGACCAGCACACTGGGGCGACGACGCTTTACTCGGCGACCAACAAGGGCCCCGGCCAGACGGTCCAGGGCTGCGTGCGGGTCACCTACAGCGGCTCGCTCACCGCAAGCGCGGTGAAGCTGTACGTGTCCTCGGGCATCACCAACGGCGCCAATTACAACCTCAAGGTCGAGCGCGGCTCCAGCCTGACAACGCTCGACGGCACGATGTCGTGCGCCGGCTTCACCGCCAGCTCAACCCCATTCGACAACACCCTCGACCAAGTCCCGACCAGCTACGGGTCCGGGATCGACGGCAAGGCCTCGGCTGCGACCTGGGCGCAGAACGACGCGATCGACTACCGGTTCACGATCAGCGTGGTCGACGACCCGACCGCCAACGCCCATACCACCCCCAACGCGTCGGGCAACCACACCTTCACCTGGGAAGCTCGAAGCTAGCCGCCGGCTGGCTTCGCAATTCCGCTCCCCAAGCGGTCTGAAGAGCTCCTTCATACCGCTTACATACCGCAGCTAGCCGGATTACCTCCGGTAGTGGACGACATTTCCCCTAGGCACCGCAAACGCGGGGCCCAGTGCGCTGGAAGGGAAATGAGACTAGGAGCAACACAGTTCGTACGTGCGGGGGCATTCCTCGCGGGCCTGGCAATCGCCGCTATCGCGGTCGCCGGCTGGCGAGTGCCGACCCAAAGCACCCCTGGAGCAAGCCTCAAGGTGGTAGCCGTCGGCACCAACGAGCTGCAGGCCTCTCCTGCGCATCCCTTCACGATCAGCGACGATCTGAAGCCCGGCGCCAAGCACGGCGGCAGCGGGCGGGTGGCCCTCCACAACACGATGGAGCAGCCGCTCGCGGTTCGCATCCACACGGTCCCCTCGGTCACCGATCTCGATCGCCTTCTGCGGGTCGAGGCAACGGGGGACGGCCAGCTGCTGTTTCGTGGCCGGCTCACCGACCTGCACTCCTGGACGCGGCGGCCTTTCGTCGTGCCCGCGCACGGTCGCAGCATGCTCGAGACGCGGTTCTGGCTGCCGGCCTCGGTTCGCAGCGGTTATCAGAACCGCGTCGCCACCGAGACGATCGAGTTCAAGCTCGCCCCGGCGCGGAGGGCCGGCTGAGATGTCGCGCGCACGCAAGCTCGCGCTCTCGATGGTCGTGCTGACCGCGGCGGTTGCCGCGATCGGCCTCGGCACCTATTCGGCGTTCAGCGCCACGACGGCCAACAGCGGCAACAACATCAGCGCCGGAACCGTCGTGCTCGGCGACAACGACGTCAACGGGGCGATGTACAACGTCAGCAACCAGAAGCCCGGCGACACCTTCCAGCAGTGCATCAAGGTCGACTACACGGGATCGCTCAGCTCGACCGTGAAGCTGTACACGGCCAGCACGATCGGCTCACTGGGCCAGTACATCGACCTGCAGATCCGGACCGGCTCGGGAAGCCCGACCTTCCCCGGCTGCACCGGGTTCTCGCCTGACGGCGCCGACCTCTACAGCGGCACGCTGGCCAACTTTGGAAGCACCTACACCAGCTGGTCCAACGGCCTGCTCGACGCCGGACCAGGTAACAACACTAGCTGGGTCAACGGTAACTCGGTGGTCTACCGCTTCACCCTGACCCTTCAGGCAAGCGCGCCCGATGCGGCCCAGAACACATCGACCGGCTCGCACGCGATCACCTGGGAGGCGCGCAACACATGATCGCCACCCGACACGTAGCGAACGGATTTCGCTGGCCATTGATGATCGGGTCCTGGATCGCATGGGGCTTCGTGATCGGGATGGTCGTCGCCGTCACCGTCCCTGCGGCCTTCGGCCTGCGCCCGATGACCGTCCTCACCGGAAGCATGCGTCCGACGATCCAGCCTGGCGACATGGTCGTCGACGAGCGCATTCCCCCGAGCCAGATCAGGGTTGGCGACATCGTCACCTTCCAGGAGCCGCACGGCACGCGAACGATCACCCACCGCGTGCGTGACATCAGCATCAGCGAGGGGCAGGCTCACGTCACCACCAGGGGCGACGCCAACGACACCGTCGAGAAATGGCAAGTGCCGGTGACGGGCAACGTCGGGCGGGTTGCCTACACGGTTCCCAAAATCGGCTATCCGGTCACCTGGAGCCACACCCGAAACGGTCGTCTTGCGCTGGTCTCGATTCCGGCTCTGATCCTGGCGTTCTGGGCGATGCTGAGGATCTGGCGGTCGACCGAGGACGAGGAGCCCGAAGAGGGGGAGCTAGTCCATGGCTAAGCGCATCCTTCGCTTCCTGGCGCTGCTGCTCTTCGGCGGCGCCGGCCTGGCGATCTTTAAGAGGACCAGCGCCAAGCGGGGTCGAACCGACAGCCGCCCGAAGGCAGCCGCAACCCCGGTCGCAATCAGCGCGAGCTCGGAGGCAACCGCGAGCCCGAAGGCAACGAGCGCGAGCCCGAAGCCGAAGCGCCGGTCCAACGGTTGGAGCCCCAAGCTCCCGGTTCGCCGCGTCCTCTGGATCACGGGAATCCTGCTCCTGGCGGGAGCCGTCACGTTTGCGCTGTTCACGCAGACCACCGCCAACAGCGGCAACACCTACGCGTCCGCGGCCGACTACAGGGCGCCGACCGTGGATCGCTCGGTGATCCAACCCAACGGCGGCAACAACGCCAGCGCCGGATACGTCAAGCAGGGGCAGAGCTACTTCGTCTACGCCAACGTGACCGACACCGGCAACCCCGCGAGCGGCATCTCGACGGTGACCGGGAACGTCTGCAACGTCACCAGCACCTCCTGCAGCTCGGTCGCGATGACGGCCGGCAGCTACACGGTCAACTCGGTGACCTACAACTACCGCTCCGCCGCGCAAACCGCCAGCAATCCGCTGTCGGAGGGATCGAAGAGCTACTCGATCACCGCCACCGACGTCGCCTCGAACTCGGGTACGAACAGCAGCTTCAGCGTCACGGTCGACAACACCGGGCCGACGGTCAGCACGATCGCATGCGGTGGCACCGGATGCACCAGCGACTACGTCGGTGCCGGCAAGACCTACTACGTCTACTCGCAGGTCGCCGACTCCGGCACCGGCGTCAACACGGTGACCACCGACCCGCGCAACATCACGGCTTCGGCCTCGGCGACCACTGCGATGTCGAGCAGCGGCGGGCCGTGGACAATCGGCGGCACCTCCTACAACTACCGGAGCATCCAGCTGACCGCCGATTCCGGCCTTGCCGACGCAAGCACGAAGACCTACACGGTCACCGGCACCGACAACGTGACCAACGCGACGATGCCCACCGGAACAGCAACCGTCGACAACACGGCGCCGACGATGAGCTCGCTGATCATCGACAAGACCTTGCCCGGGCGCCTCACCGGGGCGATCGGTGCCTCCGACGGCTACTTCATCTACGCGGACCTCAGCGACGCCGCGAGCGGCGTCGCGACCGGGACCTCGACGACCGACGTCAGCACGCTGACCACCGGCAAGACGAGCGTGTCGATGTGTTACAGCGCCAGCGGCTACGCGGTCAATACGTTCGGCGGAACCGGGACAACCACCTACCACTACAAGAGCGATAACGACGGCTCTCCCTGCGACGGCACGTTCACATCTTTGACCACGGACAGCGGCCTGCTCAACGGGGCCAGCAAGACCTGGACGATCGCCTTCAAGGACAACGCCGGCAACAGCACGACCGGTAACAACAGCGTCACGATCGACAACGTCTCGGGCACCGTCACCAACTTCGAGATCAACAACACCAGCGGCGGCACGATCGGCAGGCTCGAGCAGAACGACATCGTCAACTTCGGGATGAGCGAGTCTGTGGACCCGGAGGGCGTGCTAGGCGGCTGGTTCGGCGACAACAGCACGACCGGCAACGTCGTCGTGCGGCTGACCGACGGCGGCGGCACCTGCGTCGCCAGCAGCGACCAGCTCCAGGTCTACAACGCGGCCAACTCCGCTCCGACCAACCTCGGCACGGTCTGCCTCGGCGGCACCGGCTACAACACCTCTGGCAGCACGATCACCTTCGGCGCCACGGGGACGCCCTCGAACATGGCGATGGGCTGCCTCACGGCGTGCACCAACGTCACGCTGGGGACGCAGAGCGCGGCGGCCGCTACCCAGGCTGGCAACACAACCTCAGTCTGGACCCCCACCGGGTCGTTCTATGACGGCGCCGGCAACAACTACCAGGCGACGCCCGTGAGCAAAACGATCGATAACACCGCGCCGACGATCAGCGCGACCCGGATCTGCGGCGGGCAGAGCTGCTCGGCCGACTTCGTCGGACAGGGCAAGACCTACTTCATCTACGCCAACGCCACCGACGCCAACGCGGGGATCGATCCGAACACCGGCGTCAAGGCCGACGTCAGCAACATCACCACCGGCGCCACGTCGGTCGCGCTCACCACCTGCTCCAGCAACTGCACCGTCAACGGCACGACCTATACGTACAAGAGCGCCCAGCAGACGGCCAACGGAACACTTTCAGGCACCAAGGCGTGGACGCTCACGGTCCAGGACAACGATTCGAACAAGGCGACGACGACGCCGACTGCGACGGTCGACAACACCGCCCCGAGCGTTGCCTCGAGCGCGATCGCGAAGTCGACCGGAACCGGCCTCTACCTGTCCGGGAAGATCAAGCAGGGCGGCACCTACTACATCTACGCCAACGTCACCGACACCGCCGGAAGCGGCGTCGACAGGGTGACCGCGAACGTCAACAACATCACCACTGGGCAGACGGCGGTCACCTTGAACTCCGGCTCCTTCTCGGTCAACGGCACCAGCTACAACTACCGCAGCGCCGCGGTCACGGCGAACGCCACCCTGACTAACGGGGCCTCGCTCTCCTACACCGTGACCGGCACCGACAACGCGGTCAACAGCTCGGGGCCGAGCTTCAACGTCACGGTCGACAACACCGTGCCGACCGCGAACACGACGACCAAGGTCGCGGCGACCAACAAGACCGGCGGCACGGCCAGCAAGCCGGAGGTCGGCGACACGATCGTCTACACCTACAGCGAGCAGATCGATCCGGAGTCGATCCTCGCCGGCTGGACGGGGGCGTCGACCAACGTCACGGTGCGGATGAACAACAACACCGCCTGCCCAGGCTCGGCGAACACCAACGACAACGTGACGATCTTCAACACCGCCAACACGACGCAGGCCAACATCGGCTGCATCGACCTGCTGAACACCACCTTCGTGACCGCCAACGTGACCTTCGGACAGACCGGCTCGACCACGCTCTCCACGATGGTGCAGAGCGGCAACGCGATCACGGTGACGCTGGGCAGCACGACCGGCACGACCGCCACCGTGGCCGGCACCCGCAACATGATCTGGTGGCCTTCGGCCTCGGCCTTCGACGCCGCCGGCAACGCGGAAACGACCACCAGCCAGGCAGAGACCGACAACGACACTGACTTCTAAGACGCTCCCTCGCTTCGGCGAAGGGGCTGTCAACCGCGTAGCGGAGGGGGTGGGATTCGAACCCACGAAGGACCCAAAGGCCCTTAACGGTTTTCGAGACGGTGCAGGAGCGCCCGCAAAAGCCGCTTGTGAAGCCAAGCGTCGATTGCGGGGGAATGCCTGGGGGAATGAAAGCGAAGTCAGCCGTTTCCCGCACCTCCGTTTGAAGGCGTCTAAAGCGAAACGCCGCCTCGGCCGATAGAAGAGGAGCAAAGTCAACCATGTCCTCCAACTGGCCCATGTCTTACTTGTGCGCTAAGCTCTTCTTCGCCCGACCAAGGAGTGTGCTGTGCCCGAATTGATGCAAGTCCGAGAGGCTGCCCGAGCCCTTGGAGTTAGCGAGAACACGATGCGGCGCTGGGAGCAACGCGGTCTCATCCCTGCGGTGAGGCTGCCTAGCGGCGTCCGCCGTTTTCGACGCGCCGACATCGAGTCAGCGCAGGCCCAAATGTACGACGGCCTGCCTCCGCTTGCCGAGAGCGACGACATCGTCTCGGTAAGCGAGGCGACTCCGATCGACTGACCCTTCCTGCACTCCGTCGAGTCGCGTCGCTAGGTTCGGCGGGTGGCCAGCGAGGTCCACAGACCGCCCGATGAGGAGTACTGGCTCGCACCTTGGTCGGAAATCCTCTTCGCCGGCGATGTGTTCGAGGCGATCCCTTTCGGCGATCAGCCAACGACCGTACTCACCGACGAGAAAGCCGAGCCCTCGCCCAAGCACTACCTGGGAGAGGTCGCGTTCGGCTACGGGTTGCTGATCTCCCCCACTTGCGACATGTACGACCAGCTTGCGGAGGAGCCGCAGCCGGCTCACCCCTACCGCGTCTTGGTCCCGCTGCTGCCGTTGGAGGAGGTCGCCTCAGCGACGGCTGCGGTGGAGCGGAACCTGGGCCTGCTTCGATCGCGAGACGCCCTGGCGCCCTATATGTATGTGCCGCAGCTAGATGGAGCTTTCGAGGAGAGCGTGGCGTGCCTCTTTCGTCCCTCCCTCGTCGCCGATCCGTTCCTCGCCGATCCCCCGCGGCGGATCGCCCAGATGCACCCTGAGGCGCGCCGTCAGCTCAAGATCAAGCTGGCCCGCTACTGGGCCCGAGTCGATGTTGCGAGAGATCAGTTCCGTTTGCACGAGCGGGGCGAGGACGAGGTGCGATCCGAGACACAACCTCCGAGCCCCTACGATCCGAGCTAGCGCCGCCTAACCAGCAGCCGCACCCTCCTCGCGAGCCCGCTCGGTCAGAAAGACACCGAGCAGATCGCGGGCTCGCTCCAGCTCGCCGGGCAGCGTGTGGGTGTAGCGGCGAAGCGTGATCGGTGCGGCACCGGGTTGGTACTCGGGCGTGCGGTGGCCCATCAGCTGCGATGCCACCTTCGGCGTGACGCCCGCGTGGTCCAGCCAGGTCGCCGCAGTGTGGCGAGCCTCATGCAGACCTATGGGCTCCATGCCTAACTGGCGCCAGCGCTCATGCACATGCTCCTGAAGGTGGCCGAGGGCAAGTAGGCCGGAACGGGAACCCTGGCGCCGCGCCGGGCAGACCTTGCCCTTGCTCGGGCGACTCTGCGCGATCCACGCTCGTCGCAACATCGAACGAAGCGGCGAGACCAATGGCACGACGCGCCAGGATCCGCCTGGCTTGCGTCCCTCTTCGTCGGCCGCGAGCTCGATCGCGCCGAGCTCGAGATCGACGTGCGCCCAGTCGAGAGTGCGGATTTCCTGGTGGCGAGCCGTCGCATAACCGGCCAGGCCCCAAGGCAAGGTGTCGGCCTCCTCCGGGGTGCGGATCGCGTCGAGCAGGCGGGCGAACTCCCGCGGCGTCGCCACTCGGTCCCGGGGCTTTGCGCCCATCACCGGCAACCGGACGTTGGCAGCTGGATCGTGATCGGCGAGCTCCCGATCTTGTGCCCATCGATAAAGGGATCGGATCGCGTTGACGACCGAACGGACTCGCGAGCCCGACAGGTCCGCGGCGGTCATCTGGTCGATCAGCCGCTGGATCTCGCCGCGGCGCACATCGACGAGCTTTCGTCGGGCCAAGAAGCTGGGAATCTGACGAAGTGCAGACTCCAGGTCCTCGACCGCGCGACGGCGGTAGCGGCGCCCCCACTTGTTGAGCGCCACCCCTTCCCGGGCGGCGTCGACGAAGCGCTGGCACGCATCGCCTAGGCGGAGGCCAGCGCCATCGACAATTTTGCCTTGGCGCAGCGCATCGATCAGATCGGCGCGGGCATTGCGCGCTTCAACGACGCGAGGAAACCTCTTCGTCTTGCGGTACTTGCCCGCGGTGCGATCCCACACCGAGGCGTAGTAGCTGGGCGAGCAGTTGCAGGCTTTCGGGCTCCCGCTCGCGGTCGTCGCGCAGCGTTCCTGATGGCGAGCGTAGACGCCCTGGAATCTGGTCTTTGTGTCGCGGCCGGGCATCGAGAGACATCCTTACGCGACGCGCTCGGGAGGGCAAGCCTCCGTGTCGACCCAACGGTCTAAATCGCGCAGTCGATAGAGCCTCAGTTGACCGCAGTAGACGCAAGGCAGACTGGGCTGCACGTGGCGCTGGAAATGCCGAAGGCTGATGCCAAGCGAGCGGGCCGCCTCATTGCGCGTCAAAAGCAGACGCGGGAGCCTTGACTCATCACTCGCCACGGTAGGACGCTTCTTCGGCCCTGTGCTCCATTTATCCCTTTTGTCCATCGGTTGCCTCGACTGCCTCGGCTTCGACCTCTCAGTAGGCATGTCGAGTGGCTCGTTGAAATCCGTCATTTCTTCCGCAGCGCAGCCCGCCCCTCGGCGATGCAGCGGTTCACCTTCGTATAGGTCCAGTTCTGACGAAGAGCGATTTCCTCATAGGAGTAGCCGAAGCCCAGAAGCAAGAGCGCTGAGCGCTCGTCGGGCTTTAGCTCGGTCAGTAAGGCGAGCCGTTCGCTGGCCGCCGCGCGGCGCTCCGCCGCTTCGGCGATGCCGGGCCGCTCGTCGACGGGGATGACCTCGCTGTTCTCGCCCTGGCCGTCAGCGTTGGGAATCTCAAATCCGAGCTCGCGGGCTCGGCTCGCACGGCGGGCGATCGCCCAAGCGCAGCGCTTTACAACCACATACATCCAGCGCAGCGCATCGGTTGGCGGACCGTCGTAGTAGCGCAGGAACTGCACGCAAGCGTCCTGCAGGGCGTCCTCGGCGTCGGAGAAACGCTGGGCGTGAAGCCGGGCCTGGTGGCGGAGCTTCGCTCCGTCTCGGTCGAGGAGCTGGCAGAGCATCTCGCCGCGCCGGTGGGCGGGGCTTGGCTTGGGCTGGGCGGCCATGCGGTCGCCCCTGCACGCTTCGCGTGCGACCATGCGGCCGCTGGTTGCCCAGCCATCAAGCCCAGCCTAGACACCAGCGCGGGAGAGCTCAGAGCCCGATCGAGATGCCCCGTTCGAGCCCCAGGCTGCGCTCCATCCCCAGCTCGCGGCCCAGCTGGAGCTGGCGCTGAACGTGGCGAATCGCCAACTCGGCGCGGGCGAAGTGGGCGCGTTCGCGAGGATCGCTCGGCTTGGCGCCGAGCGGGCGTTCGGGATCGCTGACCCCGTGGCGCTGGCGATAGGAGTAGATCTCGTGCACCCCGTCGTTCCAGGCCGCAAGCTTTCGCGGCTCGCTGGGACGATCGCCCAGCGTCTCGTGCACAAAGGAAGAGGGATGCAGGCGCTCGGCGCCGATCTCGCGGCGGCGGAGCTGGTCGAGGCGCTCGGTGATCAGACTCAGCTCTAGCCGCTTCGAGGCATCAAATGAGGGTGGCTCGTAATCGACAATGGCTGCCACCAGCCCATCCCGCTCCGAGTACATGCGACGAAGGTTCTCGCTTGAGCGGGCCTCAGCCTCTTGCGCGCGGACCTGCTCAAGCTTGTCCGGTCGCCAGCTGGACCCAAGGTCCTCCCACGTCGTGCTTGCGCTGCGATGCGCGTACTCGGCGAGCTCGATCCGCTGCTTAAGATCGGCGAGGGGCTCCCGGCCGGGCGGCTCGCGCTCGGCGTCGCGCTGACGGGCCAATAGCTCGGCCTGGCGGCGCGGGAGCTCCGGTGCTTCGGCCTGCGCGATTTGATCGCGCAGCGAGACCTCGAGCGCCGCGAAGTCCGCAGCGGGGCGCTCCGCGGCAGCGCGAATCTCGTGCAGCTCGTCTTCGATCATGCGCCGCCCCGGCCCGAGCTCTGGATCGGTGAGGTCAATCGATGCGACGCCATAAGCGATCGTCTCCTCGCGAGCCCGCGAGACCGCGACCACGAACTCCTCAGAGCTTGCCCCGCCGTCAAGCAGAGCGTAGGCGCGATCGAAGGTCTTTGACTGGGTGCCGTAGATCGTCATCGCGTAGGCGTGTTGCAGGGCGGCCTCACCGCCATCGGTGTAGCGGTCAAGGTAATCGGGTCCAAGGGTGACGCTGCGCCCGTGGCCGCCGATCCGCGCGAGCTCGATCTCTCCTCGCTCTTGGTCTACCGCCGTGATCTGCCAGCGCTCGCGATTAGAGACCTCGGCGGTGTTGACGCGGGTCAGCACCTGATCGCCGGTCGCGAAGTCACGCTCGGCGATGCGGATCGCCTCCTGGCCCACAGTTCCGTCGCCAACGAGCAGCTCTCGGGCGTCGGCGTTTAGGTCCGCGACGTCGCGGTTTCGCCGCGCGATCATCACCGAGTCGGCGCCGGCCGTTTGGCCCGCATACCAGTCAAGGACGACTGCGCAGCGGGCCTCGTCGATCGTGTCGGCGACTTGCAGCCGTCCCTCCCCTTTGAGCAGGTCAAGCGCGTCCGAGCCGCGCCCTTCGTGGGCCAGCTCGACGATGCGGCGGTCGACCAGACGCTGTTGGCGGCGGATCTCGGTCAGCATGCTCGGCTCGATCGTGTGGGTGAGGTGACCGAAGAGCCCGCCCGGGCCGACGGCGCCGATCTGGCGCGGGTCGCCGATTGCGACCAGCTTTCCGTCACAGCCCGCAACGAGCTCTGCCAACGCCACCGCATCGAGCGTCGACGCGGTCGACGCCTCATCCATGACGATCACCGTGCCGCGCAGCAACGGCTCGATGCCGCGGGAGCGCCAGTCCTCGGCGCGATCGAGAAGCGCCGCGATCGAGGTCGACCGCACGCCGATGTCGGAGAGCTCGCCCGAGGCGGTGCGGGCGCTGGCGACGCCGATCACTGGATGACTCTCGACTTCCCAGGCGTCACGAGCGGCGGCAAGCGCCGTCGTCTTGCCGGCGCCGGGACGGGCAGCGACCGGGACGACCCGCTCACCGCCTTCGGTCAGGCGGCGGACCATCTCTGCCTGGTCAGCCCCCAGATAGCTGTGGCGCGAAAGGACCTCGGTGACGGTCTTGGAGCTAACCGTGGCGGCGCCGGCGTTCTGGCCCTCGCTCGCGATCTCACAGAAGCGCTGCTCCGCTGTCCAGATACGCGGGGTCGTGTAGTAGGCCGGGACAGACGGGTTGTCGGCCCGGGCGATGCAGATCACCCGCTCCCCGGCCAGGACGTGGTCGGCCGCCCAGCTCAATGCGGAAAGCTCGGCACCTTCCGGTAGGCGATTGGCCAGGGCACAGATCAGCTCGCGGCGATCAAAGTGAGAGCGCGTGCGCTCCAGGTCTGCGATCGCAGCGGCGAGGTCGGCGTCGCGGATCCCGCGCGCCGGCCGCGGCGAATGCTCTGCTGCCAGCTCTCCGATTCGCTCAGGCGAGAGGCCGAACTCCTGTGCTCTCGCGGCCCACTCGGTGCGTCGCTGGTCGGGATCGACGCCGTAGTCCTTCGCGTCGCGGGTGCGGTAGGCGGCGACCTCGGCGGCCTTCGCCGAGCTGACGCCGAGCTGTGCGAGCGCGGCGGTGATCTCGGCGCGGCGCTGGGAGAAGTGGTCGATCACATCGCGTGGGATTCCCTTCACGTCCGCATAGCCATTGCGGGTCGGCGTCCACTGCACGCCGAGCTCGCGGGTGAGCTCTGCTCGGAGCTGGGCCTGAAAAACGTAGCCCGCTGCCTTGGCGTGCTGGTAAAGGGCGGAGCGCCCCTTCGGAGCCGCGAGCGAGAGCCAGCGCCCGTCCCTTTCCGCTCTGGTCATATTCGGGACCAGCACGTGGGTGTGCAGGGCGGGGTCTCCGGCGCGGCTCATGCGGTGGCGAAAAGCCATCGCACAGAACCCTTCGCCGGACTCGATCACCTTGCCACCTCTTCCTCGCTGGACGAAGCATGCTTCTTGCTCGAGGTAGCGAACGCCTGCGGCGACGGCGCGGTCATAAGCGCCGAGCACTTGCTCGCGAAGCCCCTCGTCGCCGAGGGCGTAGAGCAGCGAGACCGACTTTGGCGCTGCGAAGCGGACGTCGTAGGCGAGCACCGGCTCCTTTTTGCGCTCCCGCCCTGCGGAGTCGGTGAAGGTCCGGGTCGGCGGGCGGTGCACCAGCTCCTCACCGCTTTGCGGTTCGCGACCCCCGAGGATCAGCGCGTAGGCGGCCCGGTCGATCTGGCCGTCGAGGCCGAGCTCGGCGGCCAGCTCGCCCTGCCACTCGCCCGGTACCTCGCCGGGCTTTGTGTAGTAGTCCTCCCCGCCCTCGGCCACGGCCTCGATCCAGTAGTTGGCATTGGCGCGCTGGACCTTGGTGACTCCCACCATCTACTCCATATGTCTGAGAAGAGGGCCAAATGCCTCACGAAACCGGCCGGTTCATAGTGTGTCGGTGGGCGAGGTTGAGTTCTAGGGATGCCGGAGGAGGAGCCGCCATTTGAGCTTCGGGGCGCGACGCCGAGGGCGAGATGCCGGTGGAACCGGGTTGACGGCAACACCTTGGGGCTGAGAGCATCCGCACTATGCGGGGAGCTGTAGCGATCGTTCTGGCTGATATATCGGATACCAAGGAAGGCGGCTATGGCTGGGATGAGCATGCCGTTGAATACGGCCACCTACCTGGACAAATCAGCGACTCGCCGAGGCACTTCCCTGACTTGGCCCTGCGAACTGATTGGACCGGGTCGAGCTCGATTCGCCTTCCCAGTCGCTGGCGGGGTCAGGCGCTTGCGAGGCACGGGCAGTGGACGCGCAGCTCCTTCTCTTCGAGGGGGTCGCCGGCTCGGCTGCAGGGCTTTTGCGGGATTGAACCGGCGACGTCAAGCTCACGGCTTAACCTGAATGGGCCACACGTCCTGGCACTTCGTAGAAGGCGAAAGACAAGTGATTCCCGAACTAACGATTCCCGAGCTGAAGCGCCAGCAGAAGATCCTTGACAACGCTTCGCGCGTTCTTGGGACCAAGTCACCGCTGAATGAGATAGCCAAGGCGAGTCAGTTCTACGACCAGTTCAAGTTCCGCGGGGTCAGCGATATGCGGAAGAGCATTCTCGGCGTGAGCGCCATGCAGCCGAAGGGTCTGCTCGATCCGACACTGACCAGGCGACTCAGCGCTGGCGTTGCCGCTTCGGGGCTCATGCCGAAGGTTGAGCCTGCCTCGGGATCGAGCCTCGCGAGATCGCTAAAGCAGTTTGAGACCGTCCGAAGCGCGAGCATCGCGGCGCGACTCCACGAAAGCGGAGCTATCGCCTCTCTGGCGCGCTATCCCTTGGGCCGCTACACGGCCTCCTCGTTCGCGCCGCAGGTGGCCGACTTGAACGCTGGGATCCGGTTTCAGCGGGACTTTGAGCATTGGAGTCGGACCGGTGCAGCAACCATCGGCGGCTCCTTGAACCGCGATGTCATGAGCCTCGCGGGGTCAAGAGAGCTCGCTCGTACAAATCGCCAGCTGGCCTTGGCCGGTGTAGCCAGCAACGCTTATCGCTTTCCCAACATCAAGACCTTCGATCCCAAGACCTTCGCCACTCTTGCCGCGATCAGCTCGCAGCTAGATCAGACAAAGCTGAACTTGCCCCCGATCGCCTTGCCGTCTGAAACACGCCTCTTGGAGGTGATGAAGCAGTTCTCGGCGGCAATGGAGATGAAGCACCAGATCGGGACCCAGCGCTTGCTTGATGCCCTAGCCAACGTCCCCACTGCCGAGGATGTGGATGCCCAACCGAGCCTGATCGAGGTTGAGCCGGAGGTGCCGGAGGCCAGTGCATCGGCTGGGGCGTCATTCCTCGAGGAAGGACCGGCATGGCTCGTCCTTCAGTTGGCAATGGTCTTTACAAGTACGCCGCCAGAGGAACGCAAAGAGTTCATCCGTGAAGTCCTCGCGGCTGGCGCGACGTCAACATCCTCTGGCCTCCTGATCGTCCAGGGGAACACACCGTTTGCCGCGGTTTCCCTGGTTGGCGCGTGGATCGCCTGGGACCAGCTCATTGACCACATCAAGCGCTTCACGGGACAACGCTGAGGAATGGCGAATTCGAAAACGAACAAGAGCAAACGCTAGACGCCGGCCGAGAAGAAGCAACTCCAACAGCTGGCTCGAGGAACACACCGACGCGGGTCTTCGCCCTCAAGCTCAAGCGCACCCCGGCGGGTGTTGAGAGCCAGGCCTCGAAGCAAGGCACTTCGCTCAAGCCGACGAATCAATCGCCCTACGGCATTGCGGGCAAGAGGCGCGTTGTCCGCCGCAAGCGTCGGGTAGTGCGGAAGCGCCGCTAGCTGGGTCGGACAGCCGGGCGAAGTGGCGACGGTTGAGCAGGCAGGCTCGCGCGTGACCGAGCCGCGAGGACATCATTTCGTCGCTCAGCTCTACCAGCACGGTTTTGCTCGCGAGCGTCGTCCGGCGAGTGGCAAGCGGTTGCTCTGAACCGGCGGACTGGCGAGGAGATACCCCGCGGGGGGCCTCACGAGGAGTCGATTGCCTCGTGGCCGCTGCTCCTTCGCGCGAGGAGCGTCTTTCGGAGTCCATCCCAAGCGGACTCGGAGATGTGCCCCAACTGGGTAGCGCCAACTTGACGAACTTGACGCTGCATCGGAGCCACCTGGTAGACTTGACGGACTTGACGGAGTGCATAAGTGGCCCAATCCCGTAAGACCACAACTCGAAGTGGGCGCGCACGCTCGGTATCCAAGCGATCGACTGGCGCTCCAACGACGGCCCGTAAGTCAAAACGAGCAGTGTCGAGCCGCAAAGGTCGCGACCCGACGCGGTCCCGCGCGATGAGCAGTGCCGGATCGAAGACACTGAAAGTGCAGATACAAGTGCCCGTATCCAGGGGACTGCCGTCGAGCAAGCTAAAGCTGGTTGAGACGAACGTGAAGCGCTACGGTGAAACCATCGGGCGGGAGACAGAAGCCTTGCAAGACCTTCCCAGCCCAGCATTCAATAGGGTCCTGAAGGCTGCCACTGAGGCCGCACAGGCCTCAATCGAGCGCACTCACTCCGGCGTAGGTCCCCAGCTCAGTGCTCAAGCACGGCAGGCACTTGAGGACACGACCCGGGCAATGACCCGGCTCTTTACCGACCTCGCCGAGCAGCGCAGTGCGAGGCAGCTCAGGGAGCAGATGCGGGTCGCCCTGGATACGACCCGCGCGCTTGTCTCTGGGCGACCGCGCGTTTTCGAGGCGGTGAGCAAAGTCCTTGATCAGGCCAGAGATTTGGACGAGGCCCAGATTGACACTCTCAACGAGGCGCGACTGATAGCCCTCCACAATCGCGTGCGTGAGGATTCACACCTCGGTAAAGATCTCGAGAAGTGGGGTCTCGTGCGACAGCGGCTGCATCAGCTGCGGGAGGAAAACCGCATCTTCGCCATCAAGATTCCCCAGGAACGTGGGCTTCTCTATCCGGAGTGGCAATTCGATCCCGAGACTCACCGCGAGCGGGCTGGGGTCGCCGAGTTGATCTCGACCGCCAAAGACGTTGGGATCGATCCGCTGAGCTTCCATCTATTGATGACCAATCCCGAGGCCGGCGACGGGACCGCTCCAGTGAAGATGATGGAGTCCGGCGACATCGAGTCAGCGCAAGTGATTCTGCGGGCTAACGCCGTCTGAGTATCAGCCCCGCTCGACAAGCGATGATGTCGAGCGGGAGTGGCCGACAAGCTTGAAAGTCCGCCGGCGTCGGCGCCGGACCCACTACCCGAGCTACTCGACGACGATTCGGGACTGCTCTGGCGAATCCATGCCGAGCCTGATCCACTGAATCCCCCGACCTATGCGAGCGGTCGGTTCCGCTTTGATGCGCCAGCAGGCGAATTTGCCGTGACTTACGGAAACGCTGACCACGGTGCCTGCTTCGCGGAGGTCTATGGAGACCGCAGGCATGTCCCAGCCGATCACGGCGATCGCTACCTCAGCATCCTTTTCGCCGATCGCCCTCTCAATGTCATTGCTCTCGACCGGGGCCCCATCCTGGCCGCCCTAGGAATCGACAACCGAATCGCTACGAGTACCGATTACCAGGTGACTATGGAATGGAGTCTCGCTCTACATAGCTGGTATCCAGATGCTGACACCATCCGCTACCTAGGTCGGAAGGCCACGGACCAACTGAATTACTGCTTCTTTCTTGATCGCTGCGCTGGCGATCTTGAAGTGCGCCGCCTTGATCAACTTAGGGACCTCGAGCGAATAGTCAAAGCCGTGGCGACCCAATGGAGCCTTGGCTTCGCTGGTTTTGATCCGGCGGCAGGCGCCTGGCCGTGACCCAGCCAGACTGAGACTCGAAAGACTCAGGCGGTAACTGACGTCGATGAATCTCTGGGCGCAGATCTCGTGAGTCTCGAATGACTCCAGCCATTTCCGGAAGTACTGCCGCACGCCCTCATGGTGCGATCCTCGCGAGCTTCCGCTTTCGCGTGAGGGTGTTGCACAAACCCCTCGAGCGAAAGCCACGCCACGCCGGCTGAGAACCACCTGAGATCCGCTGGCGCCGACCGTGACGAACGGAGCGTGCCTCGAGGAAGGCCCGTCGAGACTCGATTTCTAAAGAGGCCGGAGATCGCTTCGTATCGCCTCGCCGCAGGTTTGTGCGACAGCCTCGCGTGAAAGGAGCAGGGCGCGCGGGTTCGCTCGGGATCACGGAGTAGGGGCATAAGTTGCGGGCTTCGAGGAACGCTCGCGATTGGGCACCAGTGCCTGAGTCGCCGATGATCGCCCGCGAACCAAGATCATTTGATGAGGCCTCAGAGCGGTGGCGGCAGGTGGATCATTCCGCTTGGGAATGGGCAAAACTCGCCATCTGCGCCTACCTTTGAACCGCTCCTGTCACGCCGGAGGCCGCGGCCAATCAATGCCTCGGATTTCGGGGTTGACCTCGCGCCTCGGCGGGAGGAGGATCGGTGGCGTGCGGTCTCCGGCCAGTCCAGTCCGGCCCTCGTGGGCGGTCATCTGCTGTCTGCTCGCCGCCGGCTTTCTCGTCGCCGCTCCGCTGAGCGCTGGCGCGGCTAAGTCCAAGCACGGGCATAAGGCGCAGAAGAAATCGGGCGGCAAGAAGGGCAAGGGCAAGCCGCACAAGAACCCCGCCAGGCACCTACCGCCTGCGGAGCTCAACTTCAACAAGAACAAGCCCTACAAGGGATCGGTCACGGTCAACGGGATCAGGATCCCGGGCCTCCGGGGACCGAAACTGCGAATGCCCGCCGGATCGCTGGTCGCTGACAACGGGCACTTCGCGATCGTCACCGTGCACCACGGCAGGGTCGCGATCTCCAAGGTCGACGACCCCGGCA
The DNA here is from genome assembly GCA_038040285.1 of Actinomycetota bacterium. Taxonomy (GTDB): domain Bacteria; phylum Actinomycetota; class Thermoleophilia; order Solirubrobacterales; family 70-9; genus Mayfieldus. Next base: position 25,651 of record JBBPIN010000030.1, read on the forward strand.
CGTACACCGGCAGTGTGAGCCTGGATCCGAAGCGGCCGGAAGCGAAGACCAAAATCACGCTCCAGGTGCGCGACAACACCGTGATCCCGTCGATCCTGCTGGCGATCGGCCTGCTGATCGCGTTCGCGACCGAGTACTGGATTGGGCGCGTGCGGCCGCGCGGCCAGGTCTCGGTGCAGCTCGACCTGCTCAGCGAGCGCCTCGAGAAAACCGCCGCTGACGTCGACACAGACATCACTCGGCTCAAGCCCTCCAGCGCGCCCGGACCTTGGCTTGCTCCGCGGATAACCGGCGACGGCGGGCTGCTGGAGCGCTCGCAGGCGCGAATCACCGAGGGGCTCAAACAGGCGCTGTCCGACGGGCAGCGCACTCGTTTCGGCCCTGACGGCGACGAGATGAAGACGGTGGACACCTTGGTCGGTACCTACGAGGGCCTGCTCGGATACTCGAGCCAGATCGCCCAGGGTTACGCCTCGCTGAGGGCGATGCTCACCAGCGACGAACCGGCTCAGCTCGACTCCGGCCTGCTCGCCGACCGGGTCAACGAACAGCTTGCGCTGAAGCTGATCAAGACCTCGGCCGAGCTCACCGAGCTGGAGGCGCGAGCCAAGGACATGCTTGCCGTCATCGTCGGCGTGCGCCGCCTCGCCGGCGCCTACCACGGGCTCGGGCGGCACGGAGAGCACGCAGATGCCCACGAGCTAACCCCGGAACAGAAGAAGTCTTTGGCGATCTTGGTCGAGGAGCTTCTCGAGACCGTCACCACGACCGATGACCTGACGGCCCAGCAGGAGCTCTACAAAGGCCTCGCGAAAGAGATCTACAAGCTGCCCGCACCGCCCGCTCCGCCGGCGCCGCCCGGCTTGGCCTCGATACTGCAGTGGCTGAGCGAGCAGCTGTTGCCGGGCGGGCCGGCGGGGCCGGGCGAGGAGGCCCCGACGATCGCAATCGCACCCCCGCCTGCCCCGGCCCAGCCGGTGCCGGTGGTGATCGCCCCGCCGCCCGCTCCCTCTCCAGCCCCGATCGTCTCGTCGGTACCGCCGAAGAGGGACTCGTTGGTGCGAAGGATGAAGCTCGGCGCGGCGGCGTTCACGATCATCTCGGCGGTGATCGTCTTCGGCACTGGGTTGGCGGCCCTCTGGGTCCCGAACGCCACCTTCGGCTCGTTCGGCGACTACCTCGGGGTCCTGCTGTGGGCTTCCACAGTTCAGGGCGGGCTGGCGCTGATCAGGAGCCTGCTCCCTGGCTCGCTGAAGAGCGTCGGCGGCAGCTCCTAGCGGTTCAGCGGGCAGAGGTGCATGGATCGACGCCGACACAGCGGCCGTTCATCATGACCAACGCGAATAATCCGGACCAGCTCGAGCTGTCATTGGACGGACTCTCAGTTCCCTGGCAGAAGATCATCGAGCGGATCGAACAGGCTTCTGGGCGACAAGTCGTTAGGCAGCATACGCGCGGCTTTCGTAGCAGTCTGAGAAGTTGCCCTACCCCGTCGAGCTGCCGGGACGAGCATCGCTCCGCGCGGCTGATGGCGGCGCGAGCATCTTTCGCAATCCGTCGCGAGAGACCGCGAGGGGGTCCTGCCTGCCGGCATACGGAGGGCCCAGGTGTCGTATGTCACGGGGACGTGGATGCCAGTTCGCTCATCGTCGGCGGATCTCGAGTCGGCCAGCTGAATCGCTGCGCGATCTCGGTTGGACTGCGGGCAAATGGCCAGACGTCCTGCTCCCACCTGCTGCCGAAAGTCGTCTGCGCCGGCACGGGCGTGTTTTTCACGAGATCGGTGTCCGAGCCCATCGGCTGCTGAGCGCACTACCCCGACTCAAAATCATGGCGTCCGCGGGTCGTTGCGTCGCTAAACCGGCTTTGGTGCTCTGGCCCAATAGTGGCCCAAACGTCAGCGTTGCGCCACGCACGCCGTGCTCGCGGAATCGCCGAAACCCGCATCGCGAAGCGGTTTGCGTCGTCCCCAGTCGTCAGGCGTCGTCGCCGTCGGCGTGGCCTGTCACGCCGGAGGCCGCGGGTTCGAGTCCCGTCGCTCCCGTTCAGGATTT
>JBBPIN010000031.1:0-26184 GCA_038040285.1 Actinomycetota bacterium
GGAGTCTGCTCGGCCCCGGTGGAGCTGACGCTGACCCGGGTCGTCTCGCCCCGCTCTAGGTCGCGGACGAAGAAGTCGGCGATGCCGTTGTGGTCGTCCGGGACCAGGTTGGTAGAACGGGAGAAGAAGGCGACGACACGGCCGTTGTCCGAGATCGCCGGCAACCAGATGCTGCCGTCGTTTGCCTCCGCGCCGCTGGAGCTGACGTCGACCCGCGTCGTCTCGCCCAGCTTTAGGTCGCGGACGAAGATGTCGGCGCGATCGTTTGTGTCGCCCGGGACCAGGTTCGAGGCCAAAGACAAGAAGGCGACGAAGCGCCCGTCGGCGGAGATCGAGGGAAAGGCGCTGTCGTTATTTGGCACCGCCCCGGCGGAGCCGACGCTGACCCGGGTCGTCTCGCCCCGCACTCGGTCGCGGACGAAGACGTCATCGAAGTAGTTTCCGTCGTCTTTGACCAGGTTCGAGTGGGCGGAAGAAAAGGCGACGAAGCGCCCGGTGGCGGAGATCGAGATCGGTAGGTTCGAGGAGTCCCCCGGTCCGGCATTCCCGCTCGCCCCGGCGGAGTTGACGCTGACCCGGGTCGTCGTCACCGCCACCCCCGCCGAGGCTGGGGCGGCGGCTAGCGCCACGGCCGAGGCCGTGAGCGCCAAAAACAGGTACTTGGACCGCCTCATCTGTCGTTCCCCTCCCTGCCCTCCTGTTTGGAGGATGGGAGGCGAGCATACGCCCGCGTGGGTGGCGGAGTCAAGGCAGGCGGGGTTTTGGGGTAACCACGGGTGCCCGACGGCCGCCCTCGGAGTGGGAGACTTGGCCGGTGCCTGGCTGGGTTCAGACGCCCAACGATTGATGATGCGCTATTGGCGGCCGTGCTCGTGCACTGCCGCCCGCGGAGGCGGCTGACGAAATATCAGCCGTATGTCTTGGTCCCCCAGGCACGTGTCTGGCGCGGGTCTCGATCGCCCGGCGCGATGCGGCGCCGTGCGGCGCGGTGTGCGCTCGCAATCGGCGGCTCCGCGCCTGACGGCTGACTTGAAACAGTCGGGGCGACTGTTTCAACTTGGCTCTGTAGAGCCGGTCGCAAGGGTCCGGGTGTCTACGAAGTGTCGCAGTCACCCGGCGCTCGCCTCCCGCAGCGGCACGACGTTGGCCCCGATCGCCCGGTCGATCTCCTCCAGCGTCGCAAGCAAAAGCAATACGCGCGCGCGATCGGCGAACGCCCGGCTAGGGAGTGGCTTCATCGCGATGCTTGACTCCGGCGTCGCGGTCACCGTAGGGTCGGCTTTGCAGGCGTAGGCAAGGAGGGCTCAGATGATGCTCAGCAGGTCGTTGCGAAGGCTAGACGTGGTGCTCGGACTCGCGTTCGTGGGGTTGGTCTCAGCCCCAAGCGCGTTAGCAGCGCAGCTTGATACCGCGACTGCCACCGGTAGCAGCTCCATCTACTTCAGAAACATCAACATCATCGCCCAAAGCGGCACCTCGGGCCAAAATCCCAGTGGGACCGGGTCGTTCACCGTAAATGGCCAGCTGCTTTCTGGGACAGTCTCATGCTTGAGCGTGATGGGGCCCGACATGGGTGCCGGCAAGCCAGGTTCACCGACGATAGCTGTTCTGAATCTGCAAGGCACCACCCTTGGTGTCGTCACTGTGGAGCTGGTCGACAACGGAGGAAATGGCGCGGACATCTTCAGCGCCGCACCGGGGGTGAATCCGACCGACTGTTCGCCATTGACGGGCGGTCTCATTGACACCCTGACGAACGGCCGCGCGATCGTCTTCGACGCCGCGACGCTACCGATCTCCAAAGACCAGTGCAAAAACGGCGGCTGGATGACCTTCCCGCAGTTCAAGAACCAAGGAGACTGCGTCAGCTTCCTCGCCAAGCAAGGCGAGAACCAGCCTGGGTAGCGAACACCAACTAGCCCTACTGCCTGAGCGCGGGCAATATACCCGGCTTCAGAGCCAGTGCGGCGAAGCCGCCGCGACTCAGCGGGAAGGCGCTCGTCGAGCGCTTCGCGGATCTCGTTCAGCTCGTTCCTCGTTCATTCGGGTCCTCTCTTTCAGAGTGCAGCGATAGACACCCGGGGTGTCTCCCAGGTGTCTAGGTCCGCGCGGAGTAGTGCGGAGTTATGCGTGGCGTTGAGTGCCTGTCCCACGCGTGGCAGGCACAAGCCTGAGAATCGGGGCGACTCGATTGAATCAGCGGCTCATTCTTCGCAGAAGGGCGAATCTGCGCACGTTCGTAGCACCTCCGACTAGGGGCGATCCCAGCGGAAAGTTCGAGCTACTTAGCCGTTAAGAAAGCCAAAGCATTTGCGATCTGCTGGCGCGGAGGAAGGTCATTGGGCCGCCCGACAAAGCCGTCCGTTCTCGCGCGAACCTCAACGCCGGGCTGCGGCCTCAGCCTGAGGCGGTTAGCAGTCGGCTGTTCGACCAGCACCGCATCGGCGTCGTACCGATGGCTGGTGGTGAGATCTGCGCGTTTGAGTATCGCGTTGCCGACGCTACCTATCATTCCGCCCTGTGGCATTCGGAGGGGATCAACATAGAAGCCGTGGTTGGTTTGCCGGACCGTGGCGGGGGCCTTTACGCCATGAGACACGACCGTCGCCGGATAGACGTTTTGCAGGCTCTCATCCGAGCGGAGGCCTTGTGTGTATTGATGATCGGGGTAGCTGGGGTCGGCCGGGTCGTTGGTGTATGGGCCTCGGCGCAATAGCTTTACCAATCCAACTAGTTGACCGACAGGCGGAACGCTGGTCACAGTGAACACTCCTTGTGCGTGTGGCCCCGGGTGGGGTGATCTGGAATCCGATCGAGGCGCAACGCTACTCCTTCGGCCCTAAATGTCGAGCCCGGAGCCATCACGCAGATCAGCGAACTCGTACAGCCGCCCGGCATTCCACGCCTCAAGCTCGGCGTGCTGATCTCCCTCCTGCCGCACTAGCGGTAAGAGGTCAAGCGGCGGGGTTGCCTTGGAAGCCACGATGCAGGCCGGTATATCGCCTTCATCGAGGGGGTTCCAGAGGTACGGGATCATGACCCGCTCTCCAAAGACAACTAGGTTGCGGGTGCCAGGCAACGCTGCGCTCGGGACGATGATCGCCTTAGGCGAACGGGCATCCTCGCGCAGTCGATCGGCCAGGCTCCGGCATGTCCCATGATCGTCGGACACGAGGTCGCTGGCCTCGATCCCAAAGTCGGTCGCGTTCTCAAAGGTGATCTCAACGGCTGTGGATAGGTCAACACGAATCGCCCAGATGCTGAGCTGCCGCACGATGATGTCTTCTTCGGCTCGCAGGCCGTGATACCGCAAGTACTCGGCCCACGGTGTTAGGGGATGTAGGCCTACGTATTGAGTCGCCGGCGAGTTGGCGCGGTTAAAACGTCCGGGGCTTCGATTTGGGTTCGCGCGGAGGGGGGTATCCCAGTCAGATATGCGGTAGCCAGTTTGCTCGTCCACCGCTACGCAGCGGTGTGGGATCGCGCGCTGGCCGCAACCGTGTCAAGGCGATTCGCGCCCTCAGGATCGTCCAGCAGATCGAGGGGTGTTCCCCCTTCGAGCTGAGGATTGGGGTGCTCGAACCATCGGACTACTCCAGGTCCGGTTAGTACGTGGCGAAGATGGTTGACGACCCGAGCTACCACACGAACGCGCCGCGCGTCCTCTCCCTCGGGACCCACGGAGTCCGATGCAGAGATCCACCTCTGAAACGTGCGGGCGCTGACCCCGAACAACTGCGCAAGACGAGCCTGAGGAACGTCGAGCACATCGTCCAGCCAGCGCGCGATCTCGTTTGCGGGTTGATCCTCATAGACAGGACCTCCCTCGGCGAGATCGCGGTAGACCTGACGCATCTGCTCGAGGCGCACTCGCATCTGTTTACGTGCCCACGCTACGTCGTCAGAATCGAGGGCACGCAGAGACCCGATGAGAGCCCGCTGTGCGGCGAGCAAGAGGTAGGGATCGACTCGAAGCGATGCATCGTCGGGTAGAGCTGAGATTTGATCAGCCAGCTCATCGATGAAAAGACCCAGGTCGTCGGGAATCTCGGACTGTCGTGCCAGTTCGAGGTTTCGCTTTTCGATCTCGTCCCGTATCGCCTCAGGGTTGCTAATGGCAGGCGTAAGCATCGGCTCCTCGAACGGGTCGGCTAGGGCCACGGGCTTCTCTAGGAAGGGGGCTATCGCTGCCATGTCGTAATCATGTCGTATAGTTATGACAGATTCTGGCAAACATGCCGTCAGGCGCTGCCCGTCGGCAACCGAAAGGAGGAAGTCTATGGCTGATTCGGGGAAGAACCCCAAGGATCCTGCGAAGCCGAAGCCGCCTAAGCCACCCAAGCCGCCTAAGCCACCGCCCCCTGGCCCACCAGATCCGCCCAAGCCACCCGACCATCGACCGGTCGGCTAGTCAGGACCGGCGAATTGAAAACCTGGGTCGACCGGTTCCCGGAGCGATTCGAATATGAGCGCGAGCAATTCGTTGCGCGCGGGCTGAATTTTGAGCTCGATGAGCAGACGCTCGACGACCTAGGGTTGGTCGTGCTGCGTGGATCGCTCGCGCACCAAGGGACGGAGATACGACTAGAGGTCCACTATCCAGATTTCTTCCCGTATCTCCGTCCCGAGGTTGTGGCGCCTGATCTCGAGTTGCACCGGCACCAGAACCCCTTCGATCGGAATCTATGCCTTCTGGATCGCTCGACCAGAGCCTGGAACCCAAGCGATACCGGGGCCTGGCTTGTTGCGGAACGGGTTCCTCATCTTCTGGAGCTGCTGGAGGGCGATGAGTCGGAGCTTCAGGCGGCAGAAGTACCGCAAGGCGAGCCCGCCTCTGTCTACTTTGGGGGAATTCCAGGGGCGGTCATCTTCCTACCAGCCGAAGTGCTGACCCTGGCAAAGGATGCCAGAGCAGGATCTGGCCGAATCGGCTGCACAGCTCTGGAGCCGCCGCGTATTCGGCTTCGCGGAGCGGTGGTCGAGCTCGTCGAGAAAGGTCGAAATCGGAAGACGCGAACCCTCGCAAAGGTTGGCTCGAAGCTCTCAGACCGATTCGGGGCGCAATCGCTCTCATTTCGTTGGGCCCGCCTGGACAGCGCCCCCGAGGGAAGGGCGCCCGAAGATGTTTTCAAGGCCATCGACTCGGCACGGCCTGGATTTGGTTCCCCCCCGTGGCAGGCAGCGGCAGACGGTCAGATTGCAATTTCGGCAGCTGTCTTCCCCGAGGAAGTCGAGCAGGGACAACTCGCCGACGGGTGGATTTTCGCGGTCAAGGCCCGAACCCCAGGAGGGGGCAAATTCGAGTACATCATTCGCGGTGAACGGCTGACCGACAGCGACCTGGCAACTCGCCTTCCCTTCCGAGCCCGGTTGGCTGACCACCAAGTCGCTCTCGTTGGGCTCGGCGCCCTGGGCGGCGAGATTGGCATCGAGCTTACGAAGGCCGGAATCGATGAGCTGCGTGGCCTTGACTTCGACCACGTTGAAGCAGGGACCATCGTGCGCTGGTTTACCGGCCTATCGGCAGTCGGCCACCTTAAGACCCAGGTAATGGAAAGCAGGATCGGCTTCGATTACCCGTTCACCGAGTTCAAGCCGTTCACGCATCAACTTGGAGGCAGTGCAGTTACGTCCACCGCCCGAACGGAGACAGAACTGGACGTTATGGACCGTTTCCTTACCGGCGTCGACTTGGTGATCGATGCCACCGCTGAAATCGGCGTCCAGCAGCTGGTCGCGGCTCTCGCAGACGAACGGAGCCTGCCACAAGTCTTTGTTTCCGCCACAGAAGGAGCCCAGGGAGGGCTTGTCGCCAGAATCAGGCCGGGAAGCTCCTCCGGCTGCTGGCTGTGTCTGCAGTGGCATCTCGAAACCGGCAGCATCCCCCTCCCAGCGCATGAGCAGGGTCCGACCGAGCAGCCGCGCGGGTGCGCAAGCCTGACCTTTACGGGAGCCGGCTTCGACCTGCTCCCCATCGCCGCGCAAGGCACGCGCGTCGCCGCGGCGACCCTGACTGAACCAGAAGAGGACTCGAGCTCGCAGGTCTTCGTGTGCTCCTTGCCTGATGAGCCGGCCCACCCACCAAGTTGGCAGAGCTTCCCGTTGGAAGCCCACCCGGACTGTCCAAATTGCTCCGGCTGAGGGTGGCGAAATGCCCGACCGTCTGGATCGCAGATCCGGTCGTCGTGGCGATGCAAAACGAAGCACAGCGCCGCTTTCCAAATGAGAGCGGCGGCGTGCTACTCGGCTTTGTGGATGCTGGCAATGACAATGCAGTCTGCATCCGGCGCCAACTGGGGCCCGGACCAAATGCAGTTCATGAGCGACACAGATTCGAGCCCGACTCTGCCTGGCAAGCGCGCGGCATCGCCGCTGCATATAGGGATTCAGGGCGCACACTGAGCTACTTGGGCGATTGGCACTCCCACCCGAAGGGCGGATCCCGACCAAGTCGCTTGGACCGGACGACTGCCCGGGCAATCTCAGCCCACAACGCGGCGCGCATCTCGCGACCCTTGATGCTGATCCTTTGCGGTAAGCCCGACGAATGGGAGATCCATGCCCATCGGTTGGGTCGTTGGAGACTCCGAGAAGCGCGAGTGGTCCGGGCGGCTTAGAAGCTTCGGCGGAGTGCGACGAGCAGGAATAGCCGGGGGCGTCGGGCCCGCCCGTCAGCGGACACAAAGCGGACACGCCAGACCGACCCGCGCCGATCACGTCCGGTCATCGGCCTCCGACTCGAACAGCTCCATTTGCAGCGGGTTGATGTCTGCGGATGAACCCGCGTGCTCGCCCGTGCCAAGCTCGGACCTCATGAAGGAGGAACCGGGCAGGCGCCAAGGGTCTTAACCCGGCTGGCGCGGTGTCATGCGGATTTCGGGAGACCGCCTGATCAAGGACCTGAACATTCCCTCGGCATGAGCGCTCCGGGGGAATGTCGGGGGAATGAAACCCGACAGATTGGGCCCTTATTGACCCGCGTTGACCTGCCGCTTGATCCGGCAAATGGCCCACATCAGATTCCGCAATCCCGCCTCCAATGCGGGATTGCGGCTTATCTAGCGGAGGGGGTGGGATTCGAACCCACGAAGGACCCGAAGACCCTTAACGGTTTTCGAGACCGCCCCGTTCAACCACTCCGGCACCCCTCCGGGGAAGTCGGCTAGAGGCTAGCGGCCGCGTCGCGCAGCCGACGGTGCGAAGCGGAGAGGGTGGGATTCGAACCCACGAGGCAGGGTAACCCGCCCACGCGGTTTCCAGCCGCGCTCCTTAAGCCACTCGGACACCTCTCCGGGCTTGCGCAAAGGGTATCCAGCCAAGTCGAAGAGAATGGGCCGACTGTGGGCCGCCCGGACCCCAACGATCCAGGCTTGCTCGACGCCGCGGAGGTGTCGCTGCTCTGCGACCTCTACGAGCTGACGATGGCGGCCAGCTACCACCGCGAGGGGCTCGACCGTCCGGCGGTCTTCGAGCTGTTCGTTCGCCACCTTCCTCCCCACCGCAGTTGGCTGCTCGCCGCCGGGATCGGCCCGGCGCTGAGGCTGGTCAGCGAGATGCGCTTCGGCGACGCGGAGCTCGGCTATCTGCGCGAGCTCGGCTTCGAGAAGGACTTCCTCGAGTACCTGGCCGACTTTCGCTTCAGCGGCGACGTCGCGGCGATGCCCGAGGGGTCACTCTGCTTCGCCGACGAGCCCTTGGTTCGGGTCACGGGCCCGCGGATCGAGGCGCAGCTGCTGGAGACCCTGCTGCTCAACCAGGTGAACTTTCAGACCATGGTCGCCACCAAGGCGGCGCGGGTCGTGCTGGCGGCCGGGGGCGGCGAGCCGGGCCAGGGCGAGCGGGTAATCGACTTCTCGCCCCGTCGCGACCACGGGATCGATGCGGCGATGAAGGTCGCCCGTTGCGCGGCGATCGCCGGCTGCGCCGGCACCTCCAACGTCGCCGCGGCGCAGCGCTACGGCCTCACCCCGATGGGCACGATGGCGCACTCCTACGTGCTCTCGTTCCGGGCCGAGCTGGAGGCGTTCCGCGCCTTCCTGCGCGCCTTCCCCGAGCGAGCGATCCTGCTTGTCGACAGCTACGAGGTCAGCCAAGGTGTGCAGACGGCGATCGAGGCGGCGCGCGAGACCGGGACCGCCCTGCTCGGCGTGCGGATCGACTCCGGCGACCTCGAGGCGCACGCGCGCCGCGCCCGCGAGCTGCTCGACGAGGCGGGCATGACCGAGGCCGAGATCATCGTCAGCGGCGATCTGGAAGAGGTCCGGATCGCCGAGCTGATCGCCTCGGGGGCGCCGATCGACCGCTTCGGGGTCGGCACCGACCTGGGCACCAGCCGCGATTCCCCGGTCGTGAACGGCGTCTACAAGCTGGTCGCCGACGCCGACCCAAAAGGCGCCTGGCGGGGCGTGCGCAAGCTCTCGGCCGACAAGGAGACGCTGCCCGGCCCCAAGCAGGTCTTCCGCCGCTTCGAGGATGGCGAGCTCGCCGGCGACGTCGTCGCCGCCGAGGACGAGGCGGTCGAGGGCGAGCTGCTGCTGGTCCCGTTCATGGAGGGTGGCGAGATCGTGCGCGCCGAGACGATGGAGCAGATGCGCGATCGGGCCGACGCCAGCCTGCGGTCGCTGCCCGAGCACCTACGTCCTCCCGAGCCGGCGGGCAGCGAGTACCCGGTCGAGGTCTCCGCCCGGCTGCGGTCGGACAAGTGAACCCGCGGCGCCGCTAGCGGCGAGCGCCGAAGAAGGAGGAAAGCAGTGCAGCGGACTCCTCCGCGAGGACGCCGCCGGTGACCTCGGGTTTGTGGTTGAGCGCCGGTTCGCCGAGCACGTCGAGCACGCTTCCCGCCGCCCCCGCCTTCGGGTCGCGCGCCCCGTAGACGACGCGCGCAATTCGCGCCAGCACGATCGCTCCGGCGCACATCGAGCAGGGCTCCAGCGTCACGTAGATCGAGGCGTCCTCGATCCTCCAGCCACCGAGCCGCCCGGCCGCATCACGGAGGGCGAGCAGCTCGGCGTGCGCGGTCGGATCGCCGTGCCGCTCGCGCTCGTTGCCCGCTGCGCCGATCACCTCATCGCCGCGAACCACGACCGCCCCGATCGGCACGTCACCGTGCTCGGCGGCGCGCTCGGCAAGCTCGATCGCCTGGCGCATGTATGACTCGTCGGAGCTTGGCATTTGGCCGTTCACCGCCAGCCAAGATAGAGATGGCTCGCCCATGGCAACTTCAACGGCCGGCCCGTGTTTGAAATCGTGCCGGGGCAATCAGATCCGGCGTACTCGCAGGATCCTCCGTACGACAATGAACAGACGAGCCCGCAGACTCGCCCAGCTAGCCATGCTCGCCGTCGCGGCAATGCCCGCGACGCTCGCCGCTGCGCCCTCGGCGACCGCCGGGACGCCGGCCGCCGCTCCTCTCGCGCCACCCCCCGCTCCCCCCACGGCCCCGACAGCCGCGGCGCCCGACTTCGCGCCCGGCGAGCTGGTCGTGCGACTCGACGACCAGCGATTCGGGCGCGCGATGGACCTCCCGTCAGGGATTGGCGTGCACGAGGCTGCCGCCGCCCTGCGCTCGAATCCCCACGTCGCCTACGCGGTGCTGAACTACATCGCGACGGCCTCCGCGGTGCCCAACGACCCGGGGACCGTGCCGCCCGCAGGCGGCCCCCGCGCCGGCTGGACCGCGCTGCAGTGGAACTTCCTGCCCTGCGGCAATTTCTGCGCCCCCGGGACGCAGCCGCTTCCGCTCCAGTCCGCGGGGGGAATCAACGCGCTGGACGCCTGGAAGAACCTCCGCAAGGACGGGCGACCCGGCGCCCGCGGCGTCATCGTCGCCGTGCTCGACACCGGCATCGCCTACCGGGACGAGGGCACGCGATTCCGTCGCAGCCCCGACTTCGGCGCCAGCGAATTCGTGCCGGGCTATGACTTCGTCGGAAAGGACGCGCTGCCGCTCGACGTCAACGGTCACGGCACCCACGCGGCGGGGACGATCGCCGAGAAGACCGCCAACCACATAGCCCTGACCGGGCTCGCCTATGACGCGAAGCTGATGCCGGTGCGGGTGCTGAACGGGCTCGGCAACGGCAAGTCGGACAGGATCGCCAAGGGGATCCGCTTCGCCGCCAAGCACGGGGCGCAGGTGATCAACATGAGCTTCAACTTCGGTTGCGGCAACCCGGTGCCGCCGGTCGCCCAGGCAATGCGTTTCGCGAGCAGCAGGGGGGCGGTGCTGGTCGCCTCGGTGGGCAACGACGAGCCGCGCAGCTGCGTCACGATGCCGGCAAGCGACACGCACGCGATCGCGGTCGGCGGCACCACCGAGGACGGCTGCCTGGGCTCCTACTCGAAGATCAGCCCGCGTGTCGACCTGGTCGCGCCGGGTGGCGGATTGCCTGCCGCCGGGTGCCAGGCCTCCGGCGCCAGCCGCCCGATCTATCAGCTCACTTTCCGCACCGGGTCCCCGAAGCACTTCGAGATCCCCGGCTTCTACGAGGGCACCTCCATGTCCGCCTCGCACGTCTCCGGGCTGGCGGCGATGGTGATCGCCTCGGGCGTTCTTGGCCCCGCCCCCACTCCGACGCAGGTTCTGGACCGCCTCCAGGCGACCGCCCGTGACCTCGGCCTACCCGGCAAGGACAACGAGTTCGGCGCCGGCCTGATCGACGCCGCCGCCGCAACCGCGCCCTGATGACCTTGGCCGGCGCGTTGCGCGCCGGCACATGCATGTCAGGCGGCGAAGCCGCCGCAATTCTTCGCTAGGTCGTGCGAACGATGATCACGCTGCAGGGAGCGTGATGGGAGACCTTGTTGGGGACGCTGCCGAGCAGGAAGCGGCGTGCCCCGGTCATCCCCTTGTTGCCGACCACGATCAGGTCCGCATTGATCTCCTCGGCGACGTCGAGGATGGCGTCGGCCGGTTCGCCTTCCCGCGCGTGCGCCTGCACCTCCTCGATCCCGGCCTTCTTGGCCTCGGCGCTCGCTCCGTCGAGGATCAGGTTGACGTCCTCGCGCGGGCTGATCTCGTACTGGACGTCGCCGGGCGCCTCGCGAGCCTCCGACTTGACCCGCTGCTGTGGAATCGGTTCGAAGGCGCTCACGATGTCGAGCTGCGCACCGCTCAACTTCGCCAGCTCGGTTGCCTGGCGCACCGCCTCAGCCGCGGTTTCGGAGCCGTCGGTGCCAACCACGATGCGACCGAACATCTACCTCACCTCTCCCTCTCTTGATCCTCTCAGCGCTCGGGCGGGCGCATACTAACCCGGCTCTGACAGTTGGTGCGCCGCGTTGGCTGGCATCAATTGTTCGCGCTCGGCCCAAAACCATGCTCCTTGTCTGAGCCTCGCGCTCACAGCGAGACCAGCTTCACGACACCGATCACCATCGAGGCGATCAGGCAGACGACCAGGATGGCCATCGTCACCTTCCACACGGTCGGCATCGGGCGAAAGCCTAGACTTGCGCCAGCATGGCGGAGGAGAAGGTCTTCCCGCGCCGTCCGTGGAGCCCGACCCTGGGGCGGGTCGCCAACGGGGTCTGGCTGCTGCGCGGCGACATTCGCGGCGGCATGAACATCTACTTCATCGAGGACGGCGACGGCCTGGTGCAGTTCGACGCCGGCACCGAGCCGATGGTCAAGGGAGTGCGGGCTGTATCGCAGAAGCTGGGGCCGATCAAGCAGATCGTGCTGGGGCACAGCCATACCGACCATCGCGGGGCCGCGCCGGGGCTCGACGCGCCGGTCCTCTGCCATCCCGACGAGGTGCGCTACGCGGAGACCGACGACTGGCCCGACTACTGGGAGATGGAGAAGCTACCGGTCGGTTGGGTGCGTCGCATCTATCCGATGCTGCACCGGCGCTGGGACGCGGGCGGCGTGAAGATCGCCGACACGATCGAGGCGGGCGATGAGATCGCCGGCTTCCGCGTCCATCACTTCCCCGGCCACGCGCCCGGCCAGATCGGCCTGTTTCGCGAGTCCGACCGGCTGGCACTGTCGACCGACACCGTCTACCTGATCGACTCGACGCGGCTGAAGCCGCTGCCCCATGGCGAGGCGAGCGTCCCCCACCCGGTCTGGAACTGGGACCACGCCGCGGCAAAGGACTCGGTGCGCAAGCTGGCGGCGCTGGGACCGGCGAAGGTCTGCGCCGGACACGCGCCGCCGCTCGAGGGGCCGGGCGTCGGCGAGGCGCTGGCCCGGGCCGCGGAGAAGTACTAGGCGCCGGCGGCGCCGCGGTTCATTACGAGTACGGCGGTTAGGCCGGGGCTCCCTCCCCCTCCCACTCGGCGCGGTGCACGGTGTGGGTGCCAGCCATCCCCTTCAGCTCCAGCTCCCGGCCCTCGTCGAAGGCGAGGCCGTCCTCGCCCTCCGCCTGCTCGCGCAGCGCCTCGGAGACCAGGATCTCCCCGCCCCGCGCCTGACCGGCGATGCGGGCCGCAAGGACTACGTTGCGGCCGAAGAAGTCGCCCTCCTCGGCGATTGCCTCGCCGGTGTGGAGGCCCATCCGCACGCGAATTCCATCGTCGGGGTTCTCGGTGGCGCGCTCCGTAAGCGCCCGCTGGACCTCGATCGCGCAGTGGAGGGCCGCCGTCGGCTGGGGGAAGACGAGCATGAAGCCGTCGCCCTGGTTCTTGACCTCGTAGCCGCCATGCTCGCGCAGGTGCTGGCGGAAGATCGAGTTGTGGGCCCGCAACAGGTCCAGCCAGCGCTCGTCGCCGAGACGCTCGGTGAGGATCGTCGAGTCCTCGATGTCGCTGAACAGAATCGTCACGGTGCCGTCCGACGCCGCGTAGGCGAGGATGTCGGGGCGCTCCGACTCGACCGCCGCGATCACCTCGTCGATCGAGGTCGTGGCGTCGACCCCGGCCAGCCCCTGCGCGGCCAGCTTTGCGGCCAGGGCCTGATCGGTTATCGCCCGCATCCTCATCTCCTGCGCGGCGTCGAGACAGCGGTCGAGCAGCTCCAGTGCCCGCTCGCGGTCGCCGGGCGAGCCGCGGTCGAGCAGCACGCGGGCCAGATTGAGGTGCGCCTGGGCGAGGAACGGCCGGTCGCCCATGCGCTCCGACAACGCGATCGCGTCCTCGAGCTCGGTGACCGCACGGTCGAGCTTTCCGGCGGTTGCCGAGCTGACGCCAAGGAAGCGATCGATCGGTCCCCAACAAGCCGCGGCGCGGCCGGCAACCACCGTCTGGCCGCTGAAGGGCTCGAGCATCCCGTGAAGCTTCTCCGCTCTCCCTCCGTCCTCGAGCGCGCCGGCGATCTCGCAGAGGATCGCGACTGCGGTTATCCACTGGGCGGCCGCAAACGGGATGCTCGCGAAGTCGTCGACGGCGATCCGCTCGAACTCCGCCCGTGCCTCGTCGAGCTGGCCGCGGTCGGCATGGGTCAGCGCCGCGGCGATGCGCCAGGCGGTGATCGCCGGATAGCGCGCGGCGAGCTGATCGATCGCCGGAGCGATCTCCTCCAACCGGCCTTCGAGGCGGTAGCGCAGCGCGGCCTGGATCGCGAAGAACTGCCGCGCGAGCGGCTCCTGGGCGCGCTCACCGCCTGCGCGAGCCTCGGCGGCAAACTGCTCGGCGGCGTCGAAACGCCCGTCGATCATCGCCCGCATCCCGCGCAGCAGCGGCACGTGCCAGAGGTGCTGGGGTTGGCGCAGCTCCGCGGCGAGGCGGGCGTATGACTCGAGGTCGCTGTCGACCGCCCCGATGTCGCCGAGCCCCAGGTGACCCGCGAGGCGCAGCACGTGGGCGCGCAACTCCAGCTCGCGGTCGCCAACCCGGCGCGCCAGCTCGAGGACCTCGGTCTGCACCGCGACCATGTTCCACGCCGCCTCCGGATCGAGCTCGATGAAGGCGCCGCGGCTCAACGTGAAGGCGAGCGTGCGGTCATCGCCGAGGCGGCGCGCCATCTCGGTTGCCGCGTCGTGCAGCTCCTTCGCCCGACCCTGGGGATCGACCCAGAAGTACTCCTGCGCGAGCCAGGAGAGCAGCCGCGCCCGCTCGAGGCTGTCCTCGGTACCAACCGCGCCCAGTGCCGCCTCCACGACCTCGACGATCCGATCGTCCTTGCCGCCAACTTCCGACACGTAGGCGAGGCCGAACGCCGCCCGCACAAGCAGCTCCGTAGAGCCGAGCGCAAGCGCCGCGTCGGCAGCCCGGTCGAGCGTCCCGCGCGCTTCGGCGAGCTTGCCGGCCCTCGTCTGAACCTCACCCAGGACGACGAGGAGCCTGCAGCTGCGCTCCTCGTCGCGCTCGCAGAGCTCCAGCGTCTCCAGCGCCCTTTCATACAGCTCCACCGCCTCCTCGTAGCCGAGCTTCCCGGCCGCGCTCTCGGCCGCCCGCACCGCGTAGTCGACCGCCTTCTCCGCGTCCCCGCCTGCCGCCCCCTCTAGATAGTGGTGGGCCACCTCGTTGAGGCGGCGCTGAAGCCGGGCCGGATCTGACGAGTAGAGGTCCTCCAGCGCCTCGGCAATCCGCCGGTGCAGGGCGGGGCGCTGCGCTGCGCTCAGCTCCTCGTAGAGCGTCTCGCGCACCAGCGCGTGGGAGAAGCGGAAGCGCCCGGGGGAGCTCTCTGCCAGCAGTTGGGCCGAGACCGCGCTGGCGAGCGCCTTCTCCAGCGTCTCGCGCTCGATGCCCGCCACCCGTGCCAGCACCTCGGTGTCGAAGTCGCGCCCGATCGCGGCCCCGACGGTGAGCGCTTTGTTGGCCTCCTCATCGAGGCGGTCGAGACGCCGCCCGACGACGTCTCGCACTCCCTGCGGGATGACAAGCGACGCCGCCCCCGGCGCCTCCAACGACCCCTCCGCGGCGAGCAGGCGCACGACCTCGGCGAGGAAGAACGGATTGCCCTCGGTCTGGTCGTGTACGACCCGGACCAGTTCCGGCGCCGGCTCGGCGCCCGCGGTCATCTCGATGTAGCTGCGCACCTCCTCGCCGGTCAGGCCGTGCAGCGCCACGCGGCTCGCTGCGCCGGTGCCCGACAGCTCCCCGAGCACCCGTGAGAGCGGGTGGTGGCGACCCAGCTCGACGTCGCGGTAGGTGCCGATCAAGAGCAGGCGCGCGTCGCCCAGCCCGCGGGCGAGGAACTGGAGCAGCAGCAGCGAGGGCTCGTCGGCCCAGTGCAGGTCGTCGAGCACCACAACCAGCGGACGCGAGGCGGAGGCGCTGGTCAGAAAGCTCGAGATCGAGTCGAAGAGCCGGAACCGCGCCGCATCGTCGTCGGCCTCGGCGGGCGCGCTGACCTCGCCGACGCGCTCCGCGACCTCGGGCACCACGCGGGCGATGTCGGCGGCGCCGCTGCCCATCTCCCATGCGAGAGCGACCGGGTCGGCCTCGCGCACGTAGGAGCGGATCACCTGCATCCAGGGCCAGTAGGCGGGCGCCCCGTCGTCCTCGTGGCAGCGGCCCCAGTGCACGTTGGCGCCCCGCACCTGCGCGTAGGTCGCCAGCTCCTCCGCGGTGCGGGTCTTGCCAATCCCCGGCTCTCCGGCTATCAGAACCAGCCTCCCCCGCCCCGCGAGCGTCTCGTCCGCGGCCCCGCGCAGCTCCTCAAGCTCTGCCTCGCGGCCGACGAAGACGCGCCCGGCCAGACCCTCGAGCGGGTTCTCGTCGGCCGCCTCCGCGGGCTGCTCGGGCTGGGCGGGAGCGTCGCGAACCGCCACCAGGGCCTCGCGCACCGCAGCGGCGCTATCGGGACGCCCGTCGGGCGACTTCGCGAGCAGGCGCAGGATCAGCTCGTCGAGCGCCGGCGGCACGGCCGGGTTGTGGCGCGATGGCGCCACCGGGTCCGCGTTGAGGTGGCGGCCAATGATCGACACCGCGTCGCCGCCGGTGAACGGCGGCTGGCCGGCGACCATCTCGTAGAGCAGAGCGCCCAGCGAGTAGAGGTCCGAGGGCGGACCAGACGGGCGGCCGAGCGCCCGCTCCGGCGGAAGGTAGGCGACCGTCCCGACCAGGGCCCCGGTTGTGCCCTGGGCGGCGGTCTCGGCGAGGCTGAAGTCGCCCAGCCGCGCACCACCGTCCTCGGCGAGCCAGACGTTGGCCGGTTTGAGGTCGCGGTGGACGATCCCACGGGAGTGGGCGTGCTCGAGGGCCCGGCAGACGTCGATGCCGATCGCGATCGCCCTGTCGACCGCGAGGCGGCCGTCCTCGCTGGAGGCGAGCAGCCGCTGCACGTCGCCGCCGGGCATGTAGCGGCTGACGATGTAGGGCCGCCCGTCGCTCTCGCCGGTGTCATGGACGGTGACCAGATGCGGGTGGTCGCCGAGCTTCTCCATCGCCTGCATCTCGCGGCGGGCGCGGGCCAGCGCTGCCTCGCCCAGCCCCTCGGTGTCGAACAGGGCGACGGCGACGTCTCGGTCCAGCTCCGCGTCGCGGGCCAGGTAGACGTCCTTGCGACCGCCGCGCCCGAGGAAGCTGCGCACGTCGTAACGGTCCCCGATCGAGTCGGGGGCGTCGGGCGGTGCAGCCGAATCCGACGCCGCGGCCGCTTCGGGGGCGCCGTCGACCTGCGCGGCGTCGGCGGGCGTCGCGGGCACGGCTTCCGGGGGCGCCAGGTCGAATCCGCAGGAATCGCAAAATCTGGCGCCCTCGCGGTTCGGTTTGCCGCAGGCTGGGCACTCCATCGGTCGTTAGGACATAGTTTGCCGCCCTCATGATCGGCACGTACATCTCGGCGGGGCTGGTCTGCGCCGCGTCGCTGCTGGTGGGACGCTCGCTGCTGGCCGCTTTGGGCCACGAGCGGTGGTCGTGGCTGGAGCCCGCGGTGGGGTTGGCGGCGCTGTTCACGGTCGCCGGCTTCTTCGCCCGCGCCCCCGGCCACGCGACGACGGCCGCCGTGTTCGTCGTCGCGCTGCTGCTGGCGGCGGCGGTGGCGCTGCGCCTGCCCTACCGGCGCGGAGAGGCTGCGCGAGGCGGCCTGCTTGTGGCGCTCGTGGTGGCAGTACTACTGGCGATTCCGTTCGCGATCAGCGGCCGCTTCGGCCTCATCGGGGTGGGTTTCAACAACGACCTCGGCCTGCACCTGCAGTGGGCCGAGTGGCTGAAGAACGGCCTCGGCCCGGCGCCGGACAGGGGCTACCCGCTCGGGCCGCACGGGCTCTGCACGACGATCTCGGCGTTGCCCGGGATCGGCCTCGACCGGGCCTTCATGGGACTGGTGATTGCGATTCCGGTGCTTACCGCGCTGACTGCGCTGGCGGCGCTGAAGGAGCTGGGGGCCGGCAGGAGGACTCTCGGGGCGGTGCTGGTCGCGCTCTCCTACCTGGCCGTCTCCTACTACGCCCAGAGCGCCTTCAAGGAGACCGCCGAGGCGCTTTTCGTGCTGGCCTTCGCGATCGCTCTGCCCACCGCCTGGCCGATCCCCACCGACCTGCGCGGGCGCCTGCGGACGCTCGGGCCGCTGGCGGTGCTGGCGGTGCTGGCGGCCGGGATCGTCTTCTCCTATAGCTTCGCCGGCCTCGCCTGGCCGCTCGCCGCGGCGGCGATCTTCAGCCTCAGCTTCCCGGAGGTGCGCCGCGGCCTGGCGCCGCGCCGGCTATGGCGCACGGTGACCCGGCCGGCCGTGCTGGTCGGGGCCTTGGTGGTTGCGCTCGGCGTCGTCGTGCTGGGGCTGGCCGGACCATTCGGCTTCGGCAAGAGCTTCGCCGAGGTGCAGGGGGCCAATACCTTCGGCCCGGTCAACCCGGCCGAGGCGCTGGGCTTCTGGACTTCCTCCAACTACCGGCTCGACACGGCCGGGGGCGCGCACCTGCCGTGGCTGACGAGCCCGGTCGCGGCCGTGGCCCTCGTGGCGGGGTTGGCCTGGTGGCTGCGCCGGCGCGACTACGCGGTTCCCGCGGCACTCGCCGGCGGAATCCTGATCTATCTCGCCACGCTGACGCCGCTGAGCGGCGACTACGTCCGCGCCAAGGCGCTGATGATCATCGCGCCCCTGGTGATGCTGGTAATCGTCCGCGCCCTGCTCTCGGCGCCGCCCGCCGAGTGGAGGGTGCCGCGCGCCGCCTGGGGCGCGCTCTCCACGGTCTTCCTGGTCGGCGCCGTTTACTCGAGCCTGCTGGTGCTGCGGGACACGCCGATCGCGCCCCCCGGCCACGGAACCCAGCTGCGGGCCTTCCTGCCCCAGGTTGCCGGCAACTCGGTCCTCTACGCCGGCCAGGACCGCTTCGCGCAGTGGGAGCTGCGCGGCGCCGACACCAGGATCCCGCTGATCGAGTTCCCCGACGACCTGGCGCAGGAACGGCCGACGAAGCCGTTCGACCTCGGGGTCGCCTACAGCCCGATCGACTTCGACTCGTTCACCCCCGGCACCCTGGACCGCTTCGACTTCGTGGTCACGACGCGCGCCGCCTACGCGAGCAAGGCGCCCCCCAACTTCCGAGCGGTCGAAAGGACCCCGTCCTACATCCTCTGGAAGCGAATCGGCCGAACTCCGCGCAAGCGAACGACGCTGCTCGAGGGCGGCGCTCCGGCCGCCCCCCTCGACTGCGCGGCGCCGGAGACGAAACTGATGATCTCGCTACCCGGCAGCGCATCGATCTTCCCGACCCCGGTCGTGGGGCCGCAGGAGAGCTGGGACAACGGGCCGACGCCCGGCCTCGGGGAGCGGACCAGCCAGACGCTGAGCCTGCCGGCGGGCCGCTGGAACCTCTCGCTTCAGTACTTCAGCCCGGTGCCGATGCAGCTACGGGCGCCCGCGGCGGGCCTCGACGAGCATTTCCCCTCGGCGCTGGACGGGCAGCGGCCCAACCAGCTGACGCTCTATAACGACGGTCAATACTGGCCCGCCGGCTCGCTCGACCTAAGCTCGCCCGCCCGGTTGCGGTTCACGGTCACGGTCGACGACCCGAACACGCTCCAGCGCCTCACGGGCTATGACGGCAATGCCTTCCTCGGCGAGCTGACCGCGAGGCCGGTCGCCGCAGAGCGCCGAACCACGCTGGCGCAGGCCTGCGGCTCCTGGGTCGACTTCTACACCGGCGGGCGCCAGCCCTAGCCGCGAGCGATCAGCGCCGCGATCATCCCGAGCATCGCGACGATCATGCCGCCACCGATGCGGATCATCGTCAGCCGCAGCTCATCGATCTGACCGGAAAGCTCGGTCCTCAGCCCGTCGATCCGGCCGTTGACCCCGTCAATCCGGCCGTCGACCCCGCCGATCTGACCGGAGAGCTCAGCCCTTAGCTCCCGAATGTCGCGATCGACTCGGTCGAAGCCCGCATCCATCCGGCGTGCCAGATCATCGAGGCGTTCGTCGGTCCAGGCCCCTCGCTCCATCCAGATGAGGATAGCCCTGTCGGTGTCAACAACTGGTCGCTGCGTGTAACCGAATCGCGCCTGATTGGGGTCTAGAGCGGCAGCCCCTCCTCGAGCGTGGCGACGACATGGTCGGCGCCCGCCTCGCGTAGCTGCTCGACCGAGTAGCGGCCGCTGGCGACGCCGACAACCTTGATCCCGGCGCCGTGGCCGGCCTCGACGTCGAGCGGCGTGTCTCCGACCGCGAGGCATTCGGCAGGCTCCAGCGTCCCACCCGACACCAGCTGCGCGCGCTCGATCGCACAGCGAGTGAGCTCAACGCGGTCGGTCGAGTCGGAGCCGTAGCCCCCGAAACTGAAGAAGCGGTTGAGGTTCGCCCGCGAGAGCTTGATGTGGGCGGCCGCCTCGACGTTGCCGGTCACCAGCCCGGCAAGCAGCCCGTCCTCGACCAGGCGCGCAAGCAGCTCCTCGACGCCGGGCAGCACCCGGTAGCGCTTCGATTCGGCGACCGCGGCGGTCAGGTAATGCAGCCGTCGAGCCATCAGCCGGGCCAGCTCGCGACGCTCGGGCTCGCGGCCGAGCACACCGCTGAAGGTCAGCCGCCCGACCTCCGGGTCGGTCATGCCCGCATGGCTGAACTCGTCGATGTCGGCCTCGAGCCCGTAGAGCTCCTCGAAGGCGCGCCGCCAGGCGACGGCGCCGGCGCCCCCGGTCGTGATCAGGGTTCCGTCGATGTCGAAGAGGGCGGCTTCGATCAACGCGACCGCGCCGCCCGGTAGCGGCGGATCAACTCGTCCGTCGAGCTGTCGTGGTCGAGCGGCGATTCTTCGTCGCCCTGTAGCTCGGGCACGATCCGCTTCGCCAGCGCCTTGCCCAGCTCGACGCCCCACTGGTCGAAGGAGTCGATCGACCACACGGTCCCCTGGGTGAAGACGCTGTGCTCGTAGAGCGCCACCAGCGTGCCCAGCATCTCGGGGGTGAGGCGCTCGGCGAGGATCGTGTTGGAGGGGCGGTTGCCCTCGAAGACCCGATGCGGCACCAGCTCCTCCGGGATTCCCTCCTCGCGCACCTGCTCGGGGGTCTTGCCGAAGGCGAGCGCCTCGGTCTGCGCGAACACGTTGGCGACCAGCAGGTCGTGGTGCTCGCCGAGCGGGTTGAGGCTCTGGTGAAAGCCGATGAAGTCGCAGGGGATCAGCTTCGCGCCCTGGTGGATGAGCTGGTAGAAGGAGTGCTGGCCGTTGGTCCCCGGCTCACCCCAGTAGATCGCGCCGGTCTCGTAATCCACTCCGGTGCCGTCGAGCGTGACGTGCTTGCCATTGGACTCCATCGTCAGCTGCTGTAGATAGGCCGGGAAGCGCTTCAGGTACTGCTCGTAGGGCAGCACCGCAACCGTCTGCGCGCCGAAGAAGTCTCCGTACCAGACCGCCAGCAGGCCCATCAGCGCCGGCAGGTTGCGCTCGGTGGGGGTCTGGAGGAAGTGCTCGTCCATGGCGTGAAAGCCGGCCAACATCTCGCGGAAACTCTCGGGTCCGATCGCGACCATGGTGGATAGGCCGATCGCCGAGTCCATCGAGTAGCGGCCCCCCACCCATTCCCAGAAGCCGAACATGTTGTCGGTGTCGATCCCGAACTTCGCCACCTCTTCGGCGTTGGTGGAGACGGCGACGAAGTGCTTCGCGATCGCGTCTTCGTCGCCCAGCGCCTCAGCGACCCAGGCCCGGGCGGTATGCGCGTTGGTCATCGTCTCCAGCGTCGTGAAGGTCTTCGAGGAGACGATGAACAGGGTCTCCGCGGGGTCGAGGTCGCGGGTCGCCTCGGCGAAGTCGGTGCCGTCGACGTTGGAGACGAAGCGGAAGCTCATCTCGCGTTTCGAGTAGTGGCGCAGCGCCTCGTAGGCCATCACAGGACCGAGGTCCGAGCCGCCGATGCCGATGTTGATCACGTTGCGGATCGGCTTGCCGCTATGGCCGCGCCACTCGCCGCCCCGCACCCGCTCGCAGAAGTCGCTCATCTGGTCGAGCACCTCGTGGACTTCCTTGACGACGTCGACGCCGTCGACGACCAGCGAGCGATCGCGCGGCATCCGCAGCGCCACGTGAAGCACGGAGCGGCCCTCCGACACGTTGATGCGCTCGCCGCTGAACATCGCCTCGCGGCGCTCGGCGAGGCCCGACTGCTCCGCCAGCTGGAACAGCAGCGAGAGCGTCTCGTCGTCGATCCGGTTCTTCGAGTAGTCGAGGTAGAGCCCGGCGCCTTCGGCGACCATTCGCGTCCCCCGCACCGGGTCCTCGGCGAACAGGTCGCGCAGGTGGCGAGACTTGACTTGGGCGTAATCGCGCTCCAGCTCCCGCCACGCCGGGCGCTCTCTGAGCGGTGCGATCTTCTCCTGCGCCATCCGCGCTCCTCAGGGCATCCCGGGAGAGGTCACTCAGGCGACCGCTTTGACCTTGTCCTCGATCGTCTCGAGCAGTTCGTTCCAGGACTTGACGAACGCCTCAGCGCCCTCCTTCTGCAGGCGGGTGGCGAGAGCGTCGGTGTCGATCTCTGCCTCGTTGAAGGCCGCCAGTACCTCCTCCGCGTCGCCGCCGTCGGGGGGCAGCGACTCGCGGACCTGGCCGTGGTCGGCGAAGGCGAGCAGCGTCTTGTCGGGCATCGTGTTGATCGTCAGCGGCGCCGCCAGCGCCTCGACGTAGAGGACGTCGGAGGCCTCGGGATCCTTGGTACCGGTGCTCGCCCAGAGCAGGCGCTGCGGCCGCGCGCCCTCGTTCTCGAGCCGCTGCCAGCGATCGGAGTCGTGCAGCTCGCGATAGGCGCAGTAGGCTCGCTTGGCGACCGCGATGCCGAGCGTGTCGCGCAGTTCGTCCGGCACCTCGTCGATCACCGCTTTGTCCCAACGGCTGATGAACAGCGAGGCGACCGATGGCACGTCGGGATCGTCTCCGTCTTCGATCCGCCGCTCGATGCCGCGCATGTAGGCCTCGGCGGCGGCGAGGTAGTGCTCGGTCGAGAACAGCAGAGTCACGTTGATAGGGATCGCGGCGTGGATCGACTCTTCGATCGCCTTGGACCCGGCCATCGTCCCGGGGATCTTGATGAACACGTTGTTGCGCCTCGACTCGATGTGCAGCCGCTCGGCCTGCTCGATCGTCGCCTCGCCGTCGTCGGCGATCAGCGGCGAGACCTCGAGCGAGACCCAACCATCGACGGCGTCGGTGCGCTCGTGGACGGCGACGAAGAGGTCTGCCGCCTCGCGCAGGTCCTCCAGCGCCAGCTCGAAGAACAGGTCCTCACCCGAGCGCCCCTGGTCGTGCAGGGCGCGGATCGAGTCGTCGTAGGCGGACCCGGAGCCGATCGCGTTGTCGAAGATCGTCGGGTTGGAGGTGAGCCCGGTGACCGACAGCTCGTCTATGTAGTTGCGCAGCTTGCCGCTCGCCAGCATGTCGCGGTCGATGTTGTCGACCCAGAGGCTCTGGCCAAGCTCGTGCAGCCGCCGCGTGGGGTTGTCCTCGGCGCTCATAGCACTCTCCGTTCGCGCTCGGCCCACAGCCAAGCTCCTTTGCTGAGCCTCGCGCTCACAGTAATTCCCTCGCCGCCTCGACCACGCGATCCGGAGTGAAGCCGAACTTCCGTTGCAGCTCGGTGAGCGGCGCCGAGGCGCCGAATGTGTGCATGCCGACGATCTGGCCCTGCGGGCCGACGTAGCGGTCCCAGCCCAGGGTCGAGGCCTGCTCGACCGCGACCCGTGCCTGTACCGACTTGGGAAGGACGCTCTCGCGGTATTCCTCGGACTCGTTGTCGAACAGGTACCAGGAGGGCAGGCTCACGACCCGGGCGCGGACCCCCTCGCCGCTCAGCTCCTCATACGCGTCCACCGCGAGCTGCACCTCGCTGCCGGTCGCGATCAGGATCACCTGCGGCTCGCCCTCGCAGTCGGCAAGCACGTAGCCGCCGCGGCGCAATCCCTCGGCGGAGGCGTAGCGCGTGCGGTCCAGCGTCGGCACGTCCTGGCGGGTCAGCACCAGCGCCGTCGGCTGGTGGCGCTGCTGCATGATCACCCGCCACGCTTCGGCGACCTCGTTGCCGTCGCAGGGGCGAATCACGTTGAGACCGGGCATCGCTCGAAGGGAGGCGAGCTGCTCGACCGGCTGGTGCGTCGGCCCGTCCTCGCCAAGCCCGATCGAGTCGTGGGTGAACCAGTGCACGAGCGGCAGCTCCATCAGCGCCGAAAGGCGGATCGCGGGCCGCGCGTAGTCGGAGAAGATCAGATACGTGGACCAGACCGGGCGCAGCTTGCTCAGCGAGAGGCCGTTGGAGATCGCCGCCGACTCGTGCTCGCGGATCCCATAGTGAAGCTCGCGGCCGCCGCGGTCCTCGGGCGAGAAGGTCCCGGCGTCCTCGAAGTCGAGGCTGCTCGAGGCCGAGCCGGTGAGGTCGGCCGAGCCGCTAACCAGCCACGGCACCCGCGGTGCGATCGCGTTCAGGACCTTGTTGGATGACTTGCGGGTGGCAATCCCCTTCGGGTCGGCGTCGAAGCTCGGAATGTCGTTGTCCCAACCGTCCGGAAGCTCGCGGTGCTGCATCTGGTCGATCCCGTCGGCGAGGGTCTCGTACTCGCGGTGGTAGCTGACCTGGAGCCGCCCCCACTCCTTGCGCAGGCGCTCACCACGCTCCCCGATGCCGGCCGCGAAGTGCTCATAGACGCCGTCGGGGACCAGGAACTCGGCGTCCTCGGGCCAGCCGTAGGCGCGCTTGGTCTCGCGCACCTCCTCCTCACCCAGCGGCTCGCCGTGCGCCTCCGCCGTGTCCTGCTTGTGCGGCGACCCGTAGCCGATGTGGCTGTCTACGATGATCAGGGTCGGGCGGTCGCGCTCCTCGCGGAAGGTCTCGAAGGCGCGGGTGAGCAGCTCGAGGTCGTTGGCGTCGCCGACCCTGGTCACGTTCCACCCGTAGCCCATGAAGCGGGCCGCAACGTCGTCCGTGTAGGTGATCTCGGTGTGGCCGTCGATCGAGATGTGGTTGTTGTCGTAGATCCAGCAGAGGTTGTCGAGCTGCTGGTGTCCCGCCAGCGACGCGGCCTCGCTCGAAACCCCCTCCATCATGTCCCCGTCGCCGCAGACCGCGTAGACGTCGAAGTCGAACATCTGAAGGCCGGGCCGGTTGAACTGCGCCGCCTGCCACTTGCTGGCGATCGCCATCCCGACCGAGGTGGCGACGCCCTGGCCGAGCGGGCCGGTGGTGGTCTCGACCCCAGAGGTGAGGTGGTATTCGGGATGCCCGGCGGCATGGGAGTCGAGCTGGCGGAACGCCTTGATGTCATCGAGGCTGACGCTCGGCTCGCCGAGCGTCTCGTAGTCGGGGTCGACGGCCCGCACCCCGGTCAGGTGAAGCAGCGAGTAGAGCAGCATCGAGGCGTGCCCGACCGAGAGCACGAAGCGATCGCGGTTGGGCCAGATCGGGTCGGCGGGGTCGAAGCGCAGGAAGCGCTGCCACAGCGTGTAGGCCATCGGCGCCAGCGCCATCGGCGTGCCGGGGTGGCCCGAGTTGGCCTTCTGGATCGCGTCGATCGACAGCGTGCGGATCGTGTTGATGCACAGCGTGTCGATGTCGGTTTTCGGCGCGGCCGCTACTTCCATGCCTGGCTCCGATCCTAGTGATCGCTGAATAGATTCCCGAGTACGTGGCCGATCAAACCGACGCCGAGACCGAGAAGCGACTCGCGGCCGAAGCCGCCGCGGAGCTGGTCGAGGACGGGATGACAGTCGGCCTCGGCACCGGCTCGACCGTTGCCTACCTGCTTCCGCCGCTCGCCGAGCGCGGCCTGCAACTGCGCTGCGTCGCCACCTCGGTGGAGACCGAGGAGCGGGGGCGCGAGCTGGGCTTGACGGTGGAGGCATTCGACGCGCTGGACCGGCTCGACATCGCGATCGACGGCGCGGACCAGATCGCGCCCGACGGATGGTTGGTCAAGGGCGGCGGCGGCGCCCACACCCGGGAGAAGATCGTCGCCGCAACGGCGCAGCGCTTCGTGGTGATCGCTGACTCCGGCAAGCCGACTGATGAGCTGGCGCCACCGGTGCCGTTGGAGCTGTTCGAGTTCGGGCTCTCCGCAACGATGACGCGGCTCGGCGAGCTCGGCGAGGTGCGTCGTCGCGATGCTCGCTTAAGTCCCGACGGCGGCGTAATCGCCGACTTCTTCGGCGAGGTCGGCGACCCGGCCGAGCTGGCCGCACGGCTGACGGCCGAGCCCGGCGTCGTCGACCACGGCCTGTTCCCGGCGTCGATGGTCAGCGACGTGTTGATCGGCCGAGGCGGCGAGGTCGAGCGATTGACGATCGCCTGAGAAGAGAGCGGGAGCGAACGACGGCGACGGCGCTGTGGCGAAGACAGCTGCGCGCGATCGCCCTGCTGCCGGCCATGGTGGCGGTCGTCGTACCGGCCCTGTTCGTTTGGGCATACGGCGCCCACTTCGGATGGGACCTGCCGGCGCCGGCGTCGATCCTGCTGGTCATCGCGGGACTCGGCCTGCTCGGCGTTGGGCTGTGGCTCTGGCTCGAGACGATCCGTCTCTTCGTCTCGGTCGGGAAGGGCACGCTGGCGCCCTGGGACCCGCCGCGCAGGTTCGTCGTCAGCGGGCCCTACCGGCGCGTGCGCAACCCGATGATCAGCGCCCTCGGCTTCGTGCTGCTGGGCGAGGCGGCGCTGCTGGGGTCGGGGGCCGTGTTGATCCTGTTCGCGGGCTTCGCGATCGTCAACGCGATCTACATCCCTCTGGTCGAGGAGCCGGGCCTGATGCGCCGCTTCGGCGGGGACTACGAGGAGTACAGGCGCGCCGTGCCGCGCTGGATCCCGCGCCGCAGGCCGTGGTCGCAGAGCGGGGGCAGCTAGGCCGTCCTAACCCCGAGTAGCTGCAACAACTCGGGCTCATCTCACCGTCCC
>JBBPIN010000032.1:0-2517 GCA_038040285.1 Actinomycetota bacterium
CGCCTCGCATTATGCCCCCGCCGTTCCCGTCGCCGCCGGCGCAGATTGTGGACCGCCGGAAGGACCGGTGTCCGAGCCGCCGTCGCCGGTGTATTGAGGCGGCGGCTTGGGCAGCTTCGACAGCCACTTCTGGAAGTCTTGCTGGGACTCGACCACCACCTCGGCACGCATCGTCGAGTGCCCGAACCCGCACAGCTCCGTGCAGATCACTTGATAGGTGCCGAGCCGGTCCGGCGTCACCACGGCCTGGGTTGTGATCCCAGGCACGTTGTCCTTCTTGATCCTCCACTC
The DNA here is from genome assembly GCA_038040285.1 of Actinomycetota bacterium. GTDB lineage: Bacteria > Actinomycetota > Thermoleophilia > Solirubrobacterales > 70-9 > Mayfieldus. The sequence continues at coordinate 292 of JBBPIN010000032.1, forward strand.
GGGCACCCAGAAGGAATGGATCACGTCGAGCGCATGGAGGCTGAACACGACCTGGCGATCGACCGGCACGTGCAGCACGCCGCGCGAGAACTTGTCCGGCCCCGGATAGCTGAAGTTCCACGCGTACTGCTGCGAGTAGACGTTGACGTTCATGTAGCCGGGGTGGCGTTCCTCGATGCTGCTCAGCACCGACCAGCTGTAGCCGGCCCCGAACAGCACGATCACGGTCGGGATCACGGTCCAGGCGACCTCCAGCCGCGTGTTGCCGTGGATTGGCTCGCCGTCGCCCTCGTCGCCGGGCTTGGCGCGGAACTTCCACAGCGCGTAGACGAGCATCGTCATCACCAGCGAGAAGACGAACGACGAGAGCACGATCATCACGTCGAGCAGCGTGTCGATCTTCGAGGCGGCGGTGGAGCCCTGCACGCCGTCCCAGTGGATCTGAAGCATCACCGCCGAGATCGCCGCCGTGCCGGCAAGCGTCGTGGCGAAGATCTTGGCCATCGGAAGCCGCTGGGTCAGCGCCGCGTCGTCGTGGACTCGGCCTGGCGCGGCTCGTTCAGGCGTGGACATCGGTCTCGCAGGCGATCGTCATGACGATGAGGGCCGGGGCTTCGGAGCAGCAGCGCATCTGCGGCCGGCATTCTATTGGCCAGGCAAGGGGTGCTTCGGGGCGGCCAGGTGACTCCTGTAACTAGTTGCTAGTTGCTAGTTGCTCGGGGTTCGGGATCACGGTGAGGGGAGGTCTCTGAGCTGGCCGGCGGATGCGGCGATCACGCCCCTTGCGACGCCCTCCCAGCTCCACAGCTCATCGACCCGGCGGGCGAGTGCGGCGCCGATTTCCCGCCGCCGCTCGGGATCGACGGCCAGCCAAGCGCGCAGCCGGGCCGCGAGCTCGGTGACGGCCCCCTCGGCGACCGGAAACGAGATCAGGGGAGCGACGTCACCGGGCAGCGAATCGGCGATACGGCGAGAGACCTCCAGCATCCCCGAGTGGGCGGCGGAGACGGGCAGCGCGCCGCAGGCGGCGGCCTCCACGGCGACCATCCCGAACGACTCCGGGAAGGTGCTGGGCATGACAAGCGCGTCGGCGGCGGGCAGCAGCTCGGCCACCTCGTCGTGCTCAAGGCGACCGGCGAACCGCACCGACCCCGCCGCACCCCGAGCAGCTTCGAAGTAGCCCGGCGGCGGATCGGAGAGGAACGACTGGAGGATCTTCAGCGGACCCTCCGGTCCTCCCTCCAGCGCCCACCCGAGCCGGGCGACCTCGAGCACCCCCGTCGCGTCACCCCGCTCCAGCGCCGCGAGCAGCCGCCGCAGGCCATCCGCGTAGGCGCCGAAGGCGACCAACAGCAGGCCCGCACCGGGGTTGGCGGAGTGCACCAGCGGCCAGGCTGCGAGCAGCAGGTCGACCCCCTTGGAGACGATCAGCTTGCCGACGAAGACGACCCGCGGCCCGTCGGCGGCGGCGAAGTCGCGCAGCGCCGCCACGGCCGCATCGTTGTCGCGGCCGAGTCCCCCCTCCCGGCCGCCCGCGTCGATCTGATCGGCAAGCCGCTCCACCGCCGCGGCCGCCTGGCCGGGCTCGCGCGGCGCGAACTCGGTCGTGTCGACGCCCGGGGGGCCGAGCCGCGTCTTGGCTTCCAAATCGAGGGATGGCAATGTGCGCCAGAGGCTCTCCGCAGTGTGGCGCGAGCCAACCAGTACCGCCGAGGCGCCGGCGATGCCCTCCTCGGCGTGAGGCAGGAAGCGCGGGTTGGGCTTGACCGTGTACTCGAGCGCCGAGCCATGGATCTTGGCGGCGAAGCGCAGCCCCGCACGAGAGAGGATCAGCGGCCCCATCACCAGATGGTTGGCGAGCGCCGCATCGGGATTGCCGGCGCGCCGGGCAACGTCCTGGACCGCCTCGACATTGGCCGAGAGGTAGCGATCCAGCTCGGCGTTGCTGAGGTCGGCGAAGGTCTTCACCTCGAAGCCCTGGTAGTGGTCGTGGACATAGACCGGAAGCAGACCGGCGATGTCTGGGTTGTAGACGGTGAGCCGCCCCTCCCCCTCCGGCTCGCGCAACTGCTCGACCGTCAGCTCGCCGTCGCGCCAGCGTCCGATCGCGTGCACCCAGTCCAGCTCGTCGGCGGCGCGCTCCTGGCAGAGCAGGTGCACGTCCCACCCAAGACGGACCAGGGCCTGGGCGAGGTTGGCGTTGTAGACGTTGCTGCCGGTGCCGCG
>JBBPIN010000032.1:2617-15163 GCA_038040285.1 Actinomycetota bacterium
CCCCGAGAACCTGCGCGCCTGCCGGCGCTGCGACCAGCTGATCGGCCTCGACGTCAGCGACTGCCCCTACTGCGGCCTGCGTCAAGAAGCCCTCGACGGCGACGTGTGAACGCCGTCCGCCGACCGCTTGCGACGGCAGCCGCCGTCGCGTTTGTCACGGCGGCCGGGTTGCTCGCCCTGGCCGGTTGCGGCGGCGATAGCGAGAGCACGACCGCGCCGCAGTCATCCGCCACGCCTCAGACGACCAAGCAGACGACGACCCAGTCCACCACCTCCACCGAGTCCACGACCACGGCCGAGGACAACGGGGGAGCAACGCCCCCGTCCGGGGGTGGGGACAACACGTCTAGCGACGGCGGCAGCGGGGGTTCCGGCGTGCCCGATACCCCTTCCAACGACGTCACCCCGCCCGCCAACACTCCACAGGGCAAGTTCGAGCAGTACTGCAACCAGAACCCAGGCGCCTGCGGCTAGAAGGCAACCGGCGGCTGCTCGGCTCGAGCGAGCCACACACTCAGCGTCGCTTCTACTCCTCGTCTCTATGAAGAAGGGCCGGATAGGTGCTGCCTCCTGTTGAAGCGCCGTAAGGTGTAGGTTGATTGGAAGTACCCCAAACGCGCATCGAAAGCGGTCCCGCATCGGTGAGCCAGAGAGGGATAGTTGTGTCAGGTAACGGCCGCCCGAATCGGCGCTCGGGCAAAGCATCCGCAGACCCCCCCAGCGAGGCCGTCGAGGCCGATGCGCAAGCGGGCCGCGATGACGATCAGACAGATTCAGACGCCGACCAGACCGCTTCCGATGCAGATCAAACGGCTGCGGACACCGATCAGAGCGCATCCGATCGCGATCAGGCGCAAGCTGATGTTGACCAGCACGCGTCAGACCGAGACCAGGCCGCCGCCGACCGCGAGGAATCCGCTCACCTCCCCTCCGATGAGTCGACCGAGCGCGCTCACGAAGCCTCTCGCGGGGAGCGCGAGGAAGGCACCCGCGAGCGGGAGGCCACAACCGCATCGCGCAAGAAGAGCTCGTCCCAACGCTACGAATCGGCGGAGCGCAGAGATAAGACCGCACTGGCGTCGCGATTTGAGCGCCGAGGCGCGCGACGCCGGCGCTTTGGCGTACGACCAAGCCGCGGCAACGTTCGAGCAGGACACGGGCCTTCCTTATGACTCCCCCGAAGGGGCAAGACAGCGTGCAGCGGCTGCGCGCGCCGAGGCGGCAAGCGAGCGGGCCCGCGCAGCCTTGGATCGCGAGCAGGCTGGGCACGATCGTAAGCAGGCTGCGCGCGATGGTAAGCAGGCTGCGCGCGATCGTAAGCAGGCGAAAGCCGACCTCGAAGCCGCGCAGGTGAACTCATCGCCGCCGAATCGCACGATCGCCCGGTAGGAGCGCGCATCGTCGACCAGATCGCAGCGGCACGCCCCCACCGCGTGCTCCTCGACTACGCCGCTAACCCTTGACGATCGTGGCCGTGTAGAGCAGGCGCGCGGTCTTGTAGAAGCAGCCGTACTGCTTGTTCCCGCCGACCTTCTGCTGCGGGCGGCTCTCCTTGATGTCCGGCGTCTGGGTGCACTTGCCGGCCTTGCGGCTCGCGCGCCAGCCGCTGCTGTCGTCGAGCCCGACCGCGAACGCCGGCGCCCAGGTGGGGATGGTCAGCCCGACTACGTCGCCCTGCTTGACGTTCAATCCCTGGTCGAGCGCGAAGGTCACGTTGCTGCCCAGAAACGGCGTCAGCACCACCGTCGGGCCCTGGCGCAGCAGCTCATAGCGCGGGGGCTTCTTGTCGGGCACCTGGCGCAGAACGGCGATCCGGGCCTCGGGGGGCGAGCCGTAGAAGTTGTTGAAGAAGCTCTGCTGGGAGGACTTCGGCTTCGACATCGAGATGCTCCAGGCGACCATGCGGCCGTTGAACGGCACCACGAAGGGCTTCGACACCGTGCCGGCCTTGGACTGGAAGCCGGTGACGCTGCCGACCGCCTCGCAGGGCGATTGCGGGCACGCAGGCGGCGGAGTGGTCTGCGTCTGACCGAGCACGGCGACCTGGCGCGCAGCGCCCGCGGCACCCGGCCAGAGCGCCGCCGCGAGCACCAGCAGGCAGGCGACCGCAACCGCCGCTGTCAGCAAGGGCAGGCTGCTGGGCTTCTCTGTCATGGATCGAGGCACGACTCCAGGCTTCAACACAGGCATCCGTCCATGGTTGCGGGGCCGATTGTGGCGTGTGGAGCGGCGGGATGCCAGCCGGGGGTGCGTCGCTGCAGCCTGTCGCCCAGGCCGCGCCTGTAGGGTTCGCCGCCGATGCCCACCTCAGGCGACTTCGAAGCCTTCGTCCCGGCCGGCCTCGCTTCGCTGGGAATCGAGGTCGACGAGGTGGATCTTGCGGTGATGCGGGCCACCCACGAGCTTTACTGGCCGGCGATCGCCGGTCTGCTCGAGCTCGACTTCTCCGGCGTCGAGCCCGAGCCCGCCGCAGACCTCTCGCGCCCGCCGGAGCCGCGTTGAGCCTGCTCGACCGTCCACTCGGCGAGCAGGCCGCCGCACTGGCGGCGGGCGAGGCCGACGGCCCGGAGCTGCTCGACGAAACCCTGGCTCGCATCGAGGAGCGAAACGAGGCCGTCAACGCGGTCGTCGAAACCTTCCCCGAGCACTCGCGCGAGATGCTCGATGCGGCGCCGGAGGGGCCGATGCGCGGCGTCCCGGTCGTGATCAAGGACGAGTGGCCGCTTCCCTGGCGGGCAGAGCGCTTCGGGGCGGCGGAGCTGTTCACCCCGACCGCGCCCGGCGAGTCGGGCCCCTACCGGGCCCTGCGCGACGCCGGCGCCGTGATCGTCGGCGTTGCCAACATGCACGAGTGGGGGTCGAGCAGCACCGGCAACGCCTCGGTCTACGGCCCGGCCCACAACCCCTGGAACCTCGAGCGCTGCCCGGGCGGCTCCTCCAGCGGCCCCGCCGCCGCGGTCGGGTCCCGCATGGTCGGCGGTGCGGTCGGGGCCGACGGGATCGGCTCGATCCGCTATCCGGCGGCCTACTGCGGCCTCACCGGGCTGAAGCCGACCTTCGGCCGCTCGGCGATGCAGGGCCATCACATGCGCGGCTCGACGATGATCGTCTCCGGCCCGCTGTGCGCCGATGCCGCCGGCTGCCGGCTGCTCGGCTCGGCCCTGTACGGCGAGCAATTACCCCGCGGAGAGGCAAGCGGCTTGCGGATCGGCGTCGTGCGGGGGCCGATCGCCGAGGATTGTGCGCAGGAGGTGCGGTCCGCCTGCGAGAACGCGATCGAGGCGCTGCGCGATGAGACCAGCGGGACCGTCCAGGAGATCGAACTGCCGGGGTTGGAGCTGTCCGGCCTCGCGGCCGTGCTGATCGGCACCTCCGAAGGGCTGGGCGACATCTCGCCCTCGAAGCTCAACTCGATGAGCAAGGAGATTGGCCCGGTCAACCGCGCCCTGGTCAAGTACCGGATGCTGACGCCCGGATCGGTGCTCGCGCGGGCCGCGGTGATCCGCACGATGATGCGGCGCTCGCTGGCCGCTGCGTTCGCCGACATCGACGTGATCGCCTGGCCGAGCGTGCCGGCAGTCGCGCCGCCACTGGAGGAGCCGCTGGTCGAGCTTCCCTCCGGCACGGCCACCGCCGACGCCGTCAACCCGCGCGGCGGCGGGCTCGCGAACCTGATCGGCATCCCGGCGGTCAGCGTCCCGGTCGGCTTCGACGACGGCCTGCCGATCGGTCTGCAACTTCAGGGCGCCTGGGGATCCGACGCGTTGCTGCTCGACGCCGCGGAGGCGATTGAGCGCGCAACCGAGCGCCGCTTCGTCGAGGCGCTCTCCCCCGTGGCCGGGGGCGCGGGCGCGCCTACCTAGAATCGCCTTATGCCCGCGATAGAGGTGGAGGCCCTGGAGCGTGTCTTCGACGGCGGCGTGCGCGCCGTCCAGGGCGTCGACCTGGAGGTCGCCGACGGCGAGATCTACGGCTTCCTGGGTCCGAACGGGGCCGGCAAGACGACCATGGTGCGGATGCTGACCACACTGCTTCTGCCCACGGCCGGGAGCGCACGCGTGGCCGGCCACGACGTCGTGCGCGAGGCATCCAGGGTGCGCCGGTCGATCGGCGTCGCGTTGCAGGAGGCGGCGCTGGACCCGCTGATGACCGGGCGCGAGCTGATCCGGCTGCAGGCGACGCTGCACGGGATTTCGCGGGCCGAGGGCAAACGGCGCGGCGACGAGTTGCTGGACAAGGTCGGGATGATCCCGGCCGCCGACCGCCGGGTCGGCACCTACTCCAGCGGCATGCAGCGACGCCTCGACCTAGCGTCGGCGCTGGTTCACGAGCCGCGGGTGCTGTTCCTCGACGAGCCGACGACCGGGCTGGACCCGGTCAGCCGCAAGACGATCTGGGAGGAGGTCGCCGAGCTGAACCGCGAGGGGACCACGGTTTTTCTCACCACCCAGTACCTCGAGGAGGCCGACCAACTCGCCAATCGGGTGGGAATCATCGACGACGGCAAGCTGGTCGCCGAGGACACGCCGCAGTCGCTGAAGGCGGAGGTCGGAAGCCCCCACCTCGAGCTCAGCCTGGCCGAGGAGGTCGCCGAACGCGCGAACGGGGTCGTCAGCCGTTTCGGCAAGCTGCTGCCTGCCAAGGACGGCAAGGTCCTGGTCGAGCTCGTGGGAGGTGCCACCGAGGTCGCCCCAGTGGTTCGGGCGCTGGATGACTCCGGGATCGCGGTCGAGTCGCTGGAGCTCGTGCAGCCGAGTCTCGACGACGTCTTCGTCGCCAAGACCGGTTATCACCTGGAGGCCGAAGAGGAGGACACCGGCGAGCAGGAGACCGAGCCCACTTGAGCGGCACGCTGGGCGCCAATCTGCGTGTGGTGGCGGCGCTCGGCCTGCGCTCCGTCAAACAGACCTTTCGCCGCCCGCAGCTGATGGCGCCGATCATCGTCTTCCCCACCCTGCTGCTCGCGATCCAGACCGGTGGCGCCGGCAGCGCCATCCACCTGCCCGGCTTTCCACCCGTCGACAGCTTTTTCCAGTTCATGCTCGCCGGGGCGATGATGCAGTCGCTGATGCTGGCGGGCAACAGCGGTGGGATCGCGCTGGCGGTGGACATCGAGATGGGCTTCACCGATCGCCTCTTCGCCTCGCCGATCTCCCGCTTCACGATCGTCCTCGGCCGGCTGGCCGGCACCGCGGCCCTCGGGGCTCTGAGCGCGGTCTGGTTCCTCGTAATCGGCCTGACCTTCGGGTCGCCGATCGAGGAGGGCATCGCCGGCGCGCTGGTCGCGATCGCCTTGGTCACCCTGTCGGCGATCGCGATCGGGGGGATCGGGGCGGCGGTCGCGCTTCGCACCGGCAGCGCCAGTGTCGTGCAAGGCATGTTCCCGTTCGTGTTCGTGGTGCTGTTCCTCTCCTCGGCCTTCTTCCCCCAGAACCTGATGCTCGAGCCCGCGAAGACGATCGCCGACTACAACCCGCTCAGCTTCATCGTCGACGGGATCCGGGACTCGATCGTGTTCGGGTTCTCCAGCTCGGTGATGCTCGATGCGGTGCTTGCGGTGGTGGGGATCGCCTCGTTCGGGCTACTGATGAGCGCGGCGGCGCTGCGGCGCAGGGTGCGGACCGACAGGCGATGAGCCGCCTGCGTCCCAACCTGGACATGATCCGGGCGCTGATCGCGCGGGCGCGAAACGAGCTGGTGCGGGTGCCGGGCGCGGCGGTGCCCGGGGTGCTGGCGCCGACGATCTTCTACCTTGGGCTGAACGGCGTATTCGGCAACCTGATCGAGCTGCGCGGCTTCGATGCCAACAGCTACGCGAGCTTCATCATCCCGGTCAGCATGCTTCAGGGCGCCGGCTTCACCGGCGCGGCGACGGGCGTCAACCTGGCGCGCGACATGGAGCAGGGATGGTTCGACCGCCTGGTCGCCTCGCCGGCGCCGCGCTGGGTGCTTCTGGCCGGCAACGTCGCCTCGGCGAGCATCCGCTCTCTGATCCCGGCGACGGTGCTTTTCTGCGTGGCGATGGCGGTTGGCGCGCACTTTCCCGGCCTCGGGGGCCTCGTGATCGCGATTGTCCTGGTGATGGGGATGGCCGCGGTCGCCGCCTGCTGGGGCTCGATGCTGGCGCTGCACTACCGCAGCCAGTCGGTGGCGCCGCTGATGCAGTCCGGAATGTTCCTGGCAATCCTCTGCACCACGGCTTACGCGCCGCTCGCCCTGCTGCAGGGCTGGCTCAAGGACGTCGCGAGACTCAACCCGGTCACCCAGGTGATCGAGGGGGTGCGGCAGGGCTTTGTCGGAGGCGTCAGCTGGGGCGACACCTGGCCGGCGTTGCTGGTGCTGGCCGGATTGGTGGCGCTGCTGGGGGCGCTCGCTCTGCGCGAGCTGGGCCGACTCGCAGAATGAGCGCGAGGCTGGCCCAAAGAGCTTGAGGCTGGGCCGAGCGCGAACAGAGGTCGTGTTGTGAGTCCAACCGAATCCGCCGTAGCCAAGCTCGCGGAGACGGTCCTGCGCCGCAACTGGCGCTCGGGAGAGCGCGACGGAGTCGACTACGCCTATACCAGCCCGAGCCCCGGCCGCTACCCGTGGCAGTGGTACTGGGACTCCTGCTTCGCGGCGATCGTCTGGCGCCGCTTCGACCGCGAGCGGGCGCGGGCCGAGCTGGAGACCCTGCTCGCCGCCCAGCGCCCCGACGGCTTCATCGGCCACACGATCTTCTGGGACCGCCCGGTCTCGCTTGCCCGCCTGCCCTTCTACAACGTGCTCTCGCGGCGCGCCTTTCAGACCGAGACGATCCAGCCGCCGCTGCTTGCCTGGGCGTGGCGGATAGCGGTCGGCGACCCGGCCGAGGAGCCGCGAATCGGCGCCCAGGTCGAATGGCTGGCCACCAATCGCGACCTCGAGGGCGACGGCCTGCTGTGGATCGTGCAGCCCGACGAGTCCGGGCTCGACGCTTCCCCCAAGTTCGACCCTGTGTGGGGACGGCGGGCGAACGGGCGGATCGGCTTCCCGCTTCTGGTGCGGCGGAATCGCAAGCTGGGGTTCGACGCGCGCCGGGTCGCCGCCGCCGGCGGACCGGTGGTCTGCGAGGTGATCACCAACGTACTGTGGTCGCTGTCGCTTCAGGCGCTGGGGCGCCCGTCGGCGACCGCGGCGCTGGTCGAGCGACTCTGGGACGAGGGGCGCGGGCTGTTCATCGACGAGGCGGGCCCGGCGGGCGGACGGCCGGGGGTCTCGACGATCGCCTCGCTTGCGCCGCTGGCGCTGCCCGACCTTCCGGAGGAGATCGGCCGGCGTTTGGTCGAGCAGCACCTGCTCAACCCGGGCCGCTACTGGACCGAGGTGCCGCCGCCCTCGGTCTCCGCCGAGGAGCCCAGCTACGAGCCCGACGGCGGGGGCGGGCTTGTGCGCCGCTACTGGCGCGGGCCGACCTGGGTCAACACGGCCTGGCTGGTCTGGCTGGGGCTGCGACGGCTCGGCTACACCGAGGAGGCCGCCGCGATGACGAGGGCATTGGCCCGCGCCGCCGTCGCTGAGGGGCTGCGTGAGTACTACGACCCGCGCAGCGGCGCGGGCCTGGGCGCGCGCGACTTCGCCTGGTCGACCCTGCTGCTCGAGATGAGCGACCCGGATCCGGCGGCGGAGACGAGCTACCTGGCTACGGCGAGTAGCTGACCGCCGGCGAGCTGTCGGCCTTGCAGACGTAAACCGTCCCGGCGGTGCCCTCGGATCGCTTCTTGACGCGGGCGTAGTACTCGCCGGCCGGTGGGTTGTCGAGTCCGAGCTGCCAGTGCTCACCGAACGTGGGCGTCGAGGTGACCTTCTGGTCCTTGCCGGGCCTGCGCAGCATCAGCCGGACGGTGCGATTCGTCCGGCAGGCCTGGTTGGGGGACTTGATCTTGCCCTTGAAGGTCGCCGCTGCGTGTTGGGGGGTGATCTTCAGGGTCACCGAGCTGGGGATCCGCACCACATGCGTCCCCGCCGCGCCAGGTGCAAGAGTCAGCGCCAGACCCAGCAGAAGGAGGGCCAGCGCAGCAAGCTCCTTGCCCCTTGCCGTCACTTGTAGCGGTAGGTGATCCGGCCGCGGTCGAGGTCGTAGGGCGAGAGCTCGATCTTCACCCGGTCGCCGGGGAGGATGCGGATGTAATGGCGGCGCATCTTGCCCGAGATGTGGCCGAGCACCTGGTGGTCGTTGTCGAGCTTGACCTTGAACATCGTGTTGGGCAGGGCCTCGGTGACCTCGCCCTCCATCTCGATTTTCTCTTCTTTTCCCACGCGAGAAGGGTACCCGCCGCGCCTGACCGCTCCGCTAGCGCCCCTCGAAGGTGGCGTTGCCGGGCCCCTCCTCGAGGAACGAGCGCACCGCGTTTTGAAGGTCCTCGGTCTCGAACAACGAGGCGGCCACCTTCGGCGTCTCGCGGTCGGCTTTGTCCACCCCGTCCTCCAGGTAAGCGCGGATGATCCGCTTCGTCGCCGCGTGCGCCTTGGTCGGCCCGGCGGCGAGGCGGTGGGCGAACTTCATCCCCTTCTCCAGCAGCTCCTCGTCGGGCAGCACACGGTTGACGACGTTCCAGCGCTCCAGCACCGCGGCGTCGTAGAGCCCGCCGGTCATCACGAACTCCCGCGCCCGCGCCGGGCCCGCTCGCTCGGCGATCCGCTGCGTTCCGCCGGCGCCGGGGGTGAGCCCGACCACGGCCTCGACCAGGCCGAACTTCGCCGACTCGGTTGCCCAGATCATGTCGCAGCCAAGCGAGATCTCCATGCCGGCGGTTAGGCAGAGGGCGTGCACGAGCGCCAGGGTCGGGATCGGCAGCGACTCGATCTTGCGCACCGTCGCCAGCAGCGCCCCGAACATCTCCTTCGAGTGGCCGCTGGTGGTCTGGAATGTGTGGACGTCGACCCCGCCCGTGAACACCTCGCCCTCGGCGCGCCAGACCATCGCCCGCGCGTCGGAGACCTCGATCTGCGCGATGCACTCATTCAGCGACCTGAAGGTCGCGGCGCCGAACAGGTTCAGCGGCGGGTCTTCGAGCACGAGCACGGCGACAGGTCCGTCGCGCTCGAGTCGAACCGGTGCGTCAGCCATCTTCGCCTCGCAGCTGTTCGGCGACCGCCGCGATCTCGTCGGCGTCGCCCGGGCCGGGCACCCATGGGAGCTTCAGCGGATCGTCCGCGTAGCGCGGGATCACGTGGACGTGGAAGTGAAAGACCGTCTGCCAAGCGGCCGACCCGCACGAGTTGAGGATGTTGAAGCCGTCGGGCTCCAGCGTGTCGCGGATGCGTCGCGCGAGGCGGCGCGCGGCCAGCATCGTGTGTGTGAGGTCTTCGTCGGAGACCACCATCAGGTCGGCACTGTGCCGGCGCGGGACAACCAGCGCATGACCGCGGGTGGCGGGATTGATGTCCATGAAGGCGACCGTGTGCTCGTCGGAGTCGACGATCTGCCCCGGCACCTCGCCGGCCACGATCCCACAGAAAAGGCAGTCCGCCATGCGGCGGCAGCTTATCTGGGGGCTGACCCCTCGAAGCCGCGGGCCAGCTCCAACGCCTCGGCCGGGGTCGAGACCTCGCCCGCGTATTGCGCGGCTTCGATCTCGGCCAGCAGACGCCCGATCTGCGGCCCAGGCTCGATCCCCAGCTCGGCGACCAGTAGATCGCCGTCGATCAGCGGCCGCGGCGGGCCGCTGCGGTGCCACTCGAGCGCCGCGCCAAACATCTCGCGCGCCAGCTCAAGATGCGCCTCGACTATCTCGCCGCTTGCCACCGGGCCCTCGCCGCGTGCGGAGAGGCGGTCGGCGACGGTGAGCAGGGTCACGTCGGCGCTCACCGGCTCGGTGGCGCGCAGATAGTCGTGGACCCGCCGCCCGCCAAGGGGCCGTTCGTGGACCATGAAGCCGAGCCGCAGATGGTGCAGGGTGAGGCCCTGGAGATGGCGGCGCAGCGTACGGCTCGTGTGCAGGCGCCAGCACATCCCCGCCACCAGCTCCGCCCCCGCCTTGTCGTGTCCGATGAAGGTCACGAAAGTCCCTTGCTCCTGCCGGGTCTGCGGCTTGCCGAAGTCGTGGACAAGGGCCCCGAAACGCAGCGCCCCTCCCCGCGTCAGCTCGTCCGACAGCGGCTCGGCCAGCAACTCGCGCACTCCCGCAGCGTGCTCGCCGGCGAACTGGTCCAAGTCGCGCTCCACCTCGAGCAGCTGCCGCAGCACATCGATCGTGTGGCCGTGCACGTCAAGGTGGTGGTTGGGGCTCTGCTCGACCCCCTTCAGCGCCTCCAGCTCGGGGAGCACCCCCGCGGTTATCCCCAGCTCGTCGATCAGCTCCAGCCCGCGCAGCGGATCGGGCCCGGCGACGATCCGCCGCAGCTCCGCGAACTGGCGCTCGCCGGCGGGCTCGGCGGCCCGCGACGCCTCTTCCCTCGCCAGTTCGATCGTCCCCGGCTCGGGCTCCAGGCCAAGTTCCGCGCCGAGCCGGGCGGCGCGCAGCAGGCGCAACGGGTCGTCGGCAAACGCGCGCGGTGAGACAGCACGCAGGACGCGCTGCTCGAGGTCGGTGAGCCCCTCATGGGGATCGAGCGGTGGGCCGCCGCCCAGCGGCACCGCCATCGCGCCGACCGTGAAGTCGCGCGCGGCCAGATCGGACTCGATCGAGCCGCCTCGCAGCCGCGTGACGTCGGCGATCGCGCTGTGCTCGCGATCGACCACGCGCCAGGTCCCGAACTCGTCGGAGAGCGGGAAGGCGTGGCCGCCAACCTCCCTTGCCAGGTCGCGCGCCGCGGCCTCTTCGCCGGCGGCGATCGCGAGGTCGAGGTCATCGACCCGGCGCTCCAGCGCGGCGGCCCGCACCGCGCCGCCGACCACCCATGCCTCGGCGTCGTCGCCGAGCGCTCGCCGCGCCAGTTGCACCGGCTCGGCCGCGGCGATGCGGTCTGCCAACTCCGCCGCCACGCCGCTCACCCTGGCTCGGCCGGCACCCGAGGTACCCGCGCCGAGATCCCGCAGGTCACCTCGTAGTTGATCGTTCCAAGGCGCCCCGCGACCTCCTCGGCGAGGATTCGCTCCTCGCCCTGCGCGCCGATCAGGACCGCCTCGTCGCCCGGGGACACGTCGGTCTCCGGGCCGAGATCGATCGTGACGTTGTCCATCGAGACGGTGCCGACCAGCGGGTGGCGGCGTCCGCGGACCAGCACCTCGGCGTTGTTGGAGAGGCCGCGCCGCACGCCGTCCCCGTATCCGATCGGCAGCACCCCGACCCAGGTGTCCTGCGACGCCTTCCAGGTGCGCCCGTAGCCGGCGCTGGATCCGGCACCAAAGCGCTTCACGTCGGCGACGTAGGAGTGCAGCTCCAGGGCCGGCTCGAGCCCGCGGGCGGCGGGATCCTCCTGGAACGGATCGAGCCCATAGATGGCGATGCCGCAGCGGGCCATGTCGAAGTGGGCGGCCGGGTCGCGGTAAACCGCGGCGCTGTTTGCAGCGTGCACCGTGATCTCCGGGTGGCGCGCCTTGAGCTCCTGGGCGAGCGGGGTGAAGCGGGCAAGCTGCTGGTCGAAGTAGTCGTCGCCGATCTCGTCGGCGGTCGCGAAATGGGTCCAGATGCCGGCCAGCCGCAGATCGTGCTCGGCCTCGCAGATCGCGACCAGCGCCATGACCTCCTCTGGATCGGTCGCCCCCAGCCGACCCATGCCGCTGTCGTACTTGACATGGACCTTCGCCGGACGCCCCTGGGCGCCAGCTCGGGCAGCGATGAGGCGGAGGGCCTCCTCCCGCCCCGCCGCAACCTCGGACCCCGCTGCCAGCGCGACGTCGACGTCGGTGGCGGTCAGCGCGCCCATCGTCAGCAACGGGACGTGCTGGAGTCGGCGGCCCGTCTGCTCGGCCTCGCGAGCGGTGGCGACCGCGAGGCGGGTCGCGCCACCCTCCAGAGCGGCCGCGGCACAGGCATCGGCGCCATGTCCGTAGCCGTCTGCCTTCACGACCGCGCAGAGCTCGGCATCTGCGGTCAGCTCGGCGGCGAGGTGCCGGCAGTTGCGCTCGACGGCGTCGAGGTCTATGCGCGCGACGGCCCGCTCGGCCGTGATCCCTACTCCCCGTCGACGAGCGCGGCGAGGACGTCGGCCCGGGTGACCACGCCGGCCAGCTTGTCGTCGCCGTCGACCACCGGCAGGTGGTTGTGGTGCTTCTCGGCGATCAGCCGCGCCACCTTCTCCACCCCGTCATCCGTCCGTGCGACGACCGGGTCCTCGCTCATCAGGTCCCTGACGTTGGTCGCGAACGCCTTGTTGAGCCGCTCCTCGAAGCCCTTCATCGATCCGGTGAAGACGATGCCGCCCATGATGTTCAGGTAGTGCGGCAGGTGCAGGTCCGCCTGCTCGTCGCTGAGCACCAGATCCGACTCGCTGACGATGCCGATCACCCGCTGCTCGGAGTTGACCACAGGCAGCGCCCCGATCTCCCGCTCGGCGAGCAGCTCGATCGCCCGCTTCGCGTCGTCCTCTGGCCCGAGGCCTGGCACGTCGGTGTCCATGATGTCGGCGGCGGTCTTGGCCATCGGC
>JBBPIN010000032.1:15263-25266 GCA_038040285.1 Actinomycetota bacterium
GACGATCACGTCGGGACGGAGCGCGGCGGGCAGCTGGGCGATGACGTCGGTCGCCACCACCGACTCGGCGGCGCCAACCTGCTCGGCGGCCAGGCGGCCGGCTCGGGTGCCGGCCAGGGCGCCGGCGCAGGCGGCGGCAAACGGCTCCAGCCCGCGCGCCAGCAGCGCCGCGATCGTCCCGGTGAGCGTGTCGCCGGAGCCCGCCGTCGCGAGCGCCGGGGCCGAGAGGCCGTTGACGGCGACCCGGTCGCCGTCGGTGACGATCGTGTCGTCGCCCTTCAGCAGGACCACGGCGCCGCTCGCCCGCGCTGCCTCGCGGGCGCAAGCCAGGCGGTGGGCGCCGACCTCCTCGGAGGAGCGCTCGAGCAGGCGGCCCAGCTCGCCGGCGTGCGGGGTGAGGACCGCGGGGCCGTTGCGGTCCCGGAGGGCCTCCAGCCGACCGGCATGGGCATTGAGGCCGTCGGCGTCGAGAACCAGGGGCGCCTCAATGCGAAGCGCCAGCTGACGCGCCAACTCCAGCGATTCCTCCCGGCGACCGAGGCCGGGGCCCAGCGCCGCGGCCGCGGCGCGGTCACAGGCCTCCAGCGCCGTCGGCGCGGAATCCGGGCCGAGGGCGCCGTCGTTGCTCGGGCAGCCCCTCGACATCACCTCGGTCAGCTTCACCTCGAAGATCGGCTCCAGATCGGCTGGGACGGCGACGGTCGCGTAGCCGGCGCCGGCGCGGATCGCCGCTTCCGCCGACATGCACACGGCCCCGGTCAGGCCGCGCGAGCCGCCGACGATCACCACCTGGCCGGACGTGAACTTGGTCGAGGCGGGACCGCGCCGCGGAACGAGGCTGAGCACCGCGGAGGAGATCAGACCCGCCGCCGGCTCGGAGGGAGCGCCCTCCGGGATCCCGATCGGGGCCACCTGGAGCTCGCCGCTGTGCGACTTGCCCGGCGCCACCACGTGGCCCACCTTCGCCGCGTGGAAGCTGACGCTGACGTCGGCCTCCACCGCAACGCCCTCCACCTCGCCGTTGGCCGCGGTGACGCCGGAGGCGATGTCGCAGGCGACGACCGGCGCACCGCAGCGGTTGATCGCCTCGATCGCCGCGTCGATCGGGCTTCGCGGCGTTCCCTCGAAGCCGGTTCCGAAGATCGCGTCGACGATCGCCCCCGAGCCCGCCAGCTCGTCGTCGAGGACCGAGGGGTCGATCTCGTGCGCGGCCGGGAATCGATCCAGGTTCGCGGCCGCATCGCTCGACAGCTCGGCGCCGGGCGCCAGCAGCAGCGCCTCGACGTCGAAACCGGTCTCGGCGAGGTGGCGCGCTGCGACCAGCCCGTCGCCACCGTTGTTTCCCTTCCCGCAGACGACCCGCACCGGGCCCTGGGGCGAGAGCGCGGCGACGGCGCGGGCCACCGCCCCTCCCGCCGCCTCCATCAGCTCCAGCGAGGGGACGCCCTGGTCCTCGATCGCCCAGCGGTCGAGGGCGCGCATGCCGTCGGCGTCGTAGAGCGGTTCCAGCCATGACTCCATGGCTGGCGAGGTTAACCGCGCTTAGCGCTTGACGCCGACGATTACCTTGCTGGTCGAGAAGTCGCCCTGCTTACCGCTGCCAAGGGCGGCGTAACTGAGCTTGTCGAGGTACGGCCTCGCCTGCTGGTAGCCGGGGTCGCTGATCGCGCCGAGGGCATCGGCGAGCTGGAACACCTTCGACAGCGAGACGTAGCCGGAGAGGCCGGCGCCGCCCAGCGCACCGACCGCCTGCTTGTAGGTGGGGTCGTCGGCCAGTGTGCCCCCCGCACCGCTCGACAGGGCCTGCTTGGTCGCCTGGTCGCCGTAGCCGATCACGATCCTGTCGCCGCTGGCGGCGACGGTCAGCGATTGCCGTCCGAGCTGTTGCAGGTCGGTCACCCTGAAGCCGGTCCCGACGGGGGCCCGGCTGATGCCGGGCTGCCCGGAGCTGAGTGCGAGGTCGCTCAGCTTGCCGATCAGGGCCCCGACCTTCGACGAATCCTTGCTGGTGATCACCCCCGCCCCCTGCAGGCTCGCCCGGTCGGTCCCCTCAGCAAATATCCCGAGGTCACCGAGGGCGCCGGTGATGTCGTCGAGCTTGATCCCCAGGGCACTGAGCTGCTGGTCGATCGCGGCCTTGTCGATTCCGGACACCCCGGTCTGCTCGAGCTGATCGATCGTCTTCGTGACCGTGGCTCCAAGATCGGGAATGCCGACCGCGACGAAGGAATCTGATGGGAAGGTCTCGATCAGCTTCGAGACGTCGGAGAGCTGGAAGTTCTGATTCGCGTTGGTGGCGAGGTCAAGCTCCAGCGTGTCCTTGGCCGGAACCAGGCTGGCGAGCACGGTCTTGCCCGAGGTGTCCCCGATCGAGCCCTCGACCGCTTTCGCGTTGGAGGGGTCCTGGGCGCGGAGCGTGTCGGTGACCTGCTGAAGGCTCACGTAGACGTCTGCCAGGCTGCCGGAGGGGGCCTGGTCGAGCGTGTCGGTGAAGTCGCTCTGGTCGCCGAGCGAGTCGCCGCCATCGGAGACGTCGACCGCGTCCTTGAACGCCTGCTCGTTGCCCACCACCAGGAAGTCGTCGACGACGCCGGCCGCGGTGCCGTCGGTGCCGTCGACGAGGTAGTCGACACCCTTGTAGCTGCGGTCGTTGTCGCCCTTCTGCTTCGTGTCGTCGATGAACTGCTGTGTGGCCTTGGTGTCGGTGGTCTGCACGATCCCGGCGGCCGGCGGGTTGTCGGAGAAGCCCTCGACGAAGACCCCGGCCCTATCGCCAAGCCACGGATCGATGTCCTTGGCGAAGCTCAGCTGCTTGCCGCTCAGGTTCGGGGTGTCGTTCAACGACCGATCGAGCAGGTCGATCAGCTTGCCGGTCGGATCGCTGAGGCCCATGATCGTCGACGCGAGCGACTCCACGTTCGTCTTGGTGGCGCCGTGGGGGCGAATCGTGCCCTGGATGTAGACCGGCGCGTCCGCGGGCGCCAGCGACGCGGGGTCGTCGCTGCTGACGCCACCGCCGCCACCGCAGGCCGAGATCGCAAGCGCGGCCGCCGCCGCGAGCGCCAGGACAAGAACACGAGCGCGGGTCAACATCAGCGCGGCATCGTAGCGACTGCTTCCGCTACTCGACCGTGACCGTCTTGGCGAGGTTGCGCGGCTGGTCCACGTTGAGCCCGTTGCTGCGGGCGACGTGGTAGGCGAGCAGCTGAAGTGGGAGCACCGCGAGGATCGGCTGCAGGATCCAATCCGACGGCGCGACGTAAAGCGTCTGGTCGGTGACGTCGGCCACCTGGTCGTTGCCCTCGGTCGCGATCGCGATCACGTCGGCCCCGCGGGCCCGCACCTCGGCGACGTTGGAGAGCACCTTCTCGAGGATCGGGCTGTCGGTCGCCACGCAGACCACGGTGGTCGACTCGTCGAGCAGGGCGATCGGGCCGTGCTTCATCTCTCCCGCCGCGTAGGCGTCGGTGGGGATGTAGGAGATCTCCTTCATCTTCAGCGCCCCCTCGAGGCAGACGGGAAGCCCGATGTGGCGACCGAGGTAGAGGAAGAAGCGGTTCTTGGAATGGACGCGCGCGATCTCCTGCACCTGCTCGTCGACCGCCTCGATCGTGCGCTCGATCGCCGACGGGATCCCCTTCAGGCCGCCGACCAGCCGTGCCAGCTCGGCCGGCTCCAGCGTCCCGCGCAGCTCGGCGAGCCGCAGCCCCAGCAGGTACATCGCCGCGACCTGGGCGACGAAGGTCTTCGTCGCCGCGACCCCGATCTCCAGCCCGGCCCGCGTGTAGAGGACGGCGTCGGCGTCGCGGGTCGCCTGGCTGCCCATGATGTTGGTGACCGCGAGGACCTTGGCCCCCTTCTCGTGCGCCAGCCTCATCGCCGCGAGCGTGTCTGCGGTCTCACCCGACTGGGTGATCCCGACGACGAGGTCGTCGGGTCCGATGACGGGGTCTCGGTAGCGGTACTCGGAGGCGATGTCCATCTCCACCGGTACGCGGGCCCAATGCTCGATCGCGTAGCGCCCCACCAGCCCGGCGTGGTAGGAGGTGCCGCAGGCGACGATCACGATTCGCTTCACGCCGCGCAGGTACTCGTCGTCGAGGTCGACGTCTGAGAGGTCGACGCCGTCGTCGGTCGGCAGGCGGTCGGTGATCGTCTCGGCGACCGCGTCGGCCTGCTCGTGGATCTCCTTCAGCATGAAAGTCTCGTAGCCGCCCTTCTCGGCCGCGTCCTCGTCCCAGGTGATCTGGTCGACCTCGCGCTGCACCGGATTGCCCTCGGCGTCGGTGATCGCGGCGCCGGAGCCGTCGACGGTGACCAGCTCGTCGTTCTCGATCAGCATCACGTTGCGGGTCTGGGCCAGAAACGCCGGGATCGCCGAGGCGAGGAATGTCTCGCCGTCGCCGATGCCGGCGACCAGCGGGCACTCCTTGCGGGCGCCGACCAGCAGGCCCGGCTGATCGGCGTGCATGGCGACGAACGCGTAGTGGCCGCGCAGCTCGGCGAAGGCGTCGCGGACCGCGGCAGTCAAGTCGCCGTCGTAGTGGCGCTCGATCAGGTGGGCGACGATCTCGGCGTCGGTCTCGGAGCTGAAGCTGTGGCCCTGCTCGGCCAGCTCGTGCCGCAGGTCCGCGTGGTTCTCGACGATGCCGTTGAGCACGATGTGGATGCGGTCGCTGCAGTCGCCGTGCGGGTGCGCGTTTTCCTCCGTGACCCGACCGTGGGTCGCCCAGCGGGTGTGGGCGACGCCGGTGGTGGCCGGTGGGGCCGCCACCGCGACGCTGCCGGCGCCGTCCTGCTGCACGGCCCGCTCCTCGACCGCAGCGCGCAGGTTGGCGAGGTTGCCGACCGCACGAACGCTGTCGATGTGGCCGTCGGAGATCAGCGAGATGCCGGCGGAGTCATAGCCGCGGTACTCGAGCTTCTCCAGTCCGGCGACCAGCAGCTCCTGGCAGGGGCGCCCACCAACGTATCCCACGATTCCGCACATCAGGTCTGGAAAGGGTAGAGGCCGGCTGGGGCAATTAGAAGGGAGAAATTAGGAGAAAAATCTCGAACGTCAGGCCAATTCCTGCCGCACGACCCCGACCAGGCGGGCGCAGACCTGCTCGCACTCGTCATCGGTGGGCGCTTCGATCATCACCCTGACCAGGGGCTCGGTACCCGACGAACGCACGAGCACGCGGCCACGCCCCTTCAGCGCCGCCTCCTCGCGCTCCACGGCCTCCCAGACCGCCGCTGCGTCCTGGACGGCGTCGCGATCGGCGACCTCGACGTTCTCGAGCCGTTGCGGCAGCTTCTCGAAGGGATTGGCGTCGGCGAGGTCGGCGCCGTCCAACGCCCGCAGGGCGAGCAGCGAAGCCGCGATCCCGTCCCCCGTCGGCGCGAAGTCCATCGAGATCAGGTGACCGGACTGCTCTCCGCCGAGGCCCCAGCCGCGGCGTTGCAGCTCCTCGAGCACGTAGCGGTCGCCGACCTTGGTCGTCGCGACATCGACTCCGGCCCCCTTCATCGCCTGATGAAAGCCGTAGTTGGTCATCACGGTCACCACCACGCCGCCCTCGAGAGCGTTGCGCCGCTTCAGGTCGGCCGCCACGAGGGCGATCAGGTCGTCGCCGTCGCGGACCGCCCCCCCGCGGTCCACGGCGAGCACCCGATCGCCGTCCCCGTCGAAGGCGAAGCCGAGATCGGCGCCCTTGGCCGTGACGCCGGCGACCAGGTTCTCGATGTGGGTCGAGCCGCAACCAGCGTTGATGTTGCGACCGTCGGGCTCGGCGGCGATCGGCTCGACACGGGCACCGAGTCGCTCGAAGATCGCCGGTGCGGCGCGATGGGTCGCGCCATTGGCACAGTCGAGGGCGACGGTTACGCCGCTGAGGTCGAGCGAGAAAGCCCGGCTCAGCTCGCGCAGGTAATCGTCCAGCGCGCCCTGCAGCTCGCGAACTCGACCGGCGCCCTTGGCCGGAGGCGAGCCGTCGATCAGCGCCTCGATCTCCGCCTCCGCGGCGTCGTCGAACTTCGCTCCCCGGGCCGAGAAGAACTTGATGCCGTTGTCACCGAAGGGGTTGTGTGAGGCAGAGACCACCGCACCGAGGTCGAGGCCGTGGCGCCGCACCAGGACCGACGCAGCGGGGGTGGGAAGCACCCCGGCAAGCAGCGCGTCGCCGCCCGCCGCGGCAACCCCGGCGGCCAGCGCAGCCTCCAGCATCGGGCCGGACTCGCGGGTGTCGCGCACGATCAGCACCTGGGGACGCGCGGCCTCGCTGGTCAGCGTCGCAGCGCGCCCGAGGGCCGTCGCCAGCTCCGCGGTGAGGAAGGTGCCGGCCTCGCCCCGGACCCCGTCGGTGCCGAAGAGCTTGCGCTCGTGCGCCATCGATGCGGGCAAGCTCAACGCTTGCTGAACTGCGGGCGCTTGCGGGCTTTCTTCAACCCCGCCTTACGGCGCTCCTTGACCCGAGCGTCTCGAGTCAGAAAGCCACGCTTCTTCAGCTCCTTGCGCAGCTCGGGATCGATCTCGGTCAGCGCCCGTGCGATCCCGTGCCGGATCGCGCCGGCCTGGCCCCCGATCCCCCCGCCCTGCACGTTGACGCGCACGTCGACCGTGCCCTCATACCCGGTCACGCTGAGCGGCAGCAACGCCGTCGACTGATGAAGGGGCCGTGGGAAGTACTCCTGCAGCGAGCGCCGGTTGATCTCGAACTTGCCGTCGCCGGGGGTGATGATCACACGCGCGATCGAGCGCTTGCGCTTCCCGGTGGCCAGGTAGCGGGCATCGCCGGCCATCTCTGCCGGCGTACGCGGGGCGGCCGCCTGTTGCTCCTCCGGTGCCTCGGCGGTCGCCTCGTCCTCAAGCCGCGCCTTCTCCTCGGCCTCGGCCTCGAGTCGCGCCTTCTCCTCGGCACTGAGCTCCTTCTCGGGCTCGAGCGCGATTGGGTCGAGGTCGGCGCCGGGGGGAAGGTCCTTGCTCGCCTTGGCCGGCTGCTTGCTGGAACCCTCGCCGCCGGAGTCCCCCTCTCCGGGCTCCGGCGCCTCGGTGGCCGCATCCTCGGCCCGCTCGGCGGCATCGTCGCCGTCGCCGGGTTCCTCGGCCTCCTCCCCGCTCTCGGCGGAGTCGCCGGATTCCTCCGCGGAGGCGTCGGCCTCCGGGGCCTGCTCTTGGGGCTCGGTCGCGGAAGCGTCGGCCTCGGGCGCCTGCTCTTCGGACTGCCCAGCCTCCTCTGACTGGACGTCGTCCTGCGGCTGCTCTTCGTCTTGCTTCGGCTCGTCGGCCATCAGTCGCCAATCTCCAGTGGCTGTGGCTGCTGTGCTTGGTGCGGATGCTCGGGCCCGGCGTAGACCTTCAGCTTCGTGATCTGCCTGCGGGCCAGCCGGTTACGCGGAAGCATCCCCTTCACGGCCTTGCGAATCACTTCTTCGGGGCGCCGCTCGAGCATCTCGCCCAGAGTGCGCGACTTGATCCCGCCGGGGTACCCGCTGTGGCGCCAGTAGCGCTTCTGCGCCATCTTGTCGCCGGTGACATGGATCTTCTCCGCGTTGACCACGACCACGAAGTCGCCGGTGTCGATGTGCGGCGTGTACTCGGGCTTGCGCTTGCCGCGCAGGGTGTCGGCGATCCCAGTCGCCAGGCGACCCAGGGTCCTGCCCTCGGCGTCGACCACAAACCAGTCTCGCTGGCGCTCGGCGGGTGTCGCGACATAGGTCTTCATCACTGAAAAGCCGCGGCGGATAGTCGCCCGACGCGGCGTGCGGATGATAGTGGCCCCATGCCCAGGGCGCAGACGCGCGGGCGTCAGAACCGGGTTCTCCTTCCTGGACCTCTCTTATACTCGCGCCGAATAGCCGAGTCTCGGCCGATCGGTCGGCTGGGAGCGGAGGAACCATTGAGGCCCTTGCAGGCCTCAGGGGCGAATCGGTCGAAGGACCGTAGCGCAGCTCTTTCAGCGCGAGCCCGACAGCTAACTCCGCAGGCCGCAGAAAGAGAGGACAGTTGGCGAGTCCCCCCAACAGGCAGCACCGCACAAGGACGGCGGCCCGGGTCACAGCGGCCGCGATCGTGGTGCTCCTAGTCACCGGGACCGGGATCGCCAGCGCCTCGGCGGGTGGCAGTGGCGCAGGCAGCGTTGGCGCCCCGGGCACCCCAAAGCTTCGCGACACGATCTGCCTCACCGGCTGCAGCGGACTTCGCAAGGCCGTGGTCCGCTCCACGGTCCAGGTGAGCGGGACCGACATGGCCGCGGTCAAGGCAATCACCTTCCGGGGTCGCCAGCCCCACAAGAGAGTGCTGGCGCCGGTCACGACCACGACCAACACGAGCGCTCAGGCAGTGGTGCCCAGCGGCGTGCGCAGCGGCGCCGTCCGGGTCAGAGACGCCTATGGCCAGAAGTCCGAGCCCGGCAAGGAACCGCTTCTGGTTCTCCCGAAGCGCAACCTTCGCTCCAGCGGCCCGCCGCACCTGCTCGACGCCCAGGTCTCCCCCAACAAGGTGTTCTACGGGACCCGCAGCGCAACTCTCAGCTACGTCGTGGGCAGCGGTCAGCCCACCAACGACCTCCGAGTCGACGTCGTCACGTCGGCCGGCCAGGTCGTCCAGAGCTTCCCCCCGTCCAGCATCGCGCCCAACACCACCCAGAGCATTTCCTGGAACGGCACCGGATTCGACGGCAAGCCAGTGGCCGACGGCTGGTACTCGTTCAGGCTGTCCGCCCTAGATGGCCAGCCCTTGGGTCGGGCCACCGCGTCCGATACGCCAAACCTCGGCGTCGCCGTCTTCGCCTTCATCTTCCCCGTCCGCGGCCCCCACAACTTCGGCGGACCCGAAGGCCGATTCGGCGCTGCCCGCAACGGCCACACCCACCAGGGGCAGGACATCATGGCCGACTGCGGCACGAATCTGGTCGCTGCGCGCGGCGGCACCGTCCAGTACGCGGGCTATCAGGGCGCGGCCGGCAACTACATCGTGATCGACCAGAAGGGCTCCGACGAGGACAACATGTACGCCCACCTGATCGCCCCCTCGCCGCTGAGGGCCGGAGACCGGGTCGCCACCGGGCAGTCGATCGGCAACGTCGGCCAGACCGGCGACGCGACCGCCTGCCACCTGCACTTCGAGATCTGGAGCGCCCCCGGCTGGTACGAGGGCGGTCAGCCCTATGACCCGCTGCCGCTGCTGAAGGCCTGGGACAAGTACAGCTGATCTGGCGCCGGCAGGGCTTGCGCCTAGGATGTCGCGCCTGTGCCTGCCGTAGCCATCCCGCTTACCTGTCTGGCGGTGCTCGCCACCCTCGCCGGAGGGATGCTGGCGCTGCGCCTGGCTCACTCGCTCCCCACGGTGATCGCCTTCACCGGCGGGATCGTGGTCGCAGTGGCGCTGCTCGACGTGCTGCCGGAAGGGGTCAAGAACCTCGACGACCCGAACAAGGCCACGGTACTGGTCGCGATTGGGTTTCTGGCCTTCTTCCTAGCCGAGCGAGTGCTGGTCCTCCATCACCGCGACGAGCCATCCGAAGCGCGGGCACACGAGCACGTCGGAGTGTTGGGTGCCCTCGGCCTCTCGGTCCACAGCTTCATCGACGGGCTCGGCATCGGACTCGCTTTCGGTCTCAATGCCTCAACCGGATTTCTGGTCTTCATCGCGGTGATCAGCCACGACTTTGCCGACGGCCTCAACACGGTCAGCTTTGTGCTCAGTCAGTCCGGCGATCGGGACCAGGCAAGGCGTTGGCTCCGCATCGACGCCCTGGCGCCCCTGCTCGGCGCAACCGTGGGCTCGTTCCTGACCGTTTCCGACCACACGCTGGGGACGATCCTCTCCCTCTACGCAGGCTTCTTCCTCTACATGGGTGCGACGGACCTTCTGCCCGCAGCGCACGCCCATGCGTCCTGGGGCCGGGTCCTGCTCACCGTCTCCGGTTTCGGCGTGATCTTCGTGATCACGCGGATCGCGGGGGTCTAGGCCGGACTAACCCCAAGTTCTCGCAACACCTGCGAGATCCATAGCGACGCC
>JBBPIN010000033.1:0-25175 GCA_038040285.1 Actinomycetota bacterium
GCATCGGGCGGGGATCATCCGGGGTCGGCGGGCGCTCGTCGGCCCGCGTCTCGGTAGAGAGGCCCTCCTTGCTCTGGGGCGGCAGGGCGATCTTCGCCACGTCCCACGTCCCGTCCTTCGCCTGATGGGGGATCCAGCGGTGCGTCTCGCGGTCAGGATGCTCCGCGGCAAGCCTCGTGCACTCCTGCTCAGCCTCTTGGCGGGTCATCGGCATCAGGGTACTCGTGCCAGACCGTGGACCTCTTCGGCCAGCTCCGTCTCTCGTTTTGGATCGCCGTCGCCGGCGTGATCGTCCTCTACGCCTTCTTCGTCGCGCTGGCCGGCGTCTCGCTCTCCCAGGTGGTCGGCGTGATCGCGGGGGCGACCCGCGCCGGCGTCGCACCCTGAACCGGATCCGCGAGCGGCGCGGCTTCTAGCAGCGGTCGACCGTTTCGCGGCCCGGCGGTTTGGGCAAAACGCCCCTGCTAGGCGATCTGTCCGGCTGCGGCCTCGTCGGCGATCACGATCGGCTCATGAGCGTCGACTCGTCCGGCCGGGGTCGAGCGGTCGCCCGACATCAGCCAGCCCAGCGGGTCGCGCTTTTCCTCGCCGGTGATCAGCCAGAAGACGCGCTGTGCCCTCTCGAGCTCGGGATAGGTGAGGGTCATGCGGCGATGTCCGTGGTAAGTGTTGGTGATCGCGACGCGCTGGTCGTCGACCTCGAGCACGGGATCGCCCGGGACCAGCGAGGCGGTGTGGCCGTCGGGACCGAGGCCGAGGTGAACCAGGTCGAGTGTGTCGGGAAGTTGCTGCGCGTAGCGAGCCGCCGCCCGCTCGAGGTCTTCCTCGGTCACCGGCATCGGGCGCACCCTGCCCCTTCCAGCCTCGGGCAGGCTCTCGAGCAGGTGGGTGAGGTTGCGGTCGGGATCGCCGTCCGGGGCGACTCGCTCGTCGACCTGGAACACCTCGACCCGTTCCCACTCGATTTCGAACTCGGCCAGCCGCCGGTACATCTCCCAGGGCTCCGTGCCCCCGCTCGCGGCCAACGCGAAGCTCCCCCGGGCGGCGATTGCTTCACGCGCAGTCTCGGCGATCAGCTCAGCGCCGCGCAGCGCGGCGGCCTCTGCGTCGCGCAGCACCTCGAGCTGGTGCTCGGGCACCGCTACTTCTTTTCCTCGTGACCGCCGAACTGCTTTCGCATCGCCGAGAGGACCTTGTCGGCGAAGTCGTCGAGCCCGCGCGAGGCGAAGCGCGAGTAGAGCGCCGTGGTAAGCACCGGGGACGGCACCCCCTCCTCGATCGCCGCGATCGACGTCCAGCGGCCCTCGCCGGAGTCCGACACCCGACCCTCGAAATCGGCCAGGTCGGGCGACTTCTGCAGCGCCGCCGCCGTGAGGTCGAGCAGCCATGACCCGATCACGCTGCCCCGCCGCCAGACCTCGGCCACCTCGGGGACGTCGATCTCGTACTGGAAGTACTCGGGATGCTCGAGCGGCGCGGTCTCGGCGTCGGCCGCTGCCTCACGTCTGCCGGCGTCGGCCTTGTGAAGGATGTTGAGGCCCTCGGCGTAGGCGGCCATGACGCCGTACTCGATTCCGTTGTGGACCATCTTCACGAAGTGGCCCGCTCCGCTGGGGCCGCAGTACAGGTATCCCTGCTCGGCCGGCGAGGGATCGCCCTCGCGACCGGGCGTCCGCTCTGCCGCATCGACACCGGGGGCCAGTGAGGCGAAGATCGGCTCCAGGCGCTTGAAGGCCCCGTCCGGCCCGCCGATCATCAGGCAGAAGCCGCGCTCGAGCCCGAACACACCGCCGCTGGTGCCGCAGTCGATGTAGTCGATCCCCTTCTCGCCGAACTTGGCGGCCCGCCGCATGTCGTCGTGGTAGTAGGAGTTGCCACCGTCGATGATCGCGTCGCCGGCCTCCATGCGCTCGGCCAGGTCAGTCACGGCCTGCTCGGTGATCTCGCCCGCCGGGACCATCACCCAGGCGGCGCGGGGCTTTTCGAGCTTGGAGACGAACTCGTCCAGGTCCGTCGCGCCCGTCGCACCTTCGCTCTCCAGCGACTTGATCGCCTCGGGGCTGACGTCATAAACGACGCACTCGTGACCGTCGCGCATCAGACGCCGCACGATGTTGGCGCCCATGCGACCCAGTCCGACCATCCCCAGCTGCATTGCCGAATCCTACGCGTCGTGGCTAGGCGGATCTTCTACGGACGGATATACCCAAAGGCAACGGGAGCTGGCGCAGCTGATCCGCGACAACGAGCTGATCCTGCGCTCGGTTGGCGACGGGATCATCCGTATCGATCCCGAGGGTCGGATCACCTACGCCAACCCCGCCGCGGGCGAGATCCTCGGATGCAACCACGCCGAGCTGATGGGCCGCGACGCCCACGAGCTGCTCCACCACTCGTATGCCGACGGATCGCCCTACCCGGTCGAGGAGTCCCCAATCCGCGCCTCACTGCGCGGCGAGATGATCCACCAGAGTGACGAGGTGTTCTGGCGCCCGGACGGAACCTCGTTCGCGGTCAAGTACACGAGCGCACCGATCCGCGAGGACGGCTCGATCGTGGGCGCGGTCTGCGTGTTCGCCGACATCAGCGACGAAAAGGACCGCGAGCAGGAACTGCTGTGGGAGCTGGAATGGCAGAAGCGGATCACGGGCGCCCTGGAAGGCGACCGTCTGCTCGCCTACAGCCAGCCGATCTTTGACCTGCGGACCGGGGAACAGGTGCAGGAGGAGTTGCTGGTGCGCATGAGGGGGCGCGGCGAGGACATCGTGCCGCCGATCGACTTCCTCCCGACGGCCGAGCGCCTCGACATGATCCAGGCCATCGACCACTGGATGCTCGGCCGGGCGCTGGAGCTGGTGGCAGCCGGGCGCAAGGTGGCCGTGAACGTCTCGGCCCGCTCGCTCACCGAGCTGCGGCTGCTCGACGACGTCCGGCGCTCGCTGGAGAGCTCCGGCGCCGACCCCTCCCACCTCACCTTCGAGATCACCGAGACGGCCGCGGCCCAGAACGCGGACGCCGCGATGCGCTTCGCCGCGGGCGTCGAGAGGCTCGGCTGCCGGCTCGCCCTCGACGACTTCGGGACCGGCTTCGGAGCGATGACCTACCTGAAGAGCATCCCGGCGCACTTCCTGAAGATCGACATGGACTTCGTTCGCGGGCTGCGCGGCGACGAGGGCAACCAGCGCGTGGTGCGCACGATCGTCGAGATCGCCCGCCGGCACGGCCAGCGCACGATCGCCGAGGGCGTCGAGGACGCGGCAACCGCGGAGCTGCTGCGCCAGTTCGGAGTCGACTACGCGCAGGGCCACCTCTACGCCGAACCCGCTCCGGTGGAATAGCCACTGGCCGCTGGCCACTGGCCACTAGGCCAGAGCCCAAGACCTCGAGTGGCTAGTGGTTAGCGACTTTGATTAGCCTGCCACCGATGAGTGAGCAGGCCGACGTGCTGGTGATCTTCGGGATCACCGGCGACCTGGCGAGGAAGATGACCTTCAGGGCGCTCTACCGGCTCGAGCGTCGCGGTCGCCTCAAGTGCCCGATCGTCGGCGTCGGGCGCCGCAAGGACTGGGGCCACGAGGACCTGCGCACCCGAGCTCGGGAGTCGATCGAGGAGACCGTGGACGGGTACGACGAGAAGGTGTTTCGCAGCCTCGCCGCCCGGATGACGTTCGTGGACGGCGACTACACCGACTCGAAGAGCTACAAAGGGCTTGCCGAGGCGCTCGAAGGCAAAAAGCGGCCGGTCTTCTATCTAGAGGTACCGCCATCGCTCTTCTCCACCGTCGTCCGCGGCCTCGGCGAGGCGGGGCTGACCAAGTCGGCCCGCGTGGTGGTCGAAAAGCCGTTCGGCCACGACCTCGAATCGGCCAAGCAGCTCAACGCCGAGCTGCGCGAGGTGCTCGAGGAGGAGCAGATCCTCCGCATCGATCACTTCCTCGGCAAGGAGCCGGTGATGGACATCAGCTACCTGCGCTTCACCAACACGCTGCTGGAGCCGGTCTGGAACCGCCAGTACGTCTCCCACGTGCAGATGACGATGGCCGAGGACTTCGGGGTCGAGGACCGGGGCCGCTTCTACGACCCTGTCGGGGCCCTGCGCGACGTGATCCAGAACCACCTCCTCCAGGTGCTCGGTCTGGTCGCGATGGAGCCTCCGGCCGGCAACGCCGAGGACTCCGTGCGTGACAAGAAGCTGGAGCTGTTCAAAGCCGTGCGGGCGGCGGACCCGAAGCGCTACGTCCGCGGTCAGTACGAGGGCTATCGGGAGATCGACGGCGTCGATCCGAAATCGAACACAGAGACCTACGCGGCGCTGGAGCTGGAGGTCGACAACTGGCGCTGGTCGGGCGTGCCCTTCTTCATCCGCGCCGGCAAGTGCCTGCCGGTCAGGGAGACCGAGGTGAACGTGATCTTCAAGCGCCCGCCGCGGCTAGGCATCGGGCCCCGCTCGCGCCCGGACCCCAACCAGATAACGATCCGCATCGACCCCCGTCCGGGCGCACGGATCCGCTTCCTCGCCAAGAAGGCGGGCAAGGAGGCCTACGAGCCGGCGGACTTCACGGTGCTGTTCGAAAAGAAGCCCGGCGAGGAGCCCGAACCGTACGAGCGTCTGCTCGACGACGCGCTGCTCGGCGAGCCCGGGCTGTTCACCAACGAGGACCAGATCGAGCAGACCTGGCGGATCGTGCAGCCGCTTCTCGACCAGCCCGCCGAGGTGGAGACCTACGAGCCCGGGAGCTGGGGCCCGGAGGGCGCCCAGTCGCTCTGCCGCGGAATCTGCGAGTGGTATGAGCCGTGGATGCCGGACGGCGGGGGGCAGGTGGAGCCTCCGTCATGAGCGAGGAGGGAAGCAACCCGCTGGTGGATCGGATCATCACTCCGATCGCCTCCTCCAAACCCGCCTCCTGGTTCTACGTCAACGTCGCCCCTTCCTTGGACCGCGCCCTGCTGCGCCTCACCGGTGGGCGATTCACCAGCGGCGGCCGGCACCGGGTCGGCTTTCTACGCGTGATCGGCGCAAGGAGCGGGATCGAGCGAGTCACCCCGCTCGTTTACACGCTCGACGGCGAAAGGATCGTGCTTGTGGCCTCGCGCGGGGGCGACACCAAGCATCCGGCCTGGTACCGCAACCTGGTCGCCAATCCGGACGTGCGCTTCTCAATCGACGGCGACGAACACGCCTACCGGGCCCGTGAGCTGGAGGGACAGGAGCGCGAGCGTGCCTGGGAGCTCGCAGTGCGTCGATACGGTGGATACGCCGTCTACCAACGCCGCGCCGGGGGGCGCAAGATCCCCGTGATGGTGCTCGAACCTGGCGATGGCTAGGCGCCTCCCGCCGGCTGCTCTGCTTGCGATCGCAGCCCTGACTGGCGCTCCCTGCGGCTCGACCTGGCTCGCCGTGCCGGCCACCGCGGCCGGCCCCGGCGCACAGCGGGGGTATCCCTGGCCCCAGCGGGTCGCCGCCGCGCGGCGCTTCGCCCGCCATCGCATCGGCACCGTCTCCTTCGCGATCGTCGGCGAGCACGGCAACCTGCGGGGCTACAAGCCACAGCGCGAGTTCCATTCGGCGAGCGTCGTCAAGGTGATGCTGATGCTCAGCTTTCTACGCCGGCCCAGCGTCCGCAACAGCCCGCTCAACGCGCACGACAAGAGCCTCCTGCACCCGATGATCACGCGCTCCGACAACACGACCGCGACCGAGATCTACGACATCGTCGGCAACGCCGGGCTGAACCGCCTGGCGCGGGCCGCGCACATGCGCGACTTCCACCCCAACGTGGTCTGGGGGCTGACCGAGATCACGGCCAGCGACATGTCGCAGTTCATGTACCGGCTGCGGCGCTACATCCCACGCCGCCATCGCCGCTACGCGCTGCATCTGCTCTCCCACATCGTCTCCTACCAGCGCTGGGGCGTCCCCCCGGCCAAGCCGCCCGGATGGCGGGTCTACTTCAAGGGCGGCTTCATCCCCGCCGCCGACGGCTGGCGAATCAACCAGGTCGCCCTGCTGCGCCGCGGCTCGCGCAAGCTGGCTCTCGCGGTGCTCACGCACGGCAACCCGACGCTCCAATACGGCGCCAAGACGGTCCAGGGGGTGACCGCGAGGTTGCTGCGCAACTACGACCGGCTGGTCCCCGGGCACCGACTCCAGCGAGTCGCCGGCAGCGGTTAGGCTGCGGCCATGCGCAGCCTGGTCCTCTCGGCTGCTCTTCTTGCCGCGGCGATCACGCCGGCGAGCGCCACGGCGATCGTCGGCTTTCACTCGCCGTCGGGCAACATTCGCTGCGACATCCTGAAGACCGGCGTTCGTTGCGATATCCAGCAGCGCAGCTGGCAGTCGCCGCCGAAGCCGAACTCGTGCGAATTCGACTGGGGCCAGTCGATCGGCCTGGGCCGGCAAGGCAAGGCCCACTTCCTCTGCGTCAGCGATGCCACCGACCCCGGTGCCGAGCTCGCCTACGGCGACTCGATCGCCCGCCACCGCTTCCGCTGCAAGAGCCTCACCTCTGGAGTGCGTTGCGTGAACAAGCGCAACGGACACGGATTCAAGCTCTCGCGCCAGAGCTACCGGTTCTTCTAGGCGGCGCGCGGCGGGAGGCTCCAGCGCCAGGCACTAAATAGACGCTCGACCACGCACAACCTCATACAGACGTCCAGGCAACGGCGCTCCTCGGTCAGCTCGCTCACCGAACCCGCCGGGGCGCCGATAGTCACTGCATGAAGAAAAGGCGCTCATGGCTGTGCCCGACCGAGCTCGACCGCATGCGCGTGGTCGAGGCCAGCGACCGCGTGCGCCATGCGCGCGTCTTCATCTGGCTCACGATCGGGGTGATGCTGGTCGTCGTCTCGCCGTGGAACGGTTGGTGGTCGCTGTTGCTCTTCGCCCCCGCGGGGGTCAACCTCGCTGTCCTAGAGCTGCTGCTTCGGCGCAGCGATCACCCCGAGCGTTGGGCGATGGGCACGACGGTCTTCATGATGGGCCTGTTCGCGGCCGCGATCCCGCTCACCGGCGGGGCGGACAGCCCGGCGATCCCCCTGACCATCATCCCCGCCGCCGTTGCCCCGATGCGCTTCCGGGGCAAGGTCGTGCTCGCGTTCGCCGCGCTGACGGCGGCCATTCTGATCGCGGTCACGGTGGGCTTCGATCCGAACGGCGCCGCCCATGACCCGAGGCTGATCTTGGCGTCGATCGTGCTTCTGGTCAGCGTCACGGTGGCGAACTGGGCGCTGGTCGAGGCCGAGATGACACAGCGCGACGCCGCCGTGCTCGACCCGCTCACCGGGCTGCTGAATCGCAAGGCGCTGGAGGCGAGGACGCTGGAGCTCGAGCAGCAGGCGCGCCTTGCCGGCGGCTCGGTTGCCTTCGTCGCCTGCGATCTCGACAACTTCAAGGACGTCAACGACACCCATGGCCACGACCGCGGTGACGCCGTGCTGCGCTCCGTCGCCTACCAGATGCGCAAGGCGCTGCGCTCGTTCGAGCTCATCTACCGACTGGGCGGCGAGGAGTTCCTGATCCTCCTGCCCGGTGCCCGCCTCGACGAGGGCGTGGCGATCTCCGAGCGGCTACGCCGCACCCTGGAGGAGTCCCAGCCCGGCGGCCTGGACCTCACCGCCTCGTTCGGGGTCAGCGCCGCGGCCGGTGGCGAAGTCGTCTACGAGCGTCTATTCAAGGCCGCCGACGAGGCCCTGTACGACGCCAAGGCGGCGGGGCGAAATTGCGTCGTGGCGGCCGGGTCGCCCAAGCCGGCCCCGGTGGCCGCGCCCGCGCTTGCGCCGGCCGGCTGATCCGGCCCGCGATCCCGTCTTACTACCCTTCGAAGGGGTAGTCGCTCGGCGAAACACGGAGACGGGAGACGGCGATGGGCCAAAGCGAAGTGCTTTTCGGGCAGGAGCATGTGGACCGCTACCGCGCGACCGACGGTGAGGAGGGTCACGACTGGCAGGGGACGCACACCCTCATCCTCACCACCAAGGGGCGCCACTCGGGCGAGCAGCGCAGCACGCCGCTGATCTACGGCCAGCACGGCGACGATTACCTGGTCGTGGCGTCCAAGGGCGGTTCCGATCAGCCGCCCGCCTGGTACCTGAACCTGCGCGAGAACCCCGATGTTGAGGTGCAGGTGAAGGGCGACCGTTTCACCGCCCGCGCCCGCACCGCGACGCCGGAGGAGAAGCCGGAGCTCTGGAGCATCATGACCGAGGAGTGGCCCCCCTACGACGAGTACCAGCAGAGGACCGACCGCGAGATCCCGGTCGTCGTGCTGGAGCGCCGCTGAGTTAGCTGACCGGCGCGCTGTCGCGGATCAGATCGGCGGCCTTCTCGCCGATCATGATCGTCGGGGCGTTTGTGTTGCCGCCGGTGATCGTCGGCATCACCGAGGCGTCGGCGACGCGCAGGCCCTCGACCCCGCGCACCCGCAACTGTGGGTCGACCACGGCCCTGTCGTCGCCGCCCATCCTGCAGGTTCCGACCGGGTGGTAGAGCAGCTCGGTCTCGCGTCGCAGGAAGGCCTCTATCTCGGAGTCGCTCTCGACCTCCTCGCCAGGCACCAGCTCGCGGCCGCGAGCGCTGTTCAGCGGCTCGGTTCGCCCGATCTCACGCAGCTTGCGGAACCCCGCGATCAGGGAGGCGACGTCCTCGGGCTCGGCCAAATGGTTGCCGACCAGGTCCGGCTTCGCATCGGGGTCGGCGGAGCGCAGGCGCAGCCGCCCCCGGCTGCGCGGCGTCAGCAGCGCCGCCGCGAGCGAGAAAGCGTGGTCGTCGATGGTGTCGAACCCATGCTCGTGGTAGTAGACGGGCCCGAAGAGGAGCTGGATGTCGGCCGCCCGCAGCCCGGGCCGGGTGCGGATGAACCCCATCGCCTCGCCGACGTTCGAGGAGAGCGGGCCGGTGCGGCGCAGGATGTACTCCAGCAGCGCCTTCGGCTTTTCGGCGTCGGCGAGGCTCTCTGGCTCGGTCGACTCGTAGCAGAGCAGGAAGAACGGGTGGTCCTGGAGGTTGTCGCCGACTCCGGTGAGGTCGACGAGCGGCTCGACCCCGATCGAGCGCAGGTGCTCGGCCGGCCCGATCCCCGACAGCATCAGAAGCTGGGGGCTGCCGATCGCGCCGGCCGACAACACCACGTCGCGCTTCGCCTCGGAGGTGTGGATGCGACCGCGGGAGTCGCGCCAACGCACGCCGACCGCCCGCTCGCCTTCGAGCACCAGGCCCAGCACATGCGCTTTCGGCTTCACGGTCACGTTGGGGCGCTTCATCGCCGGGCGCAGGTAGCCGTCCGCGGTGCTCCAGCGGCGGCCGTTGCGCTGAAAGACCACCGTCATCCCGACCCCGTCCTGCTCGGGCGAGTTGAGGTCTGGGTTGGCGGGGATTCCGGCGGCCTGCGCAGCCTCCAGGAACCTGCGCGTAAGCGGCCGCGGCGAGCGCTGGTCCGCCACGTTGACCGGGCCCCCCGATCCGTGGAACTCTGAGGCGCCGCGCTCGAAGTTCTCGGCCCGCTTGAAGTAGGGCAGGACCTCCTCGAAGCCCCAGCCGTCACAGCCTGCGTCGCGCCAGCCGTCGAAGTCGACGGGCCGGCCGCGGACGCACATCATCGCGTTCATCGAGCTGGAGCCGCCGAGGCTGCGGCCTCGCGGCACGTAAAGGAGACGGTCGTCGAG
This sequence comes from Actinomycetota bacterium, assembly GCA_038040285.1. Taxonomy (GTDB): domain Bacteria; phylum Actinomycetota; class Thermoleophilia; order Solirubrobacterales; family 70-9; genus Mayfieldus. The sequence goes on from JBBPIN010000033.1 coordinate 9,661, forward strand.
ATAGGGCTCGGGGCCGGTGCTGTAGTCCCAGTCGAGCTTCGTCTTGAACTGCTTCGCGAATGCGGCCGGGATCTTGATGTTGGGCGAGCGGTCCTTGCCTCCCGCCTCGAGCACCAGAACGGAGGCGTCGGGGTCCTCGCTCAGCCGCCCCGCAACCGCGCAGCCCGCCGAGCCGGCCCCGCCGATCACGTAGTCGAAGCTCTCCTCCATCGCGGCGACCCTAGCGCAGCCGGGACCAAGCGCCGCATCGGTCGTGCAGTCTGCCGATTCTGTCGGAGGCCTCCACCGACTATTTGGTAAGCGAGCCCGACATCTACTGGCCAGCCGGCCAGTTGCATGGTAGGGTCGGCCGCGAAAGCCGCCAGGGACTTGGCAGTCGGAGGAGAGAGATGCGGCGTTTGGTGATCGTGATGGCATGGACGCTTGCGCTGGCCGGCGTGATGGCCAGCACCGCACAGGCGCGCCGCAGCCCCCTCGATCACGACTACGCGCAGACGTCGCTCAACATCATTCCCTCCGGTCAGCTGGGAGGGCTGCCCGTTGCGCCCGACGCCAACCGCCAGGCCCTCATGTACGACGGGCTGACGCCGCTATTCGACCAGGTCACCAACTCCGACCTGACGACCTACTTCAAGACCGAGCGCTTCGGCCTCGACACGTCCGGACCGGGTACGAACGAGCCCGTCCCGCGACCCGGCGTGACGATCACCCGCGACCAGTTCCACGTCCCGCACGTCAACGCGACCACCTATGACGGCGGTGTCTGGGCCGCCGGCTGGATCGTCGCCGAGGATCGCGGGCTGTTGCTGCAGCAGGCCCGCAACAACGCCCGCGTCGCCGCGATCGACGCGCCCGGGCTCAGAGCGCTCAGCCTCATCGTCGGGCTGCAGAACTTCCAGCCCAGCCAGCAGACCGAGACCGAGATCGCCAAGCAGACCGGGGCCCTGCTGCGCTACGGGCACCAGGGCCGCGCCGTGCTGCACGACATCGATGTCTTCATCTCCGGGATCAACGCCTACCTGGCCGCCAACAGCCCCTCGACGCCGCCGTGGACCCGTAACGACCTCTACGCCCTCAACGCGCTGAAGGGCCAATTCGTCGGCGAGGGCGGCGGCGACGAGGCGCGTCGATCCCAGTTCCTCGGCGGCCTCGAGCGGCGCCTCGGCGTCAGCCAGGGCCTCAGCATCTTCAACGACCTGCGCCAGTTCAAGAACGAGGGCAGCCCGACCTCGATCGACGGGCGCTTCGACTACGGGCGCATCCCGGCGCAGGCAAACGGCAGCGTCGTCCTTGACCCGGGCAGCTTCCAGGCGACGCCGTCGGTGGCGGCGCGGAGCCTGGCCAGACAGGCCGGCCCGCCCCCGAGCGAACCGACGCGGGCCAGCAACACGCTGATGATCACCGCCGATCACTCGGAGACCGGACGCCCGCTGATGGTCGGCGGCCCGCAGATCGGCTACTTCTACCCCGGCCTCACTTACGAGATCGACATGCACGCGCCGGGTCTCGTTTGGCGCGGCGCCACCTCGCCCCCGCTCCCGGGCTACATGCTGATCGGACGCGGTCCCGACTTCGCCACCACGCTCACCTCGTCAAGCGGCGACATCATCGACCAGTACGCCGAGACGCTCTGCGAGGGCAGCGACCAGAAGTATTTGTTCCGCGGTCGTTGCCTGGCGATGGAGCGATTCGACGCCGGCACCCTGGGAGGGAAGGCGGTCAGCTTCCTGACCACGGTCCACGGCCCGGTAATCGGCTACGCGACCGTCAACGGGCGCAAGGTCGCGATCTCCCGCAAGCGCTCCAGCTACGGCAAGGACGTCGTCGACCAGCTCTTCTTCCGCCGCCTCTCGACCGGCCGCGTGCACAGCCCGCGCTCCTTCTTCAAGGCCGCCTCGCTCACCCCCCAGACCTTCAACTCGTTCTACATCGACAGCAAGCACATAGCCCTGTTCACCTCGGGGAGGCTGCCGCTTCGCGACCGCGACGTCGACCCCGGCCTGCCGACCAAGGGGACCGGCCAGTACGAATGGCGCGGCTTCCTGCCCGCCCGAAAGCACATCCACGGCGTCGATCCGCGCGACGGCACGATCACCAACTGGAACAACATCTCCGCCCGTGGCTTTGGCGCCGCGGACAACCAATGGGGCGGCACCGGCTCGGCTGCCCGAGTTGACCTGCTCGACTACAACCTCGCGCGCCTCGCCCGCAACAGCACGATCGGCCGCAACGGCAAGTGGTCGCTGGCGACGGTGACCGCGGCGATGAACGCCGCCGCGACCCAGGATGTGCGGGCGATCGACACCGTGCCGCTTCTGGTGCGTCTGCTCGAGGGCGCGCCCGCCCCGAACGCCCAATCGGCGCAGATGCTGAGCCTGCTCGCCGCCTGGCGCGACCATGGCGGCAGCCGTCTCGACCGTGACCTCGACGGCAAGATCGACGATCCCGGCGCGGCGGTCATGGACACCGCCTGGCCGCTGATCGCCGACGCGTTCATGGGGCCGAAGCTCGGCCCGCAACTCGACGAGCTCAACTCGCTGTTCTCGCGCTTCAGCTTGCCGCCTGGTGGCCAGTACGACGGCTGGTACCAGTACTTCGACCGCGACATCCGCAGCCTGCTCGGGATGCCGGTCGCCCAGCCATTCAACAACCGCTACTGCGGCAACGGCATCCTGACGGCCTGTCGCAGCGCCGTCTGGCAGGCGATCTCACAGGCGGGAGCGGCGCTGACGACGGCGCAGGGAACCTCCAACCCGACCCTTTGGCGCTCCGACGCCGTCAGGGAGCGGATCAGCTTCGCACCCGGCCTGCTGACGACGACGATCCGCTACACGAACCGGCCCAGCGGCATCCAGCAGGTCATCTCCTTCGACCGGCACCGCTAAGGCGCTGCCGGTCAGTGGCCGTTGGCCGAGAAGTGCTGGTAGTCCTTGGGCCAGCTCCAGCGTCCGCCCATCCCCAGCCGATCGCGCTGAACGCGCGCACGGTGGGATCGCCTCGGTGGACCATCCCCCGGGCGTGGCGTGAACGGTCCGCGTAGGGCGATCCCGCGGGAGGAGACACGAAGCCGGACCCGGTGACGTAGGAGTTCTCGATCGGGTCGATGTCGATCGCTTTGCCGAAGGCGTGCTGGGACCAGACCCCAGGCTGCCCATTGATGAATCGGCAGTTGAAGGCCGAGGTGTTGTCGGCGGCCATCGAGCGGTGATCGTCGGCGCCGTAGGCGTCGACGAGCCTCATGCGTCAGATCGGGAAGCGATGTCGGTACAGCGAGCGCATCGCCGTCAGGACCGGGCCGGCGACGGCCCTGTGGACGACGAGCCGGCCGGAGTGGGCGTGGCCGTCAAAGCCCAGTACGTCAGCCGCAGGAGTCGCAGGTCGTCGAGCCCAACTGGGCAACCGGGATGCCAGGAGCTTCCCTTCATGCGGCTGCGGGTCGCCGGGTCGAGTGGCGCTGAGGTCCCCTGGAACTGTGGCGCCCGCTCGCTGGCGGTCCCTTGGCGAGAAGCGTTGGGCGCCGCGCCGCCAGCCGTGCCGACGATCACGGCGAGGGCGAGCAACTGCTTGGGCCGCCATCAGGTTGGCCGAGGGTAACGGCAACGCCCGCTAACTGGCTCGCTAGCCAGTAGGCTGGTCTCGCGGCCCGGTCGTGGTCGCGATTCGAGCAACCGGAGAGGGAGCAAGGATGGCTACGCGCTCAGAGCAAGAGCTCGACCAGATCGCAGTCGCGGACTCGGAGAACTGGGTCGAGGGCCCTCCCCACGAGATCTTCAAGCGGCTGCGCGGCGAGTGCCCCGTCCACTGGAGCGAGATCAACGAATACGACAACGAGGAGGGGTTCTGGTCGATCACCCGCGCCGACGACGTGCGTGCGGTCAGCCTCGACTGGGAGACGTTCTCATCCGAGCGCGGCGGTGTCACCGGCCTGACCCATCAGATCCCGCTCGAGCTGGTGCAGGCGATGTTCATCGCCATGGACCCGCCCAAGCACGACCGGCTGAAGCTGCTCTTCCAGCGTGGCTTTACTCCGAAACGGATCGCCGAGCACGAGGGCGCGATCAGGGCGATCGCCGAACGCGTTCTCGATGGTGTCGCCGACCGCGGCGGCTGCGACCTGGTCACCGAGGTCGCGCAGCCGGTGGTCTCACGTGTTATCGGGAGCTTCATGGGCATCCCGGAGGCCGACGACGAGGTCTGGGCCAACTTGATGAACACGACCCTGGGGCTGGGCGATCCCGACCTCAACCCCGGTGGGATCGAGGCGATTCTCGAGCGAGACATCCCGGAGATCTTCGAGCGCTGCCGGGCGATGATCGAGGAGCGGCAGGAAAACCCCACCGACGACCTGACCAGCGTCCTCGTCCACGCCGAGGTCGACGGCGAGCGGCTCGAGGAGCACGAGATCGTTATGGGCTTCTTCCTGCTCGTCGCGGCCGGCAACGACAGCACCAAGGCGACCTACACCAGCGGCATGCGGGCGCTCATGGAGCATCCGGACCAGATGCGTCTGTTGGTCGACGATGCCTCGCTGATCCCGGGCGCGGTCGAGGAGTGCCTGCGCATGTTCCCGGCCTTCGCCCACTTCCGGCGCACCGCCATGGGGGACACCGAGATCGCGGGCCAGCCGATCAAGGACGGAGACAAGGTGGTCATGTGGTACGTGTCGAGCAACCGCGACGAGGACCAGTACGAGGATGGCGACCGCTTCGACGTTCGCCGCAACCCCGAGCACCAGGCGTTCGGCGCCGGCGGCCGTCACTTCTGCCTCGGCACCGCGCTCGCGCGCCTCGAGCTGCGAATCCTCTTCGAGGAGACCTTGAAGCGCTTCCCGAACGTCGAGCTGGCGGGCAAGCCGGACCCGGCTCTCTCACCGTTCCTCAATCAGCTGAAGACGCTGCCGGTTCGCTGGTAGACGTCTCGCTCTAGCTTCGGGCGGGGTGAGCAACCGCCGGTACGCCAAGCCATGACCAGAAGGCCTGGGCGCTGGCTGATGCTCGCGGCGACGGCAGCCGGCCTGTCAGTGGTCGTGCTGCTTGCCGAACCCTTCGAACGGCCGGCGCGGTCCAGCTCCACACCCCCGAGCACCGAGAGGACCCTGACCCCGACCGTTACTTGACAGCCGGCCCTTCTTCATAGAGACGATTAACGTGCTCAATCCAGACGGGGTGGCGGCCGGGACCCGCCAGAACGCAAACGGAGTCGACATCAATCGCAATTTCCCCTGGCACTGGCGTCCGCTCGGCACTCGCGGCGATCTCCAGTACTCGGGGCCCCGACCCCTCTCGGAGCCTGAGACGAGTATCGCCCGGTCGCTGATCCTCCGCGTGCGCCCCGGGGTCACGATCTGGTTTCACCAGCCGCTCGGGGTCGTGGACGAGTCGGGCGGAAGCATCGCGGTCGAGCGAAGGTTCTCGCGCCTCGTGGGGCTCCCACTTCGCCGCCTGACCCGATACCCCGGCAGCGCCGCGAGCTGGCAAAACCACCGGCTTCGCGGCACCACCGCGTTCGTGGTCGAGCTGCCGCCGCAAAGCCCGTCCCCACGCAGTGTCCGCCGCTACGCCGGTGCAGTCCTCAGGCTCGCGCCTTAAGCCCCGGGCGACGCTGACGAGCCGCGGCGCGCGAGGGGGAGATACTGAGTGGGATGCAGCCGCTGCTCGCAGTCGATGCGCCGTCGATGCTCTTTCGGGCCTACTACGCGCTGCCGAGCTCGATCAAGGGACCGGACGGCAAGCCAGTCAATGCGCTGCTCGGCGCCGCAAACCTGATCCTCGCCGAGGTCGAGACACACGAGCCGCGCGCGGTCGTCCTCTGCTTCGGGCCCGATGCGGCTCACTACCGGGTCGAGCTGTTTCCCGACTACCACGCGGACCGCGAGGAGCTGCCCGCGGAGCTCGCACCGCAGTGGACCGATAGCCGCGACTTCTTCGAGGAGTTCGGGTGGACCGTGGCAAGCGATGACTCGCTGGAAGCCGATGACCTGCTCGGGACCTATGCGCGCCTTGAGGCCGAGGCGGGCGGCCGGGCCCTGCTTTTGACCGGCGACCGCGACATGTTCCAGTGCGCGAACGAGCGGGTCACCGTTCTCTACGTCCGCACCGGGGTCAGGGGCGCCGAGGAGGTCGGCCCGAAAGAAGTCAAGCGCCGCTATGGCGTTCCGCCTGAGCTGGTCCCTGACTTCATCGCCCTGCGCGGTGACCCCTCGGATGGCATACCGGGGGCAAAGGGGGTCGGGGAGAAGACCGCCGCCGAGTTGCTGCACCGCGATGGCTCGCTCGAGGCAATACTCGACGGCGCGATTCGCGAGACCCGCCCGCGCCTGCGTAGCGAGCTCGTCGAGCACCGTGAGGATCTGCTCGCCTACAAGCAGATCGCGACGCTTCAGGACGCCGGGCTTGAGCGTCCGCCCGATCGGCCCACCGATTGGGACGCCGCCGCGGCCGCTGCCCGCGAGCGCGGAATGAATCGGCTCGCCGAACGGCTCGAAAGCACCGGTTGATGGCGAAGCGCAAAGGCAAGCGACGTAGTGCGCCTCCGCCGAGCCCGACGGTCGACTACATAGATCCCGAAGGCGGCGTTCTGACCCTGCGCCAGTCGCTCAGCGCCGGGACGATCGCGAAGGTCGCGGAGGTCGCGACCGGCGGCGGTACCTCGCTCGACGACGCCTGGCGGCGTCGCACGGAGCTGCTCTTCGAGCGCCTGGCCGTGCGCTGGGTGATCGCGGATCTGCCGCTCACCGAGCAGAAGATGCTGATCGGTCGCTACCGGATGGCCGACTCGGGGACCCAGGAATGGGTCCGCAAGACGATCGCTTCGCACGTCGAGCGCTACATCCCCGAGCTGCGCGGACCGTGACCGCGTGGACTTGGCGCAAGGTGACCTCGATCAGAGCCATATGGTGGGAGCGATGAGCGAGTTGGCGACCCAGGCCCAGGCGCTGCGCGAGCTGCACCGTCCCGGCGATCCGCTGGTGCTCCCGAACGCTTGGGACGCCGCGACCGCAAAGGCCGTGGAGGCAGCGGGCTTTCCGGCCGTCGCGACCACGAGCTCAGCCGTCGCCGAATCGCTCGGCTACGAGGACGGCCAGCGCACCCCGCCCGAGGAGATGTTCGCCGCGGTGGGGCGAATCGCCGCCGCCGTCGACGTCCCGGTCACGGCAGACCTCGAAGCCGGTTACGGCCTCGAGGCTGGCGAGCTAGTCGAGCGCATGCTCGCCGCCGGCGCCGTGGGGCTGAACTTCGAGGACACCGATCACGCGGCGGGCGGAGAGACGCTGGTCGATGCCGACACCCAGGCCGCCCGCGTCGCGAGCCTGCGGGGTGCCGCCGAGGACGCGGGGGTGGACATCGTCATCAACGCTCGCGCGGACCCCTACGTCCTCGGCCTCGACGGCGCATTGGACGAGAGCCTGCGCCGCGGGCGGCTCTACCTCGAAGCCGGCGCAGACTGCTTGTTTCCCGCGCTGGTGAAGGATGAGGCGGATATCGAGCGGCTGGTCGGCGAGCTCGACGCCCCCGTCAATGTCCTGCTGGTGCCGGGCACCTCCGAGCCCTCCCGTCTCGCCGAGCTGGGGGTGGCGCGGATCAGCGCCGGCGGTGGGCTGGCGATGGCCTTGAACCGCTCCCTCGAGCGGCGGCTCGAAAGCCTGCGCGACGGCCGCCACTACTGGTGATCCTCTCGTAGCTCGCGCGAGAGCTCACTTCACGACGCGGTACCTGAGGTGGGTGACGGCGGGGGACTCGATCACCCTGGTGGCTTTGAGCTCGGGCAAATCGGTGCCGAGATTGTCGAACAGTCGGGCGCCGTCACCCAGCAGCCTGGGAGCGACGTGGACCTGGAGCTCGTCGATCAGCCCGGCTTTGAGGTACTGCTGAATGACGTTCGCGCCCCCGGCCACCGAGACGTCCTTGTCACCGGCGGCTGCCTTAGCCTGCTCCAGCGCAGTCTCGATGCCGTCGGTGAAGGTGAACGTCGTCCCTCCTTGCTTGGTCACCGGCTCTCGAGCGTGATGGGTGAGGACGAACACCGGCACGTGGAAGGGAGGGTCGTCTCCCCACCAGCCTTCCCACGGGTCATCAAACGAAGGGTCGGCTCCCCATCGGCCCTCTCCACCGCCGAACATCCCCCTGCCCATCACCGTCGCCCCGACAGCGCTGAACGCCTCCTCGAGGATCTCGGAGTCGGCATTGGTTTCGCCGCCGGTCTCGCCGTGGTGCTCGCGAAAGCTCTTCAGCCCGTAGACCCAATCATGTAGCTGTCCGCCGCCCTCGCCGAGCGGTTCCTCCCTGCTCTGGTTCGGCCCAGCGATGAAGCCGTCCAATGAAGTGGTGATATCAACCGTCACTTTTCCCATCGTGCCTCCTGTTGGCGATCGACTCGAGGCCAATCATCGTCCGTTCTCCAATTAAGACCGCCCTGCGCGGCGCAACTCATCGCTCACGGCCGACGGCGCCGACATACACGTGGGGGGATTCCTCAGCGCGCCCGACAGGATTCGAACCTGTGACCTTCGGTTTCCCCCAAATGCGGTCCACAGGGCAGAGCGAGATACTGCGCGAGCGATGTCGAAGGAGAACGTCGAGCTGGCTCATAGGGGACTCGACGCGCTGAATCGAGGCGGGGTGGACGCCGTGATTGACCTCTGCGATCCGGAGGTTGAATGGATAGCGATTCCGGGATTCCTTCCCGACGCCGAGGATTTCCACGGGCATGCAGGTGTCCGGGCCTGGTTTGAGAAGGTCGGCGAGGCCCTCGGGGAGACTCACTGGGAGGCGGAGGAGATCACCGACGGCGGCGAGCGGCTCTTGGTGGCGTTGAAGCTCCGTACCTCTGGTAGGACCAGCGGGATAAAGGGCGAGTTCCGGATCTTCCAGGCGTGGACGATTCGGAACGGCAAGCTCGTCCGATTGGAGTCGTACTTGTCTCGCGAGGAAGCCCTCGAAGCCGCCGGGCTGTCGGAGTAGCTGAGCCCCGTCCCGGTTATCCGCAGCCGACGCCGTCGTGGGTCGGGCCCGTCGAGGCCGTAGTGGTCCTTGCCGACGATGACGACGGTGCCGGCAACGTAATCTGGTCCGTCTCCAATCTGGTTCCTGCAGTCGTAGTCAGGGGAACGGGGGTTGAGGCAGGCTTCCGCGTAATTCGGGTCGCAGTTTTGCCTCGCCGGGGACGATGAGGGGACCGAAGCCGTTCCGGCGGCAGAGCCAGGCGGGGGAGCTCCGGCCGTGGGGCGAGGGGAAGATGCAATGCCGCGCCGAGTCGTCACCGTCCCCGTCTGGGTCCTAACCGTCGTCTTCGCCGCTGTCCGCTGAACGGTGCTGGTTTGCTCGCCGATCCCCGCAGTGCGGATCCCTGCCGTGGCGAGCGTCGCCCCGAGCAGGAACGCGAGGGCGCCGATCACGACCCCGCGCCACCGGTCGCCGCGTTTCACTGCGCGGGGCGGGGGTGGCGGACCTTGGACCGGTCTCGCGGGCTCAGGCTGCGCGGGTCGACCGGGTTGGCCCGCGCCTTCCACGGAGGCCGTGATCGCGTCCCGAACCCGGTCCAGCTCGGCGATCAGCTCATCTCTCGCCAGGGGTTTCGCATCGCTGTCGCTCCCGACGATTCGGAGATTCGTGGCTCCATTGCGGTCCACCAGCTGCACCTCGATCCGCGGCGACTGCTGCGATGGCTCGTGGTCCGGGTGGGAGACGATCCGGTCACCGCCGACTGTTTCGATGCGCCAACCCAGGCCGTCGATGGCCTCCGCGCAGGCGACCAGCGCGTCGTCCAACGACAGATCGGTGTGAAATTCGCCAGCCAGGCTGGTCATCGACAAGCCCCCAGACCCTGCCGCGGATCGTCAGGGGGATGTGACGATAGACAGAACCCCCCGAGCCGCGGCGCGCGGCCGGGGCTTGATGACGTCCTCCTTCAGCGCCGCGACCGACGCCGCGGGTCGCGCACCTGGGTTTTCCCGCCGGTGCCTTCCGCTACCTCGGCACTTGGACCAGAGCGAGATACTGCGCGGGCGATGTCGCAGGAGAACGTCGAGACCTTCCGTCAGGTGATTGAAGCCTGGAACCAACGTGACGAGGACCGGGCGGTCAGCTACATGGCCCCCGACGTCGAATGGGCGCCCGCTGGTCCTGCGGCCGTGGAACGCACCGTTTACCGCGGCCGCGAGGAGTGTTCCCGCGGGTTTGCTGCAGTTTGGGAGACCTGGGACGAGTTTCACTTCGAGGAGACCGAGGTCCGTGACCTCGGAGACTCGGTTCTCTGGCTGGGTCATGTTCAGATGCGAGGAAAGACCAGCCACGTTGAGCTCGATCAAGAGTTCGCCAACCACGTCGTGCTGGTCGGCGGCAAGATCGTCCGAGTACATGCCTTCCTCACCTGGCGCAAGGCCCTCGAAACCGCCGGGTTGCGGGAGTAGGGCCGATGTCGCAAGAGCGATCGCATTTCGTTGCCCTCCCTAATCGCGGGACCTGAGCGATGACCAACCGTGTTGCCACTGCAGCGGACCTGAACGGCCTGACAGCGACCCTCACGGCGGCTTTCGCGGAGGACCCGCTGTGGAGTTGGGCTTTTCCCGAGCGGCAGGATCTCGCGGCATGGTGGCGCTTTTGCATCAACAGCTCCCTGCGGTACCCCTCCACTTGGACGATGGAGGATTACGCGGCGGCCGCGCTTTGGATCCCGCCGGACGGTACTGAGCTCACGGAAGGCGAGGAGGCTCAGGTGGAGCCCATGATCAGGAGGGTCGCCGGTTCACGCGCCTCATCGATTATGGAATTGCTGCGGCGTTTCGACGCTTCCCATCCAAACGATGAGCCTCACTACTACTTAAGTCTCCTGGGCGTGCATCCCGACCATCGGGGAAAGGGCCTCGGGATGGCGCTGCTTGCAGACAACCTCGCCGGTATGGATGCCGAGGGCATTCCCTCATACCTGGAATCAAGCAACTCGAGCAACAACAGCCGCTACGAGCGGTTGGGCTATGTTCAGGTTGGGGAGTTCTCCACGCCGGACGGCGCGCGCACCGTCGCCACGATGTGGCGGGAAGTTCCAGTCGAGGCCCACGCACCTGCCGCACTGCGGGAATAGACCTCAGCGCGCCCGACAGGATTCGAACCTGTGACCTTCGGTTTCGTAGCTCTGCGCCGCTCTCCCGCGGAGTCCGTCTAAGTCGGGTTTCTAGCCGCTATTTGCGCAGATCCGGGTTTGCGCGATTCCGGCCGAGTCCGGTGGAGTCCTGTGGCTTCTGTTGCCACTTCGTTGCCACCCAGACCGCGATACTGCCCAGGCAATGTCGCAGGAGAACGTCGAGCTTGTCAGGGTCGTCTATGAGGCCTTCAACCGGGACGACTGGGACGCGGCGTTTCGCGACGCGCACCCCGACTTCGAGTTCTCGATCGAGCGAGGGCCGAACGCGGGCGCGCATCGGGGGCGCGCCGCAGTGCAGGGGATTCTCCAGGATCAGCGTTCGGCATTTGACCTCTGGATCGGGGAGCCCGAGGAGTTCTTTGAGAACGGCGATCAGTTGGTGGACTTCGTCACGTTCCGCCTGCGGCCCAAGGGCAGCAGCGCCGAGTTCGAGATCCGGATCGGGCACCTGTGGACGATCCGGGACGGCACTGCCCGCTGTCGGTGCGGGGGTTCCCCCAGCGCGAGAAGGCTCTCGAAGCCGCCGGGCTGCCGGAGTAGGCGATGTCGCAGGAGAACGTGGAGATCGTGCGCATGGCGTACGAGGGGACCAACCGCCGGAACTTCTCGAACCTGCCGAGCATCATCGACGAGAGCTGCGAACTGCGACTGCCCGCAGAGTTTCCCGGGACCCAAACAGCCCGCGGGCCGGAGGGCTTTCGGCGCGTGCTCGCCGAGCTCGAAGAGGCGTTCGGGGAAATCAAGTACGAGCCGCAGGAGTTGATCGATGAAGGGGACCTGGTGCTCGCCACGGTTCGCACCACCGGGCACGCGAGACACACGGGGCTCCTGGTCGACCTGCTCGTCTTCTGGTTGTACACGTTCCGTGACGGGACGATCGTGGGGATGGACGTCTACCTCGATTGCGTCAAGGCCCTCGAAGCCGCGGGGCTGCAGGAGAACCGATGAGTTCTCGCTGCACCCCGCGGTTTGAAAAGCCGGAGGCAGCTCCTGAATGGGCTGAGCTCCCCTGAGCGCGCCCGACAGGATTCGAACCCGTGACCTTCGGTTTCGTAGCTCTGGCCAAGATTTCAAAGAAGGGCCGGTGCTACATCAGGGCCACGCCAAGGCCGCGCAAGACTCGTCATCAAGAAGCGCATCTACAGGAAGGGCGGAAAGGTCACCGTCAAAGACCCGGCGGCAGAAGCTCATCATTCGAAAGGGCGTCGGCTAGTTCCTCGAGCCGCCGGTCAGGCGGCGGACCGCCATCCCACCCTGCCGTACCGCCCGCCACGCAGTCGCCTTGGCGCGGTCGCTGACGGGATGATCGCCCGGTCGCCTGGGGTTCAGCCGCAGCCGGCGCAGCCGCGCGTTCATCGAGTAGGCGCCGCGCATGCGCTCGCTCTTCTTCGTGTAGAAGGTAATCGAGAACGAGATCGAGACCACCGGGCCGTTCTTGACCATGTGAGGCGCGTGAATGGGGACATAGACCCCGTCTCCGGGCTCCATATGAAAGGTCCTGGCGTTGGCCGGGAGCTCGGGCAGATTGCGATGTCCGCCACCGTAGTAGCGCTCGATCTCGGACTCCTGCGTCTCGCGATCCGGGAAACAGCCGACGAGCATGTCCTTGTTGCCACGGATTTGGAGCAGCAGGTTGTGCTCGTCGTCGATGTGCGACGGCGTAACGGAGTTCGGGGCCGAGATGAAGATGTAGGCCTCCTTGCGAACCGCCCCACCCTCTGCATGGGCGACCTCGGGAATGACCGCTTCCAGGGCCTGCTCCAGCAGCTGGCGGTACTCCGGATCGCTCTCGATCTGCTTGAGAACGATCCAGTGGCCGTTTGACTCGATCCCGCGCACGATCTCGCCGGGGGCCAGCTCGACGGGCTCGACGTCGCCGTCGGGGAGTACCTCCGGAATCTCGCCTGGGTTGCTCTCGACCTGGGATTCCTGAAGCGAGTCGGCCAGTTGGGCGATGCGCTCCAACGCGAGCAGAGGATGCTCCACAAGCGCATGATCCACGGCAAATGGTTCGCGCCCAAAGTTCTCAACCAGAGTCTCTCGATCCACTGTCACCAATTCGCTCATCTGAACCTCCTCACTGCATTTCTGGCCTTCAAGGCGGCGCGCATGAACATGAGGTTGCGTCTACCGCTGAAGCCCCCAGGGATGGCCACAGTCTGAAGATGGATGCGGTCGGGAAAGACCTTGTTTGCCATCGTGTTGGAGGGGTCGGCGCAGCTGTCGATCAGGCGCACGTCGGTGAAGGCGGAGCCCATCCTCTCGACCGCGTCGGCCTCGATCTGGATACCAGGGCCGAATTGCGCCCACGCCTCGTCGAAGGCGATCTTGAACTGGAACAGGGTGGTTGAACCGACCAGGCTGCAGAGCATCGCGTAGGGCGAGCCATCGGCCTCCAGGCTGAGCAGCTGCAGCTTCCCGCGCTCACCGAATGCGTGGCAGATCCGCCGAAAGAAGGCGGTGTGGGCGGGGTCCGAGCTCAGGGCTGTGCCCTTCGCGGCCTTCCAACCTGAACCCTCAAGTGAAAGAAAGCGCTCGACAGCGGCTGGGTCACCAGCCCGGTCCACGGTCCTCACCTCCGCGCCCACCTCCTCCTCGAGGCGACGCCGCTGACGCCGCAGTTCGCGGCGGCGCTTGGCGCTCAGCTGCAGGTCCCAGGCGCCGTTGGTTCGACGCAATGCACCTCGCTCCGATTCGGTGAACACGACCGGCGGAAACTCCGATCCGCAGGCTTCGCTCAGTGCCTCGGAGACCGCGCCGGTGGAGCCGAGTAGGTCGATTCCGAGGAACCCGACCGGCGCACCGCCGCGAACCAGCGCCTGGGCGGCCGCAACTTCGGCTCCTTGGCGCAGAAGCGGCGTGCCGAGGAAGCAGTAACGGTGCGTCCAGGCCACAAGGCCCCGAACAGGGAGATGCACCCAACGGCGGGCTTTGGCAGCTGGCTGCACCGGGAGGCATCCGCACCATCCGTAGCTGTCCTGGGCAACGAGCAGCTCGACCTTCTCACCGAGCGTAGCCGCTGCCGAAAGCACAAAGTCGGGCTCGAAGAAAGGGTTCGGCTCGCTGGCGTGGCGAGCCAGCTCCTGCCAATGGGCAATCTCACTCGCACTCAGCTCGGCAGCCGATACGAGGTCAGTCCGGGGAGCGGACCTTGCTGGCACGTGGCGGCGAAGCGCAGCGTCGTGGCCGGAAGCCTTCGCGGCAGACGGGCTCGTGGATGCTCCAGCTCCCTTGGTTGCAGGGTTCGCGGCCCGAGCTCCAGGCGAGCGAACCGTCGTTCTGGATGCCACACGGGCTTATCGGCGCATTTCCGAGAAGCTAAAGGCGCGCCGGGACGAGCTCGCCGATGGCCGGATCGAAGTGCTCGAGGTCCTAGTTTACGAGCGGACGCTCGAGCGCTTCGAGGAGGAACGCGCCCGACAGGATTCGAACCTGTGACCTTCGGTTTCGTAGACCGAAGATCATTGGCTCCGCAATGGGGAGAAGCGGGAGCATGAGACCAGGATGAGACATGAGAATTGCGGCGAAGATCGCCGAAGGTCATGCCTTCCGACCGACCCTGACAACCAGGAGGTAGTGCAGCAGTCCCGCTATCGCTTCTCGCGCAAAGGGGAAGCGCGATGGCGGGGGACCAGTGCTCCTGCAATGCATGGGAAGCAGTACCTGCTGTCTGCCCCCTGGAGCGCCGCCGGGAAGGAACCTGGCACCGCGGCGCTTGACGCATCAGATCGGCGACCCCAGCCAGGGCACCTAGGATTGCGACCGTGCCGTTCACGCTCAGGAACCTCAAGGAGGACCTGGAGGACCTCGGGTCCAGGTTCGACGGCGCGCCGGACCTGGAGTTCCGCTTGGCGACCGAGGCGCTCGAGCTCGAGCAATCCGGCCTGAGCTACCAGCGCGTCCCGCCCGGCTATCGCTTTCCGTACGGCCACACGCACAAGAGGCAGGAGGAGGTGTACGTGGTCCTGCGCGGCAGCGGGCGGATGAAGCTCGACGACGAGATCGTCGAGCTCAAGGAATGGGACGCGGTGCGCGTCCCGCCGGGTACGTGGCGAGGCTACGAGGCCGGGCCGGAGGGCCTTGAGATCCTCGTCATCGGCGCGCCCAATCTCGGCGAGGCTCCGCGCGAAGACGTCGATGGCCAGCGCGACTGGTGGGCTGACTAGAGCCAGATAGGTGACATGAAGCGGGAGAAGGAACTCACTCAGCCGAGGGCAGTGCACTCTCCCCTTCTCGCCCTAGACCAGCCAGAAGGTGGATGACGGGTTGCGCTCCGGATGAGGAGGAGCAGTCTTCGCGGGTTGGCAGCTCGCTTCCGCAACCGCGTGAGGCTGTCGCACAAACCCCCTGCTTTTCGGTCCGTTTGCAGCGAGAAA
>JBBPIN010000034.1:0-24316 GCA_038040285.1 Actinomycetota bacterium
GCGCCGCCACCAGGCCGAGCGCGTAGTAGATCGAGGAGCCGACGTTGCCGTAGGCAGTGGCGAAGAGGCCCGGCACGCCGACGCTGCGTCGCAGCCCTCTGGCCTTGAGTTGGGCCACGCTTCCATGTTCGGCACAAGGCCGCTAAGGAGACGCTAAGGAACAGGCCGAGCCCGGAGAGATTTCGCTAAGACTGCTCGCGCAGGCGGTAACCGATCCCGGGCTCTGTGATCAGGTACCGGGGCTGGGACGGTTCGGGCTCCAATTTGGAGCGGATGTGGGCAAAGTGGACGCGCAGGTAGTGGGTCTCGGTCTCGTACCCCGGCCCCCAGACCTCGTGTAAGAGCTGGCGGTGGGTGACCAGCTTGCCCCGATGCGTCGCCAGCACCCGCAGCAGGTCGAACTCGATCGGGGTCAGATGCACCTCGGCGCCGTCGCGGCGCACGCTGCGTCCCGCAAGGTCGATCTCCAGGTCCCCGACCGACACCTTGGGCTCTGCGCCGTCCTGTTCGCCGCGGCGCAGCACGGAGCGCAGCCGGGCGAGCAGCTCCTCGGTCCCGAACGGCTTGGTGACGTAGTCGTCAGCGCCAGCGTCAAGCGCCCTGACCTTCTCGCGCTCATCACCGACCGCGGAGAGCACCAGGATCGGCAACTGGCTCCAGGAGCGCACCTCCTGACACACCTCGACGCCGCTTCCATCCGGCAGCACCAGGTCGAGGACCACGGCGTCGGGTGGACGCACCGACAGCGCAGCCAGCGCCGCCTCCTTGTTCTGCGCGGTCTCCACGTCGTAGCCGGCATCGCGCAGAATCACCTTCAGCCCGCGAACGATCTGGGGCTCGTCATCGACCACGAGCACCCGCTGGGCGCTCATCGGGCCGGCGCCGGCTGTGGCGACAGCGGGAGGGCGACAGCGAAGGACGTACCCAGGCCAGGGGTGCTCTGGAGCCTGATCGTGCCGCCGTTGGCCTCCACCAGGCCGCGACAGATCGCCAACCCGAGGCCCGAACCGGCGTGACCGTCGCGGCCGCCGACGAAGGGCTCGAACACCTCCGCCTGCCGGGGCGCGGCGATTCCCCGGCCCTGATCGGTCACTCGGACGATCACCTTGCCACCCCCGGTTCCACCGCTGATCCGCACCGGCTCATCCTCGGGTGAGAAGCGGATCGCGTTCTCCAGCAGGTTGGAGAAGACGCGCTCCAGCTGCGCCGCGTCTGCTTGAACGAGCGGCAAGTCCGCCGGGAGGTCGAACTCGACCGGATGGTCGCCGAGCCGGGCGCGCACGCCGGCGGCGGCGCTCGCGGTCAGATCCGACAAGTCACACCAATCGGTGCGTGGGTTGACCGCGCCGGCCTGAATCCGCGACACGTCGAGCAGGTCGTCGACCAATCGGGCCAGCCGGTCCGACTCGTCGTCGATGACCGAGAGCAGCTCCCGGCGATCGGCCTCGGAGATCGTCCCGCCCCGCAGTCCGCCGGCGGCGGTCGTTATCGCCGTCAGCGGCGAGCGCAGGTCGTGCGAGATCGCATGCAGCAACGCGGTCTTCGCCGCGTCGGCGCGGCGGGTGGCCTCGGACTCCGCGAAGCGACTGCTGATCCGCTCGTGCTCGTGAGCGATGTCGATCAGCCGGCCCAGCGGCTCCGCCATCCGCTCCAGGTCGTCCCTCGCCCAGCCGGAGCGGGGGGCCGCCCAGATCCACCCCGGACGCTGGCGCGAGGCCAACGGCACCAGCTCACCATCTCTGTCCTCAGGCGGCGCGGCGGTCAGCTCCACCCGCAGCGCCTCCGACGTGGACGCGGTGACGCTGGCGGCCAGATTGTCGAGCTGGGTCTCGAGGTCGCCCGCGGCCAGCACTGCCGAAGCGGCCTCGGCGAGGATCGCCGCCTCACGCTCGCGCGCCGCGGTAAGCCGTGCGCGCTCCTCCGCCTCGCGGGCGCGGGCGCGTGCCGTCGCCGCCAGCCGACCGACGACGATCGCCGCGATCAGCAGCACCGCCAGCGCCACCACATTCTCCGAGTCGGAGATCGTCAGCCGATGGCGCGGCTCGATGAAGAAGTAGTTCAACGCCAGCACGCTGAACCCCGCGGTGGCGAGCGCCGCCAGCTCGCCGCGGCGGATCGCGATCAGCAGCACCGCCAACATGTAAACCACCCCCAGGCCGGCGATCGGAGCCACCTTGTCGAGCAGCGCCACGAGCCCGGTCGCAGCGGCCACCGAAAGGAGGACCTCGGCGGACGTGGCGGCGGGTTGGCGCCGTGTCAGGCCGGATTCACCCGAGGTGGGCAACACAGGTCAAGTGTAGGTCGCGCTTACGGCGGGGCTGCCCCCGACGCCTACGGGGCAGTCGCCCCGGCGCCGCTGCCGCCGCCGGAGAGGCCGCCGAGCGGGTTCTCGAGCGCCTGCTTGCCGCCCGCGGCCTGCGACTTCGACGCCGCCTTGACCTGCTTCTGGACCTTTGCGCCCTGCGCTTTGTACTGGACGACCGCCTGCCTGACCGCCGATTGCTGGCTCTTGGGCGCCGCCTGCTCGGCCTTGCGACCGGCCTGCTCGCCGCCGGCGACGTCGCCGGCGTAGAACCTGTACTGCGCCAGCGTCACGTAGGCGTTGAGGCTCGGCTTTGCGTCGGCGTAGACCGCCTGGGCCGCCGCCGCACCCTTGATGCTGGCCGGGAATTCGACCGCGGTGCTCGTCGCGGCGGAGTAGAGCAGCGCCTGCGCCGCCAACTGGGCGGCGTTTGCGTCCAGCTTGCTCGGCTTGGTCTTCACATATCGCTGCCAGGCGTTTCCGGCCTTATTGAAGTCGTTGATCGCGCCGTCGGGAATGCTTGTCGGCGCACCGGTGTTGGGGTCGCGTTGGATCTGCGCGTTGCCGGCGTTGAAGCTTGTTCGGGTGAGCTGCGCGAGCAACGTCGGGTCGTTCGGATTCTTCTTGAGCTGGCGCTCGAGCCGCTGCACCTGGTCGTCGAAGACGCCGCTGCTGCTGCTCGTGCCACTGTTGCTGAACAGGTCTCCGAGGTTGACCGGGCCGACGACCGTGAACAGGCTCAGCACCATGACCAGCGCCAGGCCCGCGTAGGCGACCTGGATCACGCGTTTGCGCCGACCGCGAATGTCGAACAGCATTCTGTGTTCGCCGCTTTTCGCCACGCTCTATCGCTCCTGCGTCGAGGGCTCCGGCAATCGCCCGCTCTCCGGCCCGCTGAACAGGCGGGCCAGCACGATACTCAACTCGTACAGCACCACCAGTGGCAGCATCTCGATCAGCATCGTCACAGGATCGACGCCGGGAAGCGCTGCGGCGACGACCGCGATGATCAGGTACGCGTAACGACGATTGCGCGAGAGCTGCTTCGGGGTGATGATCCCCAGCCGTGTGACGGCGAGGATCCCCACCGGGACCTGGAAGATGATCCCCACCGCGAGCAGGGTGGTGGAGAAGAACGAGTAGTAATCGCGGGCGCGGACCTGCACGTTGAACTGGTCGTTGTTGAAGTTGAGCAGGAACTTGGTGGCGGTCGGCATGACCACGAAATAGGCGAAGACGACGCCAGCGATGAACAGCAGCGGGATCAGGAGCAGAAGCGGCGTCGCCACCTTGCGCTCGCGCTCGCTGAAGGCCGGCAGCACGAAGGCGTAGAGCTGGTAGAGGATGATCGGCAGGGAAAGAATGATCGCCCCATAGGCCGCGACCGTAAAGGTGGTCATGAACGGTTCGGTGACGCCGAAGGTGAGCAGGCGGTCGTGGTCGCTCGGCAACGGTCCTTTCGCGATGTCGAGCAGCAGGTGGTTCTGCCAGAAACAGAGGGCCAGCGCCACGCCGAAGACGGCGATCGAGACGATCAGGCGCGCGCGCAGCTCATCGAGGTGCTCGACGAGGGTCAGGCGGTCCTCATGCCTCACCCCCTTGAGGCGGGCCATCGAGGGGCCCCCTAGGCGCGCTTCTCGGTGACTACCTCGCCCTCGACGGACTCGACCGCTTCGGCGTCAGCCTTGGCCTTAGATTGCTGCAGCTCGCCCAGCTCTCTGTCCGCGTCATCCTCGTTGTCGCCGCTCACGGAGCCCTTGAACTCACGGATTCCCTTGCCGAGTGAGCGTCCCAGCTCAGGCAAGCGCTTGGGCCCGAAAACGATGAGGGCAATGATCAGAACGACCAGCAGCTCCATTGGTCCGACATTGGGCATCGCGCTAAATGGTAGCGCCGGGTCGGCGCGCACCCTGCAGGGACCCTCGCTAGGTGGGCTCGCGCTCGCCGTCGGAGTCGAAATTCAGATAGAAGCGACTCGGCGTCGGCTCCGCCTGGCCCTGGTACTTGCTGCCAGCCGCTTCGGAGCCGTACGGGCTCTCGACCGGCCCGTCCATTCGCATGAAGGAGATCTGGCCGATCGGCATTCCGTGGTAGATCGTGATCGGAAGGTTGGCGACGTTGGACAGCTCGAGGGTTAGGTTGCCCTCGAACCCGGCGTCGACGAAGCCGGCAGTCGAGTGGATCAGCAGCCCCAACCGGCCGAGCGAGCTCTTGCCCTCCAGCCTGGCGACGAGGTCGTCGGGCAGGCGCACCCGCTCGAGCGTCTGGCCGAGCACGAACTCGCCCGGGTGCAGGATGAACGGCTCGTCGGCGCCCACCTCGACCAGCTCGGTGAGGTCCTCCATCGGCTGCCGCACGTCGATGAACGGGTAGCGGGCGTTATGGAAAACGCGAAAGCGGTTGTCGACCCGCACGTCGACGCTCGAAGGCTGCACCATCGCCGGCTCATAGGGGTCAAAAACGAGGCGTCCGGCCTCGATTTCCTGCCTGATCGTGCGGTCGCTCAGAACCACCGCTGATGCACCTTTAGAGGCCAATCCATGGGCAAATCCAGTCTATTGGGGATGCACCCCTACCCGGTAATTGGGCTTTCCGGGGGTTTCCCAAAATTGAGGATCAACCTCGGCAGGGTCGCGCTCGATATTCGGGGCGTGATGCCCGCCAGCAAAGGAAAGTCCAAGGCCCCGCAGAGCCAGAGCAAGGCTGAGTTGCACGTCTGCCCCGAGTGCACCTCCGACCTCGTGCAGCCGGTCGCCTGGGAGCAGGTTGCCAGCAGCACCGAATGGCGTTTGTGGCGCCGCTGCCCGGAATGCGAGTGGAACGGCGACGACGTCCACCGCGAGGCCTCGATCGACGATTACGACGAGCAGCTGGACTTCGGCACCCGCGAGTTGGCCGAGGAGCTGCGGGCACTCGAGCAGTCGAACATGGAAGAGGCGGTGGACCGCTTCATCACCGCACTCCAGTCCGACCTCATCCTCCCCGAAGACTTCTAGGCGATGGTTGCCGCGGCGTTGCGCCACGGCACTGGCGTGTCAGGCGGCGAAGCCGCCGCAATTGTGATCGCCGGCTAGCCGTAGCGGTCGACGATCCCGTCGGCGACCATCTCCAGCAGCGAGCGCTGTTCGGCGTCGAAGGCCGCAGCTGACAGTCCGTGCTTCGCGGCGGCAACCAGCTCCAGCGCCCGGGAGCGAACCTCTTCCAGCGCTCCCGTAGCGGCGATCCGGTCGCAGATCCGCTCCGCCCCGGCCTCGTCCAGACCGCGCAGCTCGACCTCCGCGAGCACCGGGTCGCGCTGCATCGCGACGATCAGCGGCAGCGTCACGGTTCCGTCCAGCAGGTCGGTGCCCCGAGCCTTGCCGGTGCGCTCCGCAGGCCCGTTGACGTCGAGCACGTCATCGAGCAGCTGGAAGGCGAGGCCGATCTCCGATCCGAAGGCGCGCAGCGCGCCCTCGCCGGCGGCGCCGTTTGGCCCCGACTGCGCGGCCGCACCGGCGCGGGCGGTCCAGCCCATCAGGCAGGCGCACTCGAACAGCCGCCCGGTCTTCAGCCGGCAGCGCTGCATGTAGCGCTCGGCCGTGATCGAGGTGTCGTACTCATCGTGGCGCTGCGCGAGCTCCCCCTGGGCCAGCGCCACCGAAGCCTCGCTGAGCAGCGCGACCTGGGCCGCGGCGCCCGCCTCGGCGAGGATCGCGAAGGCGCGCGAGAACAGCAGGTCGCCGGTCGCCGTGGCCCGGGCGCGCCCCGAGGTGGCGGCGACGGTCGGCCGCCCGCGCCGCAGCGGCGCGTCGTCGAGGACGTCGTCGTGAACCAGGGTCGCCATGTGGACGAGCTCCACAGCGGTGGCGGCCCGGACCGCGGCATCGCCGCCTCCGGCGCCGCCACAGAGCAGGACCAGCAACGGCCGCAGGCGCTTTCCCCCGGCCAGCAGGGTTGCCGACGCGTCGCGCTCCAAGGTCGCGCCGTGGCCTTGCGTGGCTTCGCGCAGGCGCGTCTCCACGGCACCCAACCGGGTCGGCAGCCAGGCGCTGGCGGCGTCGAGCACCGCGGTCACCGGCGGCGGCACGGCGGAGTGACGCCGGCTCATCCCCTGCTCCTGCAGCCGCTGTGGATGGCGATGATCCCACCGGCGAGGACCGTGACTCGAATCCGCTCCAGTCCCGCTGCGTCCATTCGCTCCGCAAGCCCGCGCGGCGATGGGAAGCTGCGCACCGACTCGGGCAGATAGCTGTAGGCGTCGCGATCGCCGGCCAGCGTGCCGAGCAGCGGCACGACGCGATCGAACCACAGCGAGTAGAAGATCGAGAGCGGCGGCCGGGTTGGCTGGGTTATCTCGAGGATCACCAGACGCCCACCAGGCTTCAGCACCCGCGACATCTCCTCGAGACCACGGTCGAGATCAGCCAGGTTGCGCACCCCAAAGCCGACCGCGGCCGCGTCGAAGGACGCGTCGTCGTAGGGAAGTCGCAGGGCATCGGCCCACTCGAAGCGCACAGCGGTCGCTCCGCGCTGCGCCGCCTTCGCGCGCGCAAGGTCGAGCATCTGCTCGGAGAAGTCGCAGCCGACCACGCTGCCCGTGGACCCGACCTGTCGTGCCAGCTCGAGGGCGAGGTCGCCGGTCCCGCAGCAGACGTCCAACGCGCTGTCGCCCTCGCGCAGCTCAGCCCGCGCGGCGGCGCGTTGGCGCCAGCGGTGGTGCAGGCCCGCGGTCATCACCGAGTTCATTGCGTCGTAGTGACCCGCGATGCGATCGAACATCCGGTTCACCTGGGAGGCGAACTCGCCGGATTCGCGGGTTGGACGTTCCGTCGAGCTCATTCCAGCGATCCTTGGGCGGCAGGTGGCGCCCGCAGCGATCTCAGTCCAGCGAAGCCAGGAAGTCCGCCGCATCGTTGAGCTTCTTCGGCGGCAGATCCGTGTAGGAGGGCATGATGCCCGGGCCAATCTGCAGCGAGCGGAGGATCGCCGCGCGTGGGATGCGTGCGCCGATGTGGGTCAGCTCCGGCCCGGGGCCGTTGTTGCCATTGGTGCCGATCTTGTGGCAGGCGCCGCAGCCCGACTGAGCCACAACCTCCTCGCCGGCCTTGTATTGAGGCGGCACCGCAAGGGCGATCTCGTTTGGCGAGCCTGCCTCGGCGCCGAGATAGGTCAGATAGAACATCGCAATGATCGTCAAGATTCCCGCCGTGGTGGCGATCGGGCGGCGCTCCGGGCGGCGCTCCGGACCGCGGTCGTAGAAGGGCAGGAGCAGCAGCAGGACCATCGCGATCGTCGGGATGATCACGGTCGCGAGCGGGACCAACGCAGGCGGCTTGATCACCCGCAGCAGCTCGAAGAGGAAGAAGAAGTACCAGTCGGGCCGCGGCACGTATGAGGTCGTCGTCGGATCGGCCTTCGGCCCCTGATCGGCGCCGAGGATCAGCGACATGGCGATGATCACGACGACGACGATCAGCGTCATCGCCGAGTCCTTGAGCACCGCGTAGGGGAAGAAGGGCTTGCCCTTCTTCTTCAGGACCTCGTATTCCTGGAGGTATTCCTCTTTCGCCCGGTTGTCCAAAGTCGTTCCTAGGTAGTTGCTAGGTGCTAGTTGCTAGGTGCTAGTTGCTCGGGGCTAGGGCTCATTTGCGCGGCACAGCTCCGTTGCCGCCACCGTTGGCGCCGGCGCTCACCCGCTCGACCGGCAGCGCCGGCTTCGGCTTGTCGGCCTTCAGCCAGGGCGGCGCCGTGGTGCCGAGCTTCACCACCAGGTAGAGGTGGGCGCCGATCAGCGCCACAAGCGCCCCGGGTATCAGCAGCATGTGAATCGCGTAGAACCGGGCCAACGTCGTGGCTCCGATCTCGGGCCCGGCGCGCAGGAAGTCGGCCAGGTAGGGGCCGACGATCGGCCCCGTCCCGGTGATGTTGTTGGCCACCGTCGTGGCCCAGAAGGAGCGCTGGTCGAAGGGCAGCAGATAGCCGGTCAGCCCCATGACCATGGTCAGGATCAGCAACACGACGCCGATCACCCAGTTCAGCTCCCGCGGGTACTTGTAGGCCCCGAAGAAGTAGGTGCGCCCCATGTGCACGAAGATCAGGATGATCATCACGGTGGCGCCCCACTTGTGCATGCTGTGGACGAACTCGCCGAGGAAGACGTCGTTGTTGATGTGGGTGATCGATGAGTACGCCTGAGTCGCCGACGGCGTGTAGAACATCGCCAGGAACACGCCGGTGATCGCCTGCACCACGAAGGCGAACAGGGTGGCCGAGCCGAGCGTGTAGAACCAGTTGGTGCCCTTGGGGACCTTGCGGTAGAGCATCCCGGTGAGAAAGCCCGAGGCCCCGGTCCGCTGATCGACCCATCCGACGACGTCCTTGCCTCCCTCGACGGCGCCCCCCCGCAGTCGGTCGGTGTGGCTGGGAGGCTGCGGCGGCTCCTCCTTGAGGTTGGCCGGAGCCGGCCCCTTGCCGCGGCCCTCGGCGCCCGGCTTGGCCGGCTTTCGAAGCGGGGCGGGGATCAGCGAGTCGGGGAACTTCATCGCCTATTTGGGTGGTGGGAAGGTCGAAGGACGCGGCGGATACAGGTACTCCCAGATCCCGCCCACGAACTCGCCCGGGTCGCGGGCCCGAACCGGCTCCAGCTGCGAGGTGACGCTATAGCGGGGCCCCACCTCGACCTTGCCGCCGCGAATGCGGGTCTGGAAGCGGTCCAGCGGGCGCACGGGAGGGCCACCAATTCGCTTCCCCTCGAAGTCATAGACACCGCCGTGGCAGGGGCAGATGAAGTTCCCTGCCGCCTGCACGAAGCGAACCGGGCAGCCGAGGTGCGCACAGCGTGAGGAGATCGCGATGAAGGTGTTCGGGTCCTCGTGCAATTGCTTGGAGCCGAGGCGAACGAAGGCGGTTGTCTTGCCGGCCTCGCCGATCGCCGGCACCAGGGTGAAGACGACCTGCTTGTAGGTGTCGGGGGTGAAGTCGCCGACCGGCCCGACCGCCTCCCAGCGCTCCTTGCCGCGGTGGAAGATGGGCGCAATCGCGAAGCCGATCGCCGGCAGCGCAACGGCGGCCCCGGCCACGCCGCCCAGCGCCTGGCCGGCGACCGTGAAGGCCCGCCGGCGGGTCATCGACTCGCCAGGGAAGTAGCCGGGTGGATCGGGCTTGGCCGGCTCCTGCCCCGCGAAGGGCCCCGCCTCTCGCTTTTCGCTTGCGTCAGCCACTGTCAGCCGGTCTCGGAACGGCCAAGTCTATTGACTCGCCAACGCGATCCAGGTCGACTTCCAGGCCCCTGGCGGCCGCTGTCTGGTGGGCCGACTTCAGCAACGCCTCGGCGGCGCCGGTCCTCGCCGAGCGCGCCGCCGCCTTGGCGGCATTGTGCGCTTCGCTGCCACCGCATCCAACCGCCACGGCGGCGGCCAGCCAGAGGGCCGGGACGATCGGCTCCGATCCCTCCGCGTGGCAGGCGGCCGAGAGGCTGATCAGGTCGGACAGCTCGGCCACCGCCTCGTCGTCCCCCAGCGCTGCAAGGCGCTCGAGGCCAAGCGCGTAGAGGTAGTCGCCGGCCAGCAGGGCCAGGTTCTCGTCCTGGCCGTCGAGGATGCGCGACGTTCCGTAGTGCAGCTCGTAGCCCTCGCGGATTGACTCGACGACCAGCGAGTACTCCGCCTGGGCGCCAGCCGCGCGCGGTCCAGCCGCGGCGAGCGGTCCGAGCACGGGCTCGGAGGAAGGCTCAACCACGTGGGACGAGATCACCGTGTCCTGGTGCCGCAGCTGCTCGGTGAGCTGCTGCAGCGCAGCCTCAGGGCCTTGCATGCAAGGGCGAGGTTACCCGGCCGGGACCGCCCAGACGTGACTTAGGCAAGCGCTTCCCGCAGCGACTCGCCGGCCGCCTCGACGGTGCGGTCGATCGCTTCTTCGGTGTGGGCCAGAGAGACGAACCAGGCCTCGAACTGCGAGGGCGGCGGGTAGACGCCGCGCTCCAGCATCGCGCGGCAGAAGCGCCCGTGCACTGCGGTGTCGCAGGCCGATGCGGTCGCGAAGTCGACCACCGGCTCGGCGCTGAAGAAGAGGGTGAGAAGCCCAGGCGCGCCATCCAACTGCAGCGGCATGTCACCGGCCGCCTCGCGCAGGCCGGCGGCGAGGCGGTCGGTCAGCTCGCCGAGCCGCGCGTAGGCGTCGGCGTCCAACTCACGCAGGGTCGCCAGACCCGCGGCGACGGCGAGCGGGTTGCCGGACAGCGTGCCCGCCTGGTAGACGTCGCCCGCCGGGGCCAGCCGCTCCATCAGCTCGCGGCTGCCGCCGAGCGCCGCCGCCGGCAGCCCCCCTCCAAGCACCTTGCCGAGCACGGTGAGGTCGGGCTGCACGCCGTAGAGCTCCTGGGCGCCGCCGCGGCTGACCCGAAAGCCGGTGATCACCTCGTCGAAGACGAGCAGGGCGCCGTGCTCACGGGTCGCGTCGCGCAGGAACTCGAGGAAGCCCTCGGCGGGCGGCACGACGCCCATGTTGGCGGCGATCGGCTCCGCCAACAGCGCGGCGACCTCATGCTGGGCGAGCGCCCGCTCGACCGCCTCACAATCGCTCCAGGGCACGACCACCGTGCCCGCCGCCTGCCCGGCGGTAACCCCCGGCGTGGCCGGGACGCCGAGCGTCGCCATCCCGGAGCCGGCGTCGGCAAGCAGCCCGTCGGAGTGACCGTGGTAGGCGCCGGCGAACTTGACCAGCACCTCGCGGCCAGTGGTCGCGCGGGCGAGGCGGGCGGCGCTCATCGCCGCCTCGGTCCCGGAGCTGGTCATGCGCAGCATCTGCACCGACGGGATGCGATCGGCGACCTCGGCCGCCAGCTCGACCTCCGGCTCGGTCGCGGCGCCGTAGCTGGTGCCTCGGCCCGCTGCTTCCCGCACCGCTTCGACAACCCTCGGGTGTGCGTGGCCGAGGATCAGCGGGCCCCAGGAGCAAACCCAGTCGATGTAGCGGTTGCCGTCGACGTCGTAGAGGTGGCAGCCCTCACCGCGCTCGATGAAGATTGGGTCGCGGCCGATCTGGCGCATGGCCCGAACGGGAGAGTTAACGCCACCTGGGAGAACCTGGAGCGCCCGGGCGTAGAGGGCGCTTGAGCGTTCAGTCTGATTCACGTCACTCGTCACTCGTCATTCGTCACTCGGGCCAGGGCACAAGCCGAATGACGAATGACTAATGACGAATGGCTAGCCATGCTCCTCTTCCCACCGCGCGTAATCCTCTGTGAAGTAGTGAAGCCGCACCTTCTTGTACTCGGTCGACGAGTAGAGCGTGGCGCGGTCGGGGCCGGCAAGGCCGCACTCCTCGGCGATCGAGTCGAGGATCGCGTCGCACTCCTGCTTGGAGCGGCCGTGGGCCATCGTGAAGACGCTGTAGGGCCAGTCCGGATAGGTGGGCCGCTGGTAGCAGTGCGAGATTCCGCGGAATGCGGCCATGCGTCGGCCGGTCTCTTGGATCTCGTCCTCCGGCACCCGCCAGACGCCCATGCCGTTGGCCGAGAAGCCGGCGCGGCGGTGAAAGAGGATCGCCGCCACGCGGCGCAGCAGCTTGCGGTCCACCATCCCGCTCAGATGCTCGAGGAAGACGCTCGGGTCCATCCCGACCGTGTCCGCCGCAGCGTCATAAGGTCGGTCGCTCACCTCCATCGGTCCCTGCAGGGCGCGGATCACCGCGACGTCGGTATCGTCGTAGGGCTGCGCCTCCAGCTCGCGCGGCGGAGCGGCATCGACCGCAGAGGAGAGGGCCTCGGTGCCGCCCTCCATCTCCAGGTTCATGTTGATCTTGAACAGGGTCAGGGTGGGCAGCTCGCGCATCGACTCGGCGCCCGTCTCGCGCATCAGCGCCTCCAGCGTCCCTTCGAGGCCGAGCTCGGATTCGGGCGGGGTTGCGATCGTGAACCAGAGGTTGAAGTCGTGGGTGCGCAGGTAGTTGTGCGAGACGCCGGGATGCGAGTTGACGATCCGCGCCGCCCGTTGCGGGTTCTCCGAGTCCACCCTGGCGGCGACCAGCATCGAGTTGTAGCCGAGCGCCCGGGTGTCGAAGATCGGTGTGATCTCGCGGATGATCCGCTCGTCGAGCAGACGCTGGGTGCGCGTCATCACCTCGTCGAGCGCAAGCTCCGCCTCGGATGCGATCAGCTCGAAGGGCTCGCGCTGAAGCGGAAAGCTCGACTGCAACAGGTTCATCAGCCGGCGATCGGTGGCGTCGAGCGGCACCGCCGCGCCGTCCTTGCGCGAGCGCAGCTTCGACTGGGGCGCTTTTACTCCAGCCAAGCGGCTACCTCTTTGGCGTAGTAGGTGACGATCACGTCGGCGCCGGCGCGGCGGATTCCGGTCAGCGTCTCCAGCACCGCGGCGCGCTCGTCGATCCAGCCGTTGGCGGCCGCTGCCTTCAGCATCGAGTACTCGCCCGAGACGTGGAAGGCGGCCAGCGGGGCCCCGGTCTCCTCCTTGACGCGGCGAATCACGTCGAGGTATGGGCCCGCGGGCTTGACCATGACCATGTCCGCCCCCTCCTCGAGGTCGAGCTTCGCCTCGCGCACCGCCTCGGCGGCGTTGGCGGGGTCCATCTGGTAGCCGCGCCGGTCGCCGAACTCGGGAGTCGACTCGGCGGCCTCGCGGAACGGCCCGTAGAAGGCGGACGCGTATTTGGCGCTGTAGGCGAGGATCGCGACATTCGCGCCCCCCTCCTCGTCGAGCTGGTGGCGGATCATCGCCACGCGGCCGTCCATCATGTCGCTGGGCGCGACCGCGTCGGCACCGGCGCCAGCGTGCGAGATCGCGGTCTTGGCCAGCAGCTCGATCGTGATGTCGTTGTCTACCTCGCCGTCGCGCACGAAGCCGCAGTGACCGTGCGAGGTGTACTCGCAGAGGCATACGTCGGTGATCACGATCAAGTCGGGGTGCGCCTCCTTCAGCGCCCTAACCGCCATCTGCACGACCCCCTCCTCGTCGTATGCGCCGGAGCCCTGCTCGTCCTTGTCGGCGGGGATCCCGAACAGCAGCACGGCGCGGACTCCGGCCGCCGCGACCTCGCCCGCCTCGGCGACCAGCTCGGAGATCGAGAAGCGCTCGACATCGGGCATCGAGGGCACCGGTTGGCGCACGCCCTGGCCGGCGACCACGAACAACGGCTGGACGAGGTGGCCGGGGCTGAGCTCGGTCTCGCGGACCAGGTCACGGAGCGCCTGTGTGCGCCGCAGGCGGCGCATGCGTGTGGCGGGGAAGCTCATGAGAGCGATTCTAGGGTCCCGGTGGTGCCGCCAGGCGGGAGGTTCGTTGCTGGTTCCTTGTTGCTCGTTGCTCGGGCGTCGACTCAGACTGAGGAAAAGCGGCGCAGCGCGAAGCGGGCCAGCGCCCCGTAGACGACGGTCAGCGCCGCCAGATGAAGGAGCGCAGTCCCCATGCTCGGGCCGGCCTCGTCGAGCGCCGACTCCATCGCATGAAGGGCGGGTTTGAACGGGAAAAGCCCGGTGATCACCTTGATCACGTCGAACAGCGTCGGGCTGACCGAGCCCGAGGGGACGAGCGACAAGAACGCAATCGGCAGCGAGACCATGAAGGCGAGCAGCGACGCGGCGCGCACCTCACGCGTGGCGGCGCCAAGTGCCGCGCCGGCGGCCGCGAACCCGGCGCCGCCGGCAAGGATCGCGACCAGCCACAGACCGATCCGCTCCCAGTGCAGGGAGAGGAAGATCTCGAGCCCGGCGAGCATCAACATCGTCACCACGAGGGCCAGCAGCATGCCGAGGCCGACCTTCTCGACCAGCAGCCCGGACCTCGAGATCAGGCCGCGGGTGAGGCGCGAGAAGGCGTTCTCCTCTCGCTCCAGGGCAAGTGAGCCGGCGACCAGCAGCACGGTCACGAACATCAGCGTGACGGTGGCGGAGACCGCGATCGCGAACACGTCGAGCGGCGGCGTCTTGCCCGAGATCACCTGCTTGTCGACCTTGATCGGCTCGGCCACCGAGGACAGCAGCGGGCTGGCGAGATCGAGGTTCTGATTCGCGAGCGAGGCGAATTTGATCACCTTGTCGAGCGCCGCCAGCTCGGGGCTCGAGGTGATCGCGGGGCGCAGCGCGCGCAGGATCTGATCGCTACTGGCCAGACCAAGGACCTGGATCGGCTGGCCGAGCAGGCTCAACGTCCCGCCGCGCTGGATCAGGTGCAGGTAGCGGGTCGAGATCCGCGCCACCTCGCGGGCGATCTTCAGGTTGGCCGCGGCAAGCAACGAGGTGATGCGATCGTTGACCAGTCGCTCCTTGATCGGGTCCTCCTGGTTGACGATCACCTGCACCGTCGCCTGCTCGGGGTTCAGCCCGGACAGCGACTCCAGCTTGCTCACCAGGTCCGAGGGCAGGATCAGCGCCCCGAGCACGTCGCCGCTCTTTACCTTGTCGATCGCCTGCTGGCGGCTGTGGACCCGGACGCACTCGATCCGCTCGCAGAGCGTGTTGCGGGTGCCGACGATGTCGACATGCTGGGATCCGATCTTGAATGGAGTGTTCTGCGGAACCTCATTGAAGAATGCGACCCGCGGCTTGCCTGGGTTGCGCGAGATCGCAAACCCGACCAACAGTGCGATCAGCACCGGGTAGATCACCAGCAGCGCCGCCTGCAGCGGCGAGCGGCGGAGGATCTGAAGGTCTTTGAGCAGCAGCCAGCGCATCAGTGCCCCCGGTGGTGGAGGTAGGCAACGAAGGCCGTTTCGAAGTCGGCGTCGGCGGCTTCGGGAGCCTCGCGCTGCACGGCCTCGCGCAACTGCGCCGCCCCACCGTCGAACAGTCGCTCGCCGTCGGCGATCACCAGCAGCCGCTGCCCGTAGCGCTCCGCCTCCTGGATGTTATGGGTGGAGAAGATCACCGTCGTGCCGCCGGCCGCAAGCGCGGCGACGAACTCCCACAGCCGGGCCCGCTGTCGCGGGTCCAGGCCGGCGCTCGGCTCGTCGAGCAGCAGCACCACGGGCTGGGCGAGCAGGCCGATCGCGATGTTGATCCGCTGCTGGTTTCCGCCCGACAGTCGCGCCACCTGGTCGTGGCGGCGGTCGGCGAGGCCGCTTTGATCGAGCATCTGGTCGACGCTCGCCTCGACGTCGGGATGTCCCTCGAGGCGGGCGAAGAGCCGCAGGTTCTCCTCCACCGTTAGGCGGCGGTAAAGGGCCGCCTGCTGGGGCACCCAGCCGACCTCGCCGCGCGGGAGGTGCACCTCTCCCTCGTCGGCCCGCACGATCCCGGCCAGGATCGAGAGCAGCGTCGTCTTGCCGGCCCCGTTCGGACCGATCACCGCCAGCAGCTCACCCGGATCGGCTTCGAAGTCGACCCCGCGCAGCGCTGGCTGGCGCCCGTAGCGCTTGACGATCCCGCGCGCCTCCAGCGCGGCCCCGGCGCCGGCCCTGCCGCTCACCGGAGTACTCCCGGGTCCCGTGGCTGCCATCGCCGACAAGCTAGCGGCACCGGGGTACGCTCCGCGCTGTGCGCGTGCTCTTCATCGGAGACGTAGTCGGCAGCCCTGGGCGTCGCGGGCTCCAGAAGGCGATGCCCGGCCTTCGCGAGCGCCACGCTCCCGACCTGGTGATCGTCAACGGTGAGAACTCAGCCGGCGGGCTGGGCATCACCGAGGGAACCGCCGACGAGCTGTTCGCCGCCGGGGCGAACGTGATCACGACCGGCAACCACGTCTACAAGCATCGCGCGGTCTACGAGTACCTGGATCGCTCCGACCGCGTGATCCGGCCGGCCAACTACCCACACGGCAATCCGGGGAGCGGCCACACCGTGGTCGAGGTCGGGGGCCGGCGCGTCGCGGTGGTCAACCTGAGCGGCGCTGTGCAGCTCAGGGTGGCGCGCTCGCCGTTCTCTGCGATCGACTCGATCCTCGAGCGCCTCGACGGCGAGGCCGACGCCGTGGTCGTCGACTTCCACGCCGAGGTGACGAGCGAGAAGGTCGCGATGGGCTGGCACCTGGACGGGCGGGTCGCAGCCGTGTTCGGCACACACACTCACGTGCCGACCGCGGACGCGCGCGTGCTGCCCGGGGGCACCGCCTACATCAGCGACGCCGGGATGACGGGCTCCCGCGCGGGTGTGATCGGCGTCAAGCGCGAGCAGGCGCTCGAGGCCTTCGTCACGCAGATGCCGGTTCGCTTCGAGACCGCCGAGGAGGACGTTTGGGTGATGGGGGCGATCGTCGAGATAGGTCCGAACGGGCTGGCGGAGTCGATCGAGCAAGTTCTGGTGCCGGCCGGGGACTGAGGGCTCCGAGCGCCACCAGGACCAGCGGCACGAACCAGACCAGGTAGAGATAGAACCAGTGCTGGGCGATCAGCTGGGTGCCGATCAGCAGCGCCGCGCCCAGCGCCGCCACCTGCGCCGCTGACTTGCGGCGGGGACGGAAGGCGACGAGCGCCGCAAGCGCCCCCACCGCGACCATCACCGCGACACGCAGCGGCTCCAGCGAGTGCGCCTGACCCCAGACGCTGAACGGGGAGTCGCGGTCGATCTGGCTGGCCACTGTCCGATGCCAGAAGGTCTCCAGACCGGGATCGATGATCGTCTGCGCCATCACCAACCCCGCCGCCACTAAGAACCCCAGACCAAACCGCATCAGGCCGCGGGTCCTGTCGCGGCGGCCAGCCCCACGGTGCTCAGCCGCATCCGCGGCCTCCGCGCGGCGGGGCTCCCCATCCGCCACGCCACCCGCGGAGGGACCGGCTCGGTAGGTGGCCATCAGAGGGGTGAGGATGAAGGGCGCAAACTTCGTCAACCCCGCTAACGCCAGGGTGGCGCCACGGGCCGCCGGGCGGGTGAGGACGAGGAGGGTCGCGACGAGCAGCATCGCGACCAGGCTGTCGTTGGCATTGGACTCCAACACGAAGGCGGCGTAGGGATACGCCGCCCACCCGAACCCAAGCATGGCGCCGAGCTGGCGGCCCTCCGCCCCGGGGCGAAGGCGCCGTCCAAGCAGCACCAGGCCGGCGAAGGTCGCGAGGTCGAAGAAGATCGCGGCGGCATGGGCGGCGGGGAGGTCGTCCCAGCTGCCGCTCCAGGGCAGCGCCTGCTCGAACGGAACGTAGGCGTAGTAGTTGGCCGGTCCGTACGTGTCGCCGGAGCTGACGTCGTCGGGGAACGCATTCTGCCCGTAGATCGAATTGCCGTCCCCGATCCGATCGGCGCCGACCACGCCCGCGTAGCCGACGTCGATCACCCCGGAGTCGGCGACGTTCAGGCCGCCACGGAACCCGAGCAGGAACAGCGCCGCGATGATCAGCCAGGCGGCCGGCCAGACCGGGCGCAGGCCCTCTCCCCTGCCGCGGAAGCCGACCCAGAGCATGCGGCCCATCAGGTAGAGCAGGGGCGGGTAGACGAACGGCACCGAGAGCCCGATGTCGCCGCGGTTGAAGAAGAAGTGCGAGGCGCCGAACGACAGCAGCACCAGCAGGTCGAGGTTGGCGACTCGCCAGGGCCGCCGCCAGTCGACGAGACCGAGCAGGAACAGCGCACAGAGCGGCAGCCAAACGTAGGGAGCGTTGAGCCGGTGGCCGAAGGCACCTGAGTAGCCGCGCGCCATCTTCCAGGCGACCTGGTAGCCGGTCCACGACTCGCGCACCAGCCCGGTCGTGGGATCGACGACCACCTGGACAAGGTCCTTGCCGTCGAAGAAGTAGTCGACCTGCCAGTTGCCGTCGATCAGCGTCGCGGTGGGGGTCAGGTGCGGGTACTTCGCCCGCTCCGCGACCACCTTCGAGTCGAGGTTGGCGGCCGCGATCGCGTCGTGCTTGCTGACCGTGGTGTCGGCCGCGTTGGCGACGCCGGTCCCCGCCGAGAACACGAAGACCAGCCCAAGGACGGCGACCACCAGCCCCGTCCGCCGGGTCCTGTGGCTCATGTCCTTACCCCAGCCTGCGTGACCCGTGATCGGGCAGCCACGTCCAACCCAAAGTGCTCGAGCACGATTGGAGCGACGTCCCGCAGAGACCATTGGTCGCGCTCCGCAGCGCTCTGCGGCCCGCAGCCGCAGAACAGGATCGGGCCGAGCGAGTCGCCGCGGTGCAACGAGCCGTGGCTCCCCCCGCCGACATGTGAGGTGCCTCCCCAGTCGACGCATTCATAGCCCAGGGTCGCGGAGACGATCAGGTCGCCGGCGTGCGGCGCGCAGAGCGCCGACCACAAGCGGCCGAGAGCGTCGGGGTAGCTCTCGCTGCGAACCTGACCGTCGGCGATCTCGAGGTCCAGCGCGGCGGGATCGCCGCTCAGCCCCCAGCCGCCGCCGCGCAGGTCGGTGACCGCGTCCCCGGGCCGAAAGCGAAGCTCGGTTCCGGCGCGGCGCGCGACGACCTCCGCGGTGGGCGGGGGTGGGCCGGGCGTCTCCCTGACCAGCGGCTCCCCGCCGACAGAGAGGTAGGCGACCACGTCAGCGCCCTCCATCGCCTCGACGGCCGCGCGCACCTCGTCGTGCTCGGCCTGTGAGCCGTTTCCGGACAGCAGGTAGACGTTCGCTGCACGGGCGGTCGGGCTGACCGCGAGCTGGGCGTCCTCGGGTTGATCCTCGGAAGGCTGCAGCACCGTCCAGCGCTCACCGAGGTCGGCGGCGATCGGAAGCTCGCGGTGGACCGGCGTCTGCGCGTGATCGGCCATCAGGATCAAGGCGTAGTCGGTGAGAAAGCCGTCCAGCCCGCCGGCCGCCGCGATCAGCTTCGCGAAGGCGCGGTCGGCCGCCGCGATCGAATCGACCTGGCTGTCGGGCCCGTGGCGATGCGAGTAGTGATCGTTGTCGGGCAGGGAGAGCAGCAGGAAGTCGAACAGGCCCTGGGCGGCAAGGTCGGCCGCGCAGCAGGCCGAGTACTCATCGACCGTCCCCGGCCGCGAGGTCGGGCGGCAGGGCACCCGCCTGCTTGCGTAGAGCTCACCGTAGAACAGCTCCTTGGGTCCCCAGGTGGCGTGGCGGAGCTTCAGCCCGCTCACGTCGACGGCGCGGCGCATCAGTCCCTCCAGCGATACCTCGTGGCGGTGGCGACCACGGTAAATCAGAAACGGCGTGCAGGCCGTGCGCAGGCCGGCGTCGTCGAGCCGTTCGAAGACCGTGTCCACCTCCGGGCTCAGGTGGGCGAGGTTCATGTTGTAGACGAGGTCGTAGAGGGATCGAAACAGCCCGAAGGCCCGCGTCGCCTCGAACGAGGACCCGTACTCGACGTAGCGGCGTTCGAGCCGGTGGTACCAGTTCATACCGGTGATCCAGTGACGGTCGGCGGCCACGCCGGTGGCGATCTCGGCGCTGGCGACCGGTGTCACGGAGGGAAAGCTCGACACGCAGTCGGGCACCAGCACCCCGCGGCGCAGCAGCTTGGCGAAGGTCGGCGCCTCCCCCTCGCGCGCGACCAGCTCGAGCATGTCGGTTCGCATCGAATCGACATAGGCGAGGACGAGGCCCTTTCTCATCTCATCTCAGGATTCGCAGGCCCTCGTACTTGCGCTGCGCGCGGCGGCGGCGGGCAAGCGCGAGCCAGCCCAGAGCCAGCAACGCCGCAAGCGACACCGGCGGCAAGAGGATCGACAGCCCGACCAGCGCTGCGGCGGCGAGGGCGACGATGAAGCCGACCGCGCCGACGCCGCCTTCGGCGCGCCTGGAGGCTCCGGCGACCACGGCGGAGATCACGGTCGCCGCCAGCCAGCCGCCGACGGCGCCGACGGCGATGCCGCCGAGAATCGACTGGTCGTCGATCGACATCGAGAGGGCTGCCACCGCCGCGGCGGCGGCCGCTGCCACCAGCGCCAGCACTGCCGCGGCCCCGCCCTGCGGGCCGGTGGCGCCGGCCAGCGCCCCGACCGCCAAGGCGATCCCCAGCGCCTGACAGATGGCGAAGAAGTAGTCCAATCGAGCTCGCGGGAGAGGCTACCGGGAGCCCTCCTGGCGGTTTTGCGCCTGCGGCGAAGCACGCCACCCGCTTCCGCCCCCCGATTCGGCCACACTTAGCTCGTGACCGAGCCCCGCGAGCCGCCTCACCGGCGCCGCTCCCACACGACAGCCCACGACATCGAGCGCTACGCGGGCCTGTTTGCCGAGCGCACGCAGGCGATGCGCTCCTCGGCGATGCGCGACCTGATGGCGATCACCGCCCGACCCGAGGTGATCTCCCTGGCCGGCGGCCTGCCCGACACCTCCACCTTCCCGCCGGCCAGCTTCGCGGCCCAGATGACCAAGATCGCGCAGGAGTCGGCGGCGGAGGCGCTTCAGTACGGGCCCACCGAGGGCTTCGAGGAGACCAAGGACTGCATCCTCGAGGTGATGGGGGCCGAGGGGATGCTTCCCGATCACGAGGACGTGATCGTCACCACCGGCGGCCAGCAGGCGATCGACCTGATCTGCAAGACGCTGATCGACCCCGGCGACCCGGTGATCTGCGAGGCGCCCACCTATCCGGGGGCCGTGCCTGTCTTTTGCAGCTATCAGGCGGACGTGATCCAGATCGAGTGCGACGAGGACGGGATGCGGGTCGACGAGCTCGAGGGCGTGCTGCAGCACCTCGCGAAAGAGGGTCGGCGGCCGAAGTTCATCTACTCGGTGCCGACCTTTCAGAACCCGGCCGGCGTCACGCTCTCCTTGGAACGCCGGCGGCGGCTGGTCGAGCTGGCCCGCAGCCACGAGGTGCTGATCGCCGAGGACAACCCCTACGGGCTGCTGCGCTACGAGGGCGAGCCGCTGCCGCCGCTCTACCAGCTCGAGGGCGGCGACTACGTGATCTACCTCGGCACCCTCTCCAAGATCCTCTCCCCCGGGATCAGGCTCGGCTGGGCGGTGGCGCCGCCGCCGGTGATGGAGAAGATCGTGCTGGGCAAGCAGGCAGCCGACCTCTGCACCTCGACCCTGACCCAGTACTTCGTGCGCGAGTACTTCGCCGAGGGCCGCTGGCGCGAGTACGTGGACAGCCTGGTCGGGCACTACCGGTCGCGGCGCGACGCGATGCTCGACGCACTGGCCCGCCACTTCCCGCCGCAGGCCGAGTGGACCCACCCCGGCGGCGGCCTGTTCGTGTGGGCAACCCTGCCCGACTACATCGACACCGCCGACCTGCTCGCCAAGGCGCTGCGCGAGAACGTCGCCTTCGTCCCCGGTCAAGCGGCCTACGTGGACGGACGGGGCGGCAGCTCGATGCGGCTCAACTTCTCGGCCTCGACCGAGGAGGAGATCGACGAGGGCATACGGCGCATCGGCCAGGTGGTCTGGGAGCAAGTGCAGCTCTACGAGACCCTCACGGGGGAGCTCCCGCCCTCGTCCGAAGCGGCAGCCGAGGAACGAGGAACGAGGAACGAGGAACGCGAGCCGGCGGGTGGCGACGTCGTCCCGCTGCGGAAACGCGCCAGCGGCAGCTGATGAGAGTCGCAGTACTTCAGGGAGGGCGCTCGCTCGAGCGGGGCGTCTCGCTGCGCTCGGGGGCGCGCGTGGAGGACGCGCTGCAGCGGCTTGGGCACGAGCCCCTGCCGCTCGACGTCGGCGCCGACCTGGTCGAGCGACTGATCGCCGAGGGGCCCGACGCCGCGTTCGTCGCCCTGCACGGGCCCGGTGGTGAGGACGGCACCGTCCAGGAGCTGCTCGAGATCCTCGACATCCCCTACACCGGCCCCGGCGTGGCGGCCTGCGCGCGCTGCATGGACAAGACGTTGGCCAAACACGAGCTGCGCGAGGCGGGCATCCCGACCCCGGACTGGTTCGCGTTCAACGCCACGGCGTTTCGCGAGTTGGGCGCCGCCGACGCACTGGAGCAGATCGAGGCCAGGCTTGGCTTTCCGCTGGTCGTCAAGCCGGCGAGTGGTGGCTCGGCGCTGGGCGTGAAGCTGGTCAGCGACCGCGACGAGGTCCCGCAGGCGCTGGTCGCCGCGTTCAGCTACGACGAGCGGGTGCTGCTGGAGCGCTACGTGCACGGGCGCGAACTGGCGGTCAGCGTCCTCGGCAGCGATGCCCTGCCGATCGTCGAAGCGATCCCCCGCGAGAGTGACCTCTATGACTTCGAGGCCCGTTACGAGATCGGGCGCACCGATTTCGTCTGCCCGGCCGAGCTCGACGATGGGACGGCAACCGCGGTCACCGAGGCGGCGCTGCGGGCCTTCTCGACCCTCGGCTGCGCGGGCTTCTCACGGGTGGACCTAATGCTGGCCGACGAAGGCCCCGAGGTGCTGGAGGTCAACGCGATTCCCGGCCTCACCGACACCAGCCTGTTGCCGCAGGCCGCCGAGGCGGCCGGGCTGGAGTTCGAACAGCTCGTTGAGCGGGTGCTGGAGCTGGCGCTCGAGCGGCGCAACGCCGCGGCGCAGATTTAGTCCTCGCCGCCCTGGGCGAAGTCCTCGGGCGTGACCTCGTCGAGAAAGTCCTTGAACTTCTCCACGACCTCCTCGGGGTCCTCGACCTCCTGCTCGAACTCGATCGCCGACTCCTCGATCACGTCCTCGGCGGCGAAGATCGGCGCCGACACCCGCACCGCGAGGGCCAGCGCATCGGAGGGGCGGGAGTCGATCTCCAGCTCCGAGCCGTTGACCGAGATCGTGATCGAGGCGTAGAAGGTGTTGTCGCGAAGCTCGGTCACCGAGACCCGCTCGCACTTGGCGTCGATCTGGTCGAGCAGGTCGGAGAACAGGTCGTGGGTCATCGGGCGAGGGGTCGAGGCGCCCTGGAGCTTCATCAGGATCGCCGCCGCCTCGGGGTGCCCGATCCAGATCGGCAGGAACTTGTTGCCGTCGACGGTCTTCAGCAGCACGATCGGCTGTTTTCCGACCATGTCAAAGCTGACTCCGTAGATCTGCATCTGCTGCAAGGAAGCTCTCCCGGGCGGCTGGCCTTGGAACGGCCATTATAGGTACGGGGCTCAGCTCGCCCGAGCGGCGATTCGTCCATTGGCATGGGAGAATCCAGCCCGATGTCGGAGGTCCGCCAGCAGGTCCTGATCGAGGCGCCGCCCGAGGTCGTCTGGGAGCTGATCACGGACGTCAACCGCCATCCGGAATGGTGGCCGAACGTCGAGGAGGTCCATTGCGAAGACTTCCACGAGGGCTGCTCATACCGCGAGGTGATCAAGGTGCCGTTGGGAACAGCCGAGCGCGAGTTCGTCGTCAACGAGGCGACCGACTGCCAGCGCTTTCGGATCGACTGCGTGGTCAGCGGCGCCTTCGTCGACCTCGGAGTCACCGAGGCGCAGGGGAGCACGTTCATCGATGCCGCCGCCGGAATGAACCCGATCGGCATTCGCTACAAGGCGTTCGACGCGATCGCCGGCGGCAACTACTTCCGCAAGTGGCTGGACCGGTCGCTGGAGGCAATGAAGCACGCCGCGACGAGCCGCGCTCCGGAAGCTGAGGACCGCGCCGCAGGGGGCTGAGCCCCGAGGGTCGAGGTTCGAGGGAGAATTCTTGTCGCCCGCCCTCGGGGCTCGTCAGGGTCTCAAGCCACCTGATCGCTCGAGGATTCCGAAAAGCGCAGGGAGCCAGGGGTTGTGAGTTGCTCCCCGGTCTCGAGCAGCGTCTTGAGGCCTGACAGGATCATCGTCCAGCCGCCGTAGAGCTCGCCGTGGGCGTCCTCTCGGAGCTCGTCGTGGGTGACTGTCAGCCGACACGAATCCCCGACCGGCTCGATCTCCCAGGTGATCCTCGACGGCCCCTCGCTCTTCACCTCCTCGCTCCAGAGCGCCACCATGGTCTGCACGAGCCGGCGCGGCGGCTCGACCTCCAGGTTCTCGCCCTCCCCCCAGACCCCGGTGCCGTCCGGGCCCGTCTGCTCATAGCGCGAGCCGGGCGTCCAGTCGGACAGGCCCCGCATGCCGAAGGAGTACTTCTGCCTCATCTCGGGGTCGGTGATCGCCTCCCAGAGGCGCTCCGGCGTCGACTTGATGTAGATCTCGAAGACCTTTTCCATTCGTTGTCCTCCTCGATGCTTTCCTTGAGCCCGGTCAGCGCTGCCGCCCAGGGCTCGGCGTATTTGCTTACCCACCGGTCGTGGACGAGCCGGATCGGGACCGGGTTCAGGAAGTGGAGCTTCT
>JBBPIN010000035.1:0-22325 GCA_038040285.1 Actinomycetota bacterium
CGAGCAGCGTGGGCCGTCGCGGGCGTGACCCGTCGCCCACCTCGAGCAGCAGCGCGGCCCGTCGCTCGTCGGCCGCGCAGGTCGCAAGCGCCGCGGCCAACGCGTCCGAACCGCGGGCCCCGCTGGCCGCGGTGGCCAGCACCACGGTCGGCGATCCGGCAGCCCTCCCCTCCGCCCCGCTCAGCCTGGCCTCCGAACCCATGCCGAGGAGCGCAGCACGAGGCGATCGGAGAGGAACCCGAGCGGCGAGGGCGGCCGCACCTGCACCGTCACCCGTCCACCGCCGACCGTCACCGAGGCGCGATCGCGCGCCCATCCCGGCAACGCGTGGCGGGCGGCGGGAGCGGCATTGCGGCCCGAGGCCAGCGCCACCGCGCCGGCCTCCGCTGCACCGTCGGCCAGGGTCACCGCGAAGCCGGCAGCCAGGAGCTGGAGCGCCAGAAACGCGGCCAGCAGCAGAGCGGGAAGGCCGGCGACCAGCTCGACGGTCGCCTGGCCGAGTTGGGAGCCCGCGACGGATCGGGCGCCCTCACCCTCCAGCGCCATCCCCAGCCTCCAGCGAGGAGTGCGCCCCAACTGCCAGTCGCGGCAGGCCAGGGAACAGCGCCGGCACGCGCACCCGCACCTCGACCCCGTCGCGGTCGCTCACGGTGGCACCGTCGCGAAGCGGCGGGGGCAGGGCCCGCGTGGCGGCCGGCCTCGCTTCGCCGCCAACCTCGACCGCCCTGGCGCCGGCCCTGGCGGAGATCGCCGCTGCCCAGAGCGCCGCGCCCGTCAGCACGATCTGGGCGGCGGTAAGCAGCGCCAAGCCGAGGAAGGGAAGCGTCGCCACCAGCTCCACCGAAGCCGCCCCACGCTCGCGGCCGAAGGCGCTCTTGCGTGCCCGCCTGCGCATGGCGCCGACGCTCGCATCCCGCGGCGCACGCATGGCGCGCGCGATGTGACTAGTGGCGCGCTAGTCGGCTAGTAGGTGTTGGCCTCGAGCCAGATGCGCCAAATCGCCGCCAGCGAGCCCCCGAGCAACAGCAGCCAGACCAGCGTCCCGCCCCCCGAGTGGAAGAACCTGTCGGTGCCGGCGATCAGCAGAGCGATCAAGCCCAGGGCCCCGAACAGCACCGCGCGCCTGCCGTCGCTGAGCGCCGTCAGCGTGAGCTGGTTCTCGCGGTACTGCTGGTAGGCAAAGGCGACCAGCACGACGTAGAAAGCCATGGTGAGCGCCGTCACCACGGTGGTGGCGCCATTGCCACCTCCGGGAGCGAACGCGATCACTGCTGCGACCGCGGCGATGATCGCCAGGTTGCGCAGGGTGCGAAGGCTCCGCATGCGCTGATTGTACGGCGGCCTACTTGTGGGTCATGACGACGATTCCGACCACCACCGCCGCGATGCAGGCAGCGAAGGCGACCAACGCCGTCACGATGGCGGCGGTGGCGGCGAACGGGCGATCGTCGCGGCTCAGGTCGGCGAAACGGGTTGCGCCGTAGACGGCGATCGAAAAGACGATCGTCACGCCGACCCCGGCGATCACCGAGGCCGCCACGGTCTGGAGCAATTCCTTGGTCTCGACGATCGTCGCGACCATGGTCAGGAGGCCGGCACCGGCGAGCCACGTTGATGGCGGCGGCCGAAGGCCGCGGCGATCAGCGAGATCCCCATCAGAGAGACCAGTACGGGGCCCAGCGCCCCGGTGCCGAAGATCCGGGTACACCCGTAGGCGGCGGCGCCAATCGCCGCCGCGGCGGGCAACGTGAGTATCCAGGCGACGATGATGTTGCCGGCGACCCCCCAGCGCACCGCCGAGATCCGCTTTCCGGCGCCCGCTCCCATCACGCCGCCATTGATCACGTGCGTGGTCGAGAGCGGAAACCCGAAGTGGGTGGAGGCGAGGATCACCGCGGCGCCGGCGCCCTGGGCGGAGAAGCCCTGCGCGGAGTCCATCTTGATGATCCGTGTGCCGGTCGTACGGATGATCCGCCAGCCGCCGCTGTAGGTGCCGAGGGCGATCGCCGTGGCCGCGGAGATGATCACCCAGAACGGCGTGCTCGCGTCGCTGCCGAGGTTGCCGTTCGCGATCAGGGCCAGGGTGATGACGCCCATCGTCTTCTGCGCGTCGTTGGTCCCGTGCGCGAGGGCGAGCATGCCGCCCGAGATCAGCTGCCCGAAGCGGAAACCACGGGTGACCGGGCCGGGCCGCAGCCGCCCGACGATCCGGTAGCTGAATCCGATCGCGATCCCGGCAATCAGGAAGGCGAGGATCGGCGCCACCAGTGCCGGGATCAGCACCTTGCCGACCAGGCCGTCGGTGATCACGGCGCCGGTCCCGACCGCCACCACCGTGGATCCGACGACTCCACCGATCAGTGCGTGCGAGCTTGAGGAGGGAAGCCCGAAGTACCAGGTGATCAGGTTCCAGGTGATCGCCCCGATCAGGCCGGCGAAGATGATGTTCAGCGAATCGATCGCCTCGGCGTCGACCACGTCCTTGGCGATGGTCGCCGCGACCGCGAGCGAGATGAAGGCGCCGGCGAAGTTCAGCAGCGCCGCCAAAGCGATCGCCACCCGCGGCGCGGCGGCGCCGGTCGAGATCGAGGTCGCGACGACGTTTGCCGTGTCGTGAAAACCGTTGGTGAAGTCGAAGGCCAGCGCTGTGGCGACGACGATGACCAGGACGAGGTCGCTATTCACGCTTAGCGGGCCACTAGCTGTTCTTGATCACGATGCCTTCGATGATCTGGGCGGCGGTCTCCGTGGCGTCGATCGCCTCCTCGAGCACCGCGAACATGTCCTTCCAGCGGATCACGACCATCGGGTCGATGCCGTTGGAGAACAGCGAGGCGACCGCGTCGCGGGAGATCCGGTCGCCTTCGTTCTCCAGCCGGTGGACCTCGATCCAGTAGCGGTCGAGGTCCTTGAAGGCGGGCAGGTGCTCGAGCCCCTGGGCGAGCTGATCGCAGGAGGCGACCAGCACCTTGGTCAGCGCCTGCGCCTGCTCCATCGGGGCCTCGATCTTGTAGAGGCCGAGGAAGTCAGCGGCCTCCTCGGTGTAGTCGACGATGTCGTCCATCTGGGTCGCCAGCCCGTAGATGTCCTCGCGGTCGATCGGGGTGACGAAGGTCGAGTTGAGGCGCTGGACGATGTCGTGGGTGATCCGGTCGCCCTCCTGCTCGGCCTTGAGAATGTCTCGCGCCAGCCCCTTGTCCTCGGGCCAGATGCCCATCATCTCGTCGAGCATCTGGGCGGCCCGCAGGGCGTTCTGACCCTCCTCGATGAAGAGGTCGAAGAAGGTGCGGTCCCGAGGGAGGAGTGAGAGGCGAGCCACCCTGGCCAACGTACCAGAGCCGCCGGTGCGATCCGCGGCCTAGGAGGTGGCGGTCGCGAGGTGCTCCGCGGCCCTCGCCGCGTGCCATGCGCGCAGCTCGGACTGTACGTCGCGGGATCGTTCCGCCCCGGGCTGCTGGCGGGTCCAGCGACCGTCGGCGCCCAGAGTCCACGAATTCGTGTTGTCGGCCAGTGAGCGCGCCACGATGTCGACGACCTCGTCGCGCAGCGACGGCTCGTCGACCGGCGCGACCAGCTCGACGCGGTGGTCGAGGTTGCGCGGCATCAGGTCGGCCGACCCCATGTAGGCGCGCGTCTCGCCATCGCGCTCGAAAACATAGATGCGCGAGTGCTCGAGGAAGCGGCCGACGACCGAGTTGACGGAGATGTTCTCCGAGACACCGGGGATCCCGGGCCGCAGGCAGCAGACCCCGCGGATGTTGAGATCGACCCGCACGCCCGCCCGCGACGCTTCATATAGGTCCTGGATGCAGCCGGCATCGACCAGCGCGTTCATCTTCATCGCGATCCGGGCCGTGCCTCCACGGCGCCTGGCGTCGATCACCCGCTCGATCTCCCCGTGGATGTGCTTGCGCATCGTGGTCGGCGAGACCAGCACCTTGCGGTAGTCGGCGGGCCGGCCGTAACCGGTGATGAAGTTGAACATTTCGGCGACGTCGGCGCCGATGTCGGCATCGGCCGTGAACAGGGCCAGGTCGGTGTACAGCCGCGCCGTTGTCGGGTTGTAGTTGCCGGTGCCGACGTGGACGTAATGGCGGACCCTGTCGCCCTCGCGGCGCGCGATAAGGATCGCCTTCACGTGGGTCTTCAGCCCGGGGATGCCGTAGACGACGTGGACGCCGGCCTCCTCCATCGACTTCGCCGCCTGGATGTTCGCCTCTTCGTCGAATCGCGCCTTCAGCTCCACCATGCAGACCGCCTGCTTGCCGCGCTCCGAGGCCCGGATCAGCGCCGGGACCAGCGGCGAGTCGTCGCTGGTCCGATACACGGTCATCTTGATCGCCAGCACGTCGGGGTCCGCGACCGCCTGCTCGACGAAGCGCTCGACCGAGGTCGAGAACGAGTCGTAGGGATGGTGGACCAGCACATCCCCCTGGCGGATCGCCCCGAACATGTCGACCGCGTCCCCGTCCTCGCCCTGGACGCGCGGCTGGGTGACCGGGGTCCAGGCTGGGTAGCGCAGCTCGCTATGGCCGCTGCTTCCCTGGACGACGTCCTTGACGTCGGCGAGGTCGAGCAGGCCGTCGATCTCGTAGACCTCGCGCTCCTCGATGCGTAGGGCCTCGGTGAGCTGGGTGCGCAGCTTCGGGTTCATCCCGGCCGAGATCTCGAGCCGCAGGACCTCGCCGAAGCGGCGTCGCCGCAGCTCGTCCTGGACCGCCAGCAGCAGGTCGTCAGCCTCATCGGAGACCGTGAAGTCGGCGTCCCGGGTGACCTTGAAGAACCCGTAGTCGATCACCTCGGTGCCGGGGAACAGGGCGTCGAGGTTGTGGGCGATCACCT
Organism: Actinomycetota bacterium; assembly: GCA_038040285.1. GTDB lineage: Bacteria > Actinomycetota > Thermoleophilia > Solirubrobacterales > 70-9 > Mayfieldus. The sequence goes on from JBBPIN010000035.1 coordinate 4,843, forward strand.
CCTCGAGGGGAACGAACGTGGAGCCGTCGCCGGTGGTCAAGAAGCGACGCAGTAGCTCCTTCGGGACCTTGACCCGCGCGATCACCTCGGTCTCGGCCTCGGGGTCGCGCAGCAGCACTGCGAGGCTCAGCGAGAGATTGGAGATATAGGGGAAGGGTCGGCCGAGGCCGATCACCAGCGGCGTGAGTGCGGGGAAGACCTGGTCGTGGAACAGCGTCTGGATCTCCTCCCGCTCCTGCTCGGACGCCGAGTCGAGGCTGACGATTCGGATTCCGTGCTCGGCGAGGGCGGGTCGCAGCGTGCCCTGAAAGCAGGCCTGCTGGCGGCGGTCCAGCTCTGTCACACGGCCGGCGATCGCGGCGAGCTGGTCGGAGGGGCTGAGCCCGTCCGGCCCGCGAGCGTCGATTCCCGCCTCCACCTGATCGGTGAGGCCGGCAACCCTGACCATGAAGAACTCGTCCAGGTTGGAGGAGTAGATCGAGCAGAACTGAAGTCGCTCCAGCAACGGCACCGACGAGTCCTCGGCGAGCTCCAGCACGCGGGCGTTGAAATCGAGCCAGGACAGCTCGCGGTTGAAATACAGCGAGGGGTCCCCGAGGTTGGCTTCCGGCTGCTGGCCGGGAGCTGGCAGCTTGCGGAGTGTTTGCTGGGCGGTCTCTTCGAGCATCGACTCGGCCTCCTCGTCCCGGTCAGGCTGCTCCGGAAGAGGTGACACCATCGTAGCTAGGCGTCGGCAGCCCGGCCGGCGAACGGAAGCGCTGCATGGAAGCTGGCCTTCGGCCCGCCACGCCGGCGAGATCGCGCTCGCTCTATCGCGGACACGCGGCCGCGACCGCGGATAGCCGGCTCCTGCGCCACACCCGTTTTCGAAAGCCGGATCCTGCTGGGGTCGCGGCGGCGTGCCGCGTCGGGCCGAAGTCTGTGTACCCCGAGCTTTGAGCGCTCCGAAGCCGTCGAGTGGCAATGCATGTCGACCTTCGCGGTCGCAGAGATCATCGGTGTCCCCCTGTTAGTCGTTTTCGTCGCAAGCCCAGATTCGCCGCACTTTGGGCAGATCCGGTTAACAGCCGGGGGAACCCCCGGTGAAGCTGCGGTGAATGCGTGCCTGGGAGCGTCAGCGGTGCAACGCCGTCGAGCGTTCGGCTTCCTCGCGCAGCCCCTGGCGGGCAAGCAGCGCCCGGTTCAGCTGGCGCTGTGTGAGGGTGCGCGCGCTGTCTCGCGCGGGGCGGGCTCGGCGTTTCCGTGCGGCGGCGACTTTCGCTCCTCCTTCGTCTTGCTCAGCTGCTCGTCGACGGCACGCTCGACCTTTGCCCAGGTTCCCTTGCTGACCTGCGCCTGCCATAGGTGGTGGAAACGCTCGAACAGCAGCGCCCGGCGGGCACGCAGGTGGACCGCCAGCAGCTCGAGCCCGCGATATGCGGTGCGGTTTGGGGCGTGTGCGACCAGCGCCGGGTCGAGGTCGTCGGCGTCGGCGGCCTGCAGCAGCAAAGCGCGCGCATCCTCGGCACGCAGGCGGTCGATCTCGGCCTGGACCCGCGGCAGCATCACGTCGCAATCGTGCATTTCGCCGAGCAGGTCCTGGAGGTCGCGGGCACGCCGGCGCGCGGTCTGCGCCGGCGCGCCGAAGCAGGAGCCGGTCACCTCGAGCACGTAGCGCAGCCGCTTCGCGGCGATGCGCATGTTGTGCTGGGCCTCTGTCGCACCCGGGTCCAGCGCCTCGGGCGCAAACGAGCGCAACTCGTCGACCCGCGTGCGGACGATCTTCGCCGCGTTCTCATCCAGCGGTGCAGCCGGGTCGAGCTTGCGGACCTTGCGCGCCTTCAAGCAGCCCTCCGATCCGCCGCCGCGACCAGCTCCCCGATCCGCTCGCGGAGATCGGAGAGACGTCGCCGATCCACGAACGGGGTGAGCCGGTCGTTCGCCAGCAACTGCTCCTCGTGAAGCTGGTCGACCATCACCTGGATGCCGCGACGGTCGGGTGCGGCAAGCGCCTCCCCGAAGGTCTCGAGGGCGATGATCGAGACGTCGCGATCGCGTCGCTCGCCGAGCGCGTCGGCGATCGCCTTTACCTCCTTCAACGCCGCCCGGAAGCGCTTGCGGGGGAAGCAGGGCTCGAAAACCTCCATCGCGGCCCGAAGCCGGCGGCTGGCCACCCGCATGTCGTGGAGGCGTTCGATCTCGCTGGTGTCCAACACTCCCTCGGAGTGCTCGAACAGCTCGTCGGCCCGGATGCTGACGACCCTGGCCGCCGCTGTCCCGAACGGGTCGTTGCAGAGCAGGCCGACCACGTCACGCGCCTTAGCCATGTCCTAAGGCTATGCCAGGACGACTTTCAGGCTGCGAGCCGCTCGCGGCCTGAGCCGTTGTCGACGCTGCCGTTGAGCAGGTCGAGGATCACGCCCTCGCGCAATCCGCCCTTCCCGATCTGAAGCGGCTGCCCGAGCAGCTGGGAGATCTTCTCGAGCAACAGAACCCCGGTCGGCAGAATGCCCACCCTGCGTGGGTCGAGCTCGAAGCGCCGCGCGACCTCGTCGATCGGGTCGCTGGCGAGCACCCGCACGCCGCGCTCGAGCGTCTCGTACTCGAGCACCGCGCCGACCAGCCGCCGCAGCGAGGTGGCGCTGCCACCCACGGCGACCGCCTGGTCGGGCTGCTCGACCTCGACCCCGTCGAAGAACTCGTTGATGTATTCCCGCACCTCGCGGAGCTCGGACGCCGAGGGCGGATCGCTCTCCAGCAGCTCCTCGGCCAGCATGCCGGAGCCGATCTGAAACGAGTGGACCCGATCGGCGCCGCCGGCGACCGTCCCGAGCACGATCTCGCTCGAGCCACCGCCAACGTCGACGACCGCGACGCGGCCCTCGACCGGGTGGCCGAGTGTCTTCGTGGCGCCGATGAAGGCCAGGCGCCCCTCCTCCTCCTCGCTCAGCACCTCGATCTCGACCCCGGAGACCTCGCCGATCGCCTGCACCACCTCGTCGCGGTTGCGCGCCTCGCGGATCGCTGCGGTCGCAACGGCCTTGATCGCCTTGGCGCCAAGCTCCTCGGCCAGACGCACCTGCGTGGCGACCACCTCTCCCACCTCGTGGATCATCGGCTGGGTGATCGAGCCGTCCTTGGTCGTGGACTTGCCGATCCGCGTGTAGGCGCGCTGCTCCATGACCTTGTTGAGCTGGCCTTCACGCGGCTCGGCCACGAGCACGCGCGTCGTGTTGGAGCCGATATCGATGGCGGCGCAAAGCATCGAGCGAGGAGCTCCCATGTTCGCAGAAGAAACGGATGCCCCATTCGGGCACCCGAACCGTAAACAGCTTGTTTACACGGACTTCACTCGCTCTTCACCGGATTTCCGAAGCGCCCCGGAAAATGCGGAGAAGTGACTTCGAATCCCCTCGAAGGCCGTCTCGGTCTCAACGTCCCCAACGGATGGTGGCCGGCGGCGTCGCTGTTGAAGGGCTTCGAAGCGGGCGGCTTCGCGTGGGCTCAGGTTCCCTCACCTCCAGGAGAGATCCTCTCCAGCCCACGCGAATGCCTCGCCCACGCCCGTGCGACGGCGGCGGCGCTCGCCACCACCGGTCTGGAAGCGGTCGTTCATGCGCCCGGCGAGCTGCGGGCCGGCTCGCCGGAAGCCGACCGCACCTTCGAGGGGCTGCTGGCCTACGCGGCCGAGGCCGGAGCCGGGATCGTCGTCTACCACGCCCGTCACCTCCCCGAGGAGCCCGAGAGCGAGGACCTGCAGCTGGCCGAGACGCGCTCGCTGGGCCGCCTCGCGGCGCGCGCCGAGCAGTTCGGAACGACGATTGCACTCGAGAACCTGGCGCCGTTCTATCCGGGGCCGGAGCGGCTCTCGCACACTCCGATGGTGCTGCGCTCGCTCGTGCACAAGCTCTCCTCGCCGGCGGTCGGTCTCTGCCTCGACCTCGGCCACGCTCACATCGTCAGCGACCTGCGTCATTCCGACGTCGGTCAGCTGATCGAGCCGGTCCTCGACAGCGTCGCGATCTTCCACCTGCACGACAACCTCGGCGCCCGCCGCGGCGGAGCCGCGGCGCCGGAGCTCGACCCGATGCGGCTCGACCTCCACCTGCCACCAGGTCGCGGCACCCTGCCGTGGCCCGACCTCGCCGAGCGGCTTAGGACTCACCCGGCGCCGCTGATGCTGGAGGTCCACCCTCCCCATCGCGGCACGCCGGAGGACCTGCGAGAGCTGACCCTGGATGCTCTTGGCGCGCGCGAGGCAGTGGCCGCGGTGGCCTGAGCAACCTAGGGCTGCGCGTCAGCCGTCGCCACGCGGCCCGGATGCGAGGCGTCCTCGAACTCCTGGAACAGGCCGGTGACCACGAAGGCCACCTGTTCGCCTATGTCGACCGCGTTGTCTCCGACCCGCTCCAGGGAACGGGCGGCGAGCATCATCGTCATCGCCCATTCGCGGCGGTCTGAATCGTCGCCTATCTCGATCGCGATCTGGAAGCACTCGCGGTTTAGATTGTCGACCACGTCGTCCTGGCGCACCAGGTCGCGGGCCAACTCGACGTCACGGGTCTCGAAGGCGCGCTTTGCCTGGGTGGTCAGCGTGCGGTCCTGCTTGCCCATCATCATGATCCGCTTCAGCATCTGCTCGTCGGCCGGCGGCTCGTTGCCGGACATGGGAATCAGCTTGCAGATGTTCACGCATTGGTCCCCCATCCGCTCGATGCCGTGCATGACGTGCAGGAGCGCGGAGATCAGGCGCAGGTCGGTGGCCACCGGGGACTGCGTGGCAAGCAGCGTGATCAGCTCCTGGTGCACCTCGAGGTAGCGGCCGTCGATGCGGTCGTCGTCGGCGATCACCAGCTCGGCCAGTTCGACGTCGGCGTGCTCCGCCGCCTCCATGGTTCGGTCCAGCGACACAACGACCATGTCGAGGCCCTCGAGGGCCCGCTTTTCGAGCCTCTCCAGCTCCTCCTGGTAGTGCATCCTGACCTCCTCCGGCATCAGCCGACCTTCCCCGAGACGTAGTCCTCAGTCCGCTTATCGGACGGGTTGGTGAACATCTTCTCGGTGTCGTCGTACTCGATCATGCGGCCCTGGCGCGCCTCGGCCTGATCGAGCTCGACGATCAGAAACGCGGTGCGGTCGGAGACGCGCGCGGCCTGCTGCATGTTGTGGGTCACGATCACGATCGAGTACTCCTTCTTCAGCTCCAGCATCAGGTCCTCGATCTTCCCGGTCGAGATCGGGTCGAGCGCCGAGCACGGCTCGTCCATCAGGATCACGTCAGGGTCGACGGCGAGGCAGCGGGCGATGCAGAGCCGTTGCTGCTGGCCCCCCGACATCCCGTAGGCGTTCTCGTCAAGGCGGTCCTTGACCTCGTCCCACAGGGCTGACCGTTTCAAGGCCCGCTCGATCCGCTCCTCGACGTCTCCGAGCCCGAGGATCTTCGGCCCGAAGGCGATGTTCTCCTTGATCGACTTTGGGAACGGGTTCGGCTTCTGGAACACCATCCCGATCCGCTTGCGGACCTCGACCGGGTCGACGGCAGAGGCGTAGAGGTCCTGTCCGTGGTACAGGACCTGGCCGCTGACGCTGGCAGCGGGGATCAGGTCGTTCATCCGGTTCAACGCCCGGATCAGCGTGCTCTTGCCGCAGCCCGAGGGCCCGATCAGCGCCGTGATGTCGTTGTGGTGGATGTCCATCGTCACGTCGGCGACCGCGGGCTTACCGTTGTAGGCGACCGTGACGTCGCGCAATTCGAACACGTTCTTGCGCGGCCCACTGACCTGCTCGGAACGCCGCACCGTGGTCTGGATCTCCGCCGCCGGACTATGGAAACCAGCCGCAGCGGAGTCAGAAACCTGCCTCATCTCTTCTTGTCTGCGCTCTTCTTCAGTCACTTTCTCGGCCACCTTAGATCACCACTTCTGTTCGTATCGGTTTCTAAGCCAGATCGCCACGGCGTTCATCAGCAGCAGGACCGCGAGCAGGACGAGGATCGCCGCCGCCGCCAGGTCCTGGAATTCGCTCTGGGGCTGCGAGAGCCAGTTGAAGGCCTGGAGCGGCAAAACGGTAAACGAAGAGTTCAACCCCGTCGGGTCGAAGGCGATGAAGATCGGCGCCCCGACCAGGATCAGTGGTGCTGCTTCACCGATCGCCCGCGAGAGGGCGAGGATCACTCCGGTGGCGATCCCGGGGATCGCCGCAGGCAGCACCTGCTTCCAGATCGTCTGCCACTGGGTCGCACCCAGCGCCATCGACCCCTCGCGGATCGAGGGGGGCACTGCGCGAATCGCCTCGCGCGCCGCGATGATCACCACGGGAAGCACCAGCAGAGCGAGGGTCAGCCCGCCAGCCAGCACCACCCTGCCCATGCCGATCGGCCCGCGGACCAGGAAGGCGAGGCCGAGGATGCCGTAGATGATCGAGGGAACGGCGGCGAGGTTCTGGATGTTCACCTCGATGAAGCGGTTGTACCAGCGGTCGTGATCGGCGTACTCCTCCAGGTAGAGGGCGCTGGCGACGCCCACCGGGATGATGAAGGCGGCGCATACGCCCATAAGCCAGAGCGTCCCCAGAAGCGCGGCGCGGATGCCGGCGTTCTGCGGGAACGACGAGGCGTAGTTGGTGAAGAAGCCGGCGTTGATGCTGCCAATGCCCTTGACCGCGTCCTGCGCGATCAGCGTGACCAGGACAGCCAGTGCGAGCAACAGGCAGAGCATCATCCCGATCCGGAAAACGAGGTCCTTGACCCGCTGGTCGCGGGGCGGTGTGGTGATGTTGGGGGCTGCCGCCTCGGCGAACCCGTCCGGGGGGGCGCTCATTCGTAGACCTGCCTGTACCTGCGTACGAAGCGGATCGCGATCACGTTGAAGACCAGGGTGATGAGAAAGAGCGTCATCCCCGCCGCGAAGATGGTCTTGTAGTCGGTGCTGCCGGTCGGGATGTCGCCCTTGCCGGTCGCCGCGATGAAGGCGGAGATCGTCTCATAGGGCTGCTTGGGATCGACGCCGAAGTTGGGCTGCTGGCCCGCCGCGATCAGCACGATCATCGTCTCGCCGATTGCCCGCGAGATGCCGAGCACCACCGAGGCCACGATCCCCGACAGCGCGGCGGGAAAGACGACCCGGGTGGAGACCTGGAACTTCGATGCCCCCATCCCGAAGGCGCCCTCGCGCAGGCCCTGGGGCACCGCCGACATCGCGTCCTCGGAGATCGACGCGATCGTGGGCAGGATCATGAACGCCATCACCAGCGCCGCGGCGAGGGCGTTGAAGACCTGGACGTCGAGGCCGAGGAAGCTCTTCAGGATCGTCGGCGTGATGAAGGTGAGGGCGAAGAAGCCGAACACGATCGTCGGCACTCCAACCAGCACCTCGAGTACCGGCTTTATGAACTTGCGGGCCCGTGGGGAGGCGTACTCGGAGAGATACATCGCCGACCCCAGCCCGAGCGGTACTGCCAGCAGGATCGCGATCCCGGTGATCAGGAAGGTGCCGTCGAGCAGCTGCCAGATCCCGTACTGGGGCGGGTTGAAGAGCGGCGACCAGTCTGCGTCGGTGAAGAAGTGGCTGATGCCGACGTCGCTGAAGAAGGCGATCGTCTCGCGCAGCAGCGCGACCAGGATCCCGAGCGTGGTCAGGACCGAGACCGCGGCGGCGGCGAAAAGGGCGCCCTGAATCGCCTTTTCACCCCAGCGACGGCTGGTGGCGCCGAGGGCGGGTGCCCCCGGCGCCACCTGGCCGACAGTGCTGGATCTTGCTTCCACCCGGTCCTAGCCTGACTCCCTCAGCCGGAGACCTTGGCGTATGCGTCCTGCGACTTCTTCGCCTGCTCCGGGGTCATCGCGACGAGTTGCGCCGTCTTCGCGAGGTCGGCGTAATTGTCGAGGTAGTACTTGACGAACGCGGCGACCTCGGGCTTCTTCAGCGCGCTCTTGCTCGGATAGACAAACAGCGGCCTGGACAGCGGCGTGTAGCTGCCGTCCTGGATCGTCTTGTCGCTCGGGGCGACGCAACCCTTGCCGGCGTCGACCGAGACCAGGTTCAGCTTGTCCTGGTTCTGCTCGTAGTAGGAGAACCCGAAGTAGCCGAGCCCATCGCTATCGCCCGACACGCCCTGGACCAGGACGTTGTCATCCTCGGAGGGCTGGTAGTCCGAGCGACTCTGATCCTCCACACCATTGATCTCGGCGGTGAAGAAGTCGAACGTGCCGGAATCCGTGCCCGGGCCATAGAGGCTGACCTTCGCGTTGGGCAGTGGCTTGCCGGTGTCCGCGTCCTTGCCGAGCTGGCTGTAGTCGCTCACCGTCGAGCCCTTGTCCCAGAGCTGCTTCAGCTGATCGGTGCTCAGGCAGCTGATGTCGAGGGCGGGGTTGGTGGTGACGGAAATCCCGTCGTTGGCGACCTGGAAATTGTCGTAGGTGATCCCCTTCTTCTTGCAGGCCGAGATCTCGGGGGCCTCGATCGGTCGCGAGGCGTCTGAGATGTCGGTCTCGCCGGCGCAGAACTTCTCGAATCCGCCGCCGGTGCCCGATTCGCCGACCGTGATCTTCACGTCCGGGTTCTCCCCCTGGAAGGCCTCAGCGGCCGCCTGGGTGAGCGGGAACACCGTGCTCGAGCCATCGATACTGATCGTGCCGGAGAGGTTCCCTCCGCCACCGCCGCCGTTGTCGCTGCTCCCACACGCAGCAACTCCAATGGCCAGCAGGGCCGACGAGACGAGGGCCATCCAGAACTTTGAGGAAGTCACTAAGGGCTCCTTTGTTGGTTCTTCTGGTTCACTCGGGGAGCCAGCCTCTCAGCACGCTGGGGGCAGCTTGTTACGCGGCTGTAGCGGCTATGTAAAAAAGATGTGAATGGCGCAGAATCAGCCGTCCGGCGAGAACCGGTAGCCGATCCCGGTGTGGGTATGGATCAACCGCAGCTCCGGCAGCGCCTGTCCGAGCTTCGCCCGCAGGCGGCTGACGTAGACGTCCAGCGAGCGGTCGGAGCGGCGCGGCGGGCGGCCCCAGATCGCCTCGTAAAGCTCCTCGCGGCTCATGATCCGCTCCGCGTTGGAGGCCAGCTCGGTGAGCAGCTGTAGCTCGCGCAGCGTCAGGCTGAGCGGCCGCCCGTCCACGAGGGCGGCATGCTCATCGGGACGGATCTCCAGCCTTCCCGCCCGGTAGCGCTGCGTCCGGCATTTGCTCTCCAACATGCACCGGAAGCATCGACCGCATTCGCCGGGACGCGGTTACGCCGCTGTAAAGGAGTCGTGAACGCGTTGTGAATGGCGGCGGCGGTAGGAGGCGCAGCCGCTGTGGGCGTACTTGCCCTGCCAGGCGCGTACCCGGGACTCGCCGGCCTTCACGTTGCGCCCACAGACCGGGCAGGTGCCGAGCGCGTCGGCGCGCGTCCCCAGCCTGCGAATTGCCTGTCGAATTGCACGCTCGATCATCTCGTCGAGCGTAGGAGCTAACGCTTAGGGTGGTGTATTCCTGCTGTAAAGCGTCGGTAAAGCCTGCGGGGACGCTCAGCTGGCCGGGGGCTCGGCAGCCGCCGGCGTCATCTGTTCTTCCCCCGGCGCCCCACCCTCGGGGGTGGCGGGCGGACTAACTTCGGTGATCGCGATCTCGCCGCCCTCGACAAGCGCCTCGGGATCGAAGCGGTAGCCAATCCCGAAATGCGTGTGGATGTATCGCCAGCTCGACGAGCCTCGCTCGAGCTTCTGACGCAGCTTTCGCACGAAGACGTCGACCGAGCGATCGCCGTGGGCCATCGAATACCCCCAGACCCGCTGGTAGATGGCCTCTCGCTCCAACACGTTGCCCTTCGCCTCGGCGAGCAGGTGCAACAGCTCGAACTCCCGCCGGGTCAGCTCCAGGCTGCGCCCGCCGACGAAGGCCTGGAACTGGTCGGGGCGGATCTCCAGCTCGCCGGCGATCAATGGCCCCACATCTGACTGGATGCGGCTGCGGCGCCGTCGGCGCACCACAGCCTCGAGCCGCGCGATGACCTCCTCGGGGTGGCATGGCTTGCCGACCCAGTCGTCGGCGCCAAGCCTCAGCGCCCTGACGCGCTGAGCGACCGTCGACTGCCCAGAGCAGACGACCACGCCGAGCTCCGGGAGCATCCCGCAGACCCGCTCCAGGTAGTCCCAGGCTTCGGGGCCGAGCACCGCCAAGTCGATCACCACGGCATTGAGCTTCATCGCCACCAGCTCGTCTGGCGGCACCGGCGTCGAGAGCACGCGGTGATGCCAGCCGGCGACCTCGAGGCGCTTCGCGAGCACTTTGATGAAGCCGCTGTCGGTGTCGATCACCGCTAGCCGGTTTGTCTCTGGCTGTGTGGTCATGGGAAGCGGGTGGTTGGACGAGCGCCAAGTGGCAAGTTGGGCGGGATTGTAGGGGGCGCGCCTGCGGCAACTCCCGAAAACCCCTGCGTTAACGGGTCTTTCACACGGTTATTGGGGGTTTCCGGCCGAACTCTTGCAGCCCGGCTTCTCGGGAATTTCACAGCGGCTGGGTGTGCGGCGGGCACAATGGCGCCGACTCACGAGATTCCTCTCTCATCGGATGCGCGCGGCCCACTCCCTGCCCCGGGCCGCGCGCTTTCCTTTGTGGCAGCAACGAACTCGTTCAGCAGCTCGGTGAAGCGGTCCGGCGCCTGGATGTGCGGGGCGTGGCCGATCCCCTCCCAGCGAATGATCCGAGCGGCGGGAATCAGGGCCCGGAAGCGGTCCTCGTGGGACTCAGGCATCCAGTCGCGGTCCTCGGACCCCCGCAGGACCCAGACCGGACAGGCGATGCGCCGGTAGCGGTCCACGTCGGCGGCCGGGGCACGCGGGTCGCCGTAGCCGATCAGGTCGATGAATCCGCGCACCTGTTTGCGGGGGTCGGCGATCGCGTGGCCGGCCTCACGCTCGAGGGTCTCGTCGTCGACCTCCCGTCCGGCGAACTCCCGCAACGCGCTTCGGGCCTGGGAGCGGAACAGCCGTGGCCTCGCGGTCAGCTCCAGCAGGCGCCGGGTCGGCGCGTAGCGGGCGAGGCGCATCGGCGGCGCGAGCTTCGGTCGCCCGAGGGCGGTCGGCGACTCCAGCAGCAGACCCCGCTGGAGCTCGGGCCGCTGCCAGGCGACCCGCAGCAGCGGGGCGCAGCCCATCGAGTGCCCGACACCGGCGTAGCGCTCGATTCCCAGCTCGTCGACGACCTCGACCAGCTGCCGCGCCAGGTCCTCGTAGGTCAGCGGCCGCCGCTCGCCGTGCAGCTCGGTGTAGCCGTTGCCGAGCATGTCGAAGGCGACGCCGCGCACTCCCTCCGGCAGCGCTTCCAGGAACGGCTTCCAGGTGCGCGCGGAACTTGTGATGCCGTGCAGGTATACGACCGGGTCGCGCTCGCCGGGGCACTCGAGCACGTGCACCCGCGCTGACGGCACCTCGACGAATCGTTCCTCGAGCGCCCCCATTGCGGGCAGCCTAGTTCGGCGGTCCCTCAGACGCCGAACGCGAACAGAACGGTGCAGATGAAGCCGGCGACCAAGCAGTAGATCCCGAACGGCGTCAGCCGGTTGGTCTCGAAGAACTTGAGCAGGAACTTGACCGCCAGGTAGGTCGTAAAGGCGGCGCACAGCGCGCCAACCAGGGCCGGGCCCCGCACGCCATCTCCATCGCTGCCGAACAGCTCGGGGAGCTTCAGAACTCCTGCCGCGCCGATGATCGGTGTGGCGAGCAGAAACGAGTAACGCGCGGCGTCTTCGTTCGAGAGCCCGAACAGTAGGCCGCCGCCCATGGTGATACCTGACCGCGATATGCCGGGCACCAGCGCGGCCGCCTGGGCTGTGCCGATGCCGATCGCCTGGCGCCAGCTCAGCTTGGCGATGCGAGCGTCGGAGTCTCCGAGGTAGTCGTCTGGGCGCGGTGGGCGGCGGCGGAGGCGCTCGAAGACGAGCAGCAGGACGCCGTTCAGCATCAGGAACGCGGCCGCCGAGGCGGCGGACGCGAACAGGCTTCGCAGCGGGTGCTCGAGCAGCAACCCGATCGCCCCGGCCGGGATCGTCCCGACGACCAGCAGCCAGCCAAGCCTCGCGTCGCTGTCGTCAGGACGGATCTCGCGGTCGCGCAGCGAGCGGCCAATGCCCCTGAAGATCCGCCTCCAGTCCTTGAGGAAGAAGAGGAAGAGAACGATGGCGGTCGCCACATGGGTGGCGACGAGGAAAGTGAGAAAGAACTTGTCGTTCTGGTGGATGTTCCACCCGGCGAGGCGCGGCAGGATGACGCCATGGCCGAGGCTCGAGATCGGAAAGGGCTCGGCGGCGCCCTGGAGCAGGCCAAGGACCGCCGCCTGAAAGTAGGAGATCGGGTGCACGGAGTGCCGGAGTTAAGCGGATCGAGAGGCCGGACCGGTCTGGAACCAGGCGAATACGAGGGCGCCAATTCCAAGCACGAACGCGAGCAGCGCATGCTTCACGTGGTGATGTCCGGATCCCGCCTCGTGACCGGGGAAGAACGATGGCAACGAGCCGGCAGGCTCCGCCACGTAGATCACCCCGATCACGATCAGCACGATGCCCGCGAGGACTGCTGGAACAATGAGCTTTCGGTTCTTGGTCATCGGCCGGGAGACACTATTCGACCCTTGGATAAAGATTCGCTCAATTCCGCTGCAGGTGGGCACCGGCACCAGTCGCAGCGACGTCCGGCGGGGCCGCGGCCTTCGTTAGAGTCCTCAGCGTGAAATCGGTCCGCCTGATCGCCGCCCTGTTCGCCGTGCAGGCGCTGTTCTTCGCCCTCGCGCCCAACGCAATGGCGGCCGACGGGGTCGGACTCGCCGGACGGGTCGGCGACAAGACGATCACGCTGTTCTGCTTCGGCGTGATCGCCTTCTTCCCGATCCTGGTGATCACGCTCTCGATCATCCAGGGCAGGCTCGAGGCCCGCAAGGACCGCCGGCGGTACGACCTCGAGCGCCTCAGCTAGGCAGCCTGAAACCGCTCAGCAGCCGCTTCTCGCTCTCCCCCTTCACCTCGGCGATGACTTCGACCCGCCCTTCCAGGGGCGTGCCCCGCAGCTTGGTCGCCAGCAGGTCGTCGACCTGGAAGATGCCAGCCGAGTTGTTCATCTCGATCTCGACCCGCACCGGGCGCTCCTCGCCGGCCGAGATGCGCACCTCGTCGATTGCGGCGGCGGAGATCGAGTGGATGCCCTCCTGGCCGGCCTCGATCGGCAGCCGGGACCGACCCTGGGCAAGGTCCAGCCCGTCCGCCACCCGCACCACGCCGGCCTCGACCGTGTACGGCTCGCCACGCCGCCGGTGGCCAATGATCGCGTGCAGCGCTTCGGCGATCACGACACTGCGCGACGGCTCCTTGTAGACGCCATCGAGCAGCCGCTCCAGCGCTCCCTGGGCGAGGAAGAGGCTGTAGGCCTCGTGGTCGGCACGGTGAATCGACATGCCGACGTCGTGCAACAGCGACCCCGCCGCCACCACCACCTCGGCGTCGCGCTGACCCATCCCGTGATCGCTGACCATCGCCGGCTCGACCCCGGCCTTGGCGAGCAGCCGAAGCAGCCGCAACGACACGTTGAGCACGATCTGCACGTGGACCCAGGAGTGATCCGACATGCCAAGCCGCTCGGATTGGACCTGGGCCATGTACCACCAGGCTCGCACCTGGTCGTCGGCGTTGACCGCTTCCAGGAACGCCTCGAGCTTGCGGTTGCCGCGCGTCGGGGCTCGCACCCGCGCCTCTGCGACCGCCTCAACCGGAGGCTTGCGAGCCGGCCCGGCCGCCTCGGGAGCCGGTACGCGCTCCTCGTTTGCGGACGGTTGGTCGACTCGATCCGGCGGGCTGTCCATTCTCGCCGCATCGTCCCAGATGCCCCGGCCGCCGCCCGCAAGGCGCTCAGGCCCCGGCACAGGCTTTCCCGCCGCCGGCGGGTCTAGCCTGCGCGCCGGCCGGACCAGTTCCATGCCCGATATGCAGACCTGCCCACAGACAGGACTCTCCGTTCCCGAGTGCTCCTGCCCGAACTGTCTGGAGCGGCAGCTCGATACTTTCGCCCTGAGCAATTTCGGGTTCGGAGGATGAGCCCCCAGGCGCGTCAGTCCCCGATGACCTTGATCACCAGGCGCTTCGGCCGGCGCCCGTCGAACTCGGCATAGAAGACCTGTTGCCAGGGCCCGAGGTCGAGCTTTCCCTCGGTGACGGGGAGGATCGCCTGCTGGTGGACGAGGAGGTTCTTCAGGTGGGCGTCGCCGTTGTCCTCACCGCCGCGATGGTGGCGGTAGTCGCCGCCGTCCGGGAGAAGCTTTTCGGCCACCTCGTTGGAAGCTGGCTTCCAGCTCGGCGGCGCCAGCTTGTCGAGCCATTCGAGGGCGTCCTCCTGGATACCGGGCTCGTCGTCGTTGACCCACACTCCGGCGGTGATGTGCATCGCCGAGACCAGCGCCATGCCCTCCTCGACTCCGGCCTCGTCGACGGCCGCCTGCACGTCCTCGGTGATCCTGATCCACTCGCGCCGCTGCTCGGTGTTGAAGGTTAGGTAGGTCGTGTGAGCTTTCATCTCGCTCCTTGGTCGGGGTTCGGCCCGGATAGCATCATCCCGCCATGGCGGGCCTGCTCTCGATCGAACGCCGCGACGAAGTGGCGCTGCTCACCCTGCAGCGCCCCGAGAAGCGCAACGCGCTGTCGATCGACCTGCGGGTCGAGCTGAGCGAGGCCTTCGACCACCTCGGCGAGGACGACGGCGTCGGCTGCATCGTGCTGACCGGCGCCGGATCGGCCTTCTGCGCAGGAATGGACGTGACCCAGTTCGGCGGCGACCGCGACCACAAACAGCGCCTGGTCGAGACCTCGAGCGCCGCCTTTGAGGCGGTCGGTTCCTGCCGGCGCCCGGTGGTCGCCGCGGTGAACGGCCCGGCGCTGGCCGGGGGCTTTGCGCTGGCGCTTCTGTGCGACGTCCGGATCGCCGCCGAGCCGGCCAGCTTCGGGTTCCCCGAGCTGCCGCGCGGCATCCCGCCCTCCTACGCCTCGGCGCGGGCGGCGATGGGGCCCGCGCTGGCGGCCGAGATCACCCTCACCGGTCGGGTGTTCGACGCCACCGAGGCCCTGCGGCTGGGCGTGGTGAACGAGGTCGTGCCGGAAGGTGAATCGGTCGAGCGGGCGCTCGAGCTCGCGACCGGCATCGCCGCGATGCCGCGACAGGCGACGCTGGAGACCAAGCGCCGCATCCTCCTCGACCGCGAGCGCGACTTCGGCCCGCTGTTCGAGGAAGAGGCGCGCCTCTTCCGCGAGACGCTTCTCTCAGATCCCGACGACGCGGCCTAGAGAAGCCCAGCGGCTCGCTCCGGCCGCAGGCGCCGGAGGGTCGGCATCGGGTCGAGCACCGGTCCGTAGGGGTCGCGCCCGACCCGCACCTCGAAATGCAGATGGTCACCCCAGCAGGAGCCGGTGCAACCCAGCTCGCCGAGCTTCTCGCCGGCGCGCAACCTCTGGCCGGCGTGAGCGAGCGCCGGGGCCAGCAGGTGGAAATAGTTGTAGGTGCGCCTTGCCGCCGGGTCGTAGATCGAGATGTAGTTGCCGCGGCCGCCGTCGCTGCCGGTCTCGAGCACGACCGAGTCGGCGACCGCCACCAGGGGCGTGCCCGCGGGGGCAAACATGTCCTGGCCCTCGTGGCCGCGGCCGGCGTCGAGTCCGTCGCCGTACTCGGGCCGCGCCCGCATCGGGAAGGCATGACGGGGCGCCCGGACCACGTGCCGCACCGGCTTCGCGATGACGGTGGAATCAGGTTCGGGCGCGGTCGACCCGCCGGCGAGGGTGCTCGCGGAGAACGTCATCGCCAACACAGCCGCAACCGCGGCTGCTCTATATCCGAGCCTCACGGAACCTCCAGGGAAGGCTTTGCCGCCCTGCAGGTCAACACAGCTGGCCGCCGAGACTGCATGATCGCTTCCAACCCGCTCCCCTAGCCGCAGATCGGCCAGGGGCTCGAGCCGCTGCGCGAGTAGAGCAGCGCCGCGCGGTAGTCCTGCTCGGCCTCCGACGCCTTGGCGGGATCGCCGTGGCCGCCGCCCGACGCCCAGGTGCCGTAGTCGAACTGGTACTTGCCGCGGTACGTGCCGCCGGACGAGATCGCCTTCGGATTGCCGCCCGACTCGCAGGACGCGATCGCATTGAGGGTCGCCAGCGAGACGCCGCCGGGCAGATGCGCGAACGCCTGCTTGTGCTTGCGACGCTTCTCGGCTCTGATCGCCTTCACCCGCACCTGAATCGTCCTGTCCAGCTGCCTGGTCGGGCGGATCAGCAGGCCAGCGCCGGGCGACCGCAGCTGGGTCGCTTGGCGTGGCTTGGCGCCGGCATGGGCCGGTGCGCCGGAGCCATTGGCAGCGACGGCGAGCGCCGGGAATGTGATTCCGACTGCGACCGCGAGCGCGGCCGGGTAACGCCAACTGTTGAACACGGAAAAACCACCTCCGTTCGTGCGTCAATGCCCGGTCGGGTACGCCACTTGCGGCGTGCCGCGGCCGCGCTGGCTCCCGGCAACCGCGCGTGCGGGTGCAGGAGAAAGGCGACTGTCCGGACTTCGCCCCGGCAGATTTCTCATGGAGCGCCCCCCAATAGGCGCTTGCCGAGGTCCTGTTCCGTGTAGGACGCGGCAGGGTGGCATCCGCCCCCCAGCGCTTGTGTGATCCTCGTCACAGGCGCGATGGAGAACGCAACAACTGCAACTAACTCAGGCGTGAGGTGCGAGGCGGGGTGAAAACGAGCCTGCAGCTGGTCCGCGACGCATGCCCGCGGAGCCCCGCCTACGGCACCGCGGTCTCAGGCGCGATTCTGCAGCGGGTGGCGGCGGGCGACCTGCCGGAAACGGCCCGCCTCGGGAGGCCAGGCCGCCTCGTCACCTTCGGTCGCCGTGACGCGGTCAGCGCCGGCTACCCGGCAGCAGTCGAGGCGGCGCGGTCGGCCGGGTATGACGTGGTGGAGCGAATCGCGGGAGGGCGCCCCGCTGCCTACAACGGTCGAGCGCTCAACCTCTCCCGCGCCCACCGCGATCCCAGTCCCGCCGGCGCCACGCGAGCGCGATTCGCCGAAATGGCCGAGTTGGTGCGCGCGGCCCTTGCCGATCTCGGTGTCGACGCGCGGATCGGCGAGGTACAGGACGAGTATTGCCCGGGCGCGTTCAGCGTCAATGCGGGCGGGCGGGTGAAGCTGGCGGGAATCGGCCAACGACTGATCAAGGGCGGGGCCCACGTCGGCTGCGTGATCGTCGTCGGAGATAGGGACGGGCTGCGCGAGGTGCTGGTCCCGGTCTACGAGGCCCTCGGCATCGCCTGGGAGCCGGCGACGGTGGGCAGCGTCGAAGACGAGGTTCCCGGCACGACTCCCGCCGAGGTCGAGGAGGCGATCTTGGCCGCGCTCGCCGAGCGATTCGAGATCGGCGAAGCGCAGCTGGACCCGGCAACGCTGGCGCTCGCCGATCAGCTCGAGCCGCGCCACCGGGTCGCCTAGTGATGTTTGCCGCGGCGTTGCGCC
>JBBPIN010000036.1:0-18852 GCA_038040285.1 Actinomycetota bacterium
CCCGCTCCGAGGACTTCGAGGTTGAGGCAGGCGATCCGAACGTCCGGCCTTTGCCCGGGACGCCCGGGCAAGAAGAGGCCGCGAGGACGTAGCGGGCCTCAGCGGACCAGCAGCACCAGCGCGACCGCCGTTCCGAGGATGACGATGCCCCACCTCAGCGCTGTCGCCGGCAGGCGCCGCGCCGCGCTCACGCCCGCGTGGCCGCCGACGTAGGAGCCGGCCGCCATCAACCCCGCCGCGGACCACGCGACCGGACCGACGACTGCGTACGTGGCGGCGGCCACCGCCCCGATGATCAGCGAGAGCGCCCCCTTGAGCGCGTTCAGCCGCTGGAGGCCTTCCCCCGGGAGCAGCAGTCCTAGCACGGCCAGCAGCAAGACCCCAAACCCGGCGGCGAAGTAGCCCCCGTAGAGCGCAGCGGCGAACTGCCCGACGTGCAACGTGGCGGACCGATCGCCCCCGGTACCACGGGCGGCGAGCAAGCGCGTGAGGCGCGGCTATGCGGCGAGGAGCGCGCAGGAGATGAGGATGAGCACAGGGGCGGCGACCTCGAAGACCGCGGCCGGCGCCGTGATCAGCAGAACGGCGCCGGCGAGCGCGCCGATGGCGCTGGTGAGCGCGAGCCTGCCCACCCGCCGTCCCTGGCCGCGGAGCTCCGGACCGTAGCCAATCGCCCCGCCGAGGTAGCCGGGCAGAACGCCCACGGTGTTCGTCACATTCGCGGTAAGCGGCGAGTAGCCGACCGCGAGCAGCGCTGAGAACGAGATCAGCGACCCGCCTCCGGCGATCGCGTTCCCCACACCGCCGCACGCGGCGGCCACCGCGAGCAGCCCTCCGTCGCCGAGCGTCACAGGGGCCCGATTTGGCTTCGGGGCACTCGTGGGGCAAACAGGCTGATTTGCAAGACCTTATGCCGCGAGCTCGTCTGCGCCGCGGCGAACGTTGAACGTTGATGGTGTCGCCGTCTTCGCTGGACGACCTGAGAACGTGTTTGGGAAGGGTGACGATCTCCAAGGCGATCCGCGCCGCGGCCTTGGCCCAGTCGACGAGCTTGCCGGCATAGCCGTCATCCCGACAAGGAGGTGGAAGCGGCCCCGAAGGATGCTGAGAACGAAGGATTCATGGTGCTGGCGCCGCAGTGGCCAGCAACGTCAGCGCGAAGAGCAAAGCGAGGCGCCTACGGAGTGACCCCATAGGTCCTCAGCTCCTTGGCCAATTCGAGGACGTCGAAACCCCCGATCGGTCCCGCGGGTGTCTGGGCCTTCGGCGTCGGGCCGAACCCGCCCCGAGTGCTGGCGATCTTCCAATCGCGGTTGCGCCAGACCAGGTCGGTGTGGATGACGCCGAAGTACGCATGTGGCTCCGCGGCGGAGGCGTTGCCAAGCAAGGTGAAGCCCCAGGTGAGAATCCGCGCTCGCTGCGGCGAATAGGACTCGACGCGATAGCCGATCGGCAATCGCCTGCTGGTACCTGGCGACCGCCCCTGCGGCTCCGGCGGGCGAGCGCGCGTAACCGACGGGGACACCATTGACGACGCGCGATGGGCCCGCGCCGCTGGGCACGGCTTGCGTTGCCGTGCGCCCAACAGACATCGTGCGCCCGATCAGCAACCCGAGAAAGAGGGCCGCGGCAGCCGCGATCGCCGCCGCGTACTAGGCCGCTCGACGCCGCACAGGCACGTCGCGGCTATAGGCGCGCGCCCTGGCCACCGCCTTAATGGACTGCGGACCCGGAGGTGTAGAAGAAGTTGACGATCGCGGCGGCAGCGCCGACCACGAAGGCGCCCCCGGCGCTGTACATCACCTTGGCTTTGCAGTCGGCGGCGTGACTGTAGTTGTTCGAGCGATTACCGAGCGCCCACTGTCCCGCCCCGATGACGAGCCCGGCTCCGCAGCCCAGCAGAGCGACCGCTGCCAGACCGTTCAGAAGCTTCTCCAGAGCGGGGTACCCGGCAAGCCACTTGGGTTGTGGCTATGTGGCTAATCCTGCAGGAACGTCGGCACATCGATGTCGTCCTCATCGACGCGCAGGCCGCGCAGATCGGTGTCGTCGGGGGAGACCCGGCGGCGGCTCGACCGGCTGGCGCGGCGCACCCGTTGCGGGGTGCGGGCGAGCAGCTCGAAGCCCTCGAAACCGGTGGCGATCACGGTCACCCGCACCTCGTCGCGCATCGACTGGTCGACCACGGCGCCGAAGATGATGTTGGCGTTGCTGTCGGCCTCGTTCTGGATCAGCTGGGCCGCCTCGTTGACCTCGAACAGGCCGAGGTCCTCGGGGCCGGTGATGTTGAGCAGCATGCCGGTGGCGCCGTTGATCGACTCCTCGATCAGCGGCGATGTGATGGCCGTCTTGGCGGCATCGGCGGCGCGGCTCTCGCCCGAGGCGGTGCCCACGCCCATCAGCGCCGAGCCGGCGTCGCGCATGATCGTCCGCACGTCGGCGAAGTCGAGATTGATCAGGCCGGGGATCGTGATCAGGTCGGTAATGCCCTGGACGCCCTGGCGCAAGATGTCGTCGGCCATCCGGAATGCCTCCAGGACACTGGTGCGCCGCTCGACAGCCTGCAGAAGCTTCTCGTTGGGAACGATGATCAGCGTGTCGACGTTGGCGCGCAGCTTCTCGATTCCCTCGAGGGCCTGCTGCATACGGCGCTTGCCTTCGAACTCAAACGGCTTGGTCACCGCCCCGACGGTCAGGGCGCCGATCTCCTCTTTGGCGATCTCGGCGATCACGGGGGCGGCGCCGGTTCCGGTGCCGCCGCCCTCGCCGGCGGTGACGAAGACCATGTCTGCGCCCTTCAGCGCCTCCTTGATCTCGTCGCGGCTCTCAGCCGCGGCGCCGGCTCCGACCTCGGGGTTGCCACCGGCACCGAGACCGCGAGTCAGCTCGCTGCCGATCGAAAGCTTGATGTCCGCGTCGCAGGCCTGAAGCGCCTGCGCGTCGGTGTTGACAGCGACGAACTCGACGCCGCGGATGCCGGCGTCGACCATTCTGCTCACCGCATTAGTGCCGCCGCCTCCAGCGCCGACGACCTTGATCACCGCAAGATAGGTGGATTCCATGTCCCGTTGGGCCCTAAACCGCTGTTGAAGCCTTTATTCCGTCTGAGGCTGCAGCCATGCTTCAGGGTTGGGCATAGTCTGCACCTTGCAGGAATTGCGCTCAACGTAAGGCATTCCGGCCCCTCTGTCAAACGCCGGGACAAGATCCTGCACGCCGTATTCTCAACCACGGGTTGAGGGTTCTTGGTACCTAACCCTATGGTCGAGGGTTGCCTCGTGGCCAGGCACGGGCGGGACGAAATGCTCGTAATTCCGCATTTCCATGCGGTTTGCGGCGCTCGCGGCCTTGTGCCATCCGAGGCCCCGACTCAGCCGGTTGAGATCGGCGGTGGCGAATGTCCAACCCCTCCGACCGCCGGACGACCCGGAAACGAGAGGTCTACATAATCGAGCGGACCGAGCTGCGGATCGGACAAGACGGCCGCCGCGGCGTGCCATTTCTCCGCCGCCTGGGTCGCGTCTCCGAAGCGCAGCTCCACCCCACCGGTGAGATTCACACCGACTCCGCTGTCGCCGTTGAAACTGCTGTCCACATAGCGCAGAAGCGCCGGCGGGGCGGCCCCGAGGACGTGCGCCTGCTCCAGCATCGGGCCGCTGAGCCGCGGGCCCTTCGGCGGCGAGGAGAGCGGCAGCGTTGGCAGCTGGAGGTGCTCTGCTGAAAGGCCGCGCAGGATCGTCCCATCGCCGGCCACCGCGACCGCGGACGACCCTTCCCCGATCAACCCCACTCGGCGGCGCTCGGTGACGTGGATCGTGAGGCCGCTGGGAAAGCTCGGATCGGCGCTCACCGACTGGACCAGCGGGAAGGGCCGCGCCGCATCGTCGAGTGCGCTCTGGTTGACGTCCAAGGTGGTCATCCCCTGACCGGCCTCGCTCAACGCCTTGTCGAGGCGCCGCTCGACGGCACCGCTGCCGGTTCCCTCGACCTTCACCGACTTCACCGCCACCAGTGAGGAGTCGCGAAACCAGAGCATGTAGAGGGCGAACAGCGCTACCGCCGAGAGCAAGAAGAACACGAAACGGCGGCGCAGCACCCGGATGCGGGCGCGAGCGCGGGTCGGAAGGGCGATCGAGGCGGTGCTCACGGAAGCTCCCAGCCGTCGGGCCAGCGAATCTCGCCGAGCGCCTGCACCTCGGGCTCCAGCACGACACCGAAGCGCTCGTGCACCAGGCGACGGCCCTCCGCCATCAGCTCGAGCACGTCGGCGGTGGTCGCGTCGCCGGTGTTCTCGACGAAGTTCGCGTGCTTGGGAGCGAAGCGGGCGCCGCCGTGCTCCAGTCCCTGGCACCCGGCGGCCTCGAGCAGCTGGCCGGCGGTCCGGCCCGCGGCGTCCTCGGGGTTCTTGAAGGTCGAGCCGAAGGTCTTGATCCCCGAGGGCTGCGCCTCACGGCGCTTGCCGCGCATCTCGCCCATCGTCTCCTTGATCGCCGCCGACTCCCCGGGCCCGAGCTGGAAGGAGGCACGCGACACGACCTCGTCCTGCTCCAGGTTGGAGCTTCGATAGGAGAAGCCGAGCTGGTCGGGCCGCCGCCGTTGGAGTCCTTCGGCGGTGCAGAGGTCCACCCACTCGAGCACTTGGGCGAGCTGCCCGCCGTAGGCGTTGGCGTTCATCTTCACCGCGCCCCCAACCGTGCCCGGGATGTTGATCCCGAACTCGAGGCCCGAAAGCCCCCAGGACGCGGCCTTGGCCGCCGCCGAGGGCAGCCGCGCGCCGCCGCCCGCCACGAGGCGCTCGCCGTCGCGTTCGAACTCGGCCAGCTCACCGTCGAGCTTGATTGCAAGTCCACGAAACCCTTCATCGGCTCCAAGCAGGTTCGATCCGGACCCCACCACTCCTACCTTGGTCCCCGCTTGCTGCGCCCAGGCCAGCAGCTCGACCAGCTCCTCCTCGCTCGAGGGACGGGCGAAGAAGTCGGCGGGGCCGCCGGTTCGCACGGTGGTGAGTCGGGCGAGCGAGTAGTCGCGTTCCACCCCGGGCGGCGGCACCGGCGTGCTCGCCGCGCTCATCCGACCAGCCGCTCCGCGAGCTGGAAGATGTCGCCGGCGCCGATCGTCACCAACACGTCGCCCTCACCTAGCCGCGGCGCCAATGCGCTCTCGGCGCGCTCGGCGTCGACCAGCCACCAGACCGGCCGACCCTCGGAGCGATCGGCGGCGGCGGCCGCGACCCGAAGTCCGCTCACCCCCGCCAGATCGCCAACCGGCTCCTCACGCGCCGGGTAGACATCGAGTACCCCGACCTCGTCGGCCGCGGACAGCGCCGCCCCGAGCTCCTCGGCAAGCGCCTTGGTGCGCGAGTAGAGGTGCGGCTGGAACACGGCCAGCAGCCGCTGCGGCTCGAGGCCGCGCAGCGCCTCGAGCGCCGCCCGCACCTCGGTCGGGTGATGGGCGTAGTCGTCGTAAATGCGGGCGCCGTTGCGGATCCCCTTCAGCTCCAGGCGCCGGCGAACGCCCGGAAAATCGCCCAGAGCCGCCGCGGCCGCGTCGGTATCGAACCCTGCGAGCTCCAGGGCGGCCAGGGCGGCGCGTGCATTGAGCAGGTTGTGCGTCCCGGGAACCGAGAGCTGCAGCACCTTCGGCCCGGGAGAGCTGTCGTCGAACCGGACCTGGCGCTCCGAATCGACCTGGCCCAGATCTACCCCGGCCCCCACGCCGACGCCGCTGGCCTCGGCGGCGAAGCGGCCGAACGCCTCGCGCAGCTCGGCCATCGAGGCCCACTGCGAGTGGTGGTCCATCTCGATGTTGGTCACCAGCGCCACCTCCGGGTGCAGTTGCAGGAAGCTGGCGTCGCTTTCGTCCGCCTCGGCCACCGACCACTCCCCCGCCCCCCATCCGGCGTTCACGTCGCCACCGTCGGGCCCCGCCTCCGGCAACTCACCGCCGAGGAAGAAGGCGGGATCGGCGCCGGCAGCGCGCATCGCCCAGACCACCATCGCTGTCGTGGTCGTCTTTCCGTGCGTTCCTGCGATCGCCAGCAGCCGCCGTTCTGAGCAAAGCTCGGCGAGCAGCTCGCCGCGGTGGATCACGCGCTGGCCGCGCTCGCGGGCGAGCGCCAGCTCGGGGTTGTCGACCGCGATCGCGGTCGAGACGACCACCTCGGCGTCGGCGGGGAGGTTGACCGAATCGTGGCCGAGGGCCGGTTTCAGCCCCGTGGCCCGCAGCCGCTGCATATATGAAGAGTCGGCGCGATCGCTGCCGCTCACCGCGGCGCCCAGTTGGTGGCAGACCAGCGCCAGGCCGCTCATCCCGGCGCCGCCGATGCCGATGAAGTGAAGGGTGCGATCGTTCCAGGAGGGCATCAGTCGTTCGTCATTCGTCATTTGTCATTCGTGATTCGGGATGAAGCGGCCGTGAGGACCTCGTCGGCGATCTGCTTTGCGGCATCGGGTTTGGCGAGCGAGCGAGATGCGGCCGTCATCTGTTCGAGGCGAGCACCGTCGCCGAGCAGCTCACCCACCGCCTCGCGCAGCCGCCGCGGCTCCAGCTCGGCATCGGGGATCACGACCGCGGCGCCCGCCTGCGCCATCCAATCCGCGTTGGAGGACTGGTGGTCGGCAGTCGCGTGCGGATAGGGGACCAGCACCGCCGGTCTGCCGGCGGCGGTGAGCTCGAATATCGAGCCACCGGCGCGGCCCAGGACCAGATCGCACGCGGCCAGGCAATCGCCGAGGTCGGGCTCGTACTCGAGCAGCGTGTAGCCGTCGTCTCCCGCATCGGCCAGGCGCTCGCGAAGCGTCGCGTAGTCGCGCCGGCCGGCGACGTGCAGAACCTCGAAGTCGCGGTCGGGGGCGGCCGCAAACGCCGACAACGCGCACACGTTGACCGAATGTGCGCCCTGGCTGCCGCCGACGACAAGCAAACAGCGCCGCGTCGGGTCGATCCCGAACCGCTCCCGCGCCGCTCCCCGCTCCGCCGTCAGCACCCTGACAGGGACCGGCCGGCCGGTGACCAGGTAGCGGTCACCGTCGCGACCCGGAATCGGGAAGGCGAGACAGACGCGGCGCGCGCGCCCGGCGAGCAGTCGGTTGGCCAGTCCGAGGTGGCTGTCGGCCTCGCTCAGCACCAGGGGCAGACGCAGGCTGAGCGCCGCCAGCCCGGCCGGGCCGGCCACGTAGCCGCCCCCGCCGAGGACGACGTCGGCGTCGTGGCGGCGCAATGCTCGGCGTGCGGCGGGAACCGCCGCGGTGGCTCGCAGAGCAGCCGCCGCCGCCTTCAACGGATTGTCCCGGTCGAGCCCCTGGACCGCGAGGTAGTCGATCTCGTAACCCGCCGCCGGGACCAGGTCGGCCTCGGCTCGTTCGCGGGTGCCGAGAAAGGAGACCTCAGCGCCCCTGGCCCGAAGCTCGGCGGCGACCGCCATGGCCGGCACGACGTGTCCGGCGGTTCCGCCCGCGGCTATCACGACCCTTGGCACCGCTCGCAACGCTCCTTCCGCGCGGGCTAGAGCGCCCGCCCTCTAGGACCCGCAGTCTGCCAGCGCCGCGCCCCGGATTGCTGGCCGCGACGCCGCGCTCGTTTGCCCGGGCCACATTCAAGATCAGACCGACCGAGGCCAGACTGACCAGCAGGCTGCTGTTGCCGTATGAAACGAAGGGCAGCGGCACACCGGTCAGCGGGGCCAGCCCCATCACCGCAAAGAGATTGAGAATCGCCTGGCAGAGGATCAGCGAGGTCAGACCCGCGGCCAGCAGCTTTCCGTAATGGTCCTTGGCCCGCTGAGCGGTCCGAAAGCCCGCGTAGCCGAACAGCCCGAACAGCCCGACGAGCCCCGCCATCCCGACCAGGCCCAGCTCCTCGCCGATCACGGCGGCGATCATGTCCGTGTGGGCCTCGGGCAGGTAGAAGGCCTTCTGCACCCCGTTGCCGAGCCCGACGCCGAAGATCCCGCCGGAGCCGAGGGCGATCTTCGCCTGGGCGGCCTGAAAGCCATTGCCGGCGGCGTCGGCGCCCGGATGCAGGAAGCCGGTCAGCCGCGCCATCCGGTAGGGCTCGATCAGCACCGCAAGCAGGGCAAGAAAACCGACCGCCAGGCTGATCAAGGCGAGGTCGCGCATCCGGGCTCCACCCGCAATCAGGGTCGTGGTGACGGCAAAGGCGACGACGATCGCCGAGCCGAGGTCTGGTTCGAGCACGACCAGCAGGCAGGCGAACCCGGTCAGCAGCAGGTAGGGCATCATCCCCTCGATGCTGCGCGCCCGCTTCGGCTTTTCCGCCAGCAGGTAGGCGCCGTAGAGGACCAGCGCCACCTTGGCCAGCTCCGAGGGCTGAACCTGCACGAAGCCCGAGCCGATCCATCGCGTCGCGCCGTTGGCGCTGCTGCCGATCCCGAGCACGACGACGAGCAGTAACAGCGAGCCGGCGAGCAGCCCCGGGGTCAGCGAGCGCACCATCCGCACACCGCCGACCGCGAGCACGCGCATGACCAGCAACCCGGCGACCCCAAACAGAACCGTGCGCTTCAGATAGAAGGCGCTGTTGCCCAGGCCGCCGTTGCTCAGCACCTGGGTGGTCGAGCTGGCCGAGAAGACCATCACCGCGCCGAAGGCGAGCAGGCAGAGCGTCGCCGTGAGCAGCATCGAGTACTCGGACGGGCCGCTGCCGGCCGCCGCGCGGGAGCGCGTCGATCGTTTCCTGGCCGGCGCCTTGCCAGCCGTCGCCGCCCGAGCCGTCATCGCGCCCCCACCCCGCTCGCCATTACGTCTGCTCCCCCTCGACGAGGCGCGCCACCACCGCACGGAAGGCCTCACCACGTTGCTCGAAGTCCCGGAATGTGTCGAAGCTGGCGCAGGCGGGCGAGAGCAGCACCGCCTCCCCCGGCGCCGCCGCGGCGGCCGCCCTGCGCACCGCGTCGTCGAGGTCGTCGCAGCGATGCAGCGGCACGCCGGCGGGCTCCAGCGCCGCCCCGATCGCCTCGGCCGCCTCGCCGATCAGATAGCAGCCGGCGCAGCGCTCGCGCACCGGCTCGACCAGCGGCTCGAACGACTCGCCCTTCGGCTGGCCACCGAGGATCGTGTGCACTCCACCGTCGAAGGACTCAAGGGCGGCGGACGCGGCGCTGACGTTGGTCGCCTTTGAGTCGTTGTAGAAGCGGATGCCGTCGACCTCGGCAACGGGCTCGAGCCGGTGCGGAAGGCCGGCGAAGGAACGCAGGCCCTCGCGCACGGCGTTGGGGTCCAGCCCCATCGTCAGCGCCGCGGCGGCGGCTGCCATCGCGTTGTGAACGTTGTGGGCGCCGGTCAGCCGAAGCTGTCGCGCCTCGATCAGCGGCTCGCCGTCCCAGAAGATCGTCCCCTGCGAGAGCGAGACCTCGCAGTCGGGGTCGGCGCCGCTGCAGAAGCGAACCCGGCGCCCGCAGCCGCCCAGGTCGCGCCCGGTAAGCGCCGGCTCGTCGCCGTTGAACACGGCGACGTCGTCATTGCCCTGCCGGGCGAAAATCCGCAGCTTCGCGGCCAGGTACTCCTCGCTGGTCGGGTGGCGGTCGAGGTGGTCGGGCGCGAGGTTGAGGAACACCGCGCATTCGGGGGCGAAGGCGTCGGCATCCTCGAGCTGAAAGCTGGAGCACTCGCAGACCACCGTGGCGGCGGCGTCCACCTCTCCGGCCAATGAGGCAAGCGGGGTGCCGACGTTGCCGGCAACTGCGGCGGGCTCGCCGGCCGCGCGGTACAGCTCGCCGAGCAACTCGGTCGTCGTCGTCTTGCCATTTGTCCCTGTGACCGCGACGAATCGGTTAGGGATCGCGCGCCAGGCAAGCTCCAGCTCACCGATCACGTCGATGCCGCGCTCCCGGGCAGCGGCGATCGCCGCAACGTCGTTGGGTACGCCGGGACTCTTGACGACGGTCTTCACGCCGTCCAAAAGCTCGGTTCCGTCCACATTCAGGAGGACTTCGACGCCCGCCTTGGCAAGCCTCTCCGCGCCCTCGGGATGCCCGGAGTCCACGCCCCGGACCTGCTCGCCGCGCCCCGCAAGCAGGCGCGCCGCGGCGCTGCCGGAGCGGGCGAGCCCGACCACGAGGAACGGGCCTGGGGGCAACGGCGGCCGAGGCTTGGGGGGCGACGCCATGGCCCTAGTTTCGCGCCGGCCGGCCCCTCCCCTGTAGCGGCGGTTGATGCTGCCTGCGCATCTCCGTATGGCGGACGGCGATGCGCCTTCTAACCGCTAGCGCCTGATGATGTTGTGTATCTCGAGCTGCTCGGGCTCGCCGGCATCTATCCCGACATCGGCGAGAACCGGCATCAGCTTCTCGCCGAACGCCTCGAACTGCTCGCGAGAATCCCAGATCTCGCTGACCCGGACGTTGCCGTCCGCCGTGAAGCACACGTGATAGTCGAGCCCGTCGGCCGGGATCTCACCCGCTTCCTCGAGGCGGCGGACGGTCTCGTCGTACTGCTGGGTGGTCACTGACTCTGGCGTGAAGCGGATCAGGATGCTCATCGGCGTGACTCTCCTTGGTTCGGGGTCGGGTCGAATGTATTCGACCAGCCCCCCGGCGGGCAAGTCGTTGGAGCGGGCTCAGCGCCCGATCGACTGCTGGTAAAGCGTGAAGCCGATCCCCGAGCAGACCGCGGCGATGATCCAGAAGCGCAGCATGATCTTGGTCTCAGACCAGGCCAGCATCTCGAAGTGGTGGTGAACCGGCGCCATCAAAAGCACGCGGCGTCGGAACATCTTGAAGGCGAAGACCTGGATCGCGACCGAGACCGCCTCGATCACGAAGATCCCGCCGATGATGATCAGCAGCACCTCGGTCTGGGTCATCACGGCCAACGCCCCTATCGCCCCACCTAACCCGAGCGAGCCGGTGTCGCCCATGAAGATCGAGGCTGGAAAGGCGTTGAACCACAGAAATCCGATGCAGGCACCGACCAGGCAGGCCGAGAGCAGCGCCAGGTTCTGCTGGTCGTTGCTGATGAAGGTGATCGCGGTGTAGGCGAGCAGCACGATCGCGCAGGAGCCGGCGGCCAGACCGTCCAGCCCGTCGGTGAGGTTGACGCCGTTGGAAGCCCCCGCGATCACCAGGAAGACCAGCACGAAGTAGAGGACGGGGCCGATGTTGACGCTGGCGTCCGAGATGCGGAAGAACAGGGTCGGCTCCAAGCCGACGTAGTGGCGCGCAACCCACCAGAGGCCGAGCGCCATCAGCAGCTGCACGGCGAGCTTCGAGCGCGCCGAGAGGCCCAGCGAGCGCCGCTTGACGATCTTCAGGAAGTCGTCGGCGAAGCCGAGCGTCGCCGAGAGCATCGCGACGCCGAACACGGCCATGCTCTGCGCGTCGCGATCCGACAGGACCAGGAAGGGGACGCAGATCGAGGCGAAGACGATCAGCCCGCCCATCGTCGGCGTGCCCGCCTTGGCATGGTGCTCCTGCGGGCCCTCCTCGCGGATGTGCTGGCCGAACTCCTTCAGCCGCAGGTACTCGATGAACTTCGGCCCCAGGAAGATGCAGATAAGCATCGCCGCCATGCCCGCGATCAGGACCTCCCCCATCAGCCCTCCACCCTCTCGACCTCCAGCAGGGCGGGGAGAGTCTCGGCCACCAGCTCCAGCCCGGCGGCCCGCGATCCCTTGACCAACACCGCGTCGCCGCTGCCGAGCAGCGGGGCGAGCAACTCCGCCGCCTCGGTGGGATCGGCCACGAGTTGGTCGGGCGCGTAGTCGCGAGCCGCCTCGCCAACCCCGACCAGCAGGTCTACGCCGGCCTCGCGAGCATGGGCGCCCACCTCTCGGTGATGGCCGGGCGCCTCGGGGCCCAGTTCCGCCATCTCGCCCAGCACGGCGATCCGCCGCCCATCCACCCGCAGCGAGCCGAGGTGGTCGAGCGCTGCTCTCATCGACACCGGGTTGGCGTTGTAGCTGTCGTTCACCAAGACGACCCCGTCGCCGAGCTCGACGCGCTCGCCGCGGAGGCGGGAGAAGCGTATAGAGGACGCCTGACCGGACATCTCGGCGGGCGAGACCCCGATCGCGATCCCGGCGCCGATCGCCGCCAGCGCGTTGGTCAGGTTGTAGTCCTCTGTGAACGGAAAGATGAAGCGCTGCTCGCCTGCGGGGGTGGACACGAGGGCCTCGGTGCCGGTCTCGCCGACCGCCCGTTCGAGGACATCGACGTCGCCGCCGTCGCCAAAGCGGATCAGGCTTGGCACCCCCTCCAGGTGGGGCTCGAGCGCGCCGGCGTCGACCGGCACCACCGCGGCCCCCCCGGGGGGCAGGCCGGCGAGGATCTCGGCCTTCACGGCGGCGATCGCCTCCACCGACTTGAGCAGCTCCACGTGCACCGGCCCTACATTCGTGATCACCGCCACGTCGGGCTCGGCGATCGCCGCCAGCTCGGCGATCTGGCCGGCGCCGCGCATCGCCATCTCCAACACCAGGACGTCGGTCGTGGCCGGCGCCTCCAACACGGTGAGCGGCAGCCCGATCTCGGTGTTGTAGTTCTCGGGACTGGCGTGGACGCTGCCGGGCAGAAGCGTCGCGCAGATGTCCTTGACCGAAGTCTTCCCCACCGAGCCGGTAACGCCGACAACCCGCGCCCCCAATTGCCGGCGCCACTCACGGGCCAGCGAACCCATCGCGGCGAGTGGATCGGGTGCCGCGAGGACCCAACCGCCCTGGAGCCCGACGGCATGCTCCGTCCCGACCAGCGCCCCCCAGGCGCCGGCCGCCAACGTCGCCTCGGCGAAGAGGCCGCCATCGGCATGCTCGCCGCGCAGCCCAACGAACAGGTCGCCCGGCCCGGCCTCGCGGGAATCGACGACGGCGCGGCCGGGATGCCCGTCGCCGCCACGGGCGACGACCTCCGCCCCGGCCGCTTCCGCGATCTGCTCGGGACTGAGCTCGATCACGCCGAACCCGCCAGCGATCGCAAATGCTCGCGGGCGACCTCGCGGTCGTCGAAGGGGATCTTGCGGCCATCCTCGAACTCCTGGCCCTGCTCGTGTCCCTTGCCGGCGATCAGCACCGTGTCCCCGGCCGCCGCTTCGCGCAGCGCCAGCCCGATCGCCGAGCGGCGATCCGGCTCCACCTGCACCCCTGGGCCGTGCTCCCCGATCCCGGCGAGGATCTCCTCGATGATCGCGTCGGGCTGCTCCGAGCGTGGGTTGTCGGAGGTGACGATCGCCAAGTCGGACAGCTCGGCGCCGATCCATCCCATGCGGGGTCGCTTGTCGCGGTCGCGGTCTCCACCGGCCCCGAAGACCGAGATCAGCCTGCCCTCGGTCAGAGGTCGCGCGGACCGCAGCACGTTCTCCAGCGCTTCGGGGGTGTGGGCGTAGTCAACCAGCACCGTGAACTCCTGCCCCTCCTCGATCGGCTCGAAGCGTCCGGGCACGCCGACCGCGGCCTCGAGGCCGGCCGCCGCCAGCTCGAGGGACACCCCGAGGGTGTGCGCGGCCGTGATCGCCGCGAGGGCGTTGGAGACATTGAAATGGCCCGGCAGGCGCGTACTCACGTGCACCGAGCCCTCTGCCGAGACGACCCGGAAGTTCGCGCCGGAGGGACCAAGCTCGACCGCGTCGGCTCCGAAATCCGCCGAGGCGCCCTCCGCGGAGAAGGTCAGGCAATCGATCTCGGCGGCGAGCCGCTGACCGTACGGGTCGTCGACGTTCACCACCGCCGCACCGGGGCCGGCATCGAACAGCAGCCGCTTGGCCGCGAAGTAGTCCTCCATGTCGGCATGGAAGTCGAGGTGGTCCTGGCTGAGGTTGGTGAACACGGCGGTGGCGAAGTGGATCGCATCGGCGCGGTGCAGCGCAAGCGCGTGCGAGGAGACCTCCATCGCGCACGCCTCGTCGCCGGCTTCGAGCATTCGGCGGAAGGTCGCCTGTAGGTCGATCGCCTCCGGGGTCGTGCGCACGACCTCTTCCTCCACCCCGCCGACCACCTGTTTGACGGTCCCCAACAGCCCGCAGCGCACCCCAGCTTCCTCGAGGATCGCCTCCAGCATGAACGCCGTGGTTGTCTTGCCGTTGGTCCCCGTGATCCCGGCCACCCTCAGCTCCGCGGTCGGGTCGCCCCAGAAGCGTGCTGCCAACGGTGCCATCGCCGCCCGCGCGTCCGTCACCCGGACCTGTGCCACCGGCAGGTCGAGATCGCGCTCGACCACCAGCCCCGCGGCGCCCGCCTCGACCGCGGCGGTTCCGAAGTCGTGCCCGTCGCGGGTCCCGCCGGGCACACAGAAGAAGAGTGTGCCGTGGTGGACGCGACCGCTGTCGTAGGCGAGGTCGGAGATCTCGGTCGCGGCGTCGCCGCTCACGGCCTCGACCTCGATGTCCGCGATCAGCTCACCGAGTTGCATCGCGGGGAATTACAACAGGGGGCGAGGAACCTCAGTTCGGCGCTATGCCCAGGTAGGGAAGCGCGAAGGAGGCGATCTGGCCAAATGCGGGGGCCGCGACCGAGCCACCGGAGTAGATGGCACCTTGCGGCTCGTCGACGATCACCGCGACCAACAGGCCCGGATTGGCCGCCGGCGCGAAGCCCATGAACGACGCGACGAACTTGGTCTCCGAGTAACCACCGTTCTCGGCCACCTGCGCGGTTCCGGTCTTGCCGGCCAGGGTGTAGCCCGGCACGCTCACCTCCGAGGCGGTCCCGCCCGGCGCCAGTACGCCCTCCAGCATCTGACGGATCTCCGCCGCCACGCCCGCCTTGATCACCCGGTGCCCCGCCGGCTCGGTGACCGGCTGCCCGTCGACCTGCTCGAGCAGCTGCGGACGGCGCAGGATGCCGCCGTTGGCGATCGCAGCGTAGGCGGCCATCATCTGGATCGGGGTGACCGAGAGGCCCTGGCCGATCGGGAGGTTGCCGATCGAAGAACCCGAGTAGTCGGCATAGGACGGCACGATGCCCCGTTCCTCGGCCGGGAACTGGATCCCGGTCGGTCGGCCGAAGCCGAAGCGACTGACCCAGCGGCTGAACTTCGTCGCGCCGAGCTGCAGCCCGATCGTCACCGCCCCGACGTTCGAGGACTGCGCGAGGATCTGGGCGACCGAGAGATCGACCGGGCCGCGCGGCTCCGCGTCCTCGATCGTTCGATCGGCGACCTGGATCGTCGGCTGGAGATGGAAAGTCGTGTCCGGCGTGACGACGTGGTCCTCGAGCGCTCCGGCGACGGTGAAGGCCTTGAATGTCGATCCTGGCTCGTAAGTGAATCCGGTGGCCTGGTTCTCGAGGTCGCTCGAGCTTGCGCTCGCGAGGTTGTTGAGGTCGACCCCGGGCCAGTTGGCCATCGCGAGGATCTGCGAGCTGCGCGGGTCCATGACGATCGCGGTCGCACCCTTCGCGGCGTACTGCTGGCCGACGGAGGCGATGACCTGCTCGGTCTTCGCCTGGATCGCCGCGTCAATGGTGGTCTTTATGTCGTGGCCGTCACTGGCCCCCCTCACCGTTTCGAGGCGAATCGGCTCCCCGAGAGCGTCCTTGACGATCCTCTCCTGGCCGTCGGTGCCGCCGAGCACGCTCTGCTGGCCGGCCTCGAGTCCGCTCAAGCCCTGGTTGTCAGATCCGACCGCGCCGAGCACCTGCGCGGCGAGATTGCCCTGCGGATAGGTGCGCCGGCTGTCGGGGAGGGTCCCGATCCCCGCCAACTTCATCTGCTTGATCTTCTCCGCGGCCGGCACGTCGACCTTGTGGGCCAGATAGGAGAAGCCGCTGTTAGCGGTCAGCCCCTTCAGCAGCTGATCGCGCGAAACGTCGAGCACCGAGGCCAGACGCGACGCGGTGCGCTCGGGGTCCTTGACCTGGTAGGGCGTCGCGTAGACGCTCGCCGCGTCCTCGGAGACAGCGAGCTCCTGGCCGCGTCGATCGAGCACTCGGCCGCGAAGACCAGGGACGGTGACCAGCTCGGTCTGCTGGCTGGTCGCCTCCGAGGCGAGGGCGCCACCGCGTACGCCCTGCAGCCAGAGCGCCCGGGCGAGGATTACCGCGAAGCAGAGAAAGAAGGCGGCGAACAGAAGCCCTATGCGCCGCTCGACCAGTCTCATCCCGTGTCCGCCCGGTACTGGCCTCTAGCCCGGGGACACCCCGCCGCCCGGTGTCCCTGTGGTCGAGACGGGAGCGGTCGGCGCCGTCACCGGGGCGCTGGTCGTCGTGGCTGGCGCACTGGTCGTGGTCGGGGCTGTCGCAGCTGCCGTGGTCGTCGAAGTCGTGGTGCTCGTCGGCGCGGGCGCCGGGGTCGTGGTGGTTGGCGCGACGACCAGGGACCTGCCGAGCCCGAAGCCGGCGGCGAGGCGCTGCGCCGTGAGCCCCACGGACTGACCGGACGCGTCGCGGTAGCTGATGTCGGTCGGGCCAGGCGCCGTCATGCCGAGGCTCTCTGCGGCGGTCCGGACGTTGTCGTTGGAGAGCCGTTGGGCCAGGCGCGCACGCAGCGCCGAGTTCTCCTGCGCGAGGATCTGGGCCTGCTGGGCGATCTTGCCCTGCGAAGCATTGAGGCTGAGACTGACCACATTGAGGGCAACGATCCCGGTGAGAAGCACGCTGAGCACCCCGATCCAGGCCCGCCCGCGGGTGAGGCGTACCACCAGCCCGGAGTCCGGGAGGCCGCGCATCGCGACCGCGGTCCTGCCAACCGCATGCGGGATCAAGTGCCCGCTTGGACGGGCGACCTGCTGGGTGCGCGTTCTGGCTGCCGAAGTCCGCGGTCGGGGTTTGGGCGGGCCGGGTGTGGCCCGAACGGCGTGGCGAGCGCGCCTGGCGGATCGCGGAGAGCCTTGCCGTTTCTCGCGGAGTGAAGAGTGAGGGGTACGCCCGGCCCGCCCCTTGCGTACGGGTGCTGCCTTGCGAGCCGGAGCGGCGGCACCCATCAGGCCAGGACTCCGTTCGAGCCGATCTTCACCGCGGCGCGCAGATGCGCCGAGCTGGCGCGGGGGTTGTCCCCCAGCTCGGCGGCGCTCGGCGACACGGCCCTTCGGGTCAGCAGCTCGGCCTCGGGCTCGTGGCCGCACACACAGACCGGCAGCTCCGGCGGGCAGATGCAGCCCTTCGCGCGGTCGGCCAGAAAGCGCTTCAGGCGACGGTCCTCGAGCGAGTGAAAGGAGATCGCGGCGAAGCGGCCCTCGACCTTCAGCAGGTCCCAGGCGAGCGGCAAGGCCCGGTCGAGCGAGTCGAGCTCTTCGTTGACCGCGATGCGGATCGCCTGAAAGCTGCGCTTTGCGGGGTGCCCACCGCCGAACCGCGCCGAGGGCGGCATCCCGGCCTTGATCGCGGCGACCAGCTCCGAGGTGGTCTCGATCGGTCGCCGGCGCACGATCGCGCGTGCGATGCCGCTCGCGTGGCGCTCTTCGCCAAAGCGGCGCAGCACATCGGCGATGCGAGAGGTTGGCCACTCGTTGACCAGATCGCGGGCCGAGAACTCCTGGTCGGGATCCATCCGCATGTCGAGCGGGGCGTCGTATGAGTAGGAGAAGCCGCGCTCCCAGGCGTCGACCTGCATCGATGAGATTCCGAGATCCAGATAGACCATGTCCGCGCGGTGGCCTTCGCCATAAAGGGCCTGTAAACCTGCCGCGTAGTCGTCGCGGAGGAAGCGCGTCTGGCAGGGCGCGTCGGCGCCGAACTCGGCAAAGCGCTGCTCGGCGACGGGGTCGCGATCGATGCAGACGAGGGTGCCGGTCGGGCCGATCTTGTCGGCGATCAGACGGGCGTGGCCACCGGCGCCAAAGGTGCAGTCGACCGCAAGCTCGCCCGGCTGAGGAGCGAGCAGCTCGACAAGCTCGGTGGAGAGGACTGGGAGGTGCTCGGTCGGCATGTAGGTAAGGGTGGCCATTCGGGGGACTACGTGCTCTCGCCCGAATCGGCGAGGCTCTCGGCGATCTCGGCGGCGGCGGCGTCCAACTCGGCCTCGTGTCGAGACCAGGCGTCAGCGTTCCAGATCTCGAGGTTGTCGCCGGCACCCACCACGACGCAGGGGCCGCTGAGGCCGGCGTGCTCGATCAACGGCTTCGGAAGCCGGACACGCCCGGCCGAGTCGAGCTTCTCGTCGAAGGAGCCGCCATGGAAGCGGCGGCGCATCTTTCGCGCGTCGGAGCTGAACGGGCTGTGCGGCGCGAGGTATGTGTCGGAGACGCGCTCGAAGGCGTCAGGCGTGTAGAGGTCGACGCAGGGGTCAAGGCCCTTGGAGAGAACAACTCCATCGGCGAGCGCCGAGCGGAAGCGGGCGGGCACCGTGAGGCGATCCTTGGAGTCGAGACTGTGCTCGTAGAGACCCCGAAAAGCCAACCCCTGAGTCCTTTCCTGTTAGCGCGGGCGGAGAAGTTTGGGCCGAGGTGGTGAGGTGGGAGGAACCTCATCACCCCGGCCCTTGGCTTCAACTTGGGGCCCACGCTAACCCACGGAGCCCCACTTTGCAACACATCTCCGGTCGGGGATTCCAAACGCTCCGTCGGACGGAATTGCTACCCGCCCTCCGCGGAGCCCGGATTCCTCTTGCTAGAGCCGAAAACCCAACCCGGTCAACAGCGCAACCGGCATCTCCGACGGAGCTTCAGATGCAAGTCGCCTTGCACTCGACCACCACCCCTGGGGCCCGATCTGACCGCCGGCGCGAGGTAGATTTCGGGCCGTGAGCGACGAGGCCGATCCCGAAGGGCAGCAGTCCGCGCCGCCGTCTGACCAGGCGCCGCCCTCCGGCGACGCACCTCCCCCCTCCGACGCGCCGCCCCCTTCCGCGGACGCACCTCCCCCCTCCAGCCAGGTCGACGACGCCGACGACCTGCGGGCGTTTCAGCTCAACCGGCTGATGCGCAAGCGCCTGACCCAGGTCCTGATCGCGATCTTCGTGATCGTGGCCGC
>JBBPIN010000037.1:0-17989 GCA_038040285.1 Actinomycetota bacterium
TCGTCGACGAGGAGCAGCGCTTCGGCGTCAAGCAGAAGGAGCTGCTGCGCCAGCTGAAGCTGCGGGTCGACGTGCTCTCGCTCTCCGCCACCCCGATCCCGCGCACCCTGCAAATGTCGCTCGCAGGCCTGCGCGACATCTCGGTGATCGAGACCCCACCCGAGGGACGCCGCCCGATCCGCACCTACGTCGGTCCCTGGGACGAGGATCTGGTCAAGCGGGCGATCGAGCGCGAGGTGGACCGCGGCGGCCAGGCTTTCTTCCTGCACAACCGGATCGAGACCCTGCACGAGGTGGCCGAGCGGCTGCGCGCCCTGGTGCCGGGGGCCCGCTTCATCGAGGCGCACGGTCGCATGGAGGACAGTGAGCTGGAGGAGGGGATGCTGCGCTTCCTGCGCGGTGACGCGGACTGCCTGGTGGCGACCACGATCATCGAGTCGGGCCTCGACATCCCCTCGGCCAACACGCTGATCGCCGAGCGCGCCGACCAGCTCGGACTGGCCCAGGCCTACCAGATCCGCGGCCGCATCGGCCGCTCCCGCGACCGCGCCTTCGCCTACCTGCTCTATCCCTCCCCCGCGGCCCTCACGCCGGAGGCCGGGGCGCGGCTGTCGACCCTCTCCGACCACACCGAGCTGGGCTCGGGATTTCGGATCGCGATGCGCGACCTCGACATCCGCGGCGCCGGCAACCTGCTCGGCGACGAGCAGTCGGGCCACGTCGCCGCGGTCGGGTTCGAGCTCTACTGCCAGATGATCGACGAGGCGACAGAGTCGCTGGCGACGGAGGACGGCGATCGCCCGGCGCCCGAGCCGCTGCGCTTCGACGTTCCGGTAGACGCTTACCTGCCGGCCGACTACGTTCCCTTCGAGGCGGCGAAGATCGACCTGCACCGGCGCATCGCGGCGTCGCGCGAGCCTGGTGAGCTGCGCGAGATCCGCGACGAGCTCGACGATCGTTTTGGCCCACCGCCAGCCGAGGCCGCCAACCTGCTCGAGCTTCAGCGCGCCCGGATCGAGCTGGCGGCGGCGGGAGCGAGCAGGGTCGAGTTTCGTGGCGGGCGACTCAGCGTCGCCGACGTGGAGCTCGACTCCGAGCAGGTCGACGCCCTGCGAGAGCAGGTCGAAGGCGTGATCTATGAGTGGCGCGACCGCGTCGTGGCGCTGCGCGTACCCGATCAACCGGAGGCGCGGCTGGGCGCGGTGGTCGCTCTGGGCAAGGCGTTGGGCGAGGCCAGGCGCGCCGTCCCAGCGGCCGCCTGAGCCTGTCGTTAGGCCTACTGGTTATGCTGCCCGGCTCGTGACCGCAATTCCGAAGCAGAAGCGGGGGCCGCTGGTCCTCTTCGGCGCCGTCGTGGTCATCTTCTTCGCCGGCTACGCGATCTCCGAGGGGCTGGGCAACCCCAGCGTGCCCAGCGATGACGTCGCCGCCGTGCAGGACGCCCCGGCCGGCCTCTCGCCGATCAGCAAGGCCGACTTCGATCGCGCGCTGCAGCAGACGGCGGCGAGTCAGAGCATCAAGAAGATCCCGGCGCCCGGCAGCGCCCAGTACGAGCAGCTCAAGCAGGGGGCGATGAACAGTCTGCTCGATGCGGTCTGGATCCAGGGCGAGGCCGCCGACCTTGGGCAAAAGGCCACCCCGACCGAGATCGCGTCGCTGCTCAAGCAGACGATCTCGCAGAACTTCCAGAGCCAGGCCGAGTTCGAGAAGTTCCGCAAGCAGGCCCATTTCACGCAGCAGGACATTCGCACCCGGATTCGCCTCCAGATCCTCAGCAACAAGATCCAGGCCAAGGTCCTGAAGGGCCTGCCGAAGG
The DNA here is from genome assembly GCA_038040285.1 of Actinomycetota bacterium. Classification (GTDB taxonomy): domain Bacteria; phylum Actinomycetota; class Thermoleophilia; order Solirubrobacterales; family 70-9; genus Mayfieldus. The sequence goes on from JBBPIN010000037.1 coordinate 1,817, forward strand.
CGACGAGCTCGCAGATCGACGACTACTACAACGAGGCCAAGTCGCAGTTCGTGCAGCCCGCCTCCCGCGACGTCCGCCTGGTGCTCAACAAGGACCAGGCGAAGGTGGAGCAGGCAAAGGCGGCGCTGGAGAAGGACTCCTCGGACGCGAGCTGGAATAAGGTCGCCGCCGAGTTCTCCACCGACCCGTCCTCGAAGGGCAATGGGGGCCTGCGGCCGAGCCTCACCGAGGGCCTGGTGGAGCAACCGCTCGACAAGGAGATCTTCAGCGCCCAGCAGGGCCAGCTCGTCGGCCCCGTGCACACGCCGCTCGGCTACTACGTGTTCGAGGTCGAGAAGATCACCCCGTCGCGCACCGTGCCTCTGAATCGCGCTACGCGCGCCCAGATCGGCAATCAGCTCAACCAGCAGGCCCAGCAGAACGCCTTCAGCAATTTCGTCGACGACTTCGGCAGCAAGTGGAGGGCCCGAACCTTCTGCGGCTCCGCTTACCTGATCGATCGCTGCGACAACTTCGCCGGCAGCGCCCATCCGGCGACCGCCCCGCCCGGCTGCTATGAGGCGCACCCGAAGGGTGGCCGCCCAACGTCCTGCCCGGCGCCGGTCGGGCAGATCGCTCCGGCGCTGCCCGGCACGGTGTCGATCGTCACCCCTCAGGGCACCCGCCTGCCGCAGCGCCCGGTGCCGCTTGCCGTGCCGACGCCGACGGCAGGGGGCGCACTGGGTGGGGGCCTGCCGGGCGCCGTACCCTCGGGCGGCGCGCCGCCGACCACCGCTGCGCCCTAGACGCGGGTGAACGAGTCCGCGAGGCGAAGCGCCGCGGCGGTCGAGAGGCTGGACGAGACAACGCGGCGCTTGCGCCGTGAGTGCCCCTGGGACCGCGAGCAGGACGAGCGCTCGATCGTTCCCCACACGGTCGAGGAGGCATACGAGCTGGCCGACGCAGCGGAGCGCCGTGACGACTCCCGCATGCTCGACGAGCTAGGCGACGTGTTGTTCCAGGTCCATTTCCTGGCCCTGCTGCTCGAGGAGCGCGGCGCGGGCGATCTCGCCGCCGTCGCCGAGGGCTGCCGCGAGAAGCTGATCCGTCGTCATCCGCACGTATTCGGGGACGCCGAAGCCGATTCGGCGGGCCAGGTTCTTCGCAACTGGGACCGCATCAAGCAGGAGGAAGAAGGCCGCGGCGGCGCGCATGAGCCGTTCGCCGACGTGCCCGAGAACCTGCCGGCGCTGCTCTATGCGCGCAAGCTCCAGCGGCGGACCACGTCGGCGGGGCGGCCCGAGGAGGGCGATCCCGCCGACGCCGCTCGGGCGCTGCGCGAGTCGGCCGATGATCTCGCCGGCCTGCTCGAACAGGGCGAGAGCGGAGCGCCGACGGCCAACCCCGCCGAGCGCCAGCGGGTGCATGCGGCACTGGGCGAGCTGCTGTTCGCCGCCGTCGACGTCGCCCGGCGCCTGGGTGCAGATCCTGAGCTGGCGCTGCGCGCGACCGCGGATCGGTTCCGCGAGTTGAAAGACTCCAGCGCTTCGTGAGCGGCCGCGACGATATCAGCCCATGAGCCAGATCGAGCGCATCCACGCCCGCCAGATCCTCGATTCGCGGGGTAATCCGACGGTCGAGGTCGACGTCGTCCTTCAAAGCGGGTCGAGAGGGGTGGCCGCTGTGCCCTCGGGAGCTTCGACGGGCGAGTTCGAGGCCGTGGAGCTGCGCGATGGCGGCCCGGAGTGGGGAGGCAAGGGGGTCTCGAAAGCAGTCGCCCACGTGAACGGCGAGATCGCCGAGGCGCTGACCGGTGCCCGCGCCGCCGAGCAATCGGCACTCGATCGCACCCTGATCGAGCTTGACGGAACGCCCAACAAGGGCAGGCTGGGCGCCAACGCGATCCTCGGGGTTTCCCTGGCCGCCGCCAAGGCCGCCGCACTCGACGCCGAGCAGCCGCTCTATGCATACCTGGCCGAGCTCTACGGGGGCGGTCAGGCGGAGCTGCTCCCGGTGCCGATGATGAACGTGCTCAACGGCGGCGCACACGCCGACAACTCGGTCGACTTTCAGGAGTTCATGGTTGTCCCAACCGGCGCCCAGACCTACTCCGAGGGGTTGCGCAAGGGGACCGAGGTCTTCCACGCGCTGAAGCGCACCCTGGGCGAGCGGGGACTATCGACGGCTGTTGGCGACGAGGGGGGCTTCGCCCCGGACTTGGAGTCCAACGAGGCGGCGCTGGAGTTCCTGATTGCTGCGATCGAGGCCGCCGGCCTCGAGCCCGGCGAGGACGTCTGGATTGCCACCGACCCGGCGACCAGCGAGCTGTTCGAGGGCGGCTCCTATGTGCTCGAGCACGAAGGGCGCACCCTGTCGGCCGAAGAGCTGGCCGCCTATTGGGAGGACATCTGCTCGCGCTACCCGGTGGTCTCGATCGAGGACGGCATGGACGAGGAGGACTGGAAGGGCTGGAAGCTGCTCACCGAGCGGATCGGCGACCGCGTGCAGCTGGTCGGCGACGACATCTTTGTCACCAATCCGCGGCGTCTTGAGCGCGGGATCGAGGAGGGGGTCGCCAACTCGATCCTGGTCAAGGTCAACCAGATCGGCACCCTGACCGAGACCCTGGAGGCGGTCCGCACGGCGCGCGACGCCGGCTACACGGTGGTGATCTCGCACCGCTCGGGGGAGACCGAGGACACCACGATTGCCGACCTCGTCGTCGGCACCGGCGCCGGGCAGATCAAGACCGGCGCGCCCTCTCGCAGCGACAGAACAGCGAAGTACAACCGGCTGCTGCGGATTGAGGAAGAGCTCGGGGAGCGGGCCTCCTACCCGGGCCTGGCGGCGTTCGGGCGATGAGCGCAGCGGCTGCCGCCGCTGCAGGCGCTCGTTCATCGGTCCGGCGCCGGCAGGCATGCGCGGCGCCGGCGAGAAGGGAGCGCCATGGCTGCACGCGCCTACGCAGGGACGAGAGTCGCGCCGAGGCGGCGCCCTGCGGCGCGTCGCAGGCCGGCCCCGCGGCGGGGACGCAGCCGGGTCCACTGGGATCGGCTCGGCCGGGTGGCGCTGACGCTGGTGCTCGGCGCGATTCTGATCTCCTACCTCAACCCCTTGATCGGCTTCGTCCAGACCTACCGCGGCTCCAGCGTCGCGAAGGCGCACCTGCACCAGCTGGTGGTCGAGAACCAGGACCTTCACCGTCGCGTCCAGTCGACCGACGACCCAGCTGTGCTGGAGCGCCAGGCACGCCGCCAGGGCATGATCGCGCCCGGCGAGCGCGCCTACGTCGTCCACGGCCTGAACAGATAGCCGGGGGCCGCAGTTGGTGAGCGTGGGTGGCTACGTCGCCGGAGCCCTCGAGCTGGCGATCGTGCTCGGCTCGCTCGGGTTCGCGGCTACGCGGCTACGCGCTCGGCTGCTGCCGGCCTGGGAGGGCGCCCCGGCGCGCCTCGCCGAGGCGATCCTCGGCGTAGCGTTGCTGGTCTGGGTGGGCGAGCTGCTGGGCGTGGTCGGGCTGCTGCGCGAGGGCTCGCTGGTCGTTGCCTGCGCCTGCGTCGGACTGGCCTCGGTCTTGCTCCGCCGCGCCGAGCCCCGCGGCGAAGCACCCCCGGCCGCGCAGGTGCAGCCGCTGGCGATGCTGGTCGCGGTCGGCGTCGTGGCGATGCTGTTCGCCCACTGGGGCCTCCAGACCAAGGTCGCCCTCAACAACGGGGTCAACAACTTCGACTCGCTCTGGTACCACCTGCCCTACGCCGCCGACATCGCCCAGAGCGGCTCGGTCACCGGGTTTCACCACACCGACACGGTCTTTCTCAACTGGTTCTATCCCCAGAACTCGGAGCTGATCCACGCGATGGGGATGCTGGTGTGGGACCGCGACACGCTGTCGCTGTTCGTAAACCTCGGCTGGCTCGCCCTCACCCTGCTCGCCGCCTGGTGCGTCGGGCGCCCGTGGGGCCGTGGTCCCCATTGCATCGCCGCCGCGGCGCTTGTCCTCGAGGCCCACACGCTGATCTTTCGCGAGCCCGGGTCGGGTAAGAACGACGTCGTCGCGGCGGCCCTGGTGCTCTCGGCCGTCGCCTTGTTGGTCAGCGGCTGGGCCGCGCATAGATCCCAGACCCAAGGAACGAGGAACGAGGAACGAGGAACGTCGCCGGTGGTTGGGATGGATCCGAGAGTGCTGGCGATCGCCGGCCTCGCCGCGGGGCTTGCTGTCGGCACCAAGCTCACCGTGCTGGCGACGGTGGCCGCACTCACCCTGGTCGTCTTCGCGCTGCCGGCCGCCGGGGCCCGGCTCCGCGCCCTCGCGATCTGGATCGTCCCCCTGCTGACGGGCGGCGCCTTCTGGTACCTGCGCAACCTGATCGCGGTCGGCAACCCGCTGCCTCAGGTCCAGCACCTCGGGCCGCTCGGCCTGCCAGGGCCCGAGCGCCTACAGACCGCCCGCCCCGACTTTCCGATCGTCCACTACGCGACCGACACCGGGGTCTGGAAGGCCTACTTCGGGCCCGGACTGCACGAAGCGTTCGGCGTCCTTTGGCCGCTCGTGATCGGTGCGGCGATCTTGGGGGCTGCGCTGGGGATCGCGCGGCGCCGTTACTCGCTGTTGCAGTTGCTCGGCGGCGCAGCGTTGTTCGGGCTCGCGGCCTACCTGGTCACGCCGCTCAGCGCCGCCGGCGAGCAGGGCGCGCCGATCGCCTTCAAGATCAACATCCGCTTCGCGATCCCGGCGCTGGTGATCGGCCTGGCGCTGCTGCCATTGGGGCGCGGGCTGCAGGGCCGGCGGGCCGGCTGGGGGCTTGTGGTCGGGCTGCTCGTCGTGCTGGTCATCACCGACCGCTCCGACGCCGTGCTGCGCGAGCCGGAGCGGGCCTTCGGCGTACTGGTGGCGCTGCTGCTTGTAGTGGTGCCGGCCACCCTGCTCTTCCTGCACCATCGCCGGATGCTCGGCCCAGCAACGCTCGGCGTCGCGTTCGCGGCGCTTGCACTGCTGGTTGCGGGGATCGGGTACCCGGTGCAGCGCGACTACCTGAACTCGCGCTGGCGCGACTTCGATCCCCCGCAGCACCTCGACTCGGCCTATCGCTGGGCCGGGGACGTGCGGGACGCTCGGATCGGTCTGGCCGGCACGACGACTGGTTTTTTGGGCTACGGCTTCTACGGCAAGGACCTCTCGAACCGCGTCGTTTACCTGGGCAGGGAGGACCCACACGGGTCGTTCAACGCGATCCGCACCTGCTCCGCGTTCCGGCGCGCCGTCAACGCGGCCAACCTCGACTACCTGGTCACCGGCCCGTTTCTCAACTTCGCCCACCAGAGCCGGCCCAAGTTCTCGCCCGAGGCCGGTTGGATCCGCACCGACCCGGCGGTGCGCCCGATCAGCCGCGACGGAGCCGGCGTGGCGCGGGTGACGGCCTGGAAGCTCGACGGCCGGCTCGATCCCGCCGGCTGCGCCCGCCTCCGTGCCCCGACCGCCTATCTGCCCCAGTAGCTTGGCAGCGCACGCCCGGCTGAGCCTTGCAGGCGCGGGTAGCCTGAGGGCGTGAGCTACCCGCTCGAGAACGCCATCTTCCAGTGGGAGGACGGGTATCGGCGGCTCGAGGAGCTGCGCGACGACCCCCGCGACTACCGGCGGGCCGCCCGGGTCGTCGATTCGATTCGCGACGAGCTGAGGCGGCGCATCGGTCCCACCTTCCGCGCCGCCCAGCTGGCCGACCTGTACTCGCGGGACACCGATTGGTGCGCGGAGATCGCCCTCGCCGCCAGACCAAGCGCTGCCCTGGACCCCGGCTCGCTGGCAGACGCGGCCTTCTGGCTCTACCTGCGCGGGGCCAGCGACTTCGCTGGCGGCCGGCAAGTGGTTTTCGACTAGCTAGTCGTCGGAGTCGGAGTCGGAGTCGCCGTTTGAGCCGGGCTCGTCAGAGCCGGAGCGGCGGATGACGATCTGCTCGGGCTCGATCGTCACCGTGACCTCGCGGTGGCCGGCCCAGTGCTTCGAGTAGTTCGGGTTGTCCTGCACCGCCGGGTCCAACCACAAACCGAAGCCGTCCTCGCCGTGATCGAAGGTCGCCTCGAGCGCCCGCCGGGGGCGCCGCCCGCGCCCACCACGCCGACCCCGGCGCCGGCGCCGGCGCGGCGGCCCCTCGGCCTCGCTTCCGTCTGACTTCTCCTGCGATCCGTCCTCGGCGACCTCTTCGTCGGTGTCCTCGGCGACCTCCTCGGATCCGGCCGCCTCGATCTCGGCCTCGATCTCGTCGCGGAGGTCGACCTCCGCTGAGCCGCCATCGTCATCGTCGGGGGAGAGGCCATGCTGGCGACGGAAGTCGCGAAGCTCTGAGGCGCTTACCTCGAGCTGGTGGGCAATCCAGGCGTCGGTGCGGCCCTGGCGGACCCAGGCGCGGATCTGGTTGAGCTGCGCGCGCAGCGACTTCGGAGGCATGCGAGGCGGCGAGTCTAGACGACCCGTGAAAGGCGCCGCCCGATACCCAGGTCCCCCGGCGGTATCGCCGTCAGGGCTGTAAGCTGCTGGGCGGGGTTACTTAATTTTCGGTACAAGGCAAGGAAGTTATCCAAGTTGCGGGAGGCAACATGCTCGTACTCACACGTCGCACAAGGCAGAGCATCATGATCGGGGACGACATCGAGCTCTCGGTCCTCTCGGTATCGGGCGAGAAGGTCCGCATCGGGATCGAGGCGCCGAACGAGGTCCCCGTGTTTCGCAAGGAGGTCTATCTGCGGATCGCAGGAGAGCGCGCCAATTCCAATGGAGCGGGGGAGCTTCGGGAGCTGGAGCCGGCGCGCAGCGGCGGTTAGCCGCTAGGCCATCAGCCAGGAGAGCGTCTCGAACATCGCCACGACGACCGTCACCACGGTCAACGTCAGGCAGACAACCAAAACGCTGAACCGAACCTTGCCCTTCTGCTCGGTGCGGACGATGCGGCGGGCCCGCGAGCGGTTTGCGGCGCGGCGGCGAAGCTGCTCACGGCGGCGGCGCTCGAGCGAAGTCTCCTGCTCGAACGCGACCTCAAACTGGGAAATGCTCTGGCGCATCTTCATGGTTCGACCACCTGAGCCTGCCGCCCCGCTCGCCAAGCCAAGGGACGGCGGAATCGCCCGCAAACTAGCAGAGCCACGCGAGGGCCCTCTCCGCTACTAGTGCCACTCGTGGCAGGCGGAGCGCCTCCCCGCTGCTCAGCAGGTTCCCCACAACCCCCGCCCGGCCAGTCCCGCGGCACGGGCGAGGCGGTGAAAGAGGCCGGCGTGAGTGTCGTTCGGGGGGATGGTCAGAGTGCGCGCGTAGCCGAGGCGCACCAAGCGCGCGTTGACGAACCGCTGCCCGACATGGACGTAGGCGAGCAGGCGGCCGTAGACGTCGCGGCGCTCGCCGTCGAACACGAGGCGCACGGCGCGCCCCTCGACCAGCCGATGGTTGAAGGCACTCGCCTGCGGCCCGAAGCACTGGACCGGGGTGCCGGGCTTGACCGTCTCCGGGGTGTCGATTCCGATGTAGCGGACCTCATCTGTGTGGTCGTCGACGCTGACCTCGATGGTGTCCCCATCAATCACTCGGGTCACGTACGCCCGCACAACCTGTTGCTCGTTGCTTGTTCCTCGTTCCTCGGCCGGGCCACCGGTCTCGTTGCCCCGATCCGAGAACAGGACCAGGGCTGACAGGGCGAGCAGCAGCAGGCTGCCGATCCCGCCGGCGCGAGAGTGTCTTCCAAGGGCACCCATGCCGATTCAAGGCGGCGGCGGCGTAATCTCTTCGCCCCGCGACAAAGGAGGGCGTGGCGCGCCGGGGGGCGGCTAGGGAATGCGCCGCACGCTGGAGAGCAGGGTCTCCTTGATCTGCTCGATGATCTCCAGCGCCTCGCTCCACTCCCGCTGCCAGACGTTGCGGCCGAAGATCACGCCCGAGCCGCCCGCCTCCATGATCGTGCGGGTGTGGGACAGGACGGTCTCGTCGTCGGTCTTCGAGCCCCCCGAGAGCACGACCAGCGAACGTCCCGCCGACTCGACGATCTGGCGCACCGCCTCATCGGGGGTCACGTCCATCTCGTTGTATGGCGCAGGCGAATCCTTGGCCTTATCGGGATCGAGCTTGGGGAAGTTCAGCTTCACGATGTCGGCGCCCATCTCCATCGATAGCCGCGCCGCGTAGTCGATCGCGTAGAAGGAGAGCTGACCGCCCTTGCGGTCGATGTCCCGACCACGCGGGTAGGCCCAGATCACCAGCGGCATCCCGAACCGCTCGCAGTCCTCGCGCACGCCCTTCAGCTGGTGCAGGTCCTCGTCCTGGCGGGGTGAGCCGACGTAAAGGGTGTAACCGACCGCGTCGGCGCCCAGGCGCACCGCGTCCTCGACGCTGGCGTTGGTCGTCGACAAGGCCTCGTCGGAGGGTGGGACGTCGGTCTTGCCATTGACCTTCAGGATCAGCGGCACCTGGCCGGCGTAGTCGGGGTAGTACTTGGTGGCCAGCCCGATCTGGCAGGCGATCGCCGAGTAGCCGGCCTCGGCGGCGAGCCGGAACTGGTACTCGGGGTCCTTGGAGGCCGGGTTGGGAAAGAAGTCGCGGGGACCGTGCTCGATGCCCTGGTCGATCGGGAGCAGCATCAGCGTCCCGTTGCCGGGGCCAAACGTGAACAGCAGCCTGCGCAGGCGGGCGCGCTTGCCCGGTGCCAGCGTCGCAAGCAGTGATTTCTGCTCGGTCAGGCTCTTGATCTCCATCCGGCCTACGTCCTCCTCGGTTCGGGGCGCTCCCCACCGCGCCGTCTGATCGCCACCCCAGTATAGGGCCGGGTTTCGCCTATGGAACACCGCTTTCGGGGCACCCCTTTCACGGTCGGCATCGAGGAGGAGCTGATGCTGATCGACCCTTCCACGCTGGAGTTGGCGCAGGGAATCGAGGCGATTCTCGACGACCTCGGAGAGGAATTCAGCGAGCAGGTGAAGCCGGAGCTGATGCAGTCGGTGCTGGAGATAGCCACGGCGCCGCACGAGAGCGTGGCCGATGCCGCGCAGGAGCTGCGCAGCCTGCGCGAGACGGTGCGCGGGGCGGCCGAGCGCAACGGGATGCTCCTCGCCGCATCCGGCACCCACCCCACGGCGCTATGGGAGGAGCAGCTGATCGTCGAGCGCCCCCGCTATGAGGAGCTGGTCGCCGAGCTCGGTTTCATCGCCCGCCAGGAACTGATCTTCGGCACCCACGTGCACGTCGGCGTCACCGGTCCCAACAAGGCGATCTACGTTGCCGACAGCATCCGCAAGCACCTTCCGTTGCTGCTCTCCCTGTCGGCCAACTCGCCCCTCTGGCGGGGCGCTGTGACGGGGATGATGTCCTCCCGCACGCCGGTGTTCCGCGCCTTTCCCAGGGTCGGCATCCCGCCCCATTACGGAAGCTGGGAGATCTACTCGCGCCGCGTGAAGCTGATGATGGACGCAGGGGTGATTCCGGACTACACCTACTTGTGGTTCGACGTCCGTCCGCATCCGAGGCTCGGCACCGTGGAGGTTCGCGTCTTCGACCAGCAGACGCGATTTGAGAGCACGGTTGCGCTGGCGGCCCTCGTCGTGGCGCTCGTCCACCGATATTCGACCCTGTTCGACGATCAGGAGCCGCTGGTCGAGGTGCCCACCGAGCTGATCGACGACAACAAGGTGCGCGCGGCATTGCGCGGCACCGACGGCGAGCTGGTCGACTTCCCACAGCCCGAGCAGCGCCGCGCGACCGACCTGGCGAGCCGGCTGCTCGAGGAGCTGCGCGAGCACGCGGAGGAGGTCGGCTGCGACGCGGAGCTGGAAGGAGTTCGGATCCTGATCGAGGGTGGGACCGGTGCGCACCGCCAGCTAGAGGTGCTGGAGCGAAGCGGGGACGCCAAGGCGTTGGTGCGCGCGCTCTGCGACGCGACCGAAGTCGGCTCGACGGGTTGAGGAGCGCGAGCCAGAGGCGCGCGGCGGTGGATGAGCAATCCGGGTGGCTATGCTCGGGGCGTGAGCGCGCCTGAGTTGAGCGTCGTCTGCAAGAGCTGCGGATCGGAGGTCAGCCCCTATGTGACCGAGTGCCCCTACTGCGGGGCCCGGCTGCGCAAACGTGCCCCGAAGCTCCAGCGCCGCGGTGAGGGCCTGGAGGCGAGGACGCCTCGACGCCGCCGGCGGCTGCGATTCGGTCGCGGCCGAGTCGAGTCCTTCGACACGGTGCGGCCCTACGCGACGATCGCGGTGATCGCCGCCTCCGCAGTGCTGATCCTGGTCCAGCGCGCCACCGACAAGTCGCTCCTCGATCTGGGCGCGATCGCGGGGCCGGTCGGGTCGGAGTGGTGGCGCTATTTGACCGCGCCGTTCGCATACATGGACATCGGCTACCTGTTCGTGGTTGGGGTGGCGCTGGTGCTGTTCGCCCCGGCCCTCGAGCGACGGCTGGGCAGCATCGCCACGCTGCTGCTGCTGATCGCCTGCGGGGCGTTGGGGATGCTCGCCGCCGATGGGGCGGAGTCGGCAAGGGGCGACTTCCTGTTCACGTCGGGGGGCAACGGCATAGCGCTCGGGGCCCTCTCGGCCTGGTTTGCGATCCGCTACTCCGAGACCCGAAACGCGGTCGATGACGACTTCGACGTGATCGGCGTGGCGGTCGCCGCCGCCGTGCTGCTGTTGTTGCCGGCCTTCGAGAGCGACGCCTACGTCTTCGCGGGTTTGGGTGGCGCCGTGGTCGGGGGCCTGGCCGGGCTCGCCGCCGCTGCTCTGCGGCCGAGCGAGTAGCACCGCCGGTGCCGGACAAGTTCACCCAGATGAGCGCCGAGCTGCACCGCTACGCGGTCGAGCACAGCGACGGCGACGACGAGCTGATGCAGCGCTTGGTCGAGGAGACCGAGAGCGCCGCCGGCGACATGTCGATCATGCTCACGGCTCCCGAGCAGGCGACGATGATGACGCTGCTCGTGCGCGCGATCGGTGCCCGCCGGGCGCTGGAGCTGGGCACCTTCACCGGCTACGGGTCGATCGCTATCGCCCGCGGCCTGCCCGCCGACGGCACCCTGATCACCTGCGACGTCAGCGAGCAATGGACCGGGATCGCGCGTCGTTACTTCGACGACGCCGGTCTCGCCGACCGAATCGACCTGCGGCTGGGCCCGGCGCTGGACACGCTGGGCGAGCTGCCCGAGGACGAGCCCTTCGACTTCGCCTTCATCGACGCTGACAAGGGCAACTACCCCGCCTACTATGAGGAGTGCGTTCGGCTGCTCCGCGACGGAGGCTTGATCATGGTCGACAACGTCTTCTACGGCGGCTTCGTGGTCTCCGAGCAGGAGGGCAGCGAGCGTGGCCAGTTCGCCGCCGAGGTCCGCGAGCTCAACGACCGGATCGCCGCCGACGAGCGGGTGCTGAGCACGATGCTCAGCGTCGCCGACGGCGTGACCCTGGCGTTGAAGCTGGGCTAACGATGGAAGGGGAAGGCTGGCTGGGCCTGAACCTGCGCGGCATGCAGGCCGCGTTTTCCAGCTTCGCGCGCTCAGCCGGGGCGCAGCTTCTGGAACTGGATGGCGTGATCGCCGCGGTGAACGGCGCCGTGCGGGAGCGCTCGGTCTTTAACAGCGTCGTCTACCTCGACCCCGACGCCCTCGCGGATGTCCGCGAGGAATTGGCCGCCGCATATGCCGAGTCCGACTGCTCGTGGACGGTCTGGGTCCCCGAGCACGACATGGGATCCGCGCGGATGCTCGAGGCAGCCGGTCATACGCTCGACGCGCAACCGCGCGCGATGGGTTTGGAGCTGGACGGGATCACCGAGCCCGACCTCTCGGGGCTCGACTGGACCGACCAAGGCGACGTCGAGGAGATGGGCTCGCTCAACGACGCGGCCTACGAATATGAGCCCGGGAGTTGGATCAAGGGCATGGGCCTCGAGCCGGAGCGCTTGCACGTCTATCTGGTGCGGGTCGACGGCAAGCCCGCGGCGACCGTCTGCTCGCGCGACGCGGACCGCGATTGCACGATCTGGAACGTCGCAACGGCGGAGTGGGCGCGCGGGAGGGGCCTTTCCACCGCGCTGATGCGCAAGGCGATCTTCGACGGCGCGGAGCGCGGTTGTCCAACCTCGACCCTGCAGGCGACGAAGCTCGGTGCACCCATCTACCGGCGCTGCGGCTACGAGGACTTCGGGGCGCTCGGGATGTGGGAGTTCCGGCCCGCGGAGCTGGCCGAGCAGGCGCGTCCGGGCCCGCCGGCCTGAGCGCCGGCGGAGTCCGCTCAGGCTGAAAGCGCGTCGAACAGCTCGGCCGCCGGGCGATCGAGGTCGTCGAGGGCGCCCTCCACTCGATTCCCGGCGAGGTTGCGCCGCTTGGCTGCCAGCTGATCGGCGCTCATCGGCCGCTGCGGCGATCCCAGGGCGGCCTCGACCCGGGCAGCTGGCGTGCCGTCGACCGCCAGCAGCGCCTCCGACTCGGCGATCTCCGGGTCTGCCCTCACCGCGATCCTCCTCGCCAGCTCCCTCGCCGCCTCGTCGACGCCGCGGAAGCTCGCGGTGTCAGGCGCTCCGTGCAACAGCGCGAACGCGGTCAGATAAGGGATCGAGAACTTCGCCTCCAGTCCGTCGGCCGGCTCGGCGATCGGTGCCGCCTGAAGCGAGACCGGGTGGACCGTCACCTCGATCGATGCCTTCCCCGCGACCTCGCTCTCGACCGCATCGCGCGCCGCGAGCGCCGCCTCGATCGCGCCATGGGTCTGCAGACAGCACGGGTAGGCCTTGATCCAGTTCTCCTCGATCGCGCTGCGATCGTCGGGCTGCCCGAAGCTGGCGCCGAAGGCCTCCTCGAAGCCGGCCGGTCCGCGGGCGATCTGGTCGAGGTCGAGTTGAACGCCGGAGCCCGCGAGGCGTGCGGCGGCCGTGCCCGTCGCGGCCGCCATCCCCACCTGAAGGCTCTTCCCGGCGGACCCGAACGCCGAGCGCAGTCCGGCGGCGCGCAGCAGCGCCAGGGCGGACGCCGAGCGCTCGGCCTCGGCGCTCAGCTCCAGCAGCCGCGAGGCAGTGACGGCGGCCCCGAGCGCGCCGCAGACCGCTGTCGGGTGCCAACCGCCGTCGTAGAGGGCGGGGTGGCCCGCGCGCGCCAGCGCCCCCGCCGCCTCGAAGCCAGCGGCGTAGGCGGCCAGGACCTCCCCGGTCGTGGCGCCGCGCTCGGCGCCTAGCACCAGCGCGGCGGGAGCGGTCGGGGCGCTCAGGTGGGCGATTCCCGGCAGGTAGGTGTCGTCGAAGTCGAGCACGTGGCCGGCCGTCCCCGCCGCCGCGACGCGATCGAGCAGCCCGTCACCTGCTTCGCCCGCCGCCCGCGCGGCGGGCTCGGCCAGCCCGCCGATCGCGCAAGCCAGCCAATCGAGCAGGGCGTCTCGGTAGCGCGTCTGCGAATCGCCGCTCACGGTGCCAGCCTAGGCGCTGCGCTGTGGCCCCGGGCCGGGCGTCATTTCGTTACGCGCTCTAAGGTGCCGCTCGTGCAGGGCGGACGACCCAGCTACAGCGAGGAGCAGCTCGAAGCGGCTCTCGACGCGCTCAGCGATGCCGAGCGCTTCCGCGACGCGGAGAGCGTGGTAGCGGGTGCGGCGCCGAAGCTTCAATTGGTGCTGGCCTCGGCGCTCGAGTCGGGCGGCTGGTTCGGTGAGTCGCACGATGCGGAGACGCTGAAGGCGGCGACCAAGCCCGACCCCGACGAACGGATCACCGCGGTGCGCACCCTGCTCGCCGAGGAGGCGAGGATGGGAATGATGGTTGGCGTCGCCGTTGGCTGGGCATTGCACGAAGAGCTTTCGAAAGCCGCAAGCGAAGGAGACAGCTAGAGATGGAGATCAAGTTCCACGGCCACGCCTGCTTCGAGTTGAGCGACGGCTCGACGACGCTGCTGACCGACCCGTTCCTGAAGCCCAACAATCCGGTGGCGGTGGCGACGGCCGAGGAGGTCGAGCCGACCCACATCGCGATCACCCACGGCCACGCCGACCACATCGCCGACGCCGTCGCGGTGGCGAAGCGGACCGGCGCCCACTGCGTTGCGATCGTCGAGCTGGCTAACTGGCTCGACTCTCAGGGGGCCGACGCGGTCAGCGATCCAAACCTTGGCGGCACGGTGGAGTTCGACTGGGGCTGGATCAAGCTGGTGCCCGCCTGGCACACCAACACGATCCCCGGCTCCGACGAGGCGCCGTTCAGCGCCGAGCACGGGATCTCGATTGGAGTGTCGACGGGGTTGCTGATCAACCTCGACGGCAAGACCGTCTACCACGCCGGCGACACCTGTCTGTTCGGCGACATGAAGCTGATCGCCGAGCGCAACCCGATCGACATCGCCCTGCTGCCGATCGGCGGCCACTACACGATGGATCGCAATGACGCCGTGGTCGCGGCCGAGTTCGTGGGGGCGGCAACCGTGATCCCGATGCACTTCAACACCTTCCCCCCGATCGAGACCGACGCCGAGGCCTTCAAGTCCGACGTCGAGTCGAAGACCTCGTCGAAGGTCGTCGTGCTGGAGCCGGGGGAAAGCCATAGCGCCTAGCGAGGCCCGCCCAACACAATTGCGGCCGGCTTCGCCGGCCTGACACGCCGGTGCCGCGGCGCAACGCCGCGGCAAACATCTATTTGGTTCCCGAGGAAGTCAGCGCAATTGCGAACCGCGCTGGAACCACATCCGGCGGTCCTTCCAGTCGTGCGCCATCAGCACCGTGCCGACGAGCGCGACTGGGACGCAATCGCGGAGGGGCAGGCGGTGGGCGGCGAGACCCGCGAGCCCGGCGGCGGCGACGGCTGCCCCGGTGGCCCCGTGGTGAAGTCTCTGGCCGCCGATCCACACGCGCCGTAGCGCGGGGTCATAGTCGACCAGATGGTGCTCGTGAGTCCTGCGAACCTCTGATGAAGAATGCTGGGCCATCGCCCCTCCCTGATTGCTGCTCCTTCAGGATTGCTCTCTTCACCCCAGCCATCGGCAAGCCGTACTGCGTACTTAGGCCCTGCTACCAAGGGCTTTTCCCATCCCCTACCTAAGAGTTGGAAAACCCCACGTCTCCCCGGACTGGCTGGTCAGCCAGTTCGGATGCTAGGCTCGCGTCAGCCAAACTGAGGAGAGGAAGAATGGAAGCCAAAGAGGCAACCCGCGCCGCACCGTCCCGCACCACCCGGGAGGACTACATGGCCACCTCGGACCCGGCACTCCAGGAGGCCGCTGACCGCGGCCAGGCGCAGCTGCTCTCCTACCGCGAGCTGTACATGCTCTGGGAGCGCCAGCAGTGGCGGACCCAGGACCTCGACTTCAGCAAGGACCGTCGCGACTGGCATGAGCGCTTCGACGACGAGGAGCGCTTCCAGCGCATGTACGGGCTCTCCTCTTTCTTCATCGGCGAGCAGAAGGTCGCCGAGGAGCTGGGGCCGATCATGCGCGCCGCCCCGACCGAGGAGCAGCGCATCTTCCTCTGCACTCAGATCGCCGACGAGGCACGCCACGTGCGTTTCTTCGAGCGCTTCTACCAGGAGGTCGGCGTTTATGAGTCCGACGAGCTGAGCTCGCTGCTCGATCAGACGTCCGAGCATCTCAACGACAACTTCGGCGTCCTCTTCGACGAGATGCTCAAGTCGCGCGTCAACCGGCTCGCCGAGGCGCCGGACGACACCGAGGCCCTGGTCGAGGCGATCACCCTCTACCACATGGTGATCGAAGGAATGCTGGCGCTCACCGGCCAGCACTTCATCATGGAATACAACGAGGAGCAGGGGACGCTTCCGGCCTTTGTGGAGGGGTTTCAGAACGTTGCCCGCGACGAGCACCGCCACGTCGCCTTCGGGACCGCGTTCCTGCAGGAGAAGGTCGAGGAGGACGAGCGCTACAAGGCGGCGATCCAGCGCACCCTGGAGGAGTCGCTTCCGGTTGCTGACAAGGTGCTGAGCCCGCCCTGGGCCCAGGATCAGGACGACTGGGAGCTGTTCGGCTACACGCTCGCGGAGACCCGCGAGTTCGCGGGCACCTGTCTGACCCGCCGGCTCAAGTTCATCGGCCTGGTGTAATTGATGTTGGCCGCGGCGTTGCGCCGCGGCCCATCACTTGCGGCTGCTGCGCAGCCTGACATGCATGTGCCGGTGCCTACGGCACCGGCCAAGAGCGACCGTCAGGCGGCGAAGCCGCCGCAATTGTGTGTGCCGCCCAGAGCAGACGCTGAAGA
>JBBPIN010000038.1:0-17042 GCA_038040285.1 Actinomycetota bacterium
AACCTGCGACCCGCGGCTTAGAAGGCCGCCGCTCTGTCCACTGAGCTACGGGGGCGGGTGTTCAAGGGTACGGCTCTGTGGAGCCGATTCCCCGTTGCCGGCGCTTGCGCAAGGCAGAACTCGAAACTGACTTCGCGGTCAGGCGAGGAATGGTCGTGCCCTTTACCGAGAAGTCGCACTGAACAGCTCTGACTGCTTCTAAATCCTCGCCGGAGGGAATAACTTCGAGAAGGCCGTTCCGGCTAGCTCGGGAGAAGAAGGGGGGCAGCAGAAGATAAGTAAAAGTGCGTAGGACCTCTCCGCTGTCGGCGCACGGCGCGCGCATCGCGCAGCTTCTCGACCCCTACCGGCTCAGCGACGCCGAGCGCGCCAAGCTCGCCCGCCCGCGGCTCAGGATCGAGCGGCGGGCGTTCGCCCGCGACTGAGTCAGGCCCCGCTTGGACAGCTGGCCGGATTCAGGCGCCCGTTGACCTTGTAGACGTAGTCGGGCTGCGGCGAGACGTCCCGCTCCTGGAGGACCTCCTTCATCGCGGGGTCGCCCCTGATCCAATCCCAATAGGGGTGCGCGTAGATGGAGTCGATCGTGTCCCAGGAGTACTGGCTGGTGACCAGGTAGTCGTAGTGCCCAGCGTTGATCTGCTCGCGAAAGTCGCGGCAGTTGGTGGCCAGCCTGTACTGGCCGTGCGGGCCGGGCACGCCGATGTAGTTGACGTAGTTGGACGTGTCAGCGCCATAGAAGCCGTACTGGCCGAAGTAGATCTCGCCCCCACCGGCGATGCCGATCCGCTGGTCGTGCTGGCGGCGCGCCCAGTTGAAAGCCCTCACTGGCCCGCCCTCGTGAAGGAAGAGCTTCGGGTCGGCGTAGTGGTGCTCGGCGTACTGGACCTGCTGGGCGCGGCCGAGGGCGATCGCCAACACCGCCACCGCGGCCACGCTTCCCGCCACCGCCAGCGGGGTTATGCCGTCACGGCGGCGCAGGTAGACGAGCCCGGCCGGCACCCAGATCAGCGCCGCGGTGATCAGGACGGTGCCGACGATGTAGCGCGGGTACCACTGTGGGGTGGTCAGCACCGTCACCGCAAACACGGCGGTGAGGAAGCCCAGCGTCCAGCGCGCATGTCCCTCGTCGCTTCGCAGCGGTCTGGCCAGCGGCACCAACACCAGCGCCAGCACCAGGCCGGGCATCAGGTAGCGGGTGTTGGTGAAGAACCCGCGCGGCGCCCCTTCGGGGCCGGCGGCGGTGAGCGGCGTGAACAGGTAGACGATCGCGGTCAGAAGCGCCGCACCCGCCAGCGCCTGAAGCATCCGGTTTCGCGATCTGAAGATCACGTAGATCACGGCGGCGAAGGCGACGACGAGGATCAGCCCATAAAGCGGGCCGAGCGCGTTCTCCAGATTGGGAAAGAACCAGTTGCGGTAGACCGTTGGGTGAAGCAGGTAGTGGGCGACGCTGAAGCGCGGCCGCGGATCGAGCGGCATCTGGTCGGGGACCGGCAGGTTGAGCGGGCCGAAGCCAATCTGCGGCGTCAGGTTGCCGGCCTTGATCAGGTTGCGCACGAACCAGTAGCCGCCGGTCACGAAGATCGCAGCGCCCAGCACCAGCATCGTGTTGATCCTGGTGCGCCACTGGCGAGCGTTGAAGAGGATCACCGCGACGGCGATCGCCCCGACCGGTGCCAGCATCGTCAGTTTCACGGAGATCGCCAGCCCGCCGGCCAGCCCGGCCATGATCAGCGGCCCGCGATCGATCAGCGCCCCCGCGTCGGTGACGTCACCGGTGACCAGCGACCCGGTACGCCGCACCTGGTGGCCGTTGATGATGAAGGCGACGAAGGCCACAAGCATCGCGATCGCCATGATGTCGTTTCGTCCCTCCCCCGCCTGCGTCAGCACCATCACCCCGGAGTCGAAGACCAGCGCCGAGGCGACCAACGTCGCCGGCCCGACGCCGTAGGGCCGGCCGATGCACCAAGCGGCAAGCAGCCCGACCGAGAGCCAGCCGAGGTTGAGCAGCGGCGAGAGGAAGTCGTCGTGGACGACGATGATCCCGACCCCGTTGATCAGCTCCGAAGTCGCGGGGTAAAACCAGACCACGAGCCGCATCGGGTCGGTGAAGTGCAGGTGCACGATCGACGCGTCCTGCGCGAACCGGGCCGCGAACGGCATGTGGTACCAGGTGGTGTCGCCGCCGAACATCCCCTGGTCGAGGCTGAGCTGAGAGGGAAAGGTCCACTCGGCGACCGTGAACGAGGCGACCGCGATTGCGATCAGCAGATGCCACGGCTTCACCCTCGGGGGCTCGACCGGCGTCACGTCGCGCGGCGCCCGCGAGCGTCCGACCACGCCGCCTATCAATCCGACCAGGATCGATACCGAGACCACCCATCCCTCGCGCAGCAGGCCGACGCTGCCCAGGAAGTAGAGGCTGAGGACGAACAGGGCGACCCCGAGCACGATTTCGGCGAGCCGCGCCAGCGCCCCCGAGAACTCGGGAACGATCCAGCGCCGCAGCCAGTAGCCGCCGAAGCCCAGCGAGGCGATCATGGCGACCAGTGACAGCGAGCCGGCCGCATATGCGCCGAAGCTCGGGGTCATGGCGGCGGAACTCTAGTCAAACGCCGCGGCCGGAATCTCCCAATTCCGTTGATGTCCAAAGAGCCCCGTTGCCCGTAGGTTCTAGTTGACCGCCCACCCACCCGGGAGAACCCCAAAAGCTGCAAGCTGGCGAGACGTTCGGCGGTAGCGGCAAGTCCAATGAATCGGGGCGCCCGGATTTGAACCGGGGACCTCTGCCACCCAAAGGCAGCGCGCTACCAGGCTGCGCCACGCCCCGATGCGACGAGTCTAGAGATAGGTTTCCCCGCCGTGGCCGACGTCCAAGCCTTCCCCGCCCTGCATTACGACCTGGCGCGCGTCGGTTCGCTGCAGGACGTCACCGCGCCGCCCTACGACGTGATCGACGCCGCGCAACGGGCCGAGCTCCTCGCCCGCTCGCCCTTCAACGTGGTCGAGATCGACCTGCCCCAGGCCGGGCCGGGTGAGGATCCCTACGCCCATGCGGCGAGCACGCTGGAGGACTGGGAGCTGGAGGGCATCCTGCGCCAAGACCGCGAGCCCGCGCTCTGGGCGCTGACCCAGGAGTACACGGCGCCCGACGGCCCGCGCCATACCCGCCACGCGATCCTCGCCCGGTTGCGGGTCGAGGACTACGGGCCGGGCCGGGTGCGCCCCCACGAGCGCACGCAACCGGGCCCAAAGAAGGACAGGCTCGACCTCACCCGCGCCACTCGCCACAACCTCTCTCCGATCTTCTCGCTCACCAGCACCGATGCCTGGCCGCGGGTCGATTCGGCTACTGCGGGCGAGCCGTGGGGCGAGGTCACCGACGCCGACGGCACCGTGCATCGCGTCTGGCGGGTCGCCGACCCCGACGTACACAAGGCGGTGGCGGCCGAGCTTGCCGGTGCCGAGCTTCTGATCGCCGACGGCCATCACCGCTACGAAACCGCCCGCGCCTACAGCGACGAGGTCGGCGGCGAGGGCCCGCACTCCTACACGCTGATGGCGCTGACCGCGCTCGACGACCCCGGCCTGACCGTCTTTCCCACCCACCGCCTGCTCAGCGGGCTGGCCGACGATGCGGAGAAGCGCGAGCACCTACGCGAGGGCCTACGCGAGCTGTTCGAGATCGAGGAGGTGGGCGACGACGACCTCGACCCGGCGGGCGAGGACGGGCTCGGCGTCTTTGGCTACGTCGACTCCCACCACAAGCAAGCGATGCGCCTGCGGCTCAAGGACACCGCCGAGCTCGACCGGATGCTCGAGGGTCGGCCCGAGGCCTACCGGCGGCTCGACGTCGCGATCCTCGAGACCCTGGTGCTGAAGGGAATCCTCGGCATGAGCGAGGAGGAGATCGCCGAAAAGCGCGGGATCGGCTACGCGAAGAGCATCCCCGACGTAGTGGCGAGCCTCGAGGGCGGCGAGTACGAGATGGCATTCATCCTCCGCCCCACCCCGGTCGAGCAGGTGCGCGAGGTCGCAGCCGCCGGCGAGACCATGCCCCCCAAGTCGACTTACTTCTTCCCCAAGATCCTCTCCGGGATCGTCTTCAACCCGCTTAGCTAGCCGCTCGGCTGCTGGGCCCCCGGCCCCGGCCTGGACTCGCTGCCCGCGCCCTGCATCATCAGCACGGCCGCGATGACGATCCAGATCCCGGAGGCAAGGAAGGCGAAGAAGCCGACGGGGGTGATGGCGATGATTCCGAGTCCCAACGCCACCCAGCCCATCCAGCGCGGCAGGGCGCCCGTGGCGAGGATCGCGAGCGCCGCTGAGATCAGAAACACCGCAGTACCGAAGACGAGCGGGAAGAAGAAATCGCTGTTGAGGGCATTCAGCGATTGAATCGTGCCGGGGTCGATTCGGTTCAAATGGTCGCTGTTGGCAAGGTCGGTCAAGGTGAAGTTCAGACCGGCGAAGATCGCCAGTCCGAGGGCCTGGAGCGCGCCGCCGATCAGAACGAGGGCCGAGAGAGCGTTCGCCTCACGAAGCGCTGAACGCAGCGTCGCAGCGAAGAAGACGAGCAGGATGGACCCATAGAGGAGCAGGAGACTGGTGATGACCTGGGTCGTTTGATCTTCATAGAAGGAGAGAACGTCCTTGCTCGAAGCGTCGAAGTCTGGGGTCTCGCCGCCGAGGATGAAGGCGATAACGAACATCACGATTGCCACGATTCCTGTCAGTGGTGCGCGTTGCGCCCATCGGTCCGGCATCGAAGTCCCCTTCTGTAGGTTGCTAGCCAGCCTATCCGCAACGCACGACGCCAATCAATCCCAATTTCGAGGACCGTGGCGGCGCGCATAAGATCAGGTCGTGGTCCGCATCTACACCAAGAAGGGCGACGACGGCACGACCTCGCTCTGGTACGGCGGCCGGGTGCCCAAGTCCGACCCCCGCACCGAGGCCTACGGCGCGCTCGACGAAGCGATCTCGGTCCTCGGTGTCGCCCGTGCTCTCTGCAAGCCGACCGAGCACGACGAGCTTTCCGACGACATCCTTCAGCTTCAGAACGAACTCTTCGTCGCCGGCGCGGAGCTGGCCACCGCGCCCGAAGCGGCCGAGCGGCTCGAGGACGGCGTCAGCCGGATCAGCGACGAGATGGCTGACTCGCTCGACGGCGAGGTCGACCGCTATCTGGCCGGCGTCGATCTGCCGCCTCAGTTCACGATCCCCGGCGGGACCCAGCTCTCCGCGCAGCTCGACGTCGCCCGCGCCGTTCTGCGGCGCGCCGAGCGCCGGGCGGTAGCGCTGAGCGAGTCAGGCGAGCTGGCTTCGGTGACGATCCTGCGCTTTCTCAACCGCGCCTCGGACCTGGTCTTCGCGATGGCGCGCGCCACCGACGAGGACTCACCCGCCCGCTTCGCCGGGCGCGGCAAGGGCTAGCCCGTGGCGAGGGCCGTCGCCCGCCGTCGCGAGGGCTATACCCACGACCTCGAGATCGACGGCCACACGGTTGTCGTCGACGAGCCCAAAGCGACCGGCGGCGCGAACCTGGGACCCTCTCCCACCCGGCTGCTCGCCGGCTCGCTCGCTTCCTGCACGGCGATCACGATTGAGATGTACGCGGGCCGCAAGGGCTGGGACCTGGGCGCGGTCGAGGTCGTCGTCGACGTGGAGTACGGGCAATCGAGCGTCCCGACCTCGTTCCTGGTCACGATGAAGCTGCCGAAGGAGCTGAGCACCGAACAGCAGCAGCGGCTCGAGGTGATCGCCGGCAAGTGCCCCGTTCACCGGGCGCTCTTGAAGGACACCGAGGTGGAGATCGAAGACCGGATCGAGCTGGTCTAGGCATGGACCTGGGCCTCAGCGGCAGGGCCTGCGCGGTCACCGGCGCCAGCAGGGGGATCGGTCGCGACACGGCGCGCACGCTGTGCGCGGAGGATGCCGACGTGCTGCTGATCGCCCGCTCCGAGGAGCAGCTTGCGGAGGCCGCGGAGGAATGCGGGCGCGAGGGCGGCCGCGTCGCTGCGCTGACGCTCGATGTAACCGCGGAGGACGCCGGTGAGCGGATCGTCGCCGAAGCGACCGAGCGCTTCGGCCAGCTCGACGTCCTGGTCAACAACGCCGGCACCGCCCAGCGGCGCGACCTCGACGACGTCCCCGACAAGGACTGGTACGCGGCCTTCGAGCTCAACGTGATGGCGCCGCTGCGCGCGATGCGGGCCGCGGTCCCGCCGATGGCCGAACGGGGCTGGGGCCGGGTCGTGAACATATCCTCCTCGGCCGGCAAGCGACCCTCAGCGGCAACCCCGGAGTACTCGGTCGCCAAGGCCGCCGAGCTGTCGCTTTCGCGGCTGTTCGCCGACCGCTACGCGAAGCAGGGCGTGCTGATCAACGCGATCTGCCCGGGTCCGGTCGCCTCCGAGCTTTGGATGGGGCCCGGCGGTTTGCTCGAGCAGACCAAAGAGCTGTCCGGGGCCGCCAGTCGCGAGGAGGCGCTGGATGCGATCGCCGCGCAGCGCCCGATCGGACGGCTGGCCGAGGTCGACGAGATCGCCCCGGCGATCGTCTTTCTGTGCTCCGAGAACGCTTCCTACGTGAGCGGCTCCGCCTGGTCGGTCGACGGCGGAACCGTGCAGGTGATCATCTAGCCGGCTCGAGCGAGGAGCCGGTCGATCGCGGCGTGGGCGCGGCCGAATGCGTCGTGGTCCCCGAACAGTTGGAAGGCCGAGTTGGCGCCCTGGGCGACCGAATACAGCTCGAAGGCGAGCTGGGCGGGATCGTCGAAACCGGCCGCCGCGGCCTCCGCCTCCAGGGCCTCGACCCAAGCGGACACTCTCTCTCCGATCGCGTCGCGCACCGGACCCGGTCGACTGTCGAACTCCGCCGTCACCGAGGCCCAGAAGCAACCGCCCGGGAACACCTGGCGCTCCATGTAGCCGACGTAGCGGTCGCAGAGGGCGCGCAACCGCTCCGCGCCGGCCTCCTGATCGCCGACCGGGGCGATCACCTCGTCCGCGAAGCGGTGGCTCGCCGCTTCGATCGTCGCCAGCTGCAACTCCTGCTTGGAACCGAAGTGGCCGAACAGGCCGCTTTTGCTCATATCCATCTCCGAGGCGAGGCGGCCGATCGTGAGGCCTTCGAGTCCCTCCTCGGAGGCAACGTCGACGGCGCGATCGAGGATCGCCTCCCGGGTACTGCGCTGCTTCGTGGCCGGCATCGCTCCTCAGTATACCGCACGAACGTTCGTACGCTATATTGCGGCGGCGCTTTCAACAGTCCAACCGAGAGGAGAACCGATGGCTGGTTACGCGGTGAAGAAGATCGACGACATGGAGGCCGTGTTCGGTGGCTCGTTCAAGCGCGCCCGCGCCGAGCTCGGCGTCGAGTCGTTTGGGTGCCAGGTCATGGACCTCCCCCCCAATCTGGATCAGTACCCCGAGCACGACCACGCCAACGACGGTCAGGAAGAGATCTACGTCGCGCTGAGCGGCTCGGGTGAGATCGAGATCGAGGGAGAGCGGCACCGGATCGACGCCGAGACAATGGTGATGGTCGGCCCCGGCATCAAGCGGAAGATCTGGACCGGTGACGAGCCGATGCGCCTGCTGGCGATCGGTGGGATCCCGGGCAAGCCCTACGAGGCGCCCGAGAACAGCAAGCTCGGCGCCCCGGACCCGCTACAGCAGCAGACGTAATTGCGGCGGCTTCGCCGCCTGACACGCCACTGCCGGTGCCTAACAACGGCACCGGCCAAGAATCAGTTGGCGGCGCCGGCGAGCAGCTGGTCGGAGGTGGCGAGCTTCGCGCCCGCCGCCGACATCTGCTCGATCGCCCGCTTGCCGTCGCCGGGCTCGACCTCGACCGGGCGGATCGCGTCCTCGACCACGGTGACGTCGAATCCCTCGCGGCAGGCGTCCAGCGTCGAGGCACGCACGCAGTAGTCGGTGGCAAGGCCGCAGATCGCGACCCGCTCGACCCCGCGCCCGCGTAGCTGCTCGGCGAGATCGGACTTCTCAAAGCCCGAGTAGCCCTCGTCCTCGCGCTCGCGGCCGACGTCGACGATGAAGTCGACATCGATGCCCGCCATCGCCGGGTGCAGGTCGGCGCCGTGGCTGCCCCGCACGCAGTGCACCGGCCAGGGCCCGCCCTCGGTCTCAAACGAAGCGTGATCGGGTGGATGCCAGTCGCGCGTCGCCGCCACCACGTCGAACCGGGGAGCGAGCCTCTGGATCGGCTCGCCGATCTCATCGCCGCCCTGGACCGCCAGCGCTCCCCCCGGCGTGAAGTCGTTTTGAAAGTCGATGATCAGCAGCGCGTCCACCATCACCTCACCCCCAATTCGGTTCAGTCACGATTCTAGGCCCGTGGCCTCCTCCCCCGCAGACCTGAGCCAGCTTCTCCTCACCCCCGAGGAGGCTGCCCGACTCGACGCCCACGGACGCACCGACGCGGCGGTGCTGGTGCCGATGTACGGCTGGCCGGACCGGCCGGGGCTCGTGTTCACGGAGCGCCGCTCCGACCTGCGCCGCCACGCCGGAGAGATCTCGTTCCCGGGCGGGCGCCAGGACGAGCCGGACGAGGACCTGTGCTCGACCGCGCTGCGCGAGGCGCAGGAGGAGATCGGCCTCGACCCAGCCCAGGTCGAGCTGGCCGGGGCGTTGCCGCCGATCGGGACCTACGTCACCTCGTACAAGGTCCACCCGTTCGTCGGACTGATCCCCGAGGGATTGCCGCTACGGCCGAACCCGGCCGAGGTCGCGACGGTGCTCACCTTCGAGCTCGAGAAGCTCCGCGGCGCCTACGCAATGCGCCGGCTGGTGCGGCGCGGCGTGCCCGTCCGAACCCCAACCTTCGAGGTCGACGGCCACATGATTTGGGGCGCCACCGGCCGCATTCTGCGCGACCTGCTCGAACGGCTCGCGTAGGGCGCGAAAAGCGAGCAGGTCGGGGAACGCAGGTCGAGCGGTGAAGCGAGCGCACTAGAAGCGTGCGTGAGCAAGCCGCGAGGCCGAGGACCCCGAGATGCGACGCTTTGCAGCGCCCTTAGACGTCCTTCTCGATCGGGACGTTGACCATGTTCCCCCACTCGGTCCACGACCCGTCGTAGTTCTTGACGTCGTCCTTGCCGAGCAGCTCGTGCAGCACGAACCATGTATGGGCCGAGCGCTCGCCGATCCGGCAGTAGGCGATGATCGGGTCGCCGTCGAGGACGCCCTTTGACTTGTACAGCTCCTCCAGCTCGTCCTTGGACTTGAAGGTGCCGTCCTCGTTGACCGCCTGCGCCCAGGGGACCGAAGCGGCGCCGGGGATGTGTCCAGCGCGCTGCGCGCCCTCCTGCTCATATCCGGCCATCGCGATCAGCTCGCCCGAGTACTCCTGCGGGCTGCGCACGTCGACCAGCTTGGTGTCCTCGTCGAGCGCGTCGAGCACCTCGTCGCGGAAGGCACGGATGTCGCGGTCGGGGTCCTTGGCCTCGAACTCGGCCGCGTCGTACTGCGGGACCTCGGTGCTGGTCTCGCGGCCGTCCTCGATCCACTTGTCGCGCGGGCCGTTGATCAGCTTCACGTCGTCGTGCCCGTAGTACTTGAAGTACCAGTAGGTGTAGGCGGCGAACCAGTTGTTGCGGTCGCCGTAGAGGAGCACGGTGTGATCGTTGGAGATCCCGCGGCTGCCCATCAGCTCGCCGAACTCCTGCGGGCCGAGAAAGTCGCGCTTCACCTGGTCCTGCAGATCCGTTTTCCAGTCGAAGCCGATCGCTCCCGGGATATGCGCCTCCGCGTAGAGCGCCGGGTTCTCGTCGACCTCGACGATTCGTATGCCGTCGTCGTGTAGGTGCTCGGCGACCCAGTCGGTGTCGACCAAGACGTCCTTTTCGTAGTCAGCCATCGCAACCTCCAAGCTTCAAATTTGGCCAATCCCGACCCGACTTTACCTATTTGGGTTCGCCGGCCCCGCCCACCAGCGTCGGTTGTCGGTGGAAGCGAGGCCCCGACCGCGCTGCCGTTGAGATGTGGAGGATCGAAGCTCCTGGCTCCCACCGGAGCTACGTGGGGCTGAAGGCGGCAGTCGATCAACTCGACAAGGCGCCGGCCCACGATGCCAACAAGGCGCCCTGGTCACAGCCGGGGGCCCCGCAGATACCGCTTGGTGGATTCGCGCCTCGCAAGCAGGGCCAGAAGGGCCCGACCCGCTTCCAGTAGGCGCCGCTCAGCTCACCAGCCGCAGCGTGGCGGCGGTCATCGCGTCGAGCCAGGCGCCGAGGTCGGTGGGGTCGGCCTCGACCACCTCGACCGGGATGCGCCAGGTCTCGGCCGCCGAGCGGACGAGGCCTGCACCGCGCTCGAGCTGCTGGCGCTGCACGTCCCCCGCCGCCTCGTAGACGAAGCCCCGCACCGGGGTGTCGACGAGCCTTTCGAGCAGCGCCTTCAGCCGCGCGCCGTGGATCGCCACGATCACCTCCGGCTCGGCCTGCGCCGTTCCGAGCAGCCAGTGCACGATCGTCACGTCGCCAACCAGGTCGAGCAGGGTCCCAGGCCGGTTGGGGTCGGCGACTGCGGACTCGATCCCGGCAGCCTCGATGTCGGCGACGTGCTCGGGGTCGCGGGTCGTTCCACGCAGCGACCACCCCTCTGCTGCCAGCCGCCCACCTAGGGCTCGGCCCCGGCAACCGCAGCCGACGATCAACGCGCGTGCCAAGCCCTGGACGCCCTAAGAGGAGAACGGGCCGCGGCCACGCAGCCGGTGGGCCTGGTCCTCGGCGACCTTCTGGTCCAG
Organism: Actinomycetota bacterium; assembly: GCA_038040285.1. Taxonomy (GTDB): domain Bacteria; phylum Actinomycetota; class Thermoleophilia; order Solirubrobacterales; family 70-9; genus Mayfieldus. The sequence goes on from JBBPIN010000038.1 coordinate 10,774, forward strand.
CTCGTCGCGGGTCAGCTCCGGCGCGCCGCGGCGGCGGCGCATCTCGTTCTGGGCATCGAGCATCTGCTGGACGTCGTCGGCCTCGAGCTTCACCTCGGTCTCGTAGGAGCGGGTCGGCTTCCAGTCGAGCAGGTCGGCGCCACTGCCCGGATAGAAGTGGCCGACGAGCAGGAGCACACCGACGAGAAACACGAGGATGAGGATCGTCCCCAGAAAGAACCCCACGCGTTCAGGATACGGTGATGCGATGCAGGAAGCGCTCATCCTCGACGCCGTCCGCACGCCGATGGGGCGTTACCGCGGCGCCCTCTCCAGCGTGCGCCCCGACGACCTCGCCGCCCACGTGATCTCGGCCGCCGTGCAGCGCAACGGAATCGACCCGGAGCGGATCACCGACGTCTACCTGGGCGCCGCCAACCAGGCGGGCGAGGACAACCGCGACGTGGCGCGCATGGCCGTCCTTCTTGCCGGCCTGCCAGTCTCGGTACCGGGCGCGACCGTCAACCGGCTCTGCGCGTCGGGCCTGGAGGCGGTCAACATGGCGGCCCGCGCCGTGAAGCTTGGTGAGGGCGACCTCTACCTCGCCGGCGGGGTCGAGTCGATGAGCCGGGCGCCCTGGGTGGTGCCGAAGCCTGAGGCGGCGCTCCCCCGCGGCGCGCAGACGATGTACGACACGACGCTGGGCTGGCGGATGGTCAACCCGCGGATGGCCGAGATGTACTCGACCGAATCGATGGGCGAGACCGGCGAGAACGTCGCCGAGCGCTATGGCGTCTCGCGGGAGGACCAGGACGCATTCGCGTTGCGCAGCCACCAGCGCGCCGTCGCGGCAGCCGAGGAGGGCCGCTTCGCCGAGGAGATCGTCCCGGTGGAGCTGAACCAGAACGGCGCCCTCGAACGCGACGAGGGGCCGCGGGCCGACACCTCGCTGGAGAAGCTTGCCAAGCTGCGGCCCGCCTTCAGCGAGGGCGGGACGGTGACCGCCGGCAACTCCTCGACCCTCAACGACGGCGCCGCCTGCCTGGTGATCGGCTCCGAGCGCGGCGCCGAGCAGCTCGGCGCGAAGCCTCTGGCCCGCATCGTCGCCTTCGGGGTCGCGGGGGTCGACCCCGCGGTCATGGGGATGGGCCCCGCGGAGGCGATCCCGCGCGCACTCGCCGCCGCCGATCTCGATCTCGACGACGTCGACCTGATCGAGGTCAACGAGGCCTTCGCGTCGCAGGTCCTGGCCTGCGCCCGCCAGCTCGGCATCGACGAGGAGCGCCTCAACGTGAACGGCGGGGCGATCGCCCTCGGCCACCCGCTCGGTTGCTCTGGCGCCCGGCTGATGACCACGTTGGTGCGCGAGATGCGCCGTCGCGGCAGCCGCTACGGGGTGGCGTCGCTTTGCATCGGCGTCGGCCAGGGCCTGGCGACGGTCGTCGAAGCGGTCTGACCGCGCCGACCCGGACCCAGCCGCCAAGCAAACGAGCAAGCGGCGGGGGCTGCGACCCCCGCCGCCTACTTCAACTACTACTGGAGGAGTGCTGCTCTAGGAGCATCGTCATGACCCTATGACTCGTAGGCGATATTAGGTAGTCATTTGGACGGAAAATCGTGCCGGGGGCTGGACGTACGTATTAGTTGGCGCAACCTGCGGTTTCTCTCTCGCCCCCGCCCCATCGGGTAGCCTCGCCGACCGTGAGCGCGAAGGAGATAGCGAGCGTCGACGGGCGGCTCTCGCCGGTCGCGGAGACGACCGTGCCGCTGAAGGACGACGGCCTCTACCGAGGCGACGGCGTCTTCGAGGTGATCCGGCTCTACGCCGGGCACCCGTTTGCGCTCGCCGACCACCTCGACCGCCTCCAGCGCTCGGCAGCCTCGATCGAGCTGCCGGTCGACCGCCCGGCACTGGAGCGTGAGATCGAGTCGCTGCTGGCCGAGTTCGGCCAGGACGACGGCCAGCTGCGCATCATGATCACCCGCGGCGGTCGGCGGATCGCGGTCACCGAGCCGCTCCCGGAGCGCGCCGAGACGATCCGCCTGGCGACCGTCACCTATGCCCCCAGCGTCATCCTCACCGGGGTCAAGTCGCTCTCCTACGCGGCCAACATGCAGGCGACGCGGCTCGCGCAGGCCCGGGGCGCCGACGAAGCCGTTTTGGTGACCCCCGACGGCACGGTGCTGGAGGCGCCGACCTCGACCGTGTTCTGGGTCTCGCCCCAGGGCGTGCTGCGAACCCCTTCGCTGGACTCGGGGGTGCTGCAGTCGATCACCCGCGCCCGCATCGTCGCCGAGCTGGACGTCGAAGAGGGCATGTGGCCCGTCGCCGACCTGCGAGCGGCCAAGGAGGCGTTCCTCGCCTCGACGACCCGCGAGGTGCAGGCGGTTTCGACGATCGATGGGACCGAGCTGCCCGAGGCCCCCGGCGAGCGCACCCGCGAGGCGATCGAGGGCTTCGGCACGGCCCTGCGGCGAGAACTGCCTCAATAAGCTGGCGAGGTGGACTTCGAGCTCAACGACGAGCAGCGCCTGATCTCGGAGGCGGCGCGCGAGTTCGCCGACCGCGAGATCGTGCCGCGCGCGAAGGAGAACGACCGCGCCGAGCGCTTCGACCGCGACCTGGCCAGCAAGCTCGGCGAGGTCGGCTACCTGGGCGCCCCGGTCGCCGAGCAGTACGGCGGTCGCGGGCTGGACTACTTCGGCTACGGCCTGATCGTCGAGCAGGTTGGGCGCGCCGACTCCGCCGCGCGAACGGTGGTGTCGGTCCAAACCTCGCTCGTCTGCGGATCGGTCGAGCGCTGGGGCACGGAAGAGCAGAAGCAGGCCTGGCTGCCGCGCCTCTGCTCGGGCGAGGCGCTGGGCTGCTTCGGTCTCACCGAGCCCGACACCGGTTCGGACGCCGCCAACCTCCGCACCCGCGCCATAAAGGTCGATGGCGGTTGGTCGATCAGCGGCCAGAAGATGTGGATCTCGCTCGCCAACTACGCCGAGCTGGCGCTGATTTTCGCCCAGACCGATCCAGAGCAAAAGCATCGAGGCCTGGCCTGCTTTCTGGTCCCCACCTCCAGCGATGGCTTCTCGACCCAGGAGATCCACGGCAAGCTCGGGCTGCGGGCCTCCGACACCGCGGAGATCTCGCTCGACGAGGTCGAGGTTTCCGACGACGCGATGCTCGGCGAGGTTGGCGACGGCTTCAAGGTGGCGATGAGGGCGCTGGACTCGGGTCGGTTCAGCGTCGCCGCGGGCTGCGTCGGGATCTGCGATGGGTGCGTGGACGCCTCAGTCGCCTACGCGAAGGAGCGCCACCAGTTTGGCGTGCCCCTGGCCCGCTTTCAGCTCGTACAGGAGCTGCTCGCAGAGATGATCGTGAAGCGCGACGCGGCCCGGATGCTCGTCTGGCGCGCCGCCGACCTCAAGGACCGCGGGCTGCCGAACACGGCCGAGACCTCGGTCGCGAAGCTCTATGCGACCGAGTCTGCCGTCGAATGTGCGAACGCGGCGATCCAGGTCCACGGCGGCTCAGGCTACGTCGACGACTACCCCGTCGAGCGCTACCTGCGCGACGCGAGGGTGACGACGCTCTACGAGGGCACCTCACAGATCCAGAAGCTGATCATCGGGCGCGACGCGACGGGGATCAACGCGATGATGCCAATGGAAGCGGAAGAGAAGGCTGAGGTAAGTAGCTAGTTGCTTGTTGCTAGTTACTAGGAACCAGGAACTAGGAACTAGGAGCAAACACCCTGGGAGAGTTCATCGAGACGTCCGTCGATGGGAACGTCGCGCTCTGCCGGCTGAACCGTCCCGAGGCGCGCAACGCACTATCGCCGGAGTTGATGGCGGAGCTGGCGACGGCGCTGGAAGGATTCGACGCGGATCCGGAAGTGCGATGCGTGGTGATCGCCGGCTCCGACGAGGTGTTCGCAGCCGGTGCAGACATCAAGGTGACGGTCGAGCGCTCGTTCGAGGAGGCGCTGTATCACCCCGCGGCGTCGTTCTGGAGACGCATGGCGGCGCTGAAGACGCCGCTGATCGCCGCGGTCTCGGGCTGGGCGCTGGGCGGGGGCTTCGAGCTGGCGCTCATCTGCGACCTGATCGTCGCTTCGGAGACGGCCGAATTCGGACAGCCCGAGATCACCCTGGGGATCATCCCCGGCGGCGGTGGAACGCAGCGACTCACCCGCGTGCTCGGCAAGCAGCGGGCGATGGACCTGGTCCTGACCGGGCGCCGGATCAACGCGATGGAAGCGCAGGAGGCCGGGTTGGTGAACGTGGTCGCCAAAAAGAAGAAGTGGCTCGAGGAGGCCCTGGAGCTTGCCGGGCGGGTCGCGAAGCGGCCGCCGATCGCGACCAGGCTCGCCAAGCAGGCGATCATCGCGGCCGACGAGACCTCCCTGTCCGCCGGGCTTGAGATGGAGCGTCGCCTCTACGAGCTGTCGATGGCGACCGAGGACCGGGTCGAGGGGATGCGGGCGTTCATCGAGAAGCGCAAGCCCGACTTCAAGGGGAAGTAGCGATCGCAAACGTGTTCGAGGAGGAGCGCTGAGGGTCGAGCGCGTCGGCGTCGTCGGCGCCGGCACGATGGGCGCCGGCATCGCTCAGATCGCCTGCCTGGGGGGCTTCGAGACGCGGCTGCACGATCCGGTCGCCGAGGCGCTGCCCGCCGCTGTGGAGCGGCTGGGCGCCGCCCTCGAAAAGGGGGTCGAGCGAGGGCGATGGAGCGGCGAGGAAGCCGAGCGCGCCGCTGACCTTCTGCGAGCGGCCCCGCGACTCGAGGACCTGGCCGGCTGCGAGCTGGTGATCGAGGCCGCGCCGGAGGATCTCGCGCTCAAGCAACAGCTGTTCGCCCAGCTGGCCGAGGTGTGTGGCCCGGAAGCCGTCCTGGCCACGAACACCTCCTCCCTCTCGGTGACCGCGATCGCAGCCGGGGTGCCCGAGCCGCAACGGGTCGTCGGCATGCACTTCTTCAATCCGCCGGCGCTGATGGAGCTGGTCGAGGTGGTGGCGGGACCGGAGTCATCGCAGGAGGCACTCCAGCTGGTCGCCGATGTCGGCGAGCGAATCGGGCGTACGCCGTGCGCGCCGCCGACGAGATCGGCTTTGTGGCCAATCGCTGCGCGCGCCCGTTCAGCCTCGAGGCCCTGCGCCTTCTCGGCGACCGCATCGCCGACGCCGAGACGATCGACCGCATCTGCCGGGTCGGCGGCGGCTTTCGCATGGGCCCGTTCGAGCTCATGGACCTGGTCGGCATTGACGTCAACTTCGAGGTCGCGAAGTCCTTCTGGGAGCAGAGCTTCCACGAGCCGCGCTGGCAACCCCACCCGATCCAACAGCAGATGGTCTCCGCGGGGCGATTGGGGCGAAAGGCAGGGCGCGGTTATTACGACTACTCGGACACGGCGTACCGGCCCCCTGATCCGGAAGTGGTAGCGATCGGCGATACCGGCGGCGACGAGCCGCAGGCCCTGCCGCCCGCCGAGATCGTTGGCGATGGCAAGCTCGCAGAGGCGTTGCGTGGGGTGGCGTTGGGGGGCGCCAACGCGCCGCGGCTCGTGCTGCTTGCCGGGGGAAACCTCGCCGAGCTCGATGACGCCGGCACCTCGGTCGGCTTTCATCTGCTCGGGCCGCTAGAGAGCGCCAGGCTGGTCGAGCTAACCGCCGGCTCCTACGCGCCGCAGGGAGCGCGGGATGGCGCTGAGGACTTCTTCGGTGCCCTGGGACTGCATGTGGAATGGGTCGGGGACTCCCCTGGCCTGGTGCTGGGGCGGATCGTCTGCCAGCTCGTCAACGAGGCGGCCTTCGCGCTCCAGAAAGGGGTCGGAAGCGCCGCCGCCATCGACACCGCGATGCGGCTCGGCTTCAACTATCCGCATGGGCCACTCGAGTGGGGCGACGCGATCGGACTCGACCACGTGCTGGCGGTGCTCGACGCCCTGCACGAGGAGCTGGGTGAGGAGCGCTACCGCGCTGCGCCGCTGCTGCGGCGCATGGTCGCCGAGGGACGCCTGGGGCGCAGGACCGGCAGCGGCCTGCGGCTTCCCTGAGGCACCCCCGGCGCCGCCGCATCACCGCCGGTCCGCCGACTACGCGCGGTGGCCGTTCTCCGACGCCGGTCGCTCGATCGTCCCGTACTCGATGCCGCCGTAGAAGAAGGTCGGCACGACCGGCCACTGGCGCTTCCACTCGGCCATCTCCGATGACGGGAAGACGTTGGCAAAGCGCGGGTCGCGCGGGTTGGGATCGGCGAGCGCCTTCTCCTTGATCATCGAGTCGTACTGGTCGATCGA